>DXCV01000064.1 GCA_019115825.1 Candidatus Bacteroides pullicola
AGAATGAAGAATGAAGAATTGGGAGGCAGCGACGAAGATTCTTCATTCGGAGGCGAAGCCGACATTCTTCATTCTTCATTAAAAGAAGTTCCCATCACCCAAGTGAAGCCCGGCGACCTCATCCTGGTGAAGCCTGGCGAACGCATCGCCGTGGACGGCACGGTGACCGACGGTAACTCCTACGTGGACGAGAGCATGCTGAGCGGCGAACCCGTGCCCGTGGCCAAACGACCGGACGCCAAGGTCTATGCCGGCACCATCAACCAGAAAGGCAGCTTCCGCTTCCGGGCGGAGAAGGTGGGGACGGATACGCTCCTGGCCCGCATCATCCACCTGGTGCAGGATGCGCAAGGCTCCAAGGCTCCCGTACAAAAGCTGGTGGACCGGGTGGCTGCCGTCTTCGTGCCGACCATCATGGGCATCGCGCTGCTGTCCTTCGTGCTGTGGATGGTGCTTGCCCCTTCGGAGGGCTTCACCCACGGCATGCTGGCGCTGGTGACGGTACTCATCATTGCCTGCCCCTGTGCCCTGGGATTGGCCACGCCTACGGCCATCATGGTGGGCATCGGCAAGGGAGCCGAGCGGGGCATCCTCATCAAGGACGCCGAGAGCCTGGAGACGGCCCGCAAGGTCAACGCCGTGGTGCTGGACAAGACGGGCACCGTGACCGAAGGACATCCTGCCGTGCAACATATCCGTTGGACGAACGAGGAAGCCCGCCGGTATGCGCCCGTCCTCTTGGCCTTGGAGCGGAGGTCCGAGCATCCGCTGGCAGAAGCCATCTTGATGAATGAAGAATTAAGAATGAATAATGAAGAATTAAATATAGATAACTTTGAAAGTCTGACGGGACGAGGCGTGAAAGGTATTTATCAAGGAATGAACTATTATGCGGGCAACCACCGCTTGGTGGAAGGCAGACACATCTCCCCCGCCCTACAAGAAGCCGCCACGGCTTGGGAAGCGGAAGCGCAGACGGTCATCTGGTTTGCCAACGAGACGGAAGCCCTGGCCGTCATCACCATTGCCGACCGCATCAAGCCTTCGTCCGTCGAGGCCATCCGCACCCTGCAAGACGAGGGCATCGACGTCCACTTGCTGACGGGTGACAATGAAGCCACCGCCGGGGCCATTGCCCACCAAGCCGGTATCGCGAAATACAAGGCGGGCGTATTGCCACAAGACAAGGCGGCATTTGTACGTCAGTTGCAAGACGAGGGCAAGGTGGTGGCCATGGTGGGCGACGGCATCAACGACAGTGCCGCCCTGGCGCAAGCCGACCTCAGCATTGCCATGGGCAGCGGCAGCGACATTGCCATGGATGTGGCGAAGATGACGCTCATCTCGTCCGACCTCCGCAAGATACCCGAAGCCCTGCACCTCTCGCGACTGACCGTGCGCACCATCCGGCAGAACCTCTTCTGGGCCTTCATCTACAACACCATAGGTGTGCCCATCGCCGCCGGTGTGCTCTACCCCGTCTGCGGCTTCCTGCTCAACCCCATGATTGGCGGGGCAGCCATGGCGTTCAGCAGCGTCAGCGTGGTGACGAACAGTCTGCGGCTCCGGCGGAAAAAACTATCGAATAATGAAGAATTAAAAATGAAGAATGAAGAATTTACAGGAAACACCATTAAAACAGATAACCCTAATAAAATCGAAAAGAAAACAATGAAAAAGCAATTCAAAGTAAGCGGCATGATGTGCAACCACTGCCGCATGCATGTAGAGAAAGCCTTGAACAAGTTGGATGGCGTCAGCGCCACCGTCACCCTTGACCCGCCCGTAGCCACGGTGCAGTTCAGCGGAAAGGAATATACGCTGGAAGAGCTGCAACAGCAGGTGACGGAAGAAGCAGGGGAATACGGGCTGAGCGAGTAAAGCAGATGCAAGCACGGATTTCGGAGAAGATGCTTCGGAGTCCGCGCTTGATTGTTTATCTTTGCGCGGTAAATCCTACAACTAATTCCCAAGACATGTCCTTTCTCAAACGCCACCTCATCTTCCTCACCGCCGCTTTGACCCTGCTGGTCGTGGCCACTTACGAAGCCTACTGGCTGCATGGGTTGTACAGCACCCAACACCGGGCACTCACCACCCAAATCAGTTCCCTGCTGACCGAGGCAGAAGGCTATGAATATGCCGAAAAGCTACGCCAGAGCCTGGAGTCGGACAACAGCATCCTTTATACCCCTTCGCCCAATCCGCAAGGCACAGTCATTTCCATCGATATGGATACCCTCAAAGGGAAGCCCAAAGAAATCACCGTACACCGCATCGACCCCGACACGCAAGCCGGAGAGATATTCATCGCCGGCAATTTCGACATCCGCCGGGTGGACGAGCTTTTCTCGCTCTCCTTGGACTCCATCGGGCTGCCCCTGCCCCATCAACTGCGTTTCTTCCGTGACGGAGAGGCGATGGACTCCGTAAGCACAGCGGGGTATCAACCAGCCGAGGATGACCCGGTCATTTCCATCACCTCCAATCTCAACGTAGGCATCTACGAACTGCGCTCCCCGTCCCTCTCCACGCACATCCTCCGGGAAATGACAGGCGTGCTGGCCGTGTCGGCGGGCATCCTGCTGATGGTCGTCGCCGCTTTCGGTTTCATCGGAAAGGCTTTGCGGAAACAACGGGACTTGGAGCGGATGAAGAACGACTTCACCGGCAACATCACCCACGAACTGAAGACCCCCATCGCCGTGGCCTACGCCGCCAGCGACACCCTGCTGGAGTGCGGACTGGGCGAGAATCCCACCCTGCGCGAAGAATACCTGAACATCATCAAAGGCCAACTGGACAAACTGGCGGGACTGGTGGAAATGATTCTCTCCACCACGCTGAAGAACCGGGACAGCCTGCAACTCGAACTGACCGACACGCCCATAAAGCCCCTGCTGGAAGAAGTCGCTGCCCAAACCCGCCTGAGTGCGAAGAAACCCTGCACGATAACCCTTGCAGTCCAGCCCGATGACCTCACCGCCCAAGTGGACCGCAAGCTGATGTCCAGCGTGCTCTCCACCCTCCTGGACAATGCCGTGAAATACTCCGGCAAGCAAGTGACGATCTCCCTCGAAGCCAGACGGAACGGGGAAAAGACACGGATTTCCATCACAGACGACGGCATCGGCATCGCCCCGCGGGACCAAGCCCACATCTTCGAAAAGTTCTACCGCGTGCCCACCGGCGACGTACACAACGTCAAAGGGTACGGCATCGGACTCTTCTTCGCAAAGGGTATTGTGGAGAAACACGGCGGCCGCCTGACGGTAGAGAGCGAGCCGGGCAAGGGCAGTACTTTTCACATCGAAATTCCAACCCTATGAGCAAGATACACGTATTAGTCGTGGAAGACGAACCCACGCTGGCCCGCATCATCAAAGATGCCCTGGAGGCCAATGATTTCAAAGTTTCCCTGGCCGCCGACGGGGCAGCCGGACTGGAAGCGTTTGCCCGGGTGGCACCGGACATCCTGGTGGCAGACATTATGATGCCCCAGTTGTCCGGCCTGGATATGGTGCGGAAAATCCGCGAGACCGACCGACACACGCCCATCCTCTTCCTGACGGCCAAGAGCACGGTGGACGACGTGGTGGAAGGCTTCCACGCCGGAGGCAATGATTACCTGAAGAAACCATTCGGGATGAAGGAATTGATGGTGCGCATCATAGCCCTGCTAGGCCGGATTACCCCCACCCCCGTCCCGCAACGGGAAAAGGTGTCAATCGGAAACTACCTCTTCGACCCTGGCAAACGAACGCTGGTCTACCTGCCCACGGGCGAAAGCCACGAACTGCCCAACCGGGAAAGCGAGATTTTGCAACGCCTCTGCAGCCACCCACACGCCATTGTCCCCGCCAAGGACATCTTGCTGGACCTTTGGGGCGACGATGACTTCTTCTGCACGCGCAGCTTCCAGACCCTCATCTCCCGCCTGCGCCGCCGCCTCGCCAAAGACCCCGATGTGAAGCTGATTAACCAGCGGGGAGAAGGCTACCGGCTTCTTTATTGAGCAAAATATCTGACAAGGAGCAAGCCTCCTCCATAACTTGAAAACAAAAAGGTGGCACCTCTTTGTAGAAAAGGTGGCACCTCTTTATGGAAAAGGTGGCACCTTTAATAGGCAAAGGTGGCATCTTTGGTAGGCAAAGGTCGTACCTTTGGTAAGCCATCTACAAATCAATGCTGAATTTCAGCAGGAACTCCCGTGGCCGAAGATAGGTCAACGTGTAGGACTGGAGCGTGGAGGATACCACCCGCTGACGGTATTCCGCGGTGCCGATGACGTTGTTGGCCGACAGCGTGATTTCCCATCGGTTCGCCCGATAGCTCAGGGAAAGGTCGCAGAAATAATTCAACCCGAAACCCGCCTCGCTGCTGTGATAGAGTTCATTGTTCCACGAGAGCATCCATCCGGCAGCAGGCAGGATGTGGAAATTCGCATAATGGGACCAATCCACCACGCAGCTCAACGGGACAGACGCGCCGCTCAGCTCCTTGCGCCCCGTGACCGTCGCCCCGGACTTTCCCTCCACGGAGAGCCACTTGGTAGGGCGGAGCGAGTAATCCAACGACGCGGCGTAGCTGTCCATCCGCGACTTCATCACTTGCCCGGAAGAGAGGAAGGCGTACGTCGTGGCATTGAACGAACCGTCCAGCCCGATAGTGGTATTTCCCCAAAAGAAGCTTTTCGCCAACCGGGTATGGACGCTGTATGAGTCCGAACGATAGGTGCGCTGCGTGGCCCGCTGCACATAGACGTCATCCTCCAACACATTCTCAGACAAAACATTGCCGGACGAACGTACATACATCGGACGGAGGTTGAAGAAAACGCCCGTCACCGGATGGCGGTACTTGTAACTCCCCAACAAGACATGCGACCTCCGTTCGCCGATTTGCCCGCTCCCGGCATATTGATTGCGATAGGAAGTAAACAAGGGGCCGGTGACCAACGCTGTCCCTTCGCGGGGCGATGCCGAAAGCCGGTAGTTCAAGGATATTTCGGACAGGGCAGAGAGTTTCCATTCCCACTCCCCAAAAGGTTCCGCCCAAACCTGCCGGGAGGATGCCCCCTCGTAGGCTTGGCGGACATAACTGACCTTGACGCCTCCCTCCAGCCTATGCTGACCAAACTTCAGCTGGGTGGAAGGTTCCCAATAGGGCTGCACCAGTTGCCAGACGGCTCCGTTGATGGATTGCCGCCGATAGTCAATACCTATTCTGTTTCCTAGGAAATGCCGTCCCAGCTTTTTGCTAAAAGAAGCCCGGTTGCGGGTGGAGAACAGATTCAAGTCCAGCACCTGGGTCAGGCCGTTGAGGGTCAGGAGCTGGCCGGGCAGGAAGGTTTGCCCGGTGGACGAGAACAGTTGCCACACATCCCCCCGCGTCGTGGTGTGCGACAGGCTCACGTCTTCCGACCACACCCGCTTGTAGGGCTTCACCCGCAAGGGGACATCCCGGTCGTTACAACGCATCACGCCCGAACCTTCGTCCCAGTCGGCATAGACCCGCGTGCTACTCCGTAAATAGGTACGGTCGGCATTAAGCGTGTAGCACACCTCGCCTTTCAGTTCATTCCGTCGGTTGGTCAGTTGGTAGTCTTCCGTGACAACGGGCATCCCGTCGATGGTCAGATACGTAAGGGAACTCCCGCTGCGCTGCCTCTCCCGATCGTGAAAGCCACTGGCCTGGACACGCAGGTCGGCATCCTTGCCGGTCTTCCACAGCCAGTTGCCGGCCAAGAGGTGGCTGGCATTGAACGTGTAGCGTTGCTCACTGAAGGACGGTCCGCCCAGTTCCATCAGGCTGATTAATCCCGGCTCAGCCTGGTAGCCGCCGAGGTTGGCAATGTCCAGCACCTCGTGGCCGATGTCGGTGCCTGTGTTGTTGTTCTTGTACATCATCAAGGTCTGGAAACGCTTGTTGAACTGCATCCCCATCAGCCGGTTGTCATACGTCACACCTTCCCCCTTGCCCGCCACGCCCACACCCAGGTCAGCCAACCCCGTCCACACCGAGCGGGCATCTTCCTTCAAGACGATGTTGAGTGCAGCCTGCTCGCTGAAGCTGACCCCGCGCAGGGACTTCACCTTCTGATGATGCTCCAGCACCTGCACGTTCTGCACCTTGTCCGCCGAGATGTTGTTACTGGCCACGGCATATTGTCCGCCCATCAGGTCGAGACCCTCAATATAGAAGGTATTGATGGCCTTGCCCTGATACTCGATGCTGCCGTTGGGTTTCACCTCCAGCCCCGGCATCTTGCGGATGACGTCAGCAATGGAGCGGTCTTGCGCTTGCTTGAAGCTGGCCACGGAATACGTCAGGGTGTCTCCCCGCTGCACGATGCGCTCGGGTTTGGCTATCACTTCCCGAAGCTGGAAAGCCGATTCCACCAACACGATGTCCTGTCCGTCCCGGAATTCTGTTACCGATAGAGTGAATGTCTTATAACCGATAAAGCTGACGGTCAATCGGTCCGCCCCCTGCACGTGCTTCAAGGAGAAATGCCCATCCTGCCCCACGGTCGCAAAGGTCAATACCTTGCCTGCATCCGAGTAGAGCACGACATTGGCTCCCGGGAGCGGCTGGCCGGACGCATCGTGCACGGTTCCCTCGAAAGACAAGGGAGACTGGGCCATCCCCCTTGCCACTCCAAGGACACATAGTATTATAATTAAGAGCATCCGCATCGGCTTATTCCAAATCCAGGTAGTTCTTCTTGGTTTGCTTTTGGTCTGTAATCTCTTTTCCGCTGGCATCCGTAATCTTGACAATCTTCGCTCCCGATCCGGCCAAAGCATCGTTCGCCAAATCCGAATAGGTCTGTTCGGAGCGTGCCTTGCGCAGAGCCAGATACTTCTTCCGTGTACATTTCACAGGTTTATGTATACTTGGTCCCAATTCCACCTTGGTATTCTCTGGAGCCTGCTCGATGCCGACCGCCGTGAAATGGAACAGGCCGTCCGCATCCACCGCCTCCAAGATAAGTCCCGGCAATCCACCCAATACGTAAGGGCCGTAGGACAACGGCAGTTCCGGACAATACCATACCGTCCACGTGCGGCCATACAGTCCTGCCTTGGCTTGGTGGCAGGTATAACCGCATATCGTCTTCACACTATCTGTCAGCGTCCAATCCAGCTGGGGCAAGGTTTCTTCATACTTCAAGTCATCCGCACCTATACTATTCATATACATATATCTCCCCGCTTTGGGTTTGCCAATCAAGACCTGCAAGCTGTTCCGGTTGGGATACTTTGCCCAAAGCTGTTGCAAGCCTGCTATGCCCGCCATAACATCATCGGAATGTTTGAACGCATCGGCCTCTTGGAGATATTGACGGTTAGCTGAATTGTAGAAGACAGCGGTAGCCTCCCCTATGTCCAACTGCCAGCGATAAGTTTTCCGTTGTGCATTGTTGTCACGCAAGGCATCGCAATCATAAGTGATACGATAGACGGCTTTCTCTTGAGCGCCCAGCCAAAGCGGGAGCAAGAGCAGCATCAGTGCAAGTGTTCTTTTCATCATTCTATTTGTTTTTTGGTTCTGATGCTGCAAAGGTCGGCAACAACACGCGGATTCTTGTTCAACGACAATTCAACAAGTGCAAACGGATGTTAAGAAGCAGAGGATTCAAAAAAACATTCTCCATCAACGTCCCCACTGGAATAAATGCGTTATCTTTGTCCGCACAACCGATAAAAGATAATAAGTATGAGCACCTTGAACCTGAATGCGGAGCTTTTCCGCGAACTAAGCTACATTGCCGACGATGAAAACAGCATGAAGAAGTTGCTGAAATACGTCAAGAAACTGGCGGCACAACAATACAAAGCACCCGAACCCGCCGTGTCCGTTGCCTCTGAAGACGCAGAGCCCTATCGCCCCAAGACCAAGGCCGAACTGATAGATGACCTGAACGAGGTGTGCGAGGAAATCAAACTGATACGGGCAGGAAAATTAAAAGGACAAACATGGGAGGACTCAAGCATGAACTACACGATTAAACTTTACCCGACTTTCAAGAAGCAGTTCAAGCATCTGTTCAAGCGATATAAATCATTGGAATCCTATAGTCCAAAGAGAAAAAGATTATCGCACAGGCCGGTAATTCGGCAAAAAGGCTTACCTTTGCCCCCAAACAAAAACAGAAGATGAAACCTCAAAGGCACGCCGCATATCTCTTACTACTTCTCAGCATACTGATGCTGGGCGTGCCTGTCATCCCCCATCACCATCACGCGGACGGCGTACTCTGCATGAAGAATGATGTGCAGGCCGGATGCTGTTCGCCCGCACCGGACGAGGCAGAAGGCCATTGTTGTTGCGACACGGGCTGCCCCGCCGCCCACTTCTTCCAGCAACGGCCGGATGCCGGGCCGGACATCCCGTTGCCCCTGTCGAACGATATCCTCTTCCTCCCGACAGAGCTCCTGGCCTTGCTGATTTCCCATTCTCCCGGACAATCCCCTTCTACACCTTTTTATATAGAATCCCTGCATGACACGCTGTTCACTCGTGCCACGGGACTTCGTGCGCCTCCCGCATTCTCACTCTAATCCCCTATGCTCATCCTGCGCATAACTTGCAATCCGGTTGCAGCCGGGATGCAGTACTTTTGTGCGCGTCTGAAAAATCAATCTCGATAATCAACATTCAAACATCAACACATACAATGAAGAAGACTCTCTTACTCGGCACGCTGGGCCTCTTGCTGCTCGGCGCATGCCACTCCCACTCTGCCGACGAACACGCAGGACACGACCACGAGGCCGAAGAAGCCCATGGACACGGCGGAAGCAACGAAATCGTCCTCACGCCCGACAAGGCCAAGGCGGCCGGCGTGACCGTCAGTGAAGTACAACCCGGCACCTTCCATCGCATCATCAAGACCAGCGGACAAGTATTGGCCGCGCAAGGCGACGAGCGTGTGGCCGTGGCTCCGGTCAGCGGCGTGGTCAACCTCCGGGGACGCGTCATCGAAGGAATGCGCGTGGGCAAGGGGGAAGCCCTGCTGACTCTCTCGTCCAACCAAATGGCCGAGGGCGACCCGGTGGAGAAAGCCCGTGTGGCCTACGAGACCGCCAAGAAGGAATATGAACGCATGGAGGCCCTGCTGCCCGACCGCATCGTCTCCGAGAAAGACTTTGCCCGTGCCAAGGAAGCCTACGAGAACGCCCGCATCAGCTACGAAGCCGTGGCCAAGAACCAGACGGCCGGCGGACAAGTGGTCACCGCCCCCATCGGCGGCTATGTCAAGAGCCTGCTGGTGAAGGAGGGCGACTATGTCAGCGTGGGACAGCCCGTGGCCAGCATCACGCAGAACCAACGCCTCTTCCTCCGCGCCGACGTGTCGGAGAAGTACTACAAGGACTTGGCCAACATCGGTTCGGCCCACTTCCGCACGCCGTACGATGACACCACCTACGCCCTCAGCGAACTGAACGGCCGACTCCTGTCCTACGGCAAGGCATCGGGCACGGACGGATACTACATCCCCGTCACCTTCGAGTTCGACAACCGCGGGGGCATCGTGCCCGGCTCGTTCGTGGAGATTTACCTGCTCTCCCAGCCCATGGAGAATGTGCTGACCCTGCCCGAATCGGCCCTGACCGAGGAGCAAGGCTCCTTCTTCGTCTACCGCCAACTGGACGAGGAGTGCTATGAGAAGCAGCTCGTCACCACCGGCGCCTCGGACGGGGAGCGCGTGCAAATCCTCAACGGCATCAAGGCAGGCGACCGCATCGTCACCGAGGGAGCCTATCAAGTGAAACTGGCTTCGGCATCGAATGCGATACCGGCACATACGCACGAGCACTAATTCTTCACTTTTAATTCTTCGTTAAAATGCTGAACCGAATCATACACTTTTCCCTCCACAACCGCATGCTGGTGCTCATCGCCTCCATGCTGTTGCTGGTGGGCGGCACATACACCGCCCTGCACACGGAGGTAGACGTATTTCCCGACCTAACCGCCCCCACGGTGGTCATCATGACCGAAGCCAACGGCATGGCCACCGAGGAAGTGGAACAACTGGTCACCTTCCCCATCGAGACGGCTGTCAACGGAGCGACGGGCGTGCGGCGCGTTCGCTCGTCCAGCACCAACGGCTTCTCCGTGGTGTGGGTGGAATTCGACTGGGACATGGACGTCTACCTGGCCCGACAAATCGTGAGCGAGAAGCTCTCCATCGTCAACGAATCCCTCCCGCCCAATGTGGGACGCCCCACACTGGGTCCGCAGTCGTCCATCCTGGGCGAGATGCTCATCGTAGGATTGACGGCAGATTCCACCTCCATGATCGACCTCCGTACCCTGGCCGACTGGACCATCCGTCCGCGCCTGCTCTCCACGGGTGGCGTGGCACAGGTGGCCGTACTGGGCGGAGACATCAAGGAATACCAAATACAGCTGGATCCCGAACGGATGCGTCACTACGGCATCTCCCTAAGCGAAGTACTGTCCGCCACACGGGGCATGAACGTCAATGCCAACGGAGGCGTGCTCTATGAATATGGCAACGAGTACATCGTTCGCGGCCTGCTCTCCACCACCGATGCCCAGGAGATGGGCCGTGCCGTGGTGCGTGCCGGAGCGGGTGGCAGTGCGCCCATCCGTCTGGAGGACATCGCCGAGGTGCGCATCGGCGCCAAACTGCCCCGGCTGGGCACAGCCTCGGAGAAGGGCAAGCCTGCCGTCCTCCTGACCGTCACCAAGCAGCCGGACACCAGTACGCTGGAACTGACCGACAAGCTGGAAGCCTCGCTCAAGGACTTGGAGAAGAATCTCCCGCCCGATGTGCATGTATCGACCGACATCTTCCGCCAAAGCCGCTTCATCGAAAGCGCCATCGGCAATGTGCAGAAGTCGCTGGTGGAAGGCGGACTGTTCGTAGTGGTCGTGCTCTTCCTCTTCCTGGCCAATGTGCGTACCACCGTCATCTCGCTGGTCACCTTGCCCCTTTCGCTCCTGGCCTCGCTCCTGGCCCTGCACTACATGGGACTAAGCATCAACACCATGAGCCTAGGCGGCATGGCCATCGCCATTGGTTCGCTGGTGGATGACGCCATCGTGGACGTAGAGAACGTCTACCGCCGCCTGCACGAGAACCGCCTCTTGCCGCCCGAACAACGCCTGCCCATCAAGGACGTGGTGTTCGAAGCCTCGAAGGAAGTGCGCCTGCCCATCCTCAACTCCACGCTCATCATCATGGTCAGCTTCCTGCCCCTCTTCTTCCTGAGCGGCATGGAGGGACGCATGCTGGTGCCGCTGGGCATCGCCTTCATCACGGCCCTGGCGGCATCCACCGTGGTGGCGCTGACCGTGACACCCGTGCTCTGCTCGCTGATGCTGAAAAACAAAGGTATCAAGACGGAAAAACAGAGTGCCGACTCGCCCGTGGCCCGTTGGCTGAAGAAGTATTACGAACGCTTGCTCCTGCTCTCCCTGGGACATGGACGCAAGATACTGGCCGGCACGGTGCTCGTCTTCCTGGTGGCCCTGGGACTGTTCTTCACCTTGGGACGCTCGTTCCTGCCCCCGTTCAACGAAGGGTCGTTCACCATCAACGTCTCCTCCCTGCCCGGCATCTCGCTGGAAGAGAGCGACCGCATAGGCCGCCGCGCCGAGGAGCTGCTGCTGTCCATCCCCGAAATACAGACCGTGGCACGCAAGACGGGCCGCGCCGAGCTGGACGAACACGCCCTGGGTGTAAACGTCAGCGAGATTGAAGCTCCCTTCGAGCTGGGCGACCGCAGCCGTGCCGAGCTGACCGCCGAGGTGCGCGAGAAACTCTCCACCATCAGCGGCGCGAACATCGAGATTGGCCAACCCATCAGCCATCGCATCGACGCCATGCTCAGCGGCACGCAGGCCAACATCGCCATCAAGCTCTTTGGCGACGACCTGAACCGCATGTTCCAACTGGCGAACGAAATCAAAGGAAAGATACAGGACATCCCCGGCATGGCCGACCTCAACGTGGAGCAGCAAATCGAGCGTCCGCAGCTGGTCATCCGGCCCCGGCGCGAGATGCTGGCCCGCTACGGCATCACGATGCCCCAATTCTCCGAGTTCGTCAGTGCCTGCCTGGCCGGTGAAGCCGTGTCGCAGGTCTACGAGCAAGGCAAGAGCTTCGACCTGGTGGTACGTGTCCGCCACGACCTGCACGACGAGATGGACAAGGTGCGCGACCTGATGATAGACACCGCTGACGGGCAGAAAGTGCCGCTCTCCTACATCGCCGATGTTCGTTCCGCCGCCGGCCCCAACACCATCAGCCGCGAGAACGTGAAGCGCAAGATTGTCATCAGCGCCAACGTGGACGGCCGCGACCTCCGCTCGGTGGTGAATGACATTCAGGCCCGCATCGATGCCGACATCCACCTGCCCGAAGGCTACCACGTGGAATATGGCGGACAGTTTGAGAGCGAACAGGCAGCCAGCCGCACGCTGACCTTGGCCTCGTGCGTGGCGATAGTCATCATCTTCCTGCTGCTCTACCACCAGTTCCACAGCACGCGGGAGAGCCTCATCATCCTCATCAACCTGCCCTTGGCCCTGATAGGCGGCGTGTTCGCCCTGCTCCTGACCACGGGCGAGGTCAGCATCCCGGCAGTCATCGGATTCATCTCGCTCTTCGGCATCGCCACGCGCAACGGCATGTTGCTCATCAGCCACTACAACCACCTGCAACAGGTGGAGGGCTACGGCCTGCGCGAAAGCGTCATCCGCGGTTCGCTGGACCGTCTGAACCCCATCCTGATGACGGCGCTCTGCTCGGCCTTGGCGCTCATCCCGCTGGCCCTGGGCAGCGACCTGTCCGGCAACGAAATCCAAAGCCCGATGGCGAAGGTCATCCTCGGCGGACTGCTGACGTCCACCGCGCTCAACGGGTTTATTATACCTATAGTATATATGTGGATACATAAAGATAAATAGGAATTTAGCGCGCGCAAGCGCGCTTTAATGAAGAATTAAAAATTAAGAATGAAGAATTGGCGCGTGGCGTCGGAAAGGGTTCCTACAGAATTCTTCATTCTTAATTCATCATTCTTCATTAAATAGATAAATTATGATTTAACGCATCATTATGAAACGACTAACCATATTCCTTGCCTCCCTGGCCCTGGCCGCCGGGATGCACGCGCAGGACACCGGCATCGACGCCATCCTGCAACAAATAGAGGCCAACAACAAGACACTCCAGTCCAATGCGGGGATTGTCTCCGCCCAGAAACTGGAGAACAAGGCGGAGAACAACCTGCCTAACCCGTCGCTGACCTACGCCCACCTGTGGGACTCGGACGACAAGAACATCACTGTGGGCGAGCTGGTCATCTCGCAGGGATTCGACTTCCCCACGCTCTATGCCACCCGCGGCAAGCTGAACCGCCTGCGCAACCAGGCCCTGGACGCACAGGCAGCCTCCCTCCGGCAAGACATCCTCTTGCAGGCCAAGGAGGTGTGCCTGGACATCATCCTGCTCCACCAGCAGCAACAGCTTCTCGACCAGCGTCTCCGCAATGCCGAAGACCTGGCCAAACTCTATGACGAACGTCTCCGCACGGGCGATGCCAATGCCTTGGAGACCAACAAAATCAACCTGGAGCTGCTGAACGTGCGCACCGAGAGCCGCCTCAATCAGACCGCCCTGCAAAGCAAGCTGAAGGAACTGATGGTGCTCAACGGCAACCGCCCCCTGACGCCCGGCCGTCCCTTGCCCGAACCTCAGACACCCGGCCCCGAAGCCTTGGGATTGACCGACTACACGCCCATTGCCCTGCCTGCCAATTTTGGCCAAGAGATTGACGGACTGGTAGCCGCCGACCCCGCCCTGCAAGCCCTCCGCGGCGAGAGCGATGCCGCCCGCAAGCAAGTGTCCGTCTCTCGCCAAGGCTGGTTGCCCAAGCTGGAAGTGGGCTACCGCCGCAACACGGAGACGCGCCATCCGCTCAACGGCCTGGTGGTGGGCTTCTCCTTCCCCATCTTCGAAAACCGCCACAAGGTAAAGGCTGCCAAGAACCAGGCCCTCTCCGCAGACTACCAACAGGAGAACGCCGCACTGGCCGCCTCCTCCGCCCTGTGGCAACTCTATGAGGAAGCGCAGCAGCTCAGCCGCTCCATCAAGGAATACCGCGAGACCTTTGCCCGGCAGCGCGACCTCACCCTGCTCCGCAAGGCGTTGGACGGCGGTGAAATCAGTATGATTGAGTACTTCGTGGAGGTGTCCGTGGTCTACCAAAGCCAAAACAACCTGCTGCAACTGGAGAACCAGTATCAGAAGGCGATGGCACGGCTGTACAAGAGCCGGCTGTGAGACAAAAGAGACCGGGCCTTCGGCACAATCTCCGAAGGCCCGGCATGTCATAAAAGAAGAATAGAGTAGAGAGAATTAATGCTTACCGATAGTTCTTCAATCCCATCTCGAGGAACTCCACATACTTGTCCACATCCTCGTCATACGAATAAGAATGGTTCAACGGCCGCCCCTCATTGTCCAGCAAGACATAGAAGGGCTGGGCATTGGCACCGAACTTGCTGCGTTGCAGGTAGCTCCATTTGTCGCCCACGGTGCGCACGAGGCGCTCCGTGCCATTCTCGGTGATGCGGACAGGTTCGGGCAACTTAGCCTTCTCGTCCACATACAGCGTAATCAGCACGTAGTCCTCATTGAGCAACCGGCTCACCCGCGGGTCAGTCCATACCGCCAGTTCCATCTTCCGGCAATTCACGCAGCCGTAGCCTGTGAAGTCCAGCATCACGGGCTTCCCCTGCTGACGGGCATACTCCATCCCCGCATCATAGTCATTGAACCGGGCGTGCACTTCATTGTCATACAGGTTGAAGTCCTGCGTCTGCAACGGCGGGGCAAAAGCGCTCACTGCCTTCAACGGTGCTCCCCACAGCCCCGGCACCATGTAGACGGCAAAGGCCAGCGAAGCCAAAGCCAGGAAGAAACGAGGCACGCCCACACGCGCCGTGTCATCGTCATGCGGAAACTTGATCTTGCCCAACAGATAGCATCCCAACAACGCGAAGAGGACAATCCACAAGGCCAGGAAGGTCTCGCGGTCCAGCAGCCGCCATCCGTAAGCCAAATCCGCCACGGAAAGGAACTTCAGGGCGAAAGCCAGCTCCAGGAAGCCCAAGGTCACCTTGATGGCATTCATCCATCCGCCCGAACGGGGCATGGACTTCAGCCACGCCGGGAAAAGGGCAAACAGCGTGAAAGGCAATGCCAACGCCAAAGCGAAACCAAACATCCCCAATGCCGGGCCGACGATGCTGTCGGCGGTCGAGACTTCCACCAAGAGGAAGCCGATAATCGGGCCGGTGCAAGAGAATGACACCAATGACAAGGTAAAAGCCATCAGGAAAATACTGAGCAGTCCTGTGGTCCGCTCGGCCTTGCTGTCCACGGCGTTGCTCCACCGCGAAGGCAAGGTAATCTCGAACGCTCCGAAGAACGAGGCCGCAAACACCACCAGCAACAAGCAAAAGAAGATATTGAACACCGCGTTGGTGGAGAGGTCGTTCAATGCACTGGCACCAAACAACAAGGTAATGGCCAATCCCAACACCACGTATATCACCACGATGGAAGCTCCATAGGTGAAGGCATCGCGAATGCCCCGCCGGCGGTTCTTCGAACGCTTCAGGAAGAAGCTGACCGTCATCGGAATGATGGGCCACACGCACGGCGTGAACAATGCTATCAACCCGCCCGCAAATCCGGCGAAGAAGATATAGATCCACGAGCGGGAAGTTTGTCCGCCGGTCTCTCCATAACGGCGCAACTCGTCCACCACCGGTTCCCAATAAGCCGTCCGCATGGCGGGAGCATCCGTGACCTCAAGTTTCCCCTGCCCGGCCTCCCTTGAAACAGCTCCGGCAGATTTGCCCGCAGCCTCGCCCGTGTATGAAAACTCCACATTGGTAGGCGGCAGGCAATTCTCGTCATTGCAGGCTCCATACTGCAAATAACCGGTTACCTCATAAAGCCCGCCCGTCAATCTGATTTTCTGGGCGAATACGGCCTGACTGCCTTCAAAATACTTCACCTGCATGCCGAAGAGCGGATCCATCCGCTCGACAACCTTGCCACGCGCTTCCAACCGACCCACCGTTTCAGCCCCCGCCAACTTGTCCACATTGAACGTCGCCGACACCGGTCCGCCTTCCGGCAAATCCGTGGAATACACATGCCAACCCGCATCGATGCTTCCCGTGAAAACTATCTCGGCCAAGGTATCGGACAAGGCTTTCCATTCGGTCTTGAATTTCACCGGCTCTTGTATTTGGGCCATGACCGAACATGC
Source organism: Candidatus Bacteroides pullicola (assembly GCA_019115825.1). Classification (GTDB taxonomy): domain Bacteria; phylum Bacteroidota; class Bacteroidia; order Bacteroidales; family Bacteroidaceae; genus Bacteroides; species Bacteroides pullicola. Next base: position 16,332 of record DXCV01000064.1, read on the forward strand.
GGCCATCAACCCCAATAGTATAGGAAGTATAATTTTCCGCTTCATACGGCTACCCTTCAAATCATCAATAATTCTGCGTCAGGGATGAATTGTGCAAGACGGCGTTCTGCGGGAAGGGGAACACCCACAACGGGGAATCCGGACGGAGCGAGACCTGGCCGCCATACTCCGCTCCGAGGTCGCGGACGATGGTCTCGGCATAATCGGCCTCACTGTTCCACCGCTTGCGGTCGCAGAAGTTCTCGAACGTATTGAAGAACTCCACACGCTTGGAATCCTGCAGCAGCTTCATGGCCTCCTTCTCCGTCAGCGATGCGGCTTGATCGGCGAAAGGCCGGTAATCCTCGATGCGCATGACCCGCACGCGGTCCACCTGAGCCAATCCTTCGCGGATGTTTCCCGAACGGATCAGGCACTCGGCCGCCAGGTAATACATGGACTCAGCACGCAGGCCGAACACATTCCAATGGATGTCCCACACCTGGCATTGCAGGCACCCTTCGGGCAACGTGGGGTAAGGAGTGTCCCAAGCCGGAGCGCCTTCTTGGTAATAATACTTGTACACATAGTCATTGGGGTCGATGAGCCGGGCCAGGTCGGCGGTGATGCACAAGCCGCCCAGGTCGCCCATGTTGCCCGTCTTGGCCCAGATGAGGTAATAATTGTTCTGCGCGGTCTCGTCCAATATCCAGTTGGCCGTGGCCTTCACGGTGGTGCGGTCCTCAATGCGGGGGTTCACGCCCAAAGCCAGGTTGGCATAGCGCAATGCCTCGTCGTAACGCTTCATCTGGAACAGCACCTTGGCACGCACGCCATAGCCGAAGTCCAGGCCGAAACGGCACGGAGTGGAAACGTGGTCTTGCACCAGGTCGGCCAACACCTCGTCGCTGCAATCCTGCAGGATGCGGTCGTACACCTGCGCCAATGTCAGCTTCGTCTTTTGCTCGCCCACGTTGGTATTGTCCACATAGGCTATGCCGCCCAGCTCGCCGGCCGTGGCTTCGTCATACTGCCGGGCAAACATATTGACCAGCAGATAATGATACCAGGCACGCGACACGCGGGCCTCTGCCACGATCTGGCGGCGTTTGGCATCATCGCCGGAGGCTTCGGGAGCCTTGGAGATGACCACGTTCATATAGTTGATGTTGCTGTACAGGTCTTCGTACAGACTGTTCGAGGTGGTCAGGTTGGCCCGGTCCACCGACTCGTCATACATGACCAACGCATACAGCAGGCTGTTCGGATTGGCCAGGAAGTCCGGCAGGCCATCGTAGTCGGTATAGGTGTTGTTGCACAATATCTCGAAGTGGTTCTCCAGCTGATACAACAAAGGTTCCTGGTTCAGCAGGGTCTCCAGTTCGTCCACCGTGGTCAGTGTGGTCTCGCCCAATGGCACAATGTCCAGTTTGTCCTCGCACGCCGTGCAGCCCAACGCGGCGGCCACCAGCAGGGTTTGGAATATCTTTTTCATCGTCACTATCGTTTTCTGTTAGATTACAAATTAAAGAATAAGCTCATCGTGTAGCTGCGCGGCACGCGGTTGTAATGGGCGCCGGTCACGGGATTCACCGCCTCGGGATCCAAGCCCTTGCTGTTGCGCGCCCAAGTGCAGAGGTTGTTGATCTGGAAGCGCAGACGCAAGTCGTTCAGGCCGATGACCTTGCACACGCGCTCACTGAAGTCATAACCGATGACCAGGTTGCGCAGCTTGACATACCCGGCGTGCTCGACATTCGTATGCCGGTAGATGCCATAGTTCATGTCCGTGTACTTGGTGGCCATGTATCCGTTGGCGGGCACATCGGCATCCCCCTGCCAATAGCGCAGATAGTCCTTCGAGATGGCACCGTTGCCGAACGTGGCCTTGTAGCCGCCTGTGCCGCCGACGGTCGAGCCCCAGGCATCATTGTCGGTGCGCATGTAATGACCGCCGTAGAAGTTGAACATCGCCGAGAGGCTGAAGCCGTTCCACGTCACTTCAGGCGTGATGGCACCACTGATGGTCGGCGTGTACGTGCCGGAGAACACGGCATCCTCCACCTCAAAGGCTCCGCTGGCCACCGATTCGGTATGCACGTTGCCTTCCTTGTCCTTCCAGCCCAGCAGATAGGCACCCCCTTCCTCGATGATGCCGGCATAGTCGATGGAGAACAGCGAATTGAGCGGATAGCCCTCGTGCAAGGAGGTGCGGAGATACTCCTCGCCGGACTCCGGCTTGTGGGGCACCCGCGTCACCTTATTCTTATTGTATGCGAAGTTGAAGCCCAGGTTGATGCCTACATCCTGGCGTTTGCGGGCAGGCAGGATGCGGCCGTTCAGTTGCAGCTCCACGCCCGTGTTGTTCATCTCGCCGTTGTTGATGGTCAGCGAGGTCCAACCTGTTGTCGGATCCAGGTCGGTACTGGTCAGCAGGTCGCTGCCTTTCTTGCGATAGATATCCAGCGAACCGTTCAAGCGGTAATTCCACAGCGAGAAATCAAAGCCGGCATTCCACGTGGCCGTCTTCTCCCAACGGAGCTGGTCGTTGGGCGGTGTTTGCAGATAGCCCACCAGCTGGCCGTTGTACTGGTTGGTGCCCATGCTGGCTGTCAAGTAGGAGGATACGGACGAATCAATGTTGCCCGTCAGGCCGAAGCTGGCGCGGAGTTTCAACACGTCCAGCCATTCCATAGGTTTCAAGAACGCTTCGTTGTGCAGGTTCCAGCTGGCTCCCACGGACCACAACGGACGTCCACGGAACTTGGGGTCGGTGCCGAACAGGTCGGTGCGGTCCACACGATAGGAGCCGAACAGGCTGTAACGGCTGTCGTACACATAGTTGGCCGTGAAGTAATAGGAATAATACCGGTGCAACACATCGCTGGTGTCGAAGTCCTGCGGGGCACCCATCACACCATAATTACTGCCCAGCACGCCCGTGTAGGGATTGTTGATAAATGCCCAGTCCGTCAGCAGGTTCTGGTTGGTCTGCGTCTGATGGTCGTAGCCATACTTCAGGTCGCTGTCCGTGGAGGTATGCGTCTGGCGATACTCGAAACCGGCCAAGACATCCACGGCGTGCGCCCCGAATGTACGGTTGTATTGAGTCTGTGCGCGGAAGGTATAGAACTGGCTTGAGGCGTTCTCTGTCTGCAGCAAGTCGCCGTCCGGTATGGCATGGTTCACCTCCAAGCGAGTCTCTTCCTTCATTCCCAGATGGGGGTCGGTCCAGTCCAGATTCGGGTCGAACCAATCAAAGTCCGGGTCAAACACCCACTCCGTGATGGTCTGTGCCGTGGTGTAGAGGTTGTAGAGGCTCCGCATGAAGTGCGACTCCTTGTTGTAGCGGGTCTGCGAGCGGCTGTTGATGTCCTCGTACTGGAACTGTGCCTGGGCCGTCCATCCCTCCACCGGAAGCCGGAACAGCGTCTTCACATGGGTACGCACATTGGTATAGCGGTATTTGTTGAAGTTGTAGCCCATCTCCTCCCGATAGTTGTACGTGGGGTCCTTCAGGGCGTATTCCGTCACGCCAAAGGCCGATTCGCCGGGATAGACATCGGCCTCCATGCGGGCCAAGGAGCCATCGTCGTTGTACATGCTCTCATAGGCCATGAAGGAATTGATGTAATCGTAAGAACCGGTGGCATGATACTTCGCACGATTGTTAAGCACATTGACTCCAAACGACATGTCCCACCAGCGGTTCACCTTCAGGTCCCCGTTGTAGCTGAACGACAAGGAACTTTCATTTTCCCTCTTGGCACCCCGGTTGTCGCCCATATAGTTCACGACGATGCTTGAACTGAGGTGCTTCCCCTTGGCACGTATGCCCAGATTATATTGGTGGCTGATGTGCGTGCGGTCATGGGCATCCCGCCATTCGCTGCGGTAATCGTTGCGGCTCCAGCGGTCCAACGTGGCGTCCAGGTCGGCATCGCTCAGCAAGCCTTGGTAGTTCTGAAGCAGCAGACGCATGACGTGCGACTGGGTAAAAATCCGTCCCCCGGCAGCCGCTTCTATCTGGTCTTGTATCAGATTGGGGTCAGCCTGCAGCATGGCATTGAAGTTGTATTTCTCCAGCGCGATAATGTCTGCGGCCGATGCCCAGTTATAGTTGCTATAGTCCTGCCGCTCGCTGATGACCAAATCGGCATTGAAATCAATGGAGAGGCGGTCTTCCTTGGCACGCTTGGTCGAGATGACAATCACGCCGTTCGAGGCACGGGCGCCGTAAATGGCGGCCGCAGCCGCGTCTTTCAGCACGGTGATGTTATCAATGTCATAGGGATTGACGCTCTCTATGCCCCCTTCGATGGGCAACCCGTCCACCACGATCAACGGACTGGTGCGGGCATTGAAGGTGCCCGTGCCGCGGATGGTGATGGCATCCTCGCCGGTGATGTTGGGATTGTCCGTCACTGTCACCAGGCCGGGAATCTTGCCCTCCAGGTTGGCGGTAATGTCACCCGTATAGCGTTTCTCCATATCCTTCGCCGTCAGGCTTTGGAAAGCACCCGTCGCGTTCTCGCGCTTGATGTTCTGATAGCCCGTCACGATGACTTCGTCCATCAGGGTGGCATCCTCCTCCAGGATGATACGCACATATTTGGCATCCGGAATCAGGGAAGTCCGGTTGGTCTTCATGCCGACGTAGGACACGACCAAAACCGGATGCTCCTTCTCCACCAAGATGGAGAAGTTGCCGTCCATATCCGTGATGACGCCCATGTCCGTATCCTCGATGCGCACCGTGGCGCCGGGCAAGGGGTCTCCATTCTCGTCAAACACGGTGCCGACCAATGTCTTTTTCTCGATGGCCTGCACCACCTGCTGCACCGGCATCCCGGTGTCCTTTTGCTGAGCCGCAAGCGGGAGGCATCCTGCTGCGGCCGCGACGCCGAACAGCAGATAAGCTAACTTTTTCTTCATTACGTAATTCTGTTTGTAAGTAACTAAGTAGCTATTCATATTTAGTTTATAATATTTCAGAAGCATCTGTGGGGTATGTTTAGGTCTCAATAGCGACTACGTAAAGCAAAGGTGGCACCTTTGGTAGTCATCAATGGCATTGATGGTAGTCATCATTGGCATTGATTCTATATCAAGGCGAATACTACCCTTCACTTCTTGATGCTATAAACTAATATTGAACGTCTACTTATAAACTAATTTTGGTATTTGTGAAACGGTTCAACGGGCCAAGGCGGCATCCAATGCGGCCGTCACCTCCTTGTCCGACGGGCGCACGGCATCCACGGAAATGATGCGACCGTCGCGCCCCACGATGACAAATCGCGGAATGGCATTGATGCCCATCGCCTCCAGGAACTGCCGGCCGGAGACTTTGTCAAAGATATAGTTGGGCCACTGCGGACGGTCGGCATCCATCTTCTTCTCCCACGCCTTGGCATTGTCGTCCTGCGAGACGCTGACGAAAACGATTTGGTCATTGTCCTTGTACTGCTGCCACACCTTTTCAAAGTAAGGAATCTCGCGGCAACAGGGTGCGCACCACGTGGCCCAGAAGTCTATATAGGCCACCTTGCCCCGGATGACCTTGGAGAGCGTGGTGCGGCTGCCGTCGCGGGCCAGAAGGACAGGGTCGGACGGCAAGGCATCCCCGTCCTTGATCTGCTTGGCGCGTTCGGCCAGCATTTGCTCGATGTTTTGGGCGATGCGCGGCGCCTTGGCCAGCTGGGGGGCAATGCCTTGGCGGAATGCCGTGACGGCACTGTCCGACGGCTGGTACATGAAGAACATATTGCAGAGCATATTCGTCAAGCTCTTCTTGTTGCCTTCATTGGTCAGCACGGAGTCGATGCCATTGATTTGCCTGATAAAGTAAGTGGTCAGGTCGGGAGTGTTTCCGGTCGAGCGGTGCAGCTCGGATTCGTTATACCAATAGTTGATAAGCCCGCTCAGGCGGCTCTCGTCCGCATTGGGGTCGATGGTGGCCATCAAGGAATCCATCTGTGCCGCATGGTCGGCCTGGTTCACCATCTGGTCCAGCGACAGCGTCTGCAAGCGGTAGTATTTGCACACGGCGTCGGCCAGTCGTTGGTAGCGGGCGCGTGCCTCGTCATCGGTGACGGCATCGATAGCTTTCTTCACGTCCGCCCGGCCTTGTTCGAGCTTGGCTGTCCACTCGTCCAGATCGAAAGGATGGTCCGGCGTAGGCTTGAAAACCCACGGGGAGAAAGCGTGGTAGAGGACATTGTTGAACACGCAACGGTCGGTATGGTCGCCGACAAAGGTGGCTTCCGTGCCCCGGATGTCCATGCGGACGGAACTGCCCCGACGCACATAGGCGCCATACAGGTCCTGGCCGACATAGACAATGAGGTCGGCATCCTGTCCCGCCAGTTCGGGATTGTAGGTGAACGCACCGGTGGAGTCAGTGGTCAGCTCGTCCACGTAATTGTCGCCTTCATAGTCATAGACAAAGGCTATTTGCGTGGGTTCGGCCACGTCCAGTTTTCCCTCCAGCAGAGGGGCGTCGGCCTTGGGAGCGCAAGCCTGGAAAATCACTGCCGACAATGCCAAGAGGCAGGACGGCTTCAGGTAAGAAGAAAAGAGGTTGTGCATACGCAATTGTTTTTAAGGATTATTTTCTTCGCACAAAGGAAAAGAAAAATCCCGCACAATCAATTGCTTGTCTTTTCTGGATTCGTCAAATTGTCGGATACGGAAAAGATTGACGCCTCACAGCCCCTTCAACTGCGAGCGATAACGGGCCGGGGTCATGCCCGTGACGGCCTGGAAGGTGGCATAGAAGGTGGAGAGGGAGCTGAAACCCACCTCGGCGGCAATCTGCTTCAACGGTTTGTCGGCGGCGAGGTCGGAGATTTCCGAGATGGCCTGCCGGATGCGGTATTCGTTCACCAGCTGCGTGAAGGTCTTCCCCGTGTTTTCGTTGATGGCTTTGGACAGATAGGTGCGGTTGGTGTCCAGGCGTTCGGCCATGGAGGCCACGGTCAGGGTGGAATCCGTGAATGCCCGTTCCTCCATCATCAGGGTGGTGAAACGCGCCATCAGGTCTTGCAGCTTGTCCGCAGGCGCAGACGGGCCGGGCTTCCGCATCTGCTCTATCTGGTTCAACAACAACTGCTCGCGCTGCAGGTATTCGCGGTTTTGCGACACGATGGCCTGATACAGGCGGTTCTTCTTCCGATAGAACCCATAGATGAGCGCCAAGGCCACGACCAACACCAACATGAGACCTGTCAGCACGGCAATCTTGTAACGGTTGCCCAGGATTTCCACCTGCTGTTCGCTGATCCGTTGCTCGCGGGCAAAGATGTCGTGCCGAATGCGCGCTTCCTGGGTGGCACGCTCGCGCACTTCGTCAAACAGGCGGTCTTGGTACTCCATATAGGCAAGGGTACACTCCAACGCCTTGCCCGTCTGCCCGGCCTCGCGGTAGCTCAGGGCCATCTCCTTCAGCAGACGCGCTTTGTGGATGAGCACGCCGCTGCTGTCGATATGCTCCAACCCATGCTCCAGCACCCGGATGGCGGAGGCCGCCCGATGGTCGGTGCGGAGCAGTCGGGCGTATTCTATATAGACCATGGTGATGGTGGAGGCCGAAGCGGTGGGAAAATTCTCCATGGCCCGGGCAAACTCCCCGTAAGCCCCGGCCGTCTCGCCCCGTCCGGCATGAAGCTGCGCCCGGAGCAGGCTGAGGTCCGACTCCGTGCCGAACCCATAGGCATCGTGCATCTGCTCCAGCGCATCGATGGCCACGGCGGCCTGGGGAAGCAGGCTGTCGGCCGCCAGGCAAAAGATGGCCCGGTTCATCGTGGCATGAAACAAGGGCACCGGCTCGTCTTCTGCCTGGGCGATGCGTATGGCCTCGTCGGCATAGCGGAGGCCGGAGAAATCGCCCCGCATAAAGTAAGCCCCGGAAATGTTGGACAGCACCATGGCATACAGCCGGCGGTTGTCCACCCGCTTCCCTTCCTCCAAGGCTTGGAAATAATAAGAGAGGGCTGTATAGACATCGTTATTATGGAACAACGCATAATTGCCGAACCCGTTCAGGGCCATCATCAATGCCTCATAATCCCGCTGACGCCCGGCCAAAGCACGCGCCGTCTCCAGATGGACATACCACGCGGAATCGGCCCCGGACTCCGTGCCGGCCAACCCCAGCAACAAATGGCTATACAACACAGCCGGGTGCCGTTCCTCCTCCGGGCCTGCCAGTTGCAACAGGCGCTCCCCACAATGCCGGGCCAGGGCAAGGTCGCCCTGGTTGAGGAAACGGATGCCTGCCTCACGCAGGTCCTCGTAACTGGACGGCAAGGCGGACGGTTCCTCCGCACGGACAGACGCAGGCCAAAGTGCCCATATCCACACGCACACCCCCAGGCAAATCTTCAATAGTGGCAAAATTCCCATATAACTGCTTCGCTTAATCGGAAGCGAAGTAAAGCAATTAATTTGAATCGTCCAAACACGGGCGGGATTTTGATGCAGAAAGTCTGCGAATCTGCCATCCGGATACCGATAAGGATATGAATTTCACCCCGTCATTTGCTCAGGCGGGAATATGTTCGTATCTTCGCCCGGATTTTCAAGAAGAAACAGAACGAATACATGTCCGACTACATCAACGAACTGAATGATAGCCAGCGGGCCGCCATCCTCTATAACGATGGCCCCTCGCTGGTCATTGCCGGTGCCGGCTCGGGAAAGACGCGGGTACTGACCTACAAGATTGCCTACCTGCTGGAACAGGGATACCGTCCATGGAACATCCTGGCCCTGACCTTCACCAACAAGGCCGCCAAAGAGATGCAAGAACGCATTGCCCGGCAAGTGGGCCGCGACACTGCCTCCAAGCTCTGGATGGGCACCTTCCACTCCATGTTCATGCGCATCTTGCGGACAGAAGCCGACGTGCTGGGCTTCCCCAGGGACTTCACGATTTATGACACGGCCGACCAGAAAAGCCTCATCCGCACCCTGCTGAAGGAAATGAAGCTGGATGAGAAGACCTACAAGCCGGGTCTGGTGCAATCGCGCATCTCCAATGCCAAAAACCACCTGGTGACGCCCGCCGCCTACGCCAACAGCCGCGAAGCCTATGAGGCAGACAATGCTGCCCGTGTGCCTGCCCTGCGGGATGTCTACAAGAAATATTGGGACCGTTGCCGCCAGTCGGCCGCAATGGATTTCGACGACCTGCTGCTCTACACCTTCCTGCTGTTCCGCGACCATCCGGACGTGCTCGAGAAATACCGCACCCATTTTCATTATATATTGGTGGACGAATACCAGGACACCAACCTGGCCCAACACGCCATCGTGTGCCAGTTGGGTGCCGAACACAGCCACGTCTGCGTGGTGGGCGACGACGCGCAGAGCATCTACTCGTTCCGCGGGGCGGACATCGACAATATCCTGACCTTCACCAAGGCATGGCCGGGAGCAAAGATATTCAAGCTGGAGCAGAACTACCGCTCCACACAAAGCATCGTCGGTGCAGCCAACAGCCTGATAGAAAAGAACGAGCGGCAAATCCACAAGGAAGTCTACTCCAAAAAGGAGAAAGGCGACAGCCTCGGCGTGTTCAAAGCCTACAGCGATGTGGAGGAGGGCGAAATCGTGGGCAATAAGATACAGGCCCTGCACCGGCGCGAACACCAAGCATGGGCAGACTTTGCCATCCTGTATCGCACCAACGCCCAAAGCCGCATCTTCGAGGAGGCGTTGCGGAAACGCTCCGTGCCCTACCGCATCTACGGCGGCCTGTCCTTCTATCAACGCAAGGAGATAAAGGACGCCGTGGCCTACTTCCGACTGACGGTGAACCCGCATGACGAAGAAGCCCTGAAACGCGTTATCAACTATCCCGCCCGTGGCATCGGCGATACCACCGTGGGACGTCTCCTGCAAGCCGCCGATACCCACAGCGTCAGCCTTTGGACCGTGCTATGCGCCCCCCAGGCTTACGAATTGTCCCTAAACAAGGGCACTCTCGGAAAACTGCAGACGTTCCGCACGCTGATAGAGGAATGTACCGTACTGGCCTCCACCCAGACGGCCTACGAAGCCGGCACTGAAATCATCCGCCGGTCAGGCATCATTGCCGACATCTGCCAGGACAACAACCCCGAAAACCTGAGCCGGCAAGAAAACATCGAAGAACTGGCCAACGGTCTGAGCGACTTCTGCACACAACGTCTGGAAGAGGGCGACACCCACACCGGACTATCCGACTTCCTGTCCGAAGTATCCCTGCTGACTGACCAAGACACGGACAAGGACGCCGACCAGGACAAGGTGACACTGATGACCGTCCATTCCGCCAAAGGGCTGGAGTTCCGCAACGTCTTTGTCGTCGGCCTGGAGGAAGGACTTTTCCCCTCGTCCATGGCAGGAGATTCGCCCCGCGCATTGGAAGAGGAACGCCGACTGTTCTACGTCGCCATCACGCGTGCCGAAGAACATTGCTTCCTCTCCTACGCCAAGAGTCGCACCCGTTTCGGCAAGATGGAATTCTGCAGCCCCAGCCGTTTCCTGAACGACATCGATGCCTGCTACCTGGACCTGCCGGAAAACGACATCCCCGCACGCATCACCGCCCCTACCCCAAACTACCGTCCCAGGCAGCAGACTTTCGTGCCGCCTGCATCTTCCCGGATGAAACCGGTATCCCGGGCAACGTCCGCAAGCAAGGACACCCCTGTCGTGCAAGAAGGCCAACTCATCGAGCACGAACGCTTCGGGCGGGGCACCGTCATCCGCGTGGAAGGAGCGGGCGAAAATGCCAAAGCCACCATCCGCTTTGAGAATGTGGGTGAAAAGCAGTTGCTGCTACGCTTCGCACGGTTCAAAATCGTGTAGATAAGCGGTGGTATCACCGGGCACGGACAGGCGTACCGCTAAGCTCGGGCAGGCATACCGCTAAGCACGGACAGGCGTACCGCTAAGCACGGGCCGCGGTACCGCCGGACAAATCCAATAACATATTAAAATGAATAATATATAAATCAGATATTTATGATAGACTATAACCAATTCCCTTCCCCCTGCTATGTGATGGAGGAAGACCTGCTCCGCCAGAACCTGAACCTCATCCGAAGCGTGGCCGACCGCGCCGGTGTGGAAATCATCCTGGCTTTCAAAGCTTTTGCCTTGTGGCGCACGTTCCCCATCTTCCGCGAATACATCCATGCCACCACGGCCAGCTCGCCCTATGAAGCCCGCCTGGCCCTCGAAGAGTTCGGCAGCAAGGCACACACCTATTCTCCCGCCTACACGGAGGCCGACTTTCCGGAAATTCTGCGGTGCAGCAGCCATATCACGTTCAACTCCCTGAGCCAATACCAACGGTTCTGGCCCCAAGTGCAAGCTCACGGACACATCTCCTGCGGCCTGCGCATCAATCCCGAATATTCCGAGGTGGAGACCGAACTGTACAATCCCTGTGCCCCCGGCACACGCTTCGGCGTGATGGCCGAACAACTGCCTGCACAACTGCCCGAAGGCATCGAAGGATTTCACTGCCATTGCCATTGCGAATCCTCGTCCTACGAATTGGAGCGTAGCCTGGCCCACATCGAAGGGAAGTTCTCCCCCTGGTTCTCCCAAATCCGATGGCTCAACCTGGGCGGCGGACACTTGATGACCCGCAAGGACTATGACGTGGAACACCTCATCGGACTACTCCGCGGATTGAAGGCACGCTATCCCCACCTACAAATCATTTTGGAACCCGGCTCCGCCTTTGCCTGGCAGACAGGCGCACTGGCAGCCGAAGTGGTGGACATCGTGGAGAACCGGAGCATCCGCACTGCGATCCTCAACGTCAGCTTCACCTGCCACATGCCCGACTGCCTGGAGATGCCCTACCAGCCTGCCGTGCGCGGTGCACGCACCAATGCAGACGGCCCTTATATCTATCGTCTGGGCGGAAACTCCTGCCTCAGCGGCGACTACATCGGCTACTGGAGCTTCGATCACGAGCTGCAGGTGGGCGAACGCATCCTTCTGGAAGACATGATGCACTACACCACGGTGAAGACCACAATGTTCAACGGTATCCCCCATCCTGCCATCGGTTTGTGGACAAAAGACGGCCAGGCACAGGTGCTCCGCCAATTTTCTTATGAAGACTACAGGGACAGAATGGACTGATTATCAATCACCTAAAAATCCTTCCAAAAAGAAGAAAAAGATTTCAGTAAAAAAAATCGTCCCCAACGCTTGCCAGTTTCAGGAAAATGCCTACCTTTGCAACCGCAAATCGCAATTGCGGCAATAGCTCAGTTGGTAGAGCACGACCTTGCCAAGGTCGGGGTCGCGAGTTCGAGTCTCGTTTGCCGCTCACTGCTCTTTGACATTCAGGACAATCCCAAGCCAACGCAAGGGAGTAAATGCCCAAGTGGCGGAATTGGTAGACGCGCACGTTTCAGGTGCGTGTGCCGCGAGGCGTGCAGGTTCGAGTCCTGTTTTGGGCACTGATAGCGTTATCACACCATCTTCTGCGGCAATAGCTCAGTTGGTAGAGCACGACCTTGCCAAGGTCGGGGTCGCGAGTTCGAGTCTCGTTTGCCGCTCTTTTGCAGAAAAGGACTTCAGGAGGATTATCCTCATGGAGTCCTTTTTTAGTTTAATCGTATTTCTTTCCGGACTTGGTCATTGCCCTTATCTCGCCACTATTTCTCCACTTCTGAAGTAGAGAGGAAGTGGAGAGATAGTGGAGAGGAAGTGGAGAGATAGTGGAGGGACAACGATAAGAATTCCGTAAAACAGGTACAAACATCGGGAATCGGTACATTCCATTGTTTAATCTGTTCCCGTATATTTGCAGGCAATAAACTAAATACAAGGAATTATGACACTCGAAGAATTTAAGTCTTTCGCCAAGACCGGCAAGCCATTTAATACGGAAGAAATACACCAGTTTATGAACAAAATGGGCGGAGAGGCGAGGAAAATCACTTTCCGGCTGAACTCTGCCTATCATACTCCGGAAGAAATCAGAGACATCCTTTCCGAGCTTTTTGGGAAAACCGTCCCCGCCACGCTCCGTGTATTCCCGCCGTTTTATTCCGACTTCGGCAAGAACATCGAGGTGGGCGAAGACGTATTCATCAATGCCTGCTGCCATTTTCAAGACCACGGCGGCGTACGCATCGGAGACGGATGCCAAATAGGGCACAATGTGGTATTTGCCACACTCAACCATTTTCTGGAGCCGAAGAAGCGCAAGATGACCTACTCCGCACCTATTGTCCTGGGGAAGAATGTCTGGGTGGGCTCCAACGCCACCATCCTGCAAGGCGTGACCATCGGCGACAATGCCGTGATAGGTGCCGGGGCGGTCGTTACAAGCGACATACCTGCCGATACGGTGGCGGTTGGAGTGCCGGCAAAGGCGATTAGGCATATATATACGCCAGCGTCCCCACACTGATAACCACCCACAGCAGCACGCCCTGCACCAGCGGACGGATGCCCACAGCCTTGAGGACATCACGCGAGAGGGAGGCTCCGATGAAGAACAGCGTAATGGTCAGCATCTTGCGGGCAAAGTCGTTGATGAAGTCGCCTACCATCACACCCGTTTCCGTTCGACCCAGCACATAGGTATTGAACACCATGGCCAGGACAAAGAAGAAGATGAACCAAGGGATGCTGATCTTCTTGCCTTTGCTCTTGAAGATGAACGAAGTGGCTATGGCCAAGGGAATAATCCACAAGGCGCGGGTCAGCTTGATGGTCGTGGCCACCTCCAACGCCTCCTCGCCATAGGCCGCACCGGCTCCCACCACGGAACTGGTGTCATGGATGGCAATGGCCGCCCATGTGCCGAACTCATGCTGACTCATATCCAGGGCATGACCGATTACCGGAAAGATGAAGAGGGCGATGGCATTGAGGATGAAGATGGTGCCCAGCGCCACGGACATCTCCTCGTCCTTGGCCTTCAGCACCGGACCGACGGCGGCAATGGCACTGCCCCCGCAAATGGCTGTGCCGGACGAAACGAGGTAGGACGTATTTCGCCCCACCTTCAGGCACTTCCGCCCGATGAACCAGCCAATCGCCAACGTGCCAACCACAGACAGGATGGTAAACGCCATGCCTTCCTTGCCGGAGGCCAACGAGGCGTGCAGGTTCATGCCAAAGCCCAAGCCGACCACCGAATATTGCAGCAGGTACTTGGACATGCGTTTGTTGAACTTCGGATGCGCCTGTCCGCAGAGCAGGGCAAAAGCCAAGCCCAGGAACAAGGCCACGGGCGGAGTGACCCACGAGACATACGGGGCGGCTCCGGGCACATAATCCAACATCAGGCACACAAAAAGGACGGAAAGGATACCCGCATAAACAGATTTAGAATAGGCGGGCAACAGATTTTGCTTTGTAGTCATTAAAAAAGTATTAAGAATTAAACATTACAAGTCATCGGGAGCAATACCCCAAATGTGCATCAAAGAGAAAGTCACCAAGTCGACCTCGCAAGGCAGGACTTCGCCCGTCTCTTCCATCAGGAAACAAATGGCTTTCCTGGCCTCATCTTCTTCCTTCTCTTCATAGAAATCGCGCAACGTCTTGGCCAAGTCCTCCCTGTATTCGTAGAAGTGAGGCACCAGCAACAACCGCTCCACCTCCTTGGCATCGAGCGCCAACTGCACCAGCTCGTTATACAGTTTGGAGCGGGAAACCAGTCCGGCGGAAGGAACCACGGCAAACGAAAACTCGCCCAACGAGGTCCGACAAGCGTTGCCATCCAAGTCTGCGAGTGCGGCAGGCGTGCAACCGTTCAATGTGTGGACAGCCTCATCGGCCACCAGCAGTACCTGCAGTTCGTTCTCCCGGCCACGCAAGCCGCCATCCAGCCCCAGGCAGGTCAACCAATCAATCAAATCGGTCTCGGGCAACTCGCGCCCCAAGCGTTCGGACAGAAATTGCCGGGACTTATATACCGTGTCATTGACAAATGCCGTGTCCAGCAGGAGGACATTCGGCGCAAAGGTGATGTTTTTTTCCATAAATGGGTTGTTAAATGATAAGTTTAATATATAATATAGGCTACCTCTCCCGCCGGGAGAGAGGAGGCATCAATGGCATTGATGCCATAAAAAGGTGCCACCTTTAATAGGAAAAGGTGCCACCTTTAATAGGCATAGGTGCCACCTTTGTTCCGGCAAGGCAATTTCCACCCCTCTTAATACAGCAGCACTCCCGCCACCCCGCAGAGCACAATCATCAAGATAGGATTGACCTTGTATCGCCTCGTGCCGACAAAAGCGACCAGGAAAATCAGGCAACTGATGACGAACGAACGGATGTCTTCCGTAGGCGAACCGAAGTTCTCCACATTCATCAGCACCAGGGCAGCCGAAGCCAGCAAGCCCACCACCGCCGGACGCAACCCGCTGAACACGGACTCCACCACGGGATGCTTCTGGTATTTCAAGAAGAACTTGCTGATGGTGAGCATCAGGATGAACGAGGGCAACACCACGGCCAACGTGGCCAATACCGAACCGAAGATGCCCCACCCCATGCCGTATCCGGCATTGACAATGGCGTCATAGCCCACATACGTGGCCGAATTGATACCGATAGGACCGGGCGTCATCTGGCTGATGGCCACAATGTCCGTGAACTCCTGGGGCGAAAGCCAGTCGTGGCGCGTCACCACCTCGCCCTGTATCATCGAGAGCATGGCATAGCCCCCGCCGAAGCCGAAAAGGCCTATCTTGAAGAAGGTATAAAAGAGTTGGAGGAAAATCATTCCTAATGATTTGTGATTAAGGGTTAATGATTAATGAGGAGACTTGTCAGGCTTCATCCGTCCGTAGACATAGCCGCCCACCCCCGCCGCAATGATAATCCAAATGGGCGAGAAGCCCAGCAGCCAAATGAGCAAGGCGGACACGACAGGAATCCAGACATTGTATTTGGTAATCTTCGCGGATTTGGCCATACTGAACGTAGGCGCGGCAATCAGGGCCACCACCGCCGGGCGGATACCCTTGAAGATGCGCTCCACCACAGCGTTGTCCTTGAAGTTGTGGAAGAACAGTGCGATGGCCAGGATGATGAGGAAAGACGGAAGCACCGTGCCCAAGGCGGTAACGATGCTGCCCGGCACGCCCTTCAGCCGATAACCGATGAAAATAGAGATGTTCACGGCCAGGATGCCCGGCGATGACTGGGCGATGGCCAGCAAGTCGATGAAGTCCTCCTTGGCCAGCCAATGGCGTTTGGTCACGATTTCATCCTCTATCAAGGGCACCATTGCATAGCCGCCGCCGATGGTGAAGGCGCCAATCTTGAAGAAAATGGAAAAGGCTTCTAAATACAGGTTCATTTCGATGCAGGTTTTGGTTCCTCGCCCTTGGCATATTGGGTGGGGCTGATGTGGTAATGCTTCTTGAACACCTCGCGGAAATAGGCGGCATCACTGAACCCCGTCATCCCGGCCACCTCGCTGACCGTATAGCGTTGCTCCCTCAATAGTTGCTTGGCGCGGTTCAGCCGGATGAGGCGCACATAGTCGGCCGGCGCCTGATCGGTGAGCGCCTTCAGCTTGTTGTAGAAACTGGTGCGGCTCATGTTGAGCATACTGCAAAGGGTATCCACCGTGAAGCCCGGCGTGTCCATATTGTCTTCCACAGCCTTTTGGACGGAGGCGATGAATTTCCAATCCAGCTCGTTGTTGCAATTGGTACACCCCGAAGGCGACAGGCCATTCCTGCCTTGGGCCTCATCGGCATAGAGGCGGAAGAATGCCATAATTTCCTCCAAGCGGGCGTTCAACTCATCGTCCGCGATGCCGTCCTCATCGGACCACACGTTCATCTGCCACTCCTTCTTGAGGTTTTCCACCAAGTCAAGCAGGGAATCCGTATGGCGCAAGGCCGTACAGATGCGGCTCCGTTCCTCATCGCTCAAGCCCCCTTGCCCGGCCAGCTCCTCCAGCGGTGCCTTGATGGAAGCCAAGGGAAGACGGATGCCGTAGAGGGTACGGACCAAATCGCGCACCTTCTCATCGTAGCGCTTGCGCTGCTTCCGGATGAGCCAATCGCGCCAAGTGACCACCAGCAAGACCAAAGCAGCCAACACACAAATCACCCACATCCACGTATTGACCCGCGCAGACCAAGTCCCGGTCAGCACCAAAGGGAAAGCAGACAAGACACCGGGCGCGCAAAGGTTATACAGGCATAATAAGAGAGGCGTTATCATCAGTTTATCACATCATTAAAGTCTACCAACAAAAATCCCCGCGGGTAGTTTTGGGGCTATCCCGCGGGTAATTATTCCAAGTGTCTGGGTGGATTTATTTCCCCAGCTTATTCTCTATCCAACGACGGGCATTGACGAAGGCCTCTATCCACGGCGTCACCTGGTCGCTGTGCAGGCGGTTGGCGGGATAGCAGGCGTTCTGCCACGGGAAGATGGCACGCTCCAAGTGGGGCATGATGGCCAAGTGGCGTCCGTCCACACTGGCCACGGCGGCGGTGGAATAGTCCGAACCGTTGGGGTTGCCCGGATACTCGTCGTAGCTATACTTCGCCACGATGTTGTAATGGTCCTCGTCGTAGGGCAGAGAGAACTTGCCTTCACCGTGAGCCACCCAGATGCCCAGCTTACTGCCGCTGAGCGAGCCGAACATCACGCTGCGGTTGGTCGGGATGGTGACGCCCAGGAAGCGGCTCTCGAACTTATGCGAGTCATTGTGCAACATACGAATGCGCTTTTCGTCCTCAGGGGCAATGAGGTTCAACTCCATCATCAGCTGGCAACCGTTGCACACACCCAAGGACAATGTATCCTCTCGGGCATAGTAGCGGTCAAGGGTTTCCTTCGCTTTCGGGTTGAACAGGAAAGCACCGGCCCATCCTTTGGCAGAGCCGAGCACGTCGGAGTTGGAGAAGCCGCCGCAGAAGACAATCATATTGACATCGTCCAGCGTCTCGCGGCCACTGACGAGGTCGGTCATGGTCACGTCCTTCACGTCGAAACCGGCCAGGTAGAGGGAGTAGGCCATCTCACGCTCGCCGTTCGTACCCTTCTCGCGGATGATGGCAGCACGGATGCCTGTCGGCGTGCGGCGGTCGGGGCTGATGCCGTATTGGGAGAGCTTGCCGGTGAAGCCAGGCATGAAGGCCAATTCCACGGGCTGCATCTTATAGTTCTCATAACGAGCCTTGGCGCAACCATTCATCGACTGGCGGCGATCCAGGAGATAGGAAGTGGAGTACCACACATCACGCATATAGTCGATGCCGAACTGGTAGGTAGCACCGTCTTTCTCCACGAGGATATGGCGTTCATCAGTGGGTTTGCCAAGCTTGACATAGCCCACGCCCGCATCTTCCAATATCTTCTTCACCAAGTCCTTGTACTTGTTGCTGACCTGGATAACCACGCCCGGATTTTCGGCAAAGAGTATCTTGATGAGGTCGTCTTCCTTTATCTTGTCGAGGCTGATTTCCAGTCCGCCCTCCATGTTGGAGAAGCACATCTCCAGCAGAGTGGTGATAAGACCGCCGGCCGAAATGTCGTGTCCGGCCAATACCAAGCCTCGGTTTATCAAATCCTGAACAGCCAGGAAAGCATCGCGGAAGTATTCGGGGTTCTGCACCGTAGGCACATCACTGCCCACCTTGCCCAGCGATTGGGCAAAGGCCGAACCACCCAGTTTCAAGGTGTCGAAGCTGAAGTCAATATGGTAGAGCGTGGTGTGCGGGTCATTGACCAAGACGGGCGAAACGACTTTCTTCACGTCGCTCACCTCGCCTCCGGCAGACACGATGACCGTGCCCGGAGAGATGACCTTGCTGCCGTCGGGATACTTCTGCGTCATGGACAGGGAGTCCTTACCCGTAGGCACATTGACCTGCAAGGCGCAGCAGAAATCGCTCAATGCCTGCACGGCAGTATAGAGGCGGGCATCCTCGCCCTCTTGAGAGCGGCAGGGCCACATCCAGTTGGCGGAAAGAGACACGCTGTCCAACCCATCGGCCAGGGGTGCCCAAACGAGGTTGGTCAGGGCTTCGGCCACGGAAAGGACGGAACCCGCCTTCGGGTCGGCCAGGGCTGCCTGAGGAGCGTGCCCCAAAGCAGTGGCAATACCTTTCTCGCCCCGATAGTCGAGAGCCACCACGCCGCAGTCGCTCAAAGGCAACTGGAGTTCGCCCACGCATTGCTGGCGGGCAATCTTGCCCGTCACCGAACGGTCCACCTTGTTAGTCAACCAGTCCTTGCAGGCCACGGCTTCCAACTGAAGCACATTGGCCAGGTATTCATGCAGTTTGGAAAGTTCATAGGTCGGCATGGCATAGTGATGCTCCACGGTCTTGTCCACCATATAGGTCTTGGGCGACGAGCCGAACATCTGGTCTACCGCCAAGTCGAAGGGACGCACCCCGTCAGCCTGCTGGAAGGCAAAGCGGTGGTCACCCGTGGTCTCACCCACGACGTACATCGGGGCACGTTCGCGCTCGGCAATCTTGGCTACATGTTCGATGGCTTCTTCCTTAATCAGAAGTCCCATACGCTCTTGGCTCTCGTTGGCGATGATTTCCTTGGCGGAAAGCGTCTTGTCGCCGATGGGCAACTTGCTCATGTCTATCAGACCGCCGCACTCCTCCACCAGTTCGGAGAGGCAGTTGACGTGTCCGGCTGAACCGTGGTCGTGGATGGAAACGACGGGGTTGGTATCTTCCTCGCAGAGGGCACGCACCACGTTGTAGGCACGCTTCTGCATCTCGGCGTTGGCACGCTGCACGGCGTTCAGTTCGATGCCGCTGCTATACCGGCCCGTGTCCACGGACGACACGGAGCCACCGCCCAAGCCGATGCGGTAGTTGTCACCGCCCATCACCACAATCTTGTTGCCAGCCTCGGGCTTGCCTTTCTGGCAGTCGCGCTCGGTGCCGTAGCCCACGCCACCGGCCAGCATGATGACCTTGTCATAGCCATATTCGGCATCTTCGGGCGTCTCCTTGTGTTCGAAAGTCAGCACGGAGCCGCAGATGAGCGGCTGGCCGAACTTGTTGCCAAAGTCGCTGGCGCCATTGGATGCCTTGATAAGTATCTGTTCGGGCGTCTGGTAGAGCCACTTGCGCACGGGCAGGATTTCTTCCCAAGGACGGCCTTCCTCCGTGCGGGGATAGGAAGTCATATACACCGCCGTACCTGCGATGGGCCAGGAGCCCTTGCCGCCGCCCATACGGTCGCGGATTTCTCCGCCCGTACCCGTCGAGGCGCCGTTGAACGGCTCCACGGTGGTGGGGAAGTTGTGCGTCTCCGCCTTCAGGGAGATGACACTCTTGATGTCCTTCACCTGGAAATAGTCGGGCTTCGAGTGGTCTGCCGGGGCAAACTGCTCGATGACGGGTCCTTCGGCAAAGGCCACATTGTCCTTATAGGCGGATATGATTTTGTTAGGATTCTCCTTGGTGGTCTTCTTGATCATCTGGAAGAGGGAAGACTCCTTCTCCTCGCCGTCGATGATGAACGTGCCGCCGAATATCTTGTGGCGGCAATGCTCGGAGTTAATCTGTGCAAAGCCGAAGACTTCGCTGTCGGTCAGCGGACGGCCGAGGTCCTTCTCCACCTTCTTCAGGTACGCGATTTCCTCGGGGCTGAGCGCCAAGCCTTCCTGCTCGTTGTAGGCTTCCAGGTCCTCGATGTGCAAAATGGGTTCGGGCTTGCGATTGGTGGTGAAGACATTCTGATCCAAGCCCTTGTACATGCGTTGCAGCATCGGGTCGTGGTCGGCGTTCTCGTCCTTCACGGGGAAATATTCCTCGATGCGCGCGATGCCCTTGAGTCCCATGTTTTGGGTAATCTCCACGGCATTGGTGCTCCACGGGGTAATCATCTCGCGGCGCGGACCCACGAAGTGTCCCGCCAAGTTGTTTTCAGTCTCGGGGGTAGCCTCCCCAAAAAGCCAGCAAAGTTTGCGGATGTCCGCAGCATCGGGCGTGTGGTCGCACTCGGCGGCAATCACGCTCTGCGAGGGGGTTCTGAAAAAGAGAATCATATCTATACGGTTATATATTATAATATGTATATGCGTGCCAAACAAAGACGGCATTGCTCGGGGGACAAAGGTACTATAAAAAAACGAGATTAGGCACGGATTACACGGATTACACGGGCAAATTCGTGAAAAATATCCGTGAAATCCGCGCAATCCGCGCCTAATCAATCAGTTGTGGGTATATGTGCCTACACTTCTTAGTGAATCATCGTGTTCGTGCCTTCCACAATGTTGCCGTAGGAGAAGACGCAACGGACGTTCACATCCTTGTCTAAGATGACGATGTCCGCATCCTTGCCCTTCTGAAGCGTACCTTTGCGGTCGTCCACGCCGATGATACGGGCAGGCGTCTCGGAAGCCATGCGCACGGCATCGGCCAAGGGGATACCCGCCTTGTGTACCATCACCTGTACCAGACGATCCATCGAAGCGATGCTTCCGGCAATGGTCTGATGGTCGGCCAGCTTGCAGACGCCGTCCTCTATCACATAGCGCGGGTCGTCCATCGGCCCGTCGTAGGCGGCATACTTCAGGGCGTCCGTCACCAGGCAAGTGTTCTCTACGCCTTTCAACTTGTACACCAGCTTCAAGATAGTGGCGGGCAGGTGGACGCCATCGGCAATGACCTCGACAGTCATTCCGTCTATCAGGTAGACACTCTCCACGGTGCCTTCGTACTTGTATTCACGACGCTTGTGGAAGCCCGGCATGGCGTTGTAGAAGTGGGCGGCATGGGTAAATCCGGCTTCGAAAGCTGCCTTGATTTCAGGATACTCGGCCTCGGTGTGCGTGATGGCGGTCAGGATGCCCCGGCCGGAAGTATAACGTGCGAAATCGTGTGCGCCCGGCAGTTCGGGGCTGATGTCCCAACGCTTGATGCACTGCGTGCTCTCCAGCAAGGGGATGTATTCCTCAGGGTCGGGGTCTTTCAAGGAGTCGCCCCATTGCTTGCCGGCCATGCGCTGGCTGAGGTACGGGCCTTCGATGTGGAGGCCGAGGACGGGGCTGTCCGGTTGGGCCATCATCTCCTCGCAGATACCCGTGGCCTGGCGGATAACGTCGAAAGGAACAGAGGACAACGTGGGGAAGATGGAGGTGGCCCCGTGCTTCAGGTGTGCCTGCACGATGGCTTGGAAGGCTTCGGACGTGGCTTCGGTGAAGTCGTGTCCCGCGCCTCCATGGCTGTGCATGGAGATGAAGCCGGGGACGATGTACATGCCCTTGGCGTCGATGACCTTGGCGCCGATGACGGCCAGGTCGCTATTGGTTACTTCCAGTATTTTCCCGTCGTTGATGAGGACCGAGCCGTCTTTCAGCCAACCTTGCGGGGTCAGGATATGGCCGTTTATGAGTTGTGTCAGCATAAGTTCTTGGTTTTAGAGATGTTAGAATAACGTGTTGGTGCCTTCGACAATCTTGCCCATCGCCCATACGGCACGGACGTTGAGGTCATTGTCCAGCGCGAGGATGTCGGCGTCCTTGCCTTTCTCCAGCGTACCCTTGCGGTCGGCCACGCCCATGATGCGCGCGGGAGTCTCCGAAGCCATACGCACAGCGTCTTCCAGAGGAATCTCGGCTTTCTGCACCATCGTGCGGATGAGGCGGTCCATCGTGGCGATGCTACCTGCCAGAGCGGAACGGTCGGCCAACTTGCACACGCCATCCTCGATGATGACGCGCGGGTCGAAGGCTTCCTTGCTGTCGCTGGCGGCGCAAGCCAAGGCATCGGTGATGAGGGCGGTCTTCTCCACGCCTTTGATTTTGTAGACAAGGCGGAGAATCGTAGGAGGCACGTGGATGCCGTCGGCAACCACCTCCACGGTCATGTCATCCATCAGGTAGATGCTCTCCACCGTACCTTCGTACTTGTAGCCTTTGCGCTTGTGGAAGCCCGGCATAGCGTTGTAGAAGTGAGTGGCGTGACGATAGCCCACTTGGAAAGCGGTCTCAATGTCCTCGAATTCGGCCTGGGTATGTCCCACGCACGCCAGGATGCCTTTCGAAGTGATGTACTTGCCGAACTGCATGGCGCCCGGAAGCTCGGGTGCGGCATCCCAACGCTTGATGCAATGCGTCTCTTCCAGCAAGGGGATGTATTCCTGCGGGTCGGGGTCCTTGATGTTTTCAGGCATCTGCCCGCCTGCCATCGCCATGTTGAAGTAATGGCCCTCCAGGTGAAGTCCCAATACGGGCGAATCCGGCTCTGCCATCAGTTTCTCCGTGGTGGCCGCGGCTGCCCGGATCATGGGGATGGTCGATGAGGAAAGCGTGGGGAAAATACTGGTTGTACCGTGTTGCATGTGGGTCTTGACAGCTGTACGGAAAGCGTCTTCGCTTCCCTCCATGAAGTCGCGTCCTCCGCCACCATGCGCGTGGATTTCCACTCCGCCGGGGACGATGTAGGTTCCCTGGGCATCAATGAGCGTCGCTCCCACAACGGGCAGGTCGCAGTTGGTCACTTCCAGAATCTTATTGTCCCTGATGAGCACCGAGCCGTCTTTCAGCCAGCCCTGCGGGGTAAGAATGCGGGCGTTAATAATCTGTGTTAACATAAAGATGAGGTAATTTTGGATTTTTTTCTGCTGCAAAATTAACCAATATACCAATCGGTTATACCTCCTGCCATTACCTATTTTGGGTATAGAAAAGTTAATAAATCCAAAGCATCGGCTTCGCCAAACAAAGACGCTGTTTTTGAGGACTTAAGCCAAGGCCTTTGCGAGCACAAGCGCAGGTATGGGTAAGCACGGGCGCAGGTACGCCTAAGCACGGGCGGGGATATGGGTAAGCACGGGCGGGGATATACCCCAGGAAACGAAAAAGAAAAGCACAGCGGATATGGCATATTCACGCAAAATCTTTATCTTTGCCCCTCAAGCGCGGCTGCATGGCCGTTTTACACTGAAACAGATTGATTTATGAATAGCAAACGACTCTTATTCTTCTGCCTGTGGGCGCTCCTGCCCCTCGCTCTTTGGGCGCAGTCGCCCGATGCTTCCAGCCGTCATCCCAAACGCGAATTTCGCGGTGCGTGGATACAAACCGTCAACGGCCAGTTCAAAGGAATGCCGACGGAGAAAGTGCAACAAACGCTGGTCAACCAGCTCAACGCCCTGCAACAGGCGGGCATCAACGCCATCCTCTTCCAAGTGCGCCCGGAGGCCGATGCGCTCTACGCCTCGCGCCTGGAGCCGTGGAGCCGCTACCTGACGGGAGTGCAAGGACAGG
The DNA here is from genome assembly GCA_019115825.1 of Candidatus Bacteroides pullicola. Classification (GTDB taxonomy): domain Bacteria; phylum Bacteroidota; class Bacteroidia; order Bacteroidales; family Bacteroidaceae; genus Bacteroides; species Bacteroides pullicola. The sequence goes on from DXCV01000064.1 coordinate 40,567, forward strand.
CGCCCAACCCGTATTGGGATCCCCTGCAATTCATGATAGACGAATGCCACAAGCGCGGCATGGAGCTGCACGCCTGGATAAACCCTTACCGCGTGAGGAACTCTGACCAAAACCAACTGGCGCCCAATCATATTTATAATATACACCCCGAATGGTTCGTCGCCTACGGCAACCAGCTCTTCTTCGACCCCGCCCTGCCGGAGAGCCGGAAGCACATCTGCCTGGTGGTGGCGGACATCGTGACGCGCTACGACGTGGACGGCATCCACATCGACGACTACTTCTACCCCTACCCCAAGCCCGGGGTGGAGTTTGACGACGACGCCTCCTATGCCCGCTACGGAAAAGATTTTGCCAACAAGGCCGACTGGCGGCGCAACAACGTCAACCTGCTCATCCACGAACTGCACGCCACCATCCGCGAGGCCAAGCCGTGGGTGAAGTTCGGCGTGTCGCCCTTCGGCATCTACCGCAACCAGAGCAGCGACCCGCTGGGCAGCCGCACCAACGGCCTACAGAATTACGACGACCTCTATGCCGACGTGCTGCATTGGGCGCGCCAGGAGTGGGTGGATTATACCATCCCGCAAATCTACTGGGAAATCGGGCATCCGCGCGCCGACTATGACACCTTGGTGCGCTGGTGGGCCTTGCACTCAGAGAACCGCCCGCTTTTCATCGGCCAGTCGGTGGACAACACCGTGACCCATGCCGACCCGGAGAACCCGAACATCAACCAGCTGCCCCGCAAGATGGCCCTGCAGCGGATGTTTCAATCCATCCAGGGCAGTTGCCAATGGTATGCCGGGGCAGTGGTGGAGAACAAAGGCAATTACCGCGACGCCTTAGCGCAGGAATACCACAAATACCCCTCCCTCATCCCCGTCTTCGATTTCATGGACGACGAGGCGCCCAAGAAGGTGCGCAAGCTGAAGCCCGTCTGGATGGAAGACGGCTACATCCTCTGCTGGACGGAGCCGAAATACCGCCACGAGATGCAACGCGCCGTGCGCTACGTGGTCTACCGCTTCGCCAACAAGGAAGACGTGGACTTGGACGACCCCAGCCACATCGTAGCCATCACGAACGTGCCCTTCTACAAACTGCCCTACGAGGACGGAGAGACGAAGTACCGCTATGTGGTGACGGCATTGGACAGGATGTGGAATGAATCGAAGGCGGTATCGAAGAAAGTGAAGCTATAACCTATACTATAAATATGTCCGAATCCAAATCCATCCTCATAAAAGGCGCCTGCGTCAACAACCTGAAGAACATCGACGTGGAGATCCCCCGCAACAAGCTGGTGGTCATCACCGGACTCAGCGGCTCGGGCAAGTCGTCCTTGGCCTTCGACACGCTCTATGCCGAGGGACAACGCCGCTACGTGGAGAGCCTCAGCAGCTACGCCCGCCAATTCTTGGGACGCATGAGCAAGCCGGAGTGCGACTACATCAAGGGCATACCGCCCGCCATCGCCATCGAGCAGAAGGTGAACAGCCGCAACCCGCGCTCCACCGTGGGCACCTCGACGGAAATCTACGAATACCTCCGCCTGCTCTATGCCCGTGTGGGCCACACCTTCAGCCCCGTGAGCGGACGGGAGGTGAAGAAGCATACGCCCGAGGACATCGTGAACTGCATGTTGGAGCATCCCGAAGGCACACGCTACACCGTCCTGGCCCCCATCATCCTGCGCGAAGGACGCACCCTCGCCCAGCAACTGGATACTTACCAAAAGGAGGGCTTCACCCGCCTGGAAGTGAACGGCGCCATGACCCGCATCGACGAATACACGCCCCAAGACGGAGATACCGTCTTCCTCTTGATTGACCGCATGACCGCTTCGCACGAGAAAGACGCCATGAGCCGCCTGACCGACTCCGCCGAGACCGCCATGTATGAGGGCGACGGAGCGTGCCTCCTGCGCTTCTACCAAGCGGACGGGAGCACGAGCCTCTTCCGCTTCAGCACCAAGTTCGAGGCGGACGGCATCACCTTCGAGGAGCCTAACGACCAGATGTTCTCCTTCAACTCCCCCATCGGCGCCTGCCCCGTGTGCGAAGGCTTCGGGCGCGTCATCGGCATCGACGAGCACCTGGTGGTGCCCAACCGCGCCCTCTCGGTGTATGACGGGGCCGTCGTCTGCTGGCGGGGCGAGAAGATGGGCGAATGGCGCGAAATGGTCATACGCGGGGCGGAGAAGGCGGGCTTCCCCATCTTCACCCCCTACTACGAACTGACCGACGAGCAACGCCGGATGCTGTGGGAAGGCACGCGCTACTTCGAGGGCATCAACGCCTTCTTCAAGATGCTGCAAGAGAACCAATACAAGATACAATACCGCGTGATGCTGGCGCGATACCGGGGCAAGACCATCTGCCCCGCCTGCCACGGCACGCGCCTCAAGCCCGAAGCCGGCTATGTCCGCGTGGGAGGCAAGAGCATCTCGCAACTCGTTGACCTCCCCATCACGGAGCTGAAGGACTTCTTCGACCACCTGAAGCTGAACGACCACGACGCGCAAGTGGCCACCCGCATCTTGGCGGAAATCAACAGCCGCATCCGCTTCCTGCTGGACGTGGGCCTGGGCTACCTGACGCTGAACCGCCTGAGCAACTCCCTCTCCGGCGGAGAGAGCCAGCGCATCAACCTGGCCACCTCGCTGGGCAGCAGCCTCGTGGGCAGCCTCTACATCCTGGACGAGCCGAGCATCGGCCTCCATAGCCGCGACACGGACAAGTTGATCCGCGTCCTGCGCCAACTGCAACAACTGGGCAACACGGTGGTCGTGGTGGAGCACGACGAGGAAATCATCCGCGCCGCGGACTACATCATCGACATAGGCCCCAAGGCCGGACGGCTGGGCGGCGAAGTGGTGTACCAAGGCGACATGAAGGACCTGAAGGCACACACCAACAGCTACACCGTCCGCTACCTCCTGGGCGAGGAAACCATACCCATCCCCGCGCAACGCCGCCCGTGGAACAATTACATCGAGATAAAAGGCGCACGGGAGAACAACCTGAAAGGCGTGGACGCGCGCTTCCCCCTGAACGTGATGACCGTGGTGACCGGCGTCAGCGGCTCGGGCAAATCGACCCTGGTGCGCAACATCTTCTACCGCGCCCTGAAGCGCGAGCTGGACGAGTGTACCGAGCGGCCGGGCGAGTTCGTCTCCATCGGGGGCGACCTGCAAAACCTGCGCAACGTGGAGTTCATCGACCAGAACCCCATCGGCAAGTCCTCGCGCAGCAACCCCGTCACCTACATTAAAGCCTACGATGACATCCGCAAACTCTTTGCCGAGCAACCGCTCTCGAAGCAGATGGGCTACACGGCGGGCACCTTCAGCTTCAACAGCGAGGGCGGACGCTGCGAGGAGTGCAAGGGCGAAGGCACCATCACCGTGGAGATGCAGTTCATGGCCGACCTGGTGCTGGAGTGCGAATCCTGCCACGGCAAGCGTTTCAAGTCCGACGTGCTGGAGGTTCGCTTCCACGACGCCAACATCTACGACGTGTTGGAAATGACCGTCGACCAGGCCATCGAGTTCTTCACCCTGCACAAACAGAAGAAGATAGCCAAGAAGCTGCAACCCTTGCAGGACGTCGGCCTGGGCTACATCAAGCTGGGCCAGTCCTCGTCCACCCTGTCCGGCGGCGAGAACCAGCGCGTCAAGCTGGCCTTCTACCTCAGCCAGGAGAAGGCGGACCCGACGATGTTCATCTTCGACGAGCCGACCACGGGCCTGCACTTCCACGACATCCGCAAGCTGCTCGAAGCCTTCGACGCTCTCCTGCGCCGCGGGCACAGCATCACCATCATCGAGCACAACATGGACGTCATCAAGTGTGCCGACCACGTCATCGACCTCGGTCCCGAAGGCGGCGACCAGGGCGGACGCATCGTGGCCGTCGGCACCCCGGAGGAAGTGGCCGCCTGTGCCGCCAGCTACACGGGACAGTTTTTAAGAGAAAAATTGACACAAGATGCCGGCTGAAATCGAGAGAGTTCTCTCAACCCCATTGAGAGAGTTCTCTCGAACAGGTCGAGAGAGTTCTCTCGGAGGCATCGAGATAGGTATCTCGATTCGGTCAAAATAGGTGTCTATATAAAACATTGAAAAGCAGATATTTGTATTTCACATCCAATCCCTAATCCAGTGAGAAACTAAAATTAATTTATTTTACAAACAAACTAAAGACAAAACCATGAGAAAGTATCTCTCCCTCGGCTTGGCCACCCTGCTCAGCCTGTCGGTGGGCGCACAGACGTTCACCGAATGGCAAGACGCAGGCGTCAACGCCGTCAACCGTGCCCCGATGCACACCGATTACTTCGCCTACGAATCGCCCGAACTGGCCACGCAAGGCGAACGTGAGTCATCCGCCTACTACATGTCCCTCAACGGACAGTGGAAATTCAACTGGGTGCGTCACGCCGACGCCCGCCCCACCGACTTCTGGAAGCCGGACTACAACGACCGCGCCTGGGACACCATGCCTGTGCCCGGTGTATGGGAAATGAATGGCTATGGCGACCCGCAGTACGTCAACATCGGCTACGGCTGGCGCGAGCAGTGGAAGAACAACCCGCCGCAAGTGCCCACGGAGGAGAACCACGTCGGCTCCTACCGCCGCACCATCACCGTGCCCGCTTCGTGGAAGGGCAAGGACATCATCGCCCACTTCGGCTCCGTCACGTCCAACATCTATCTCTGGGTCAACGGCAAGTATGTGGGCTATAGCGAAGACAGCAAGCTGCAAGCCGAGTTCGACCTGACGCGCTACCTCCGTCCCGGACAGGAAAACCTCATTGCCTTCCAGGTGTTCCGCTGGTGCGACGGCACGTACCTGGAGGACCAGGACTTCTTCCGCTTCTCTGGCGTGGGGCGCGACTGCTACCTCTATGCCCGCGAGAAACGCCGCATCGAAGACATCCGCGTCACGCCCGACTTGGACACAGAGTACAAGGACGGCACGCTGACCGTGGACGTGAAGCTGAAAGGCAGCGCCATCGCCACACTGAAACTGAAAGACGCGCAAGGCAAGGAAGTGGCCGCAGCCACCACCCGGGGCGAGACCGTGACCCTGAACGTCAACAACCCGCACAAGTGGACGGCCGAGACACCTTATTTATATACGCTCTATGCGCAGATAGGCGAACTGGCCCCGGCGGAGGTCATCCCCGTCAAAGTGGGCTTCCGCAAGATTGAACTGAAGAACGCGCAGGTGCTGGTCAACGGCCAGCCCGTTCTCTTCAAGGGCGCCAACCGTCACGAGATGGACCCGGACGGCGGCTATGTGGTATCCCGCCAGCGGATGTTGCAGGACGTACAGATTATGAAGGACCTCAACATCAATGCCGTGCGCACCTGCCACTATCCCGACGACCCGTACTGGTATGCCCTCTGCGACGAATACGGCCTCTACATGGTAGCCGAAGCCAACCTCGAATCGCACGGCATGGGCTATGACGAAGCCACCCTGGCCAAGCGCGAGGACTTCCGCAAAGCCCATCTGGAGCGCAACCAACGCAACGTGCAGCGCAACTTCAACCACCCCAGCATCATTTTCTGGTCACTGGGCAACGAAGCCGGCTACGGCTCCAACTTCGAGGCTGCCTACGACTGGGTGAAGGCCGAAGACCCCAGCCGCCCCGTACAGTACGAGCGTGCCGGATATGAGGGCAAGACAGACATCTACTGCCCGATGTACTACCGCTACTGGGACTGCGAAACCTATTGCAAGGATGACTCCAAAACCAAGCCCCTCATCCAGTGCGAATATGCCCACGCCATGGGCAACTCGATGGGCGGATTCAAAGAATACTGGGACATAATTCGCCAATATCCCAAGTACCAGGGCGGATTCATCTGGGACTTCGTGGACCAGGGCATCCACAAGACAGGCACCAACGGCAAACTCATCTATGCCTACGGCGGCGACTTCAACAAGTTCGATGCCAGCGACATCAACTTCTGCAACAACGGAATCATCGGCCCCGACCGCGTGTACAATCCCCACGCCTACGAGGTGCGCTACTTCTACCAGAACATCTGGACCACGCCCGTGGACCTGAAGAAAGGACAAGTGAAGGTGTACAATGAGAACTTCTTCCGCGACCTCTCCGCCTACTACCTGGAGTGGCAAGTGCTGAAGAACGGACGGGTGATGCGCTCCGGCCGCGTGGACGACCTCGACGTGGCTCCCCGGCAATCCGCAACGCTCACCCTGCCCATAGGCCGCTATTGCCAGCACGCCGAGTGGCTGCTCAACGTGTCCTACAAGCTGAAAGCCAACGAAGGCTTGCTGACCGCCGGACACACCGTCGCCCGCGACCAACTGGTGCTGAATCCCTACAAGCCCGCCGCCTTGGTCCACGCCAACGAAGCCAACAGCAACGAGCAGATTGTGGAGCCTGTCGTGCGCAACAACGACAACAACTATCTCATCGTGACAGGCGAGGACTTCCGCATCGAGTTCGACAAGCACAACGGCTACCTCTGCCACTACGAAGCCGACGGCCTCTCCTACCTGAAGGAAGGTAGCGTGCTGAAGCCCAACTTCTGGCGTGCCCCCACGGACAATGACTTCGGCGCAGGTCTCCAGAACAAGTACCGCATTTGGCTGAACCCTGAACTGAAACTGACCTCCCTTGACCAGCGTATGGAGAACGGGGTGGCCGTAGTGGAAGCTCGCTATGACATTCCCGCCGTCAAAGGACAGCTCGCCCTGACCTATGTCATCAACAACCGCGGTGCCATTCAGGTGACCCAGCAGCTGAAAGCCGACAAGGGCACCAAGGTATCCGACCTGTTCCGCTTCGGCATGCAGCTGCAGATGCCCCGCTCGTTCGACAACATCGAATACTACGGCCGTGGTCCCGTGGAGAACTATGCCGACCGCAATCACGCCTCCTTCCTGGGACGTTACCGCCAAAGTGTAGATAGCCAGTTCTATCCCTACGTCCGTCCGCAGGAGAACGGCAACAAAACCGACCTGCGCTGGTGGCGTGTACTGAATGTCGGTGGAAATGGATTGGAGATTAAGGCAGAAGCTCCCTTCTCCGCCTCGGCCTTGCACTACACCATCGAGTCCCTAGACGAAGGCACGAAAAAGATTCAACGCCACTCCAACGAAGTGGAGCAAGCCGACCTGACCAATATCCTCATCGACAAGGCGCAGATGGGCTTGGGTTGCATCGATAGTTGGGGCGCATTGCCGCTGGAAAAATATCGCCTGCCCTATCAGGATTATTCCTTCACCTTCACGCTCACCCCGGTGCAGCACTGCCTGGGGATGGATGTTGAACCCTGCGGGAAATAAAGCCTGACACACCGATAAAAACAAGGCGCGGACTTCGCGAACCACGGGAAAGATTCTCCGTAAGATTCGCGAAATCCGCGCCTTGAGTTTTCTATTTCAGCAACCTATTTCCGAGTTGCCTTCTTGCCTTTGCCGCGCATACCTTTCAGCAATTCGCGATGGAAACGCATCTCGGCCCGCTGTACCTGATAGATTTTCTTGCTGGACAATATCTTCTTGAACTTGCCGTAATAGGTCTTCTCCAGGCGGTCGGACGAAATGCGGGCATCATACACGCCCTCCATGATTTCGTCATACCGTTCCTCGGAGAGATTTTCCTGCTTTCCCTCGCGCATCAGCTTCCAGGCTTCTTCGTTCAGCTGATGCTTGCGGTCCTGCAATTCAAAATAGAGGGGGAAGAACGCCTCTGCCTCTTCCGGCGTCAAACCTGCTTTCTCCGTAATATAAGCCTGTTGCTTGGCGCGGAACTCATCCTTCGACAAACGTTGATCGCATCCGCCCGTGGCCCACATCAACGGAGCGAAGGCCAAGGTCACTATCCATACTGCTACTCTTTTCTTCATTTTCAATTCACTATAATTTTCACTCCTCGTCTTCCGAGAGATAGACATACAAAGAATAATCATCCAACATGGAACTCTCCATCGCCATGTCAATATACTCCGTCTCCACATCCCAATCCTCGTCCTGGGCAGGATTTCCCGCCGGGGTGTAATGCGATGCGGCGACACGAATCAGCAACATAGCCCCCACGAACATGGCCGCCATATAAAGCAACGGACGCACTTTCTCCCACGTCGTCGGTTGTCGGCTGATTTCCACTTTTTCTTTCTCGGGAAGCCGCTCCATCAGTTCTGAAGCAAAATTCTCAAAGTAACCGTCCGGGACACGGAAAGGGTTTTCCGTCCCTAATTTATTTTTCAAATTATCTTCCGTCATAGGCTTTCCTCCTTTCTCTGTTGTATTAGACACGGGTTTATATCAAAGGTTTAAAGTTCATCTGCCAAAAATTTCTCGATTTTCTTCACGGCATGGTGATAGGAAGCTTTCAAAGCACCTACCGATGTACCAAAGATTTCAGACATTTCCTCGTATTTCATTTCTTGATAATACTTCAAGTTGAATACCATCCGCTGTTTCTCCGGCAACGAGAGCAGGGCCTTCTGCAAAAGCATCTGAACCTTGTCGCCGGTGAAATAGGCATCACTTTCCAGTTTGTCGAGCATGGCAGCTTCGGCGTCGTCCAGCGAAACCGTGGCGGCTGCCCGCTGCTTGTTCAGGAAAGTCAGACATTCGTTCAAGGCGATACGATAGAGCCAGGTGGAAAGCTTCGCATCGCCCCGGAAATAGTCAATGCTCGTCCATGCCTTTATAAATGTATTCTGTAGCAAGTCGTTGGCATCTTCGTGAGAAAGCACTATCCTGCGGATTTGCCAGTACAATTGCTCGCTATACTGCGCCACAATCATCTCAAACCCTTTTCTCTGCGTGCTTTCATCCTGCAAAAGCGCCAAGACTTCACGCTCGTCGTAAGAAGAATTCATATTTATATCTTGATTCACTTGCTTCCGGCAAAGGTAAAGCATTCCGCCCGATAAATCAAACTTCTAAAAAAGAAATCGCAGGAAAGGCGTCAAATGGACACGCAAAGCATCTCTTTGGCCAATAGGGTTTCCGGGAAAATCCCTTTGGCTTCCTCCAACAAGATGCTTTCATCTTCATAACGGGAGGAGAAATGCCCTATTAACAGTTTCTTCGCCCCGGCTGCACGAGCCAATTCCGCCGCCTGAGCAGCCGTGGTGTGGAAAGTCTCCTTGGCCCGCGCCAGATTGTCCGCTGCAAATGTCGCCTCATGAAACAGCAAGTCCACCTCTGTCAACTGGTCCGCCAAATCCGGCAGATAGACCGTATCTGAACAATACGCAAAACGGTGGGGAGGTTCTGCCGGACGGGTCAAAACGCTGTTGGGAATCGTTTGTCCTTCGGGAGTCACATAATCTGCGCCGTTCTTGATGCGGTTCATCTCATACAAAGGCACTTCGTAGAAATCGATCATCTCACGGATAATATGATTGGGGCGCGGCTTCTCCGCAAACAGGAATCCGCAACAAGGAATCCGATGTTGCAGCGGAATCGTAGTCACCGTTAATGAGCGGTCTTCATAGATCAACGCCGGCTCTTTTGTCTCAAACTCATGAAACAATACCTTATACGTCATCTGCTTATTGAAAAAAGCAAGCGTAGGGAGCAGCAGTTTCTCCAAACCATACGGAGAATAAATGTGCAAATCCGCCGTGCGCCCCAGCAGGTTGAGAGTAGAAATCAACCCCCACAATCCAAAGCAATGGTCTCCGTGCAAATGGGATATAAAGATATGGTTCAGGCGCGAGAACTTCAAGCGGGCTTTCCGAAACTGGAGCTGTGCCCCTTCTCCACAATCAATCATGAAAAGTTTATCCCGCACGTTGAGCACCTGCGAGGTGGAGAAATGTCGCGTGGTGGGCAATGCCGAACCGCATCCGAGGATATGTAATTCAAGTTTTTCCATAGTAGCGCAAAGAAACGCATTTTGCGAAACTTTTACAAGATCTTCGCCAAACATTTGCGAAAAAAGAAAGGCACCCGCGTTGCCACAGGTGCCTTTCCACATACCTATAAGAAATTCATATTACTTCTTACTTGCAGCTTCCATCTGCTCCTTCAGGGCAGCCAAAGCGCTGATGTCACCCAGCGTGGTAGAAGCAGCCTGGTTCTGGATTACCGGAATTTCTTCCTTGTCCTTCTTGCTGCTAGTCTTCTTGGCAGCCTTCTTCTCTGCTCTTTCCTCAGCCTTAGCTGCATCCTCAAACACACGGCTGTGCGACAGGATGATGCGCTTGGCATCCTTGTTGAACTCAAGCACCTTGAAGGGCAATTTCTCCTCCAGTTGAGCCTGCGTGCCGTCTTCCTTAACGAGGTGCTTCGGCGTAGCAAAACCTTCGACACCATAAGGCAGAGCCACTACAGCACCCTTGTCGAGCATCTCGATGATAGTGCCTTCGTGTACGGAACCTACCGTAAATACAGTCTCGAATACATCCCAAGGATTCTCTTCGAGTTGCTTGTGACCCAAGCTCAGGCGACGGTTGTCCTTATCAATCTCCAACACAATCACCTCGATATCTGCACCAATCTGAGTGAATTCAGACGGATGCTTAACCTTCTTCGTCCAAGACAGGTCGGAAATGTGAATCAAGCCGTCTACGCCCTCTTCGCACTCCACGAATACGCCGAAGTTGGTAAAGTTGCGCACCTTGGCTGTATGCTTGCTGCCGATAGGATACTTCTCCTCGATAGTTTCCCAAGGATCCGGCTTCAGCTGCTTGATACCCAAAGACATCTTACGCTCCTCACGGTCCAAAGTCAGGATGACAGCTTCTACCTCGTCACCCACCTTCATGAAGTCTTGAGCCGAACGCAAGTGCTGCGACCAAGACATTTCAGAAACGTGAATCAAGCCTTCAACACCCGGAGCAATTTCGATGAATGCACCATAATCAGCCATAACGACAACCTTGCCCTTCACGTGGTCACCCACCTTCAGGTTCGGGTCGAGGGCATCCCAAGGATGAGGAGTCAGTTGCTTCAAGCCCAAGGCGATGCGCTTCTTCTCGTCATCGAAGTCGAGGATAACGACATTCAGCTTCTGGTCGAGCTCAACAACCTCGTGCGGATCGCTCACGCGGCCCCAAGACAGATCGGTGATGTGAATCAGGCCGTCTACGCCGCCCAAGTCGATGAATACGCCATAGGAAGTGATATTCTTGACAGTACCCTCGAGCACTTGTCCCTTCTCGAGTTTGCTGATGATTTCCTTCTTCTGCTGCTCCAACTCGGCTTCGATAAGAGCCTTGTGGGAAACAACGACATTCTTGAATTCCTGGTTGATTTTTACCACCTTGAATTCCATCGTCTTTCCGACGAATACGTCATAGTCGCGGATGGGCTTCACATCAATCTGAGAACCGGGCAAGAAAGCTTCGATGCCGAAAACATCGACAATCATACCACCCTTCGTGCGGCACTTGATGTAACCCTTGATGATTTCTTCGTTCTCCAAAGCAGCGTTGATGCGCTCCCAAGCACGGGCAGCACGAGCCTTGCGGTGAGACAGGACGAGTTGTCCTTTCTTGTCTTCCTGATTCTCGATGTACACCTCAACCGTGTCACCTACCTTCAAATCAGGATTGTAACGGAATTCACTCATCGGAATGATGCCGTCTGATTTGTAACCGATGTTCACAACGACTTCACGCTTGTTCATTGCGATTACGGTACCATCTACGACTTCGCGGTCACCCACCTTGTTCAGCGTGCCGTCATACGCTTTCTCTTGGTCTTCGTGGCTTACGGTAGTCGTAGTCTCGCCATTTTCATACGCATCCCAGTTGAAATCTTCAATGGGAGCTACATTTTTCAAATTTTCCATTAATAAAATAAATTGGTTTAAATCAATTAATTAAGTGAGACATTATGTTGACTCAATAAATCGGCTGCAAAGATAGGAGTATTTTCTTGAATGACAAGGCAAAAATTCGATTTTTTCGACATTTTCTACCTTTCTTCCAGACCTTTATCGTCGGCCATATAAGCCAATGCAGCACCAATCGCCGTACGATATTCAGCATACGGAGGCACATGGAAGCGCACATGATAAATGCTCTCCATTTTAGAGAAAACCTCGTGACACTGCGGCAACTGGGTAAGATTGCCTATCAATACAAAATCCTTGATTCCACTATTGATGGCAGAGAGCACTGCCGCCCCGCCGATGGTCTGCAACACCATGTAAATGATGCCACAAGCAATATCTGCCTCCGAAGCGTTGCTATCCACTTTTCCGAGCAAGGAAGCAGTGGCATTGACAGGCAAATCCGGGAGTGCCGTATTGCAAATGTCGCCTATCAGCAGATTGACGTGTGTAGAATCACCCTTCTGCGCCAATTCTGCCACTTGCAGAATATTGCTCGTCTTCAACAAGAGGCGCGAAAGACCGGACAAAGTTCCTCCTCCAATACCCACGCCTCCGATATGCTTGATGTGCTTCCCATCAATGCGTACGAACGATGTGCCTGTTCCCATGCTAACCACAATCAAACGGTCGATATCCGTCGCATGGCGGGCACCCAAACCATTGGCCAAAAACTCATCCGCCTTGCGTGTAGGCAAGCCATAAAGAGGACTATTGACAAAGGCACTCCCCACACCGGTGAGCATCACTTGTTCCACATCGGACAACTGAATACCATTATCATATATATATTTACCGAAAGCACCGAAAAGCGAAGTCACGGGATCTGCTGCCGTGATGAACATAGGCGACTGGATATGCCCGTTCTCAATACCCACAATCTTGGTGGTACTACCACCCACATCTATACCGATAACCATTCCCATAAAATTCTCTTGCATAAAAATTGGTTTCAGCGGCAAAGGTAGGCATTTAGTTAATACTATGCACATAAATCCGCACAAAAAAAGAATCCCTCCCGCATCAGCATGCGGAAGGGACCTTCACTTGAAGAAAACGGCGGCTACCTACTCTCCCACTGTTACGCAGTACCATCGGCGCGGACGGGCTTAACTTCTCTGTTCGGAATGGGAAGAGGTGGAACCCCGGCACTATAGCCACCTTAATAAGGTTGACATGAAGCACAAGTTTTACCAGTATCGTTTCGGCTTTCTGCGGCTGCTATGGAGCAGCCT
>DXCV01000065.1 GCA_019115825.1 Candidatus Bacteroides pullicola
TACTTCATTGTTTATGTAAATTCATCAAAGATCGCTTCTTGCTTCGCTTCCGTTTCTTATCGAAAGCGGCTGCAAAGGTAAGGACTTTTTCGCATATCCTCCAAATTTTTTCGAGGTTTTTTTTCGAAAAAATTTTCGGAGGGAGTTCCCGGTGTCCGCAAAGCGGGCAAAGTGGGAAACCAGGAGGGATCCGGCGCCTTAAACGCCTCATTCCCAGTCCGTCAGCCTTTCAATCATCGCCGCTTCCTTTCCGAAAGCGGGTGCAAAGGTAGGGGGTTTGCGGGTAACTGCAAAACATTGCACGAAGTTTTTTCAAGGTTTTATCGAAGTTTTTTCAAACTAAGCTGGTTTACTGCAAGTTACAAATACCACATAAGCGGCTGCGGAGAAACAAGGGGGAAACTTATACACATTATTACATATAAATGGCTCCGCGAAGGATTGGGGAAGGATTCGCGAAAGATTGACGAATGCTCCGCGAAGGATTGACTCAGCACCCCCAAACGCCACTTACCTACATGCCGGTGCCACAAACCGCTCATAAAACTGCCGAATGAGGCTGGGAAACTCTTTGGGAAGCCTTTTCAGCACTTCCGCCTTGATATGCGCAGGAATTGATTGGTAATAAGCCTCTGCAATTCCTCCTGCTATGGCAGCCATGGTGTCTGCGTCGCCTCCCAAGGAAATCGCCAGCCGGATGGCACCCTCATAATCGGTACTGTCAAGAAAAGCAATGATAGATTCAGGCACGGAATCTTGGCATGCGACCTCAAACCTGTACCCCGGCCTTATTTCATCGCAATTCCTATCCAAGTCGTAGCCGAAGGTCTGTTCAATATAATCCTTTATCTCCGGTTTAGATTTGCCCGTACGTGCCAAATAGATGGCTGCGGCCACAGCTTGTGCCCCTTTTACGCCTTCGGGATGGTCGTGTGTGACCTCAGCGCTCTGCCTGGCCGCAGCCAAGGTTTCCTCCAACGAGCTGAAAGCCCACCCTACGGGGCTGACGCGCATGGCCGATCCATTGCCATAACTGCCATAAGGCCGGGGATTATCCGCCCAAATCCATTTCCTAAAGCCACTCCCGTACCCCCTGTTCGGATAGCGGCGTCCATATTCTTGCATTATCCGGCAAAGGTCGCCCCCATTGAGCAGCCAATCGAAATGTGCCATTGCCATGACCGTATCGTCCGTAAACGCCGACGCACCACTGAACAATGGGAAATCAACAGACTTCACCGGGCGAAATTCGTACACCGAACCTATCACATCACCGGCAATGGCTCCAAGCAATATTTTATTGTTCATATTTGCACCAGTATTTATTTAATAAGGAAAGGAGGACCGCCTCCCGGCGCCCCTCCTCCACAAATATATTTCAAATTTGCTAAAAAAGAAAAGGTTTATTTGTTTGGTGTATCCCACTTTTTGGTGGCCGTACAAGCGATATTTACAATCTGGTCGCCTGCCTGGATGCGGAAATCGCCTTTTTCCAGAATCCACTTGCCGTCATAGCCCACGAAAGCCAAGTCGGAAGCTTTAACCTTCAGCGTGACAGTCTTTGTCTCGCCCGGCTGGAGTTCCACCTTCTCGAAAGCACGGAGACGACGGTTATCCGGCGTCAGGCTGGCTACAAGGTCGCTGCTGAAGAGCAAAACACTCTCCTTGCCAACCACTTTGCCCGTGTTCGTCACGTCAATGGAGAAAGTCAGGACATCGTCGGCGGTAAAGTTAGCCTTGTCCACCTTCAGATTGCTATATTTATAAGATGTGTAACTCAAACCAAAACCGAAGGCCCACTGAACAGCCACTTGGGCGTCATAGTTATAGGCACCCTCCATAGGCTTGCCGATATGTTCGCACGGCTTGTAGTCATACGTCACGAGCGAATTGATTTCCTTTGGATAGGTATAAGGCATCTTGCCACTGAAGTTGGCTTCACCGCTCATCAGTTTGGCCAGGGCATCGCCACCGTAGTTGCCCGGCAGCATGGTGTGGATGACCGCCTTAGCCAGCGGTTCGATATCTGCCAGGATGCGCGGACGACCTTCGTTCAGCACGAGGATAATGGGCTTGCCCGTCTTGGCCAGAGCCTTGACGAGGTTGCGCTGGTTCTCGGACATATAGAGATCGGTCAGGTTGCCCGGCGTCTCGCAGTAAGAGTTCTCGCCGATGCAGGCTACGATGATGTCCACACCTTGAGCGGCAGCCACGGCCTTTTCAATCTCGGGTGCATTTTCTTCCCACCACAGGCCGCCTTGCTTGTAAGTGACACCGGCTTCATAAACCACGTTGTCGGCACCATACTTGGCTGTCAGCGATTCGAGGATGGTGTTGTAGTCCTTGGCACATTCGTCAGCTTTATCGCCCTGCCAGGAGTATGACCAACCACCGTTGAGCGTACGCATAGAGTTGGCGTTGGGACCTGTCAACAGGATTTTCTTGCCGGGAGCCAGCGGCAGAATGTTGTCCGTGTTCTTCAGCAAGACGATGGACTCGATAGCTGCCTGGAGTGCCTGGTCAGCAAACTCCTGTGAACCGAACTTGGGATAGTCCTTGAAATCGTTATAAGGCTTCTCGAAGAGGCCCAGACGGAGCTTCAGGCGCAACACGCGGCGCACGGCATCGTCAATGCGGCTCATGGGCACTTCGCCTTCCTCCACCAGTTCCTTCAGCAGGATGCAGAAGTCCCAGTTATAGGGATCCATGCTCATATCAATACCGGCGTTGATGGCCAGCTTGATGGCTTCCTTCTTGGAGCCGGCGATGTGGTCGCGGCTGTAGAGGTTGACAATATCGGCCCAGTCGGTCACAATCATGCCATCCCAATTCAAGCCTTCCTTCAGCCAGCCGGTCAGCAACTCATAGTTGGCATGGAAGGGCAGGCCGTTGTTCATGGCGGAGTTCACCATCAGCGACAGGGCACCAGCCTTGACCATCTCCACATAAGGAGCGAAGTGCTTCTCGCGCATGTCCTGCTCGGTGATGGACGAAGGCGTGCGGTCCTTTCCGGAAACAGGCACACCATAGCCCATGAAGTGCTTCATGCAGGCAGCCACGTTGTAGGGGCCTACGTGGTTGGGGTCTTCGCCTTGGAAGCCGATGACAGCCTCGCGCCCCATCTCGGCATTCAGGTAAGCGTCCTCACCATAGTTCTCCCACATGCGGGGCCAACGCGGGTCACGGCCCAGGTCAACCACCGGAGCGTATGTCCAAGGAATGCTTCCGGCACGAGTCTCATAAGCTGATATGGCAGCGCCCGTGCGGGTCAGTTCACGATTGAACGTGGCACCCATGTTGACACCTTGCGGGAAGAGCGTACCACCCTGCGTATAGGTAGTGCCGTGGATTTGGTCCACACCATAGATGTCGGGGATACCGATTTCTTCCATGGACTTCTCCTGGATGCGCTTGATGATTTCCTGCCACTTCTCGGGCGTTTGTGCCACGCTGTTGGGCACGTTCAAGATGGAGCCGACCTTATACTTGGCGATAACGCTGTCCAACTTGGCCTCGTCCATCTGCCACCCTTTTTGAGCCTCGATGCCCTGGATGCGCATATACATTTGTACCATGACGTCCTGCGAAGGCACGCCACCGGACAGGTCGAATTCCTTTTCGATGCCATACTTCTTCAGCACTTTCTTCAGAGCCTTGACATCAGGGTTCTTCATGTCAATGCCCTCGAAGGGATTGACACGTTTCTGGATGACATCAATGGTCAGTTCGCACATCTGTCCGATTTTCTCTTCCAAGGTCATTTTGCCCAAGATTTCCTCCACACGCTGCTCGATTTTCTCGTCACGCGGGATGGCGGGCGCCACGGTCTGTGCCGTGGCAGACAGCAGAGTTCCTGCCGCCATGCAAGTCATTAAAAACTTCTTCATAAGGTATTATAACATTTGGTTGTTTTCACAGGGGCAAATATATCAAATTTACACGATACTCCGGTTATTCCAAGAGTATAATTTGACAAAACAGGCATACAACTGAAACAAAACGTCACCTGTATGCCTGTTCCTGCACTTATCGCTTCAACAAATCCAGTTCTACCTGGGGCTTCAGGATGTCACCAGTCTTTTCGCTCGAAGCAGCCACGTCGGCCTTCAGCGTAGCCTTGATGTCGCGCGACGATGCGCCCACCAGGAACTTATATTCGCCTTCAGCAACTACCCAAGACGAAGTGGCCTCATCATAAGAAGCCAAGTCGCCCGCATTGACGTTCAGCACGACGTTTACCGTCTCGCCCGGTTTCAGTTCGGCCGTCTTGGCGAAAGCTTTCAGTTCCTTCTCAGGTTTGTTGGCCTTGGCGGCATCGGGAGCAGACACATAAAGCTGCACCACTTCCTTGCCAGGCACCTTGCCGGTGTTGGTCACGTCGATACGCACGGTGTACGAGCCAGTGGAAGCCTCGATGACGGGGTTGGTATATTCAAACGTCGTGTAGCTCAAACCGTAACCGAAAGGATAGGATACCGGCTTGTTGAAGCTGTCGAAATAGCGGTAGCCCACGTAGATGTCTTCCTCGTAATTGGTGAAGTCCACATTGCGTACATCACCTTTCTTCACCTCCTTGTTGGTGATGTCGATATTAGCCTCCAAATCTACGGGGAAATTGCCGGACGAAGCGGCATCTTCAAACTTCACGGGGAAAGTCATGGCCAACTTGCCGCTGGGCGAAGCCTTGCCGCTCAACACGTCGGCCACGCTGTTGCCACCTTCTTGACCAGCCTGCCAGGCACAAAGGATGGCATCGGGCAGGTTCTTCCAAGAGGCAGTCTCGATGACACCACCAATGTTCATCACGACAATGACCTTCTTGCCGGCAGCATGGAAGGCGCGCGTCACGTCTTGCAACAACTGCTTCTCGGCCTTGCTCAGGTTGAAATCGGCCAATTTGCGATCCAGGAACTCGCCGGAAGTGCGTCCAATAGTGACAAGGGCCACATCGTTTTTGCCCACCTGCTCCTGAATTTGGGCAGCTGTTACAGGCATTTCGGCGGGACGCTCGTCGGGCATGAACCAACCTTTCTTTTGTTGGGCGATGCGGTCTTTCTCGGCCTTGATATAAGCCTCATAAACATTCTTCAAACCTTCGTCCACCACATATCCGGCACTCTTCAGGCCGTCCAGCAACGAAACGACATAAGCATGGTTCACGTTGCCCGAACCGGTTCCGCCAGCCACGAAGTCATAAGACGTGCAACCGAAGAGGGCGATGTTCTTCACCTCTTTAGCCAAAGGCAGGGCATTGCCTTGGTTCTTCAGCAGCACCATACCCTCGGTGGCAGACTGACGTGTCACGGCAGCATGTGCTTTCAAGTCGGGCTTGTTGCTGTATGAATATCCTTTGAATCTGGGCGACTGCAAAATCATTTCGAGGATGCGCTTGACGTTGTTGTCCAAAACAGCCATATCCAGCTTGCCTTCATTGACAGCATTAACCAAAGCCTCATACTGCTTGTCTGTACCGGGTTGCAACATATCGTTGCCGGCTTTCATCTGAGCCACGGCATCTTTGCCGCCAAACCAGTCCGTCATCACCATGCCGGAGAATCCCCACTCGTCACGCAACAGCGAAGTCAGCAGTTCAGGATTCTCTGAGGTATAGATACCGTTCAGATAATTGTAGGAAGACATCACCGTCCAAGGTTTGCCCTCCTTCACGGCGATTTCAAAGCCTTTCAAGTAGATTTCACGGAGAGCGCGCTGGGAGACGCGGGCATCATTAGCCATACGGTTAGTCTCCTGGTTGTTCACGGCAAAGTGCTTGATGCTGGTACCCACGCCGTTGCTCTGCACGCCGCGCACGTATGCCGCCGCCATCTTACCGCTGACCACGGGATCCTCGGAATAATACTCGAAGTTGCGTCCGCACAACGGGTTGCGGTGAATGTTCAGGGCCGGTGCCAACAGCACGTCGGCGCCATACTCCAGCACCTCATTGCCGATGGCTTCGCCGACATTCTCCACCAGGTCCGTATTCCACGTCGAAGCGAGCAGGGTGCCGATGGGGAAGTGCGTGCAATAATACGTGGCGGTGTCGCCCTCGCGCGTGGGGCTAATACGCAATCCGGCAGGACCGTCGGCCAATACCACGGCAGGAATGCCCAGACGTTCGATGGGGTACGTGGTTCCTGCAGCACCCGGGACGATATTGCGCGTCTCGCCGATGACGGCACTATCGCCGGAGAACCCGGCCATGCCCGTACCTACAATCAAGTGTGCTTTCTCTTCCAGTGTCATAGCGCCAATGACGTCCTCAATGGGAGCCTGGCCCAACTGCGGTGCACTGGGACCGCAGGCGCAAAGCGTGGCGGCAAGAATGGCCGTCGAAAATAGTTGTTTCTTCATTTTGGGGTTGTTTATTAAGGTAAATGATAATTTTCCTATTTACTTGAACAACAGCGGCGCGAACTCCGTCAGATAGATGCGCCAGTTGCGCCAGATGTGTCCGCCTTCGCTTTCGTAATAGGTGTACTTGTAGTTATGCTCGTCCAGCAGTTTGCGGTAGTCCACGTTGGCCTGGTAGAGGAAGTCGGTCTTGCCGATGCCAATCCAATAGAGCGCGGGTTTCTTGGCGAACTGTGTCTTCAGCTTCTGGTCGAAGTCATCATAGATGGGCGATTTCACGCTCTTGTCCGGCATGATGGCGGCAGAGAACAGGCCCACATAGTTGAACATATCGGGATACTGCTTGGAGATGTGCAGCGAGTGGTAACCACCCATGGAGAGGCCGGCGATGGCACGGTTTTTCTTATTGGCCTTCGTGCGGTAGGTCTTGTCGATGAACTTCACTACGTCGGGGAAAGCAGTTTCAAAGGTGCCTTCCATCGTCTGCGGCAGGTTCATTGAGGGAGCCTTGAAGCCATATTGCGTCTCGCCCGGGGCAGCTTCCTGCGAAGCATTGCCGTTGGTCATCACCACAATCATCGGCTCGGCCTTGCCCTGCGCGATGAGATTGTCCAGGATTTGCGACGTGCGGCCCAGGGCAATCCAAGCCTCCTCGTCGCCGCCCATGCCGTGCAGCAGGTAGAAGACGGGGTAACGCTTGCCGCTGGTCTCATAACCGGCAGGAGTGTAGACCGTCAGGCGACGTTCCATCTTCAGCGTGGGACTGTTGTACCAGATGCGCGACACGGTGCCGTGGGGCACGTCGTTCACTTCGTAAAGGTCAGCCCGTCCGCCACCGATGATGAAGACGTTGGTCACCGTGGCCACGTCACGAATCATATAGACATTGGCGGGGTCCATCATCTTCAGGTCATCCACGATGAAGGAATAGCTGTAGAGTTCGGGAGCCAGAGGTTCGGGCGTGGTGTATTCCCACACGCCGTCCTTGCCTTCTTTCAGGTCAGCGACGCCCGGAGCTTCCCACACGCCGTTGGGGGTCTGGATGGGAATGGGCGCCAGGAAGTCACCGGTGATTTGCACCTTGACAGCCTTTGGGGCTTTCAGGCGGAAGGTCACGGTGTTGTCATCATGTATCTCAGGGGATACCACAGGGGCGCTTCCCCACAAAGCTTGCTGTGCGTAGGTCATCACGCCCACCAGCAACAATACGGATAAAAGAAGAATTTTTTTCATTGGTTATTGGGGTTTATTTGTTGTACGTTAAATGATTATTTATCGTTGTAGGGGCGGGGCTTGCCCCCGCCCTGAATAGGGGCGACCGCAAGGGTCGCCCCTACACGTTTAACATTGCGGGCAAAGCCCGCTAAATTCCTATTTACCTGAACAATTTCGGCGCGAACTCCGTCAGATACACACGCCAGTTGCGCCAGATGTGTCCGCCGTCGCTCTCGTAGTATTCATACTTGTAGCCGTGGTCATCCAGGTATTTGCGGTAGTCCGTCACGCTCTGGTAGACGAAATCGGTCTTGCCGCAAGCAATGAAGTAGAGGGCAGGACGCTTGGCAAACTGCACCTTCAGCTTGCCCTCGTAGTCGGCGTAGGCCGGGACATCGGGATTGCTCTTCGTGTTCGGCGCGCCGGAGAAGAGACCCACATAGCCGAACATATCCGGATAGAGGCGCGAGATGTTGCCGGAATGGTAGCTGCCCATCGAGAGACCGGCAATGGCACGGTTCTGCTTGTTGGCCTTCGTGCGGAAATTCTTGTCAATGAACTTCACCACATCGGGGAAAGCACTCTCGAACGCGCCCTGGCTCACCTCCTTGGAATCCTCGGAAGCCATGCTGGGCACGATGAAGCCCTTGGACGATTCGCCCGGGGCAGCCTGTTGCCAGGCGTTGCCGTTGGTCATCACCACAATCATCGGCTCGGCCTTGCCCTGCGCGATGAGGTTGTCCAGGATTTGCGACGTGCGACCCAGAGCCATCCAAGCCTCCTCGTCGCCACCGGCGCCGTGCAGGAGATAAAAGACGGGATAACGCTTGCCGCTGGTTTCATAACCGGCAGGAGTGTAGACCGTCACGCGGCGTTCCTTGCCCAGCGCGGGACTGTCATACCACATACGGCGCACCGTGCCGTGGGGCACATCGTTCACCTTGTAGAGGTCTGCCCGTCCGCCGCCGATGATGAAAATATTGGTCACCGTAGCCACGTCGCGGTTGATGTAGACGTTGGCCGGGTCCAGCATCTTCAGGCCGTCCACGATGAACGAGTAGCTGTAGAGCTCGGGGCCGAGGGGTTCGGGCGTGGTGAACTCCCACACGCCGTCCTTGCCTTCCTTCAGGTCGGCGATGCCTGCCGCTTCCCACACGCCGCGCGGCGTCTCAATGGGAATGGGAGGCAGAAAGTCGCCCGTCACCTGCACACGCACGGCTTTCGGCGCCTTCAGACGGAAAGTGACGGTATTGTCGTCATGTATCTCGGGGGAGACAACGGGAGCCATCCCCCACAAAGCCTGTTGGGCGTAAGTCATCAGCCCCATCAGGCACAATACGGATAAAAGCAATATTCTTTTCATTGTCGTAGGTTATAAACGATTATTTTCCAAAGCACCGGCTGACAAACGGCAGGCACGTGAAGAGCGCCGTGTGCCAGTACTCATTGGTATGTCCGCCGTCGCGCACACGGAACTGCAAGGGGATGCCTGCGTTGCGCATGGCCTGGAAGAACTCGATATTACGGTCCAGCAGGAAGTCGTCATCACCACAATCCACGAACCACTGCACGGTGCGAAGCGCGGCCTTGCGGGCATCGTCCGCCTCGAGCACATACTTGGTGCAACTATGGTCGCGCACAGACTGGGTAAGGATGCCCATCTTGTCCGTGGGGTCCTTCACGGGTGCGGCACCTTCCTGGGGGATGTCCATCAGGGCGCTCATGGCGTAGGCGGCGCAATAGAGGTCCGGATAACGCTGGGCATAGCTGGTCGTGCCGCCACCACCCATGGACAAGCCGGCGATGGCACGGTGTTGCTTGTCACCGATGACGCGGTAGGTCTTTTCAATGTAAGGCATGAATTCCTTATAAAAGAAGTCCTCGTAGGGCCAGCCCGGCATATTGAAGTAACCGTTCCAATACTCCGTAGGCGGATTGCCACCGGCGTTGGGGCTGACGATGATCATCTCGCACGCCTCGCCGGAATCCATCAGCTGGTCGGCCACCTCGTTCGCACGCTGGTCACGGAACCAACCAGTGTTGGTACCCGTCATGCCGTGCAGCAGGTAGAGGACGGGATACTTCCGGTCCGGCTGCGTCTCGTAGCTCTTGGGCAGGTAGATGGTATAGGCCCGCCAAGCCTTGAGGTTTTCACTGTAAATACTGTCCGTCACGACCTTGCTCATCGGTCCCCACAAGGCTTGGGCCTGAAGGGCGACAGAGCTAAAAACTACACAAAAGAGTAAGATAATCTTCTTCATGGTGCTACATGCTTTTCACTTTGTTTGCAAAGTAAGTGATTTTTGACTTAACATGAATATCTACAAAAGTTAAATGTTCAAGCTCATGGACGTTACATTCGTACTGTAACGGCGTTACATCCATACTGTAACGGCGTTACACCCGTACTGTAACGGGTCATGCCAGTTTTCCGCTGAGGAACCCCCAATGCCCATATCCCCGGATGCGCCCGGGAATATGGAGCAATCAGTAAGGGTTACCAACCGAGATTCTGCTGCATGTTGGAATTTACCTCCATCTCACGCAAAGGAATGGGAAGCAATTCGTGCTTGTTTTCCTGGAAGCCGTAATTTGTATTGGTATAGGGCCAACGCTGTTCAAACTCATATACCGGATTGCCAGCTTCATCTTTTACCACCTCACCGTTTTCATCGGTCACAGCAAAATAGCCCAACTGCGGGATTTCTTTACCCTGTTCGCCCAATGCGGATTTAGCATCGCCCCAACGCACGAGGTCTTGGAAACGGCAACCTTCCAAATACAACTCCAGACGCTTTTCTGACTTGACATCTTCCATGGTCACAGTGGTCAAGGCAGGCAGATGGGCGCGACCACGAACCTCATTGACATATTCCAAAGCCTTATCCGTTTCCACACCACTCTGCAAATGCGCCTCGGCTGCCAGCAGAAGCACCTCGGCATAACGCATAATGCGGTAATTGATCCATTGCAACACTTGGAAATAAGACTGGTCAATCACTAAGTCTGACTTCAAGATACGGGTTTTCCACGAGAAGTACCCCTCAGAACCAACCAAAGCATTGCCGCTTTTGATGCTGACGCCGAAATCCTCCATCTGTTCGTATGTACGAATAGTGTTATTAAGACGGTAGCCGTCCACGCCTTCCTCGGCCACAAAAGCGTCATAAGCCGACTTGCGGGGGTTCATGAAGCCGTAGGTACCAATGGCCACTGAAGACTGTGCGTCTCCCATGACAGATAGTTTATCCGTACGCCAACCCACCATGATGTAAAACATAGCCCATTGATTCCAAGCCTGATCTTGATCATTGCGCAGTTGCAGTTCAAAGATGGACTCGCAACAGTTGTTTGCACTGGCATGAAAAAGCCCGTCGAAATCTTCATACAAATCATATTTCTTAGAGTCGATGACTTCGTCCAAAATGCTGGCAGCCTTGTCATACTTGCCTTGGAATACGTAAGCCTTGCCCAAGAAGGCTTTGGCTGCCTCCAGCGTGAGGCGAATGCCCGTTTCAGCATCGTTCAGTCCGGTTTTGCTTTTCAGTGCGCCCGATTCTATGGCTTCGGTCAGGTCTTGTTCTACAAAAGCCCAAGTGTCTTCTGGTGTTCCGTTGGGCTGGCGATATTCATCAGTCGAAAGCAAATGATCCACCTTGGGAGCCGTGCCCCACAAGGAAACGAGTTCCGAATGAGCCCACGCCCGAGCCACCTTGGCCTCGGCAATGGCACGCTGCATCACCTCTGTGGTGCCAGGCACGCGGTCAATGATGAGGTTTGCCGAATAAATCAGAGAATACAGTCCGCTATACAGACCCTGTATCATACTATTAGAAGTGTCGAACGTGTACTCGTTCAGTTTTTCAAGATCCGTGTTGTCGCCGCGTTGACCACCGGCAGCCCACACTTCATCCGACAGGGTGTTTTTTACAAACCACCAGTTATAATGCAGACCTCTCCATGAAAGGTACATAGCCGCCAATGCCGCCTCTGCATCCGCATCTGTCTGATAATACTCATCCATGCTGCCCATATTGCCGTGTTTCTCTATGTTCAGGCGATCTTCGCAAGCTGTAGTCGATCCCAGCAGCAGGGCAAAGCTCAATACGGCTGATAAGATATGTTGTAATTTCTTCATTGTCGTAAATTGTTAAGGGATTAAAATTCTATATTGACACCAAACACCACCTTTTTAGACGTTGGATAACCACCTTTATCAATGCCCATACCGGAGGTAGTGCCCGCCGATGCAGCTTCGGGATCCATACCGGGGTAGCTGCTAAAAGTGATGAAATCATCCAACGAGCAATAAACGCGCAAGTTATTGACAAATACTTTCTTCAGCCAATTCTTCGGTAACGTATAGCCCAACTGAATTTGTTTGATTTTGAAGTAGGAACCATCGTAAACCATGGCCGATGAAGTGATATACTTGTCCATCTCGTTGGCACCGGCACGAGGCACTGTGCCGTTAGGGTTCTCAGCCGTCCAGCGGTTGTCATAGAAAACCTCCTTGTACTTGTTGGTCGTGGCATAGTCAGGACGGTAGGAAGCATGGAAGATGTCATTACCCTGTGAACCTGTGCCAAAGACTGTCAGGTCAAGACCTTTCCAAGCAGCCGTCAACGTGATGCCATACGTAAAGTCAGGAATAGCATCGCCGATGTAGGCACGATCGTCCTCGGTGATTTTACCATCATTATTCAGGTCCTTGAACATTGGATCACCTGTGGTGGAATCCACACCGGCAAACTGGTAGCCACGGAAGTAATACACCGGATAACCTTCTTCAAAGTAACTGATGGTATACGTGTGGTAATTGGTGCCGTTGAGACGGTCCAATGAAGGATCAAGGTAAGTCACTTCATTCTTCAACGTAGCCAAGTTGGCACGGACGCTATAACTGAAATCCTTGATATTGTCGCGCCAACCCAGTTCAAACTCAAAGCCCTTGTTGCTGACATTTCCTGCGTTGATAGGAGATACTGTTCCACCTACGATAAGAGACGGGGTAGTGCCAGTCACCAACAAGTCTTTGGTTTTTTTCTGGTAATAGTCCATACTGAAGGTCAGACGGTCGCGCAAGAAGCGGGCATCCACACCCACGTTCCACTGCTCGGACGTTTCCCACTTCAAGTTATCGTTACCCATGGAAGAAGGCGCCACACCTGTCACATACGAATTACCCGACACGAAAGGATAGAAGCCTTTGCTGGCCATATCAGTGCTGTAAGGATATCCACTCAAAGCAGCAAGGCTACCATTTTGACCCCAACTGCCACGCAGCTTCAGGTTAGTCACCACGTTGCGGATGGGTTCGAAGAAGTTTTCCTCGGACACCGTCCAACCGGCAGACACGGCGGGGAAATAGCCCCAACGATTGCTGGCGGGCAGCAGGGAGAGGTCGGCAGCATCCGCACGCAAAGAAGCTTGCACCATATAGCGACCCTTGTAATCATAGCCGACACGACCATAATAAGACATCTTGGCTGTCTTGGTCGTTTCGCCATTCACGCTCTTAACAGCTGATGCAGCACCATAGGCAAGGTAGTAGAAACCAGGATCATTCTGCAAGATGGCATCCGCACCGTTGGAGTCCAAACCGCCATATACATAGTTGTAAGATTGCTCTTGGAAAGACATACCTAACATCGCCGTAACTGTATGGGCATCGTTGAAAGTCTTTATGTAGTTGGCGAAATTCTCCCATTGCCAATAGGTAGTAGTGGAAGAGGTTGAGTTCAAGGACACATAGTCACGGCTCTGTGTGGCATTGCCATAGAAAGGCAGGTTCGTGGTGGACGAACGAGTACCGGAGAGGCGATAACCGAAACGGGACGTGAACGTGAAGCCATCAAAAGGTTTGAGGTTGCCATAGACAGATCCGTTAATGTTGAAACCAGAATTACGCGTAATACCGTTGTCACGCATAATCAGCGGGTTATAATTCTCACCGGAATACCAGTTGGAAACGCCATAGTAATTGCCGTTCTCATCCTGCAGCAGGTGCTTACCCATAGCCAATGCGGTCTGCATGTGTGTGGGCAATGCATCGGGGGCATAGGTAACTGCTGTCAGGGGGTCCATCAACGTGATACCTGAGAAAAGGCTGCCATACTCGTTCTGTGACGAAACGCTACGCACACTGTAATTCTCAATCTGATTGGTGGTACCCACTTGAAGCCAAGGCTTGATGTTATATTCGGCATTGATTGTACCGGTCAAGCGCGTGTAATGGTCTGCGTCTCCCTTCACAATACCATTGTTATCCAAATAAGTCAATGAAAGAAAATAGTTACCACGGTCGCTGCCGCCTGAAAAAGAGAAATTGTGTTTCTGCATCTTGCTGTTCTCGAAAGCCGCATCTACCCAGTCAGTATCCGTGCCGTCCCACACAGCCATGACGTCATCGTAATTAAGGAAATTGCCCTCGCTCATATAGTTGATATACTCTTCCGCGTTCAACAATTCCGGAGTACGAGCCAGCGACTGTGAAGCAAACTGAAAGTCATAAGTGATTTTTCCGGTTCCGGGCTTTCCTTTTTTTGTCGTGATAAGGACTACACCGTTACCTGCCTCGGCACCATAGATGGCAGCCGATGCAGCGTCTTTCAATACTTCCATGGACTCGATATCATTGGGGTCAATGCCGGAGATGTCGCTCAGGCGCACGCCATCCACCACATACAAGGGGTCGGAAGCCACATTGGACGAGAAACCACGCACACGTACCGTAGGCGAACTGCCTGGAGCGCCAGAAGTGGTGATGAGCTGCACACCTGCCGTCTTACCTTGCAGGGCCTGGGCGGCGGTAGTGATGGTACGGTTTTCCATATCCTCGGCTTTCACCTGCGAGATGGCGCCCGTCACCGAGCTTTTCTTCTGCACACCGTAACCGATAACGACCAGTTCGTCCAGCGTCTCGGTGTCTTCACGCAAGGTCACATTTAATGTTCCGGGCTTGGCCTTGTACTCCTGCGTGAGATAGCCCACGTAGGAGAATATCAGCGTGGCGCCCGGCTCCACGTTGACGGAATAGTTGCCGTCGATGTCCGTGATGGCACCGTGGCTGGTGCCTTTCACTTGCACACTTACGCCGATCATGGGCTCGCCCGTGTCGTCGATTACCTTACCTGTCACTTTCGCCGGTTCTTGCGCCAGGACGAAAGGAACGCACAACACTAAGAAAAGCACCGGCAATACCAGCCTTTTCAATCCTGTGTGTCTTTTGTCTTTCATTTGGAAGTTTGTTAATTAATTAGTAAGTAAAGATAAATTAAAGGTGATTTCCTGTCTTATGACGGTCAGAAACCCCGCGTGGGAAACTGGCGCACGAAGTCCAGCAACTCCCGGTCGTGGTGGTTCTTCACCGTGCAGGTATTGTCGAACCACATCGTGGCGCCGCCGTCCGGGGTGAAGGCAGGCCATTCCGGCAGTCCCTCGGCATTGGGGTTGCCCGTGCGGGCAAAATTGGCCCATGCCGTGCTCATTTTCTTGGCCAGGGCCTGGGCATCGGCGCCGCCACCCGTCATCGAGGCATGGCGCAAGGCGTTGTCAAAGACGAAAGGTATCTCCATGCAGTGCGTGCTGCGCAAGATGCCGTCCATCACGGGCGACTCCCAGGCAAACATATACATATAGACGGGGGCACCGCCCTGGCTGGCCTTCAGGCTGGCTTGCTCCACGGCGCCGGGACGGAAAGTGAAGTCCACGTCCATCAGGTCCTTGGGCTGATAACCGGGATAGACCTTGCCAAAGAGGCTGACAAACTCGTCCGTGCGGTCGCCATACTTCTGGCGCAACATCCCCACGGCCTGCTCCTGCCCGATGGTGCGGAAAGCGGGGACGTAGGTCGAGGCGGTGAACTCGTGGAGCGTGGTGCCTATCATCACAGGGATGTCCTTGCTCTGCGCGGGTGCCACGGGGTCGAAAGGCTGGGCGGGAAGCACGTTGCCGTCCACCGTGGGTGCCCAGCCGAAGATGAAGCAAGAGACGTCGCCCTCCTTCTCGGCCTGCTGGCGCACGTTGGCCACCGCCTTCTCGCCGGCAGCAAGCAATTCATTATATGGTACGCGCGCGAGTGAATCGATGCTGGCGGCATCCAGTCCCAACAGACGGACCGTCTCCTCGCCAATCCGGCGCGAGTATCGGGCATCCATCGTGCGGAGCATGGAACCGCTCTGCACGATGGCCTTGTGAAACAACCCATTTGCCGACGGGGTGGCCAGCAAGGTAGACACCTTGCCGCCTCCGCCGGACTGCCCGAAAATGGTGACATTGGCGGGGTCTCCGCCAAAAGCACCTATATTGTCATGTACCCATTGAAGTGCAGCCACAAGGTCCATCAGGCCGACATTGCCGGACTTGGCATACTTCGCGCCGAAGGACGAAAGGTCGAGGAAACCCAGGACATTGAGGCGATGGTTCAGCGTGACCACCACGACATCATGTTCCTTGGCCATATTGGTGCCGTCATACGAAGGCAACTCTTGCCCGCTGCCTGCCGCATAACCGCCACCGTGCAGCCAGACCATGACGGGACGCTTCTTGCCGTCGTCCACGCCGGGCGTCCAGACATTGACGCGCAGGCAGTCTTCATCAGGGAAACCATCGTCCCAATTGAAGGAGAAGGCAGACTCATCGCTGTACCAGCCCATGCGCTTGGCTTGCGGACAAGTGGGGCCATAGGCGCGGCTGCTGCGGATACCCTCCCAGGCATCGGGAGCCGTGGGCGGCATGAAACGTTCAGCCTTGGCGTAGGGGATTCCTTTATAAATATAAATGTCGTTCTCAATATAGCCGGCCACTTGCCCGGACGTGGTATGCACCACGCCTTGCGCGTTGGTGGCAATGATAGGGGTGGGGACGGCAGGCGTGTTCTGCTTGCCCGATGCCCCGGCGGGGACGGAGGCCAGAAGAGCCAGCCCCAGGAAAGATACAGATAATGCTCGTTTCATTTGGAATGTTTTTAGAGGTTTTCATTGGCCACAAAAGTACAGCAACCCCTCGGGAATGGCTCGCCGTTTTCGCCCGATATGCCTGTCGTTTTGTTCAAAACAGATAGCCGTTTTGTTCAAAGGATGGCCTTTTTGTTCAAAATATGCCGAATAACAGCTTTTTTATCGGCTTTTTCGTTTAACTTTGCACCCGTAACCGAAAAACAAACCACATGAAAGACTTCCTTCTCTGCCTTTGCCTGGCGGTATCGCTGCCCGTGCTTCTTGCCTCTTGCGCCCGTGCTTCCGAGAGCCAGGAAGCAAACGCCGGGAATATACAATATCCCCTCCTTGCCGACGAGTTGTCCAACCAGCAAGTCAACGCCTTTGCCGAAGACGCGCAAGGCCACATCTGGATAGGCACCTTCCGCGGACTGAACAAATATGACGCCTACGAATACCAACAATATTACTGCACCGATGATTCGCTGGGTCCGCAGGACAACCAAATCAGGGCATTGCTGCGCGACTCGCGCGGACAGTTGTGGGTGTCCAGCATCAACGGGCTGTCCGTCTACACCGACCAGGACACTTTCCGCCACATCCCCTCGGATCTGGTGAACAAAAACGGTCTCCAACTGCTGGAGACACGCGACGGGCGCATCCTGCTGAACACCATCACCAGCCTTGGCGTCTACAACTCCGAAAGCGGACGGCTGGAATATGCCCTGCAGCGACTGACACAGCCGGGCATTTATACCGCCACGTGCCACGTGGATGCCGACAACCGCCTCTGGGTGGCCGACCCGCTGTCCATCCGCCGCTATGACCCGGACGGCTTCCGCCTGACGGACTCCATTGCCGTGACGGGATTCCCCGATTTTCATTATTTCCGTCCGGACGGGACCTTGTGGTTGTCCGGCAACCGCAGCCTGCAAGTGTTCGACCTCCGTACACAGACTTTCCTCCCGGTACCCGAAGACATTGCCCGCCATCCGGTCCTGTCCCGCACCAACGTCACCCGCATCCATGCCTACGGCGAACACGGCCTGCTGCTCAACACAGCCTATGACGGGCTGTTCTACTACGACAGCGAGACCGGCACCGTCAGCCACCAGGATGAGAAGGGTTTCCCCTTCGAAGCTCCCCACTTCGACATCAGCACCTTCTTCACCGACTCGCGCGGCAACCTGTGGATAGGCTCGACGGACCAAGGCTATGCTGTGGCCTACCGCTACAAAGAACGCTTCAACCGCGACAATTACCTGCGCGCCTCGCTGCAACGCAAATCGGTGGTATCCGTCGCTGCCGACGGCGACAACACCCTATGGATGGCCACCCGGTCCGACGGCCTGTACGACTACGACCTGGAACGGCAGAAGATGGATCGGCACGACATCCACGCCAACCAAGTGATAGTGGACCGCGAGGGCTACGTCTGGCTGACCACCGTGAACAACGAGGTGTGGAAATGCCGGCACGTGCAAGGCCGGTTGGACGTCGTGGCCCGCCATGAGGTCTACCTGCCCATGTCCCTCGTGCAAGACAGCCGGGGCAATATCCTGGTGGGCACGGCCACGCCCTACGTCCACATTTTGCGCCCGGGTGAAGAGCATTTCACACAGGTGCAGGTATTCGCTGCCGGGTTCACCTTCATCCCCAGCCTGCTGCCGCTGGACGACGGCAAGGTGCTGGTGGCCGCCTTCGACCGCCCGCTCCGCCTGCTGAACCCCGCCACGGGCCGGGCAGAGCCGTTGCCCATTGCCGAAGGCGACAGTGAGCGTTGCATCCGCCGGTCGCTCTTCATCCCCACCGCCCTCTGCCGCAGCGCGCGGGGCGACATCTACATTGGCACCGTCAGCAACGGGTTGCTGCGTTACACCCCTTCCACCCGCCGGCTGGAGCCGCTGGAAGGAACCGCCTGCACGGACATATCGAGCATCGAGGAAGACCGCGAGGGCAACCTCTGGATCGGCACCCAGCATGGACTAAGCAAACTGGACGTGCAGACGGGCCGCTTTGCCAACTACTTCACGGATGACGGCATCGGGGGCAACCAGTTCTACGACCGCGCCTCGTGTCGCCTGCCCGACGGCACCCTGGCCTTGGGCGGGACACATGGGTTGACCTTCTTCGACCCCGCGGCCGCCACCCCAAAACGCGATGTCCCCCTGCTGTTCGAAAACCTGAAGGTACACAACCGCCTGATGCGCCCGGACAATGCCGACGCCTGCATCGACCGCCACCTGTCCTATCGTCCGGACATCCACTTGGCACACGACCAGAACGGTTTCAGCATCTCCTTCGCCGCCTTGGACTACAACGAGTTCGAGCGCGTACACTACTATTACCGCCTTGAGGGCTTCGACCACTATTGGATTGACGCACGTCACAACCGCGAAGCCTACTACGCCAACCTGCCCAGCGGCACCTACACTTTCCGCGTGCGGGCCACCGGCAACGACCCCGGCTCCATCCAGGCCGAAAGCGCCATCCGCGTCATCGTGCGCCCCGCCCCGTGGGACACCTGGTGGGCGTGGCTGCTCTATCTGCTGGCTGCCGCCACGCTGGCCGGGCTTTTCATCCGGAACCTCAGACGCATCCGGGCCGAGAAAGCCGCCATTCGCCGTGCCGAACAGGAAAAAGAGCAGGAACAGCGCGTCAACCGGATGAACATGAGCTTCTTTGCCAACATCTCGCACGAGTTCCGCACGCCGCTCACCATGATTGCCGGGCCTGTCCGCCAACTGTGCGACGCCCCCGACATCACGGGCGAGAACAAGAGCCTGCTGCTCATCGTCTGGCGCAGCGTGGAACGCATGTTGCGCTTGGTGAACCAGATGATGGACTTCAACAAGCTGGAAAACGATGCGCTGAAACTGAAGGTGCATCCGGCGGACATCATCGGAATCCTGCGCCGCATGACGGACGTGTTCCGCGTCAACGCGCAAGACAAAGGCATCAACCTGACGGCTACGGGGCTGGAAGACAGCTACACCCTTTGGCTGGACGAAGACAAGGCGGAGAAAATCTTCACCAACCTGATGGGCAACGCCCTGAAATTCACCCCCACAGGCGGCAGCATCCGCGTGGCCTTCGATGTCGTGACGCGCGAAGAGGCCGCCCGGCTCTTCCCCTTGACGGCGGACGACCGCGACACGCAATGGGCCAAGATCAGCGTCTCCAACACCGGACCGGGCATCCCGCCCGCCCAACGCGAGAAAATCTTCGAACGCTATTACCAGGTGACCACGCCCGACGGCACAGGCCAGTACAACCGCGGCACGGGCATCGGACTCTACTATGCCCGCAACCTTGTCCGCCTGCACCACGGCTACATCCTGAACACCGACCCCGACGAGGGCACCGGCACGCAGTTCATCTTTATCCTGCCTGTCAACGCCCTGTCCTATACCGACGAAGAGCGCACACCCGACCGCAGTGAACGCCAAGACGAGGCCTTCCCCCTGCCCGTCCCCGCCGCACAAGAGCCTGCGGAAGCCAAGGAAGAGGAACAAGACAACCGCCAAACCCTCCTGGTGGTGGACGACGACACCGAGGTGGCACACTACCTGCGTGCCTTGCTCGCCCCACACTACCGCGTCCTCTGCCGCTTCAGCGCGGACAGTGCCCTCCAGGCCATGCGCGAAGAATCGCCCGACCTGGTGCTGAGCGACATCGTCATGCCCGGCAAGGACGGCTACGACCTCTGCCGCGAAATCAAGGAAGACCTCCAGTTGTGCCACATCCCTGTCATCCTGCTGACGGCCAAGACTTCGGTGGACGAACAGGTGAAAGGACTGAACAGTGGCGCAGACGCCTACGTCACCAAACCCTTCGACCCGGAATACCTGCAAGCCTTGGTGCGATCGCAACTGGACAACCGCGCCAAGGTGCGCAGCCTGCTGGGCCAGGCCACGCAGACCGACGCGCAGGCCAAAGACATGCTACTGCCACAGGACGCCGCCTTCATGACAGACCTCTATCAGCTGATGGAAAACGAATTGTCCAACCCCGAACTGGACGTGGCGCGCAT
Source organism: Candidatus Bacteroides pullicola (assembly GCA_019115825.1). Lineage (GTDB taxonomy): Bacteria > Bacteroidota > Bacteroidia > Bacteroidales > Bacteroidaceae > Bacteroides > Bacteroides pullicola. Next base: position 20,542 of record DXCV01000065.1, read on the forward strand.
GACGGACGTGCTGAAGATGTCGCGCACCAAGTTCTACTACAAGGTAAAGGGTCTGACCGGGGAGAATCCCAGCACTTTCTTCAAGACCTACAAACTGAACCGTGCCGCCGAGCTCATTGCCGAGGGACGGTACACCATCGCCGAGATTGCGGACATGACAGGATTCAGCACGCCCTCGCGTTTCACCAAGAATTTCAAGAAGCAATTCGGCGTCGTGCCCAGCGAATACAAACGGAAAGGGACGGCAGGCACCTAAGGAAAGGGAACGGGTATAAAAAACCGTTCCGACCCTCACGAGCCAGAACGGAACACAAGTCAATAATACATGAAAAAACGCTATTTAGAGAGAGTTCTATTGTTGGATTCTCAAATCCGGTTCAAAGATAGATATTCCTTTTGAACCCTGCAAGCATTTCCCGACAAAATTTTGTTTTTTATCGACGAATTGCCCCGAATAAGGTCAAAAAACGACCATTTAATCCCATAAAACATTTTTTTCCCGCAGGCAGCGGGGATGACAAGGATTTATCGTACCTTTGCGGAAACGAACCGAAAACAGATAAAAGAAGCATTATGGAAACAACCCGACAGAACAAAATAGCCCGCCTGCTGCAAAAGGAACTGGGCGACATCTTCCAGAAGCAGACCCAGGCGACGCACGGCGTGCTGGTGTCCGTCAGTGCCGTACGCATCAGTCCGGACCTCAGCGTGGCCCGCGGCTACCTCAGCATTTTCCCGTCGGAACGTGCCGAGGAAATCCTGAACAACATAAACGCTAACGTCAAGTCCGTCCGCTACGAACTGGGCACCCGCGTACGCCACCAACTGCGCATCATCCCCGAACTGAAGTTCTTCCTGGATGACTCGCTGGACTATCTGGAGCTCATCGACGAGCTGCTGAAGAAGTGAGACTCGCTTATTACATCGCCCGCCGCTATCTCTTCGCACCCAAGAAACACCGTGCCGTCAACGTCATCTCCGCCCTGTCTGCCTGTGGAGTGGCGCTGGCCACGGTGGCTTTGGTGTGCACCTTATCCGTGTTCAACGGCTTCCAAGAGATGGTGGCGGGCTTCTTTACAGCCTTCGACCCGGAGTTGAAAATCACCGTGCGACACGGCAAGACGTTCGACCCGGCCGATTCATGCCTCCAGGCGGTGCGCCGCCTGCCCCAAGTGGCTGTCTGGAGCGAGACATTGGAGGAGAATGCTCTTGTGCGCTACCGCAACCGCCAAGTGACAGCCACCGTAAAAGGCGTGGACGATGCGTGGCGGCAATTAGCATCGGCGGACAGCCTGCTATATGGCACAGGCGAATTCCTCCTGCAAGATTCCGTGGTCTCCTACGCCGTGCCGGGCGTGGAACTGATATCCCAACTAGGTTGCGGCATCGGCTTCGTCGATCCGCTGGAACTCTATGCCCCCCGGCCAGGAGCACGTATCAACGTGGCCAATCCCTACGCCGGTCTGCGCCACGGCTACCTGCATAGTAGCGGCCTCATCTTCATCGTCAATCAGCAAGAGTATGACGCACATTATATATTGACCTCATTGGACTTTGCCCGTCGGCTCTTCGGCCAGCCGGACCAGGTATCAGCCATCGAACTGCGCCTCGCACCCAATGCGGACACGGACCGCACAAAACATCGCCTTCAGGAACTCCTCGGCCCGGACTACCTCGTACAGGACCGCTACGAGCAACAAGCCGACGTATTCCGCATCATGGAGAGCGAGAAACTCATCTCCTACCTTTTCTTGACTTTCATTCTGATTATGGCTTGTTTCAACGTCGTAGGCTCGCTTTCTATGCTGATGCTGGAGAAGCGCGACGATGTGCGTACGCTTTGCAATCTGGGAGCGGACGCACGCTTGATACGCCGCATTTTCCGGTGTGAAGGCGGTCTGATTGTGGTGTGCGGCGCAGTCGCCGGAATTGCATCGGGATGGTTGCTGTGCCTGGCGCAACAGCAGTTCGGACTCATCCGGCTGGGTAGCGCAGGCGAATTTGTCACGGATGCCTTCCCCGTCAGCGTGCAGACGGGGGATATCGTGGTGGTGTTTGTAACGGTAACGGTAGTCGGCGGATTGTCGGTATGGCAGGCAGTGAAGTATTTGGGCAGACGGTTGCTATAACCCCTCTTTCTTCCGTATTAGCGTCAGTCCGTCGCGCAGCGGCAATATCACCTTCTCCACGCGCGTGTCCTGGGCTACCAAGTCGTTGAAGGCCTGGATGCCCCGTGTCTGGAGGTCGGACGGACGAGGATTAGGGTCGAGCACATGGCCGTCCCACAGGGTGTTGTCCGCAATGATGTAGCCTCCGGGACGGAGACAGGACAACACCATCTCATAATACTCCACATACTTGCGCTTGTCCGCGTCAATGTAGGCCAGGTCGAAGGTCAGGCCCAGGCGGGGCACCTCCGCCAGCGCGTCGCCAATGCGGAAGTCGATGCGGTCTGCCCAAGGCGAATGCTCCAGCCACGGGCGGGTGAAGTCCTCCTGCTCATCGTTCACCTCGAAGGTGTAGAGCTTGGCGCCTTCCTCCAATCCCTCTGCCAGGCAGAGGGCGGAGTAGCCGCTATACGTTCCCAATTCCAACACGAGGCGCGGACGAATCATCTGCACCAGCATTTTCAACAAACGGCCCTGGAGATGTCCCGACGCCATACGCGGATAGAGCAGTCGCAGGTGCGTGTCGCGGTAGAGAGCGTGCAGGTAGTCGCTCTCAGGGTCGATGTGGGAAAGGATATAGTCGTCAAGCGTCATAGGTATCGGTTGCTGTTCGGCAGCGCATAGTCGTCGGCATACTTCAACACATCCTCCACGACATTGATTTCGAGGAAGGAAGTCTGCGTGCCCGCCTTGCCGCTGCTCAGGTAGCCTACCATGTCTGTGGGTTGCAGCTTACCGTCGTTCAGCAGGCGGCGCAGGGCGGCGAAGTAATATTGCTGTCCGTTGGCCAGCTCGGGCATGTAGATGGCCTCCACGCCGTAGGACAGGGCGAGGTGGCGCATGGTCTTCTCCTTATAGCAGATGGCCAGGACGGGATACTTGCCGCGGAAGGCAGCCAGGTTGCGCGCGGTGCGGCCGCTATAGCTGTCCGTGATGATGGCGCGGATGCGCAGCTTGATGGTAGCCTTGACGGCCTGCTTGGCCAGGAAGGCGGTGACGTCGTTGCTGTTCTCGTCCAAGGGGATGCGGATGTCGTTGTCGGGCAACTTGTCCTGCTCGGCCTGGGCGGCAATCTTGGTCATGGTCTTGACAGCCTCCACGGGATACTTGCCGTAGGCAGTCTCGCCACTCAGCATCAGGGCGTCCGTGCGGTAGTAGATGGCGTTGGCGATGTCGGTCACCTCGGCGCGGGTGGGGCGCGGGTTGTTGATCATCGTGTGCAGCATCTGCGTGGCCACGATGACGGGCTTCTTGGCCAGGATGCACTTGCGGATGAGGATGCGCTGGATGCCCGGAATGCGCTCTTGCGGCACTTCGATGCCCAGGTCGCCACGGGCAATCATCACGCCGTCGGCCACTTCGAGGATTTCGTCAATGTTGTCCACGCCCTCCTGGTTCTCAATCTTGGCGATGATGCGGATGTCGCTGCCCTTCGCGTCGAGTATCTCCTTGATGTCCAGCACGTCTTGTTTGTTGCGCACGAAAGAGTGTGCAATGAAGTCGATGTCGCGGTCGATGGCATAGTCAATGTTGCGGCGGTCGCGCTCGGTCAGCGAAGGCAGATTGATGCGCACGCCGGGCACGTTGACGCTCTTGCGACTGCCCAGGGTGGCTTCGTTCTGCACCTCGCAGAGCAGGGCATCGGCGGTCTTGTCCACCACGGCCAGCTCCAGGTCGCCATCGTCAATGAGGACATGACCGCCCACGCAGACATCGCGCACAAAGTCGGGATAGCTGACGGCGATGCACTCGCGGGTAGTCTCTCGCGCAGGATCGCCAACGATTTGCACGCGGTCGCCCGCATGAAACTCGATGGGAGCGGCAGAAGCGGTGGTGCGCACCTCAGGTCCCTTGGTATCCATCAGGATGGCAATGCGGTTGGAAACGGCACGCGTGTTATTGACGAGCTTGTCCAACCCCTCGAAATCCAGATGCGCAGTGTTGAGGCGGACGACGTTCATCCCCGCCTCGAAGAGTTGGCGTATGAAATCCACCTCGCAACGCTTGTCGGAGATGGTGGCTACAATCTTAGTCTGTTTCAGTAACATATCTTTTTACCTTATTAAATACTACAATATAAGAATTTCCCATTTTATCCGGCGGTATCGCCGTCCACGGGCGGGCGTACCTCCGTCCACGGGCGCAGGTATCGCTGTCCACGGGCGCAGGCATACCCCATCAATCCCAGCCGAGCAACCCCTCCAGGGCCAGGCGGTAGGAGTCCAGGCCGAAGCCACAGATCACACCGCGGCAGGCACAGGCAATCATCGACACATGGCGATACTCTTCGCGGGCGTGCACATTGCTGATATGTACCTCGACCACGGGGGCCGGGACGGCACGGATGGCATCCTGCAAGGCAATGGACGTATGGGTGTAGGCACCGGCGTTGAGGATGATGCCATCACAGTCGAACCCCACCTCGTGAATACAGTTGATAAGTTCACCTTCCACGTTGGACTGGAAATACTCTATCCGCACGTCCGGATAGCGGCGGCGCAGGTCGGCCAGGTAGTCGTCGAACGGTCTGGCACCGTAAACGCCCGGCTCGCGGCGGCCCAGCAGATTGAGATTGGGGCCGTTGATGATTTGAATCTTCTTCATATTATCCTGTATTTGCACTATCTTTGCCGTGCAAAGGTACGGAAAAGATATGGAATCTGCATCAAAAAACAAAAATAAGGAACAAAACGCACAGATTATCAAAGAATACGTGCAATGGCTGAAGCTGGAGAAATCACTATCGCCCAACACCGTGGACGCCTATCAACGCGACCTACGGAAGCTGCTGGACTTCCTCCGCGTGGAGGGCATCGACTTCCTGGACGTGCGGCTGGACGACCTGCAACGCTTCAGCGCGGGCCTGCACGACATCGGCATCCATCCCCGCTCGCAGGCGCGCATCCTGTCCGGCGTCAAGTCGTTCTACCACTTCCTGGTGCTGGCGGACCACCTGGAGGCCGACCCCGCCGAACTGCTGGAAGGCCCGAAAATCGGCCTCCACCTGCCCGAGGTACTGACCGTGGAGGAGATAGACCGCATCATCGACGCCGTGGACATGGACAAGCCCGAGGGACAGCGCAACCGCGCCATCATCGAGACGCTATACAGCTGCGGCCTGCGCGTCAGCGAGCTGTGCGGCCTGCGCCTCAGCGACCTCTACTTCGACGAGCAGTTCATCCGCGTGGAGGGCAAGGGCGGCAAGCAGCGCCTGGTGCCCATCTCCGGCCGCGCCATCAAAGAAATCAGCTACTGGCTCCTGGACCGCAGCCACGGCCGCATCAAGCCCGGCAACGAGGACTACATCTTCTTGGCCCGCTGGGGCAACCGCATCTCGCGCATCATGGTCTTCCACCTGGTCAAGGAGCTGGCGGACCGCGCCGGCATCGCCAAGACCATCAGCCCCCACACCTTCCGCCACTCCTTCGCCACCCACCTGCTGGAAGGCGGGGCCAACCTGCGCGCCATCCAGGAGATGCTGGGCCACGAATCCATCGCCACCACCGAGATATATACCCACATCGACCGCCAGATGCTACGCAGCGAAATCATCCTGCACCATCCAAGAAACATCAAGTATGCAGAAGAACATAAGGGAGGCTAAAAAGAGTTAGGCAGAATCTACAAAACGTTCCGCAAAAATCTCACTCCTGATTTTACTTTCATTTCCTTGTCGGGTCTTTGATATAGAACGTCCACTCAAACGAGATCATAAAGGGGAACGTAAGAAAAGTAATGTATGACATAATATTCAAAGATTATGAAACCAACAGGAAAACTGAAAATCGCAATGGTAGTGATTGCCGGAATGGCAATGATGCTTGCTTCTTGTACCACGGTGTACAGACATCCGCGACCTCATCGCCACCATCCGCATCATCCGCACCGTCACAAGGTGGTGATTATCGCAGAGCAGACTACAAGGACAGGACAAAATACGGATTGTATCACCTTTGAAGAGTGTTTGGCTATGACCGAACCGGATTCTTATGGCAGCACTGAATGATGCGGATATCGTTTCAGCTCTTAATAAAGATGCCGAAAGTGGGTTCCGGCTCTTGATGGCGAAATATAAGGAGGCTGTATATTGGCACATCCGCCGACTGGTCGTTTCACACGATGATGCGCAGGATGCAGCCCAAGAGACGTTTGTCCGCATATTCCGTTCTTTCCGTCAGTTCAAAGGGGATTGCTCGTTCAGTGCATGGATTTACCGGATTGCCACCAACGAAGCCCTGCGTATATTGGAGCGCAGGAAGGACGAGCGGCTTTCCTTGGATGACCCGGAAGCCGTGACAAGCAGCCTGATGGCTGACGAATATGTGGATTACAGCGACTTAGAAGCGGTGAAACTTCAAAAGGCCATCCTGTCGTTGCCCACCAAGCAGCAACTGGCTTTCAACCTGCGCTACTACGATGAACTGGGGTATGACGAGATAGCCGCCATTACAAACTCCACGGCAGCCAATGTGAAGTCGAACTATCACATCGCCAAGGAGAAGATAATCAAGTATATGAACTCAACAGATTAAAGGATATGGAAAAAGAATTTGACTTCAACCGGATAGGGAAACGCATGCCTTACAAGACACCGAAAGGTTTCCTTGATGAAATGGAAGCCAATGTGTGGAAAGAGGTGCAAAATGAACTTCCCCAAAAGCTGGGGCGCAAGACATTCCGTCTGCGTATGTTTGCCGGAGCTATGGCTGTAGCTGCAAGTATAGCCTTGCTGCTCGTGTTCCATCCATTCTCCCCCAAGGAGCAAACCGACAGCTTTTCCCATGTGGAGCAGGCATTTGCCAACCTGAGCCAAGAAGACCAAGCTTACATGCTTGCTGTTTATCAAGAAGATATATTTATGAACGAATAAAAAGTAATAACAATGAAAGGTATTATCAGAATCTTATTTTTAGTTGTCGCTTTGACAACCTTCTGCGGCACGATTTCAGCGCAAACAGGCAAGCAACGCCAACGCCTCACCCGCGAACAGTTAGCCGAAGTGCAGGCCAAGCACATCGCCAAGGAAATGGCGATGGACGATGAGACAAGCCAACGCTTTATCGACACCTTCTGCCAGTTTCAACGGGACATTTGGGCACTCGGTCCGCGTCCGAAGCAACCGCACGACCAAATGACCGATGAAGAAACGGGACAGGCGCTGAAAGCCCGTCTCGACCACAGCCAGAAGATACTGGACTTGCGGCAGAAATATTATGGCATTTACAGCGAATTCCTGACGCAGAAGCAAATCCGGCGTGTCTATGAACTGGAGCGGCAGATGATGGGCCGCCTGTCCAAGCATGGCAAGAGCAAACGACCCAAGCGATAAAGAGGCAAAACCAATATACAGGATACTCCTGCAGGAGGGAAGGAATCAATGGCATTGATTGTAGGAATCAGTGGCACTGATTGTAGGAAAAGGTGGCACTGATTATAGGAAAAGGTGGCACCTTTTCTATATCAAGATGAAGCCACCCCATTACTTTGTCCGCTACCAAATGCCATAAACAAACTTTCAACATCTACTCAACTTAATAAGGATAGAAAAATGAAAAATAAGATAATCGTATGTTTTATGTCGTTGCTCGGCTTTGCGTCCTGTTCGGACAGCAATGAGGAATTGAGCGATACCACATTTTCTGATGACCAAACATCCAGTTCAGGTGATTGGGTTGCAGTCCTTATAGACGGGCTTTACACAAAATGGAGCGCAGGCGATACCATCCTATTGCTGCAAAATGGACAGACGGCTTTCGCCGAAGCGCAGCAATCCGGCAATATATCAAGTTTTTTAAGCGACATAGAAAGCTCTTTCGTTGAAGGCAATACGCTGTATGGCATCCATCCGGCAGACCATATGGTGTCCTTCGACAATGAAAGCGTTACCGTGTCTGTTCCTTCCGTTCAGACGGCTGGCAATGACGGATATGACGGGTTGGCGGCTGTGTCAGTAGCCCGCGCCGTTTCCGACTCGCTGTGCTTTCAATCGGTTTGCGGCGGTATAAGACTGAATTTTCAAATGCCGGGCGTGACAAAGGTGGAGTTGGAAAGTGTCGATGGCTATGCCTTGTCCGGCAAAGCCAAACTTGAATGGGACGAACAGGGTTTTCCGGTTGTTACAGAAACGAGCGACACCAGCTATATCCTTACGTTCAATGCCCCTGACGAATCAGGTTTCCTGCCAAGTAAGGATTATTTCATCTCCACCTTGCCATGCGACCTTTACGGGGGTTACAGACTGTCCATCTACAAAGACGGACTGGTAGCCGATTATTTCGGTGTGCATCAGACGGTGGAGCGTGCCTTTTACATTGCTCCGAATGACTTGGTGGAAAGTGAGTTGGTATTTGATGACCCTGACGCTCCGCTTGTAGAAGAGGAACGCCCGGAACTGGATGCCACTACCACAGCTCTTCTGCGCCAATACCAACAGAATCCCACCGAAGAGAACAAGCAGGCGTTGATGGAACAGATGGGTCTCCGCTATGACAAGGTTGTCGCACGGAAGAAATCCAAGCTACGCGAATTGGAAAGGGAAGCGTTGACACCCGACCTTGTGGAAGAAATGCAGGAGATTGTGGACGAAATGGTGGAGAACCGTGACATTCGGTTGGAGCAATAATTCCTAAGACTGATAGACCCTCGGACTGATGATAATCCTAATGACGCTTGGCTGGTGTTGCACGGTGCGCCTGAACAGGATGCCTACATCGGTTATGCACCTGTGACAAATGCCGAATACGCTACCTTCGACCCCAATTTCAATTATGAAGCTGGAACGGAGAACTATCCGGCGGTAAACGTCACGATTGCCCAAGCCACGGCTTACTGCGACTGGCTTGCATCGCAGGATGGCGCTCACGCCTATCGCCTCCCGACCGATGAAGAGTGGATTCTTGCCGCAGGACACATGCCCAAGGATGTCTCTATGAACTCCGGCTATGTGGAATCCGGATTGACGGCGGTGAATGCTTATAGTCAGACAACCGGAGCGTGCGGTGGCATTGACTTTTGGGGCAATTGCTGGGAATGGACTTCATCAACGGATGCGAACGGCTTGTATATCATCAAAGGCGGCAGTTGGGACTCCGACCGTGACGATTGCCGCAGCGAGAAATCAGATGTCGTGAGGGACGGTGCGCAAGGCTATGCCAATGTCGGTTTCCGAGTGGTAAGGACAATCCTCTAATTTCTAACACTTAATATCACATTTCAAGTATGAAAAAGTTATTTTTAGCAATGGCCATAGCCATTGTGACGGCCACTGCTGTGTCCGCTCAAAAGAAAGAGAATATGATGTGGTTTCGTCTGTACAGGCGGATAAAAACAATGGATATGAAGGCAATTCCGCTATCCGTTGCGGTATCAAATTCAATATCCAACTTTCAGGAGTGACAAAAATCGAACTGGAAAGCGTTGACGGCAATCCGCTGGCAGGCAAGGCGCATATCAAGGAGAACGATCAAGAAAATGCAACAGTGGAAGTGGCAGAGGGCGCAAGCTCCATTATCACATTCGAGGCTTCCGACAAATCCGGCTTCATGCCCGGAAAGGATTATTATATCTCGACCTTGCCTTGCGACCTTTACGGCGGATACAGACTTTCTTTTTGCAAAGATGGCCTTGTGGCTGATTACTTTGGCGTACATCAGACAGTGGATTTTGGAACATTTATAACTCCCGGCGATTTGGTGGAAAGTGAGTTGGTATTTGACGAACCAGATGCCCCGCTTGTTGAAAAAGAGAAACCGAAGATGGATGCCATGACGCACAAGCTCTTCATCAAATACCGAAGGAATCCTACCGAAGCCAACAAACAGGCATTGCTGGAGCGTATGGGCATCCGCTATGACAAAGTGGTGGCAAGGAAGAAAAACAAGCTTCGCGAACTGGAACGTGAGGCAAGGACTTATGCCATTGTGGAACACATGCAGGGTATCGTGAATGAGATGGTGGAAAACCGTGACATACGGATACAACAGCAGTTTGTCCGCTTCATCGACCCACGCAGGGATGAGAATCCGGATGATGCCTGGATGGTGTTGCGTGGAGCATCGGCTCAAAATGCTTACATCGGCTATGCTCCTGTCACCAATGCCGAATATGCCGAATTCAATGCTGAGTTTGTGTATGACAAGGGGAAAGATGATTATCCCGTTGTAGGTGTCTCAATCGAGGATGCCGAAGCCTATTGCAACTGGCTAACCGCTAAAGACTCCAAACATACTTACCGTCTGCCGAGCGAAGAGGAGTGGATTCTCGCAGCCGGACATATGCCAAAGGATGTTGCAATGAACTCCGGTCATATAGAACGTGGACTGACTGCCGTGGATGCTTACGTGCAAAGCAAAGGTGCTTGTGGCGGCATTGACTTTTGGGGAAATTGTTGGGAATGGACTTCATCCACAGACAAGGACGGTCTGTATATCATCAAGGGCGGCAGTTGGGATTCCAAACGTGACGATTGCCGCAGCGAAAAATCAGATGACGTGAGGAACGGTACTCAATGTTATGCCAATGTCGGCTTTAGGGTAGTAAGAGTGAATTCTGCGCATACAAACTATGATTAAACTGCATTTAATTCCCTTTAATAAGTAGTTAAAGATGTCCGTGCGGGAACAAAACGGGAACAATGGGTGCAAAATAAAAACGGCCAAGTATTGATGTTCAATTACTTAGCCGATTTACTCGTACCCAGACCCGGTACAGCCCATAGAAACCATAGGAAAACAAAAGAATTTATCTTACTTATTATCAATTACTTGCATGTTTCTTATTTTCTCCGTTTTTGCCATATTTTGCCCATTTTCTGTTATTCAGTACACTTTTAGTACGCTTTGAAATTCCGATTTCTTTTGTACCTTTGCAACATCGGAAAACAAAAGAAAATCAGTTATTTAGTGTAATCTCCCGGTTACGGTACCTGAATCGGGATAAAACCTCTAAACAATGGCAAAGTTAGAAAATAAAACGAAAGAAAACCCCAAGTTGGAGCAAAATAAGCTTTCGGATGGCAGAATCAGCCTGTATCTGGAGTATTATTTGGGCAGGGAGGAAAAGCCTGTGCTGGACGAAAACGGTAATCAGGTGTACTACGATAGCGGAAAGATGCAAGGGAAACCCAAGTTTTCCGTCAAGCATCACAGGCGAAAAGAGAACCTCAGCCTGTATCTGATAGACAAGCCACGTACTCCTGCGGAACGCCAGCAGAACAAGGAGACATTGGAGCTTGCCGTAAGGATACGTGCGGAGCGTGAACAGGAGTTCAAGGAAAGTATGTTGGGGTATCGCCTGAAAAAAGACCGGAACGTGAATTTCTTGGATTATTTTCAAGCCTATATCAATGACTACACCAAGAAGGACATTCGGATGGTGCAAATCGCCCTAAGCCGATTCAAGGATTTTTTGCGTGAGCATTATCCGATGTATGAGTTCAGCATCAAGCCCGAACTTATCACAAAGGACATAATGGAGCAGTTTGTGACTTATTTGCAATCGCGAAGTGTGGGCGAAGGAGCCAAAAGCATCTTCCAGCGTTTCAAGAAGGTAATCCATTACGCGATTGACCATGACGTGATGTTGAAAGACCCGTGCAAGGGTGTTACCTGCAAGGTGGACAGCCAGATATTGCGCAAAGACGTGCTTTCGCCGGAGGAAATACAACGGTTGATAGCGTGCCATTATGAGAACGAGAACCCCAACGTAAGACGCGCGTTCATCTTCTGCCTGTATTGCGGCTTGCGCTTTTGTGACGTGAAAGACCTTACTTACCGGAATATCGACTATTCCAACAAGAAGTTGAAGTTCGAGCAGACTAAAACCAAAGGACATTCAGCTAACAGCGGGGTGGTCATTCCGCTCAATGACGGGATTCTTTCGCTTGTGGGGACACCGCCGGATGGCAACAAGGACGCTCTCATTTTCAACTTGCCTTCTTATGAAAGCTGCTGCAAATCGGTCAAGCGTTGGGTGAAAAGAGCCGGGATAGACAAGCACATCAGCTGGCATTGCGCCCGCCACTCGTTTGCCGTGAACATCCTCAACAATGGGGCGAATATCAAGACGGTTGCCAGCCTTTTAGGGCATAGCGGACTGAAACATACGGAGAAATACACCCGTGCGGTGGACAAATTGAAGGAGGAAGCGATAAACAGCCTGCCGGAATTAAAGTTTTAACCACAAAAGACTTACCTTTGCAATCATGAACTTTGAAGCATTAGTAAAACATATCAGCACGATACAAAGCACGTTGCAGGCGCAAGCCGCACACGCTGTAAACCTTGCCCTGACCGCCCGCAACTGGCTCATGGGCTGCTATATCGTAGAGTTTGAACAGAACGGGGAAGACCGTGCCGCATACGGCGAACAACTGTTGAAGAAACTGGAACAGCGGTTGAACGTCAAGGGGCTGAACGAGCGCAGGTTTCGTGAGTTCCGGCGATTGTACCTTGTCTATCCGCAACTGAAAGAGCCTGTTGCACAATACATTGTTTCGCAAAGCCAAATTCGGCACACGCTGAGTGCCGAATTCATTGAACCAATTCGGCGGATGCCGTCCGCCGAATTGGATGATGCAAAAAGATGGATGATTCCGGCTGACAGGCTCTTTAACAGGCTCACATATTCTAATCTGATGCTTATATCCACGATTGACAACCCGGTAAAAAGAGCCTTTTATGAAATGGAAACCATTCGTGGATGCTGGTCGTATAAGGAATTGGAACGGCAAATCAATTCCCTTTATTACGAGCGCAGCGGATTGTCAAGGAACAAGGAAGCCCTATCCGCCTTGGTGCAACAGCAAGCCGCGCCGTTGCAGCCCAAAGACGTTATCAACACGCCTGTCACATTGGAGTTCTTGGGATTGAACGACCGTGCCTTGGTCACCGAAAGCGACCTGGAACAATCCATTCTTGACAACCTGCAACGTTTCCTCTTGGAAATGGGACACGGCTTCTGCTTCGAAGCCCGCCAAAAGCGAATCCTGATAGACGGGGATTATTTCTTTGCCGACCTCGTGTTCTACCACCGCATCTTGAAATGCCACGTCATTGTGGAACTGAAAATAGACAAATTCCGCCACGAGTATGCCTCGCAACTAAACCTGTACCTCAACTACTTCAAGGCGGAAGTGATGCAGCCCGACGACAATCCGCCCGTCGGCATCCTGCTCTGCACCGAGAAAGGCGATACGATGGTGAAGTACGCCACCGCAGGATTAGATCCGAATATTTTTGTGCAGAAATATATGGTTCAACTACCCAGCGAGGAAGAAATTAAGAGATTTATTTCAAAAGGGACACAGGAATAACATAGAAACATTGCAAGAAGTCTTACTCATATAAAATAATAGAGCTATGTACACCATTGTATTTATAATAATAACCATTTTTTTATTAGCCGGAGCATATGAATTATGTAAAACACTGTGCTACAACTATAGAGAGAATCAAAAAAATCATAAGCGTCAAAAAGAAATATTACAAAAGATTTCAAATGGAATATACGAACATAAAGTAAAGATTTGGGATGACGTATATATGGTTAACACAGGTGGGTATGATGACAGACCCGAATATTACACAGGAAAAACTGGATTTGTCAATAGCAATGACAAATATTTGATACCATTGAAATATGAAACTGCTGTTAAGGTTGCTAATGCGAACTATTGTTTAGTTAAATTCAATCAACTATATGGAGTTGTAGATTATACAGGAAAAGAAGTAATACCTTGTAATTGTGTCGAAATAGAATCTGATAATAGAGATTATTCAATAGCAGTACAGATTGACTCTAATGGAAAATACAAATGTGCACTATTGAATTCAAATGGTCACTTATATACTGATTTCATTTATGATGCCATAGACGACAAGGGCGAAAATTTCACTTCGATGATATCAACAGATGATCGTCTATGGTTCTATTTTGGCGAAATGTTAATAGCAAAAAAAGGAACAAATGTTGGTGTTCTAAATTTAGATGGAACAATTCACATACCTTTTAATTATTCAAAAATGTACATATTGGCATACCAACATGTATTAGCAATGACCCACAAATTGGATGGAACGCAGCGATATACATTATTTGATGACAATGGTAAACCTTTGATTGATTCTGATCAAAATATAATCCGCATTAATAACACCATGGTTAAAATAAGACAGAATGATGGATTATTTACCCTACATGACTATAAAGGATGTATGATTTGTAGTACTCACTATAATGATTATATCACGTATGATGAATCAAAATGCATAATAGAAGTTTGGAAAGGTAATAAATGCGGACTTTACAAAACATTCATAAGTAAAAATCATTATAATATGGATGATTATGAAGAACGGCTCTACCACAATGATTGCGAATGGATCGAAATTATTCCTCCTAAATATGACAGTATAGAAAAAAATAAAGGTCATGATGAAATCTGTGCTGTAAGAAAAGAGAATAAATTTGGTATTTTTGATTATTGCGGTAATCTAATTGTCGATTTCGATTTTGAAAGATGTGAATCTGCGTACGAAATAGGTGATAAATTGAGACGTGATTACCATAGGAATTTATATAAATATACTCAAAAGATACCCATAAAAGGAAACGAGAGTAATTTAAGTACAAAATCCAAGAATACTTCTTTTTATATACTTTTCATAGATACTGAAACAACGGGAATACCTATTGACAACAATGCACCAATTTCAGATAATAATAATTGGCCTCATATGGTCCAAATTTGTTGGCTATTAAAAGATGTGTACAATAATACAATAAGTAAAAAGGTATATATAATAAAACCTGAAAATTATGTAATACCAAAACGAATGACAGACATTCATGGTATTTCACATGAATATGCTACAAATAATGGGTGCTCCTTACAAGAGGTATTGGATGATTTTATTGTTACTTTTCGAAAAGCGAAATTTGTTGTAGGGCATAATGTAGACTTTGATATTAAAATAATAGCAGCAGAACTTCATAGAAAGAATTTTCAATATAGTGATTTGTTAAATTGTCAAAAGATATGTACTATGAAGTCAAGCGTTGAATATTGTAAAATTTCTAATGAAAAGAATCCTGCTAAAGGCTATAAATGGCCCAAATTGCAAGAACTACACTATAGACTTTTCAACTATAACTATGCAGTAGAACATAATGCAGAAAATGATGTAGAGGCTACTGCTAAGTGTTTTTTTGAATTAGTTAGGCTTAAGGTTATTTCGATTCATATTTGAAAGACTGAATTCAGATATATAAAAAGTAACAGATAAGCCGGAGTCTCATTTAACCCAAATCGGTCATTAGAAAAACTCGCTTTCTTTTTGCATGAAATATGGGTCTTTTACGACAAGAGTTAAGCAATATGCCGTAATTTTAAGTTATAAAAAGAAGTTCCTATTGCATTTTGCTTGTAAAAATCTCTAATGACCGATTGGGGTTTAAATGATTATCCTAAGTATTTGGTGCCTACTCTTGATATCTAAATTTTGGATAGCATCTTGAATTGAATACTTTCAGTAGATGCTATATTAAAGTACTTTCTAAATTAAAGGACTGGCAAAACTCTATCAAAGTTTTCCAGCCCTTCAATTTTTCATATATTCCGTTTGGGTTTAATAATAATTGTGTCACATATTATTAGTCACCTATCCGGTCAGCTTCTTTTTTCAACTGTTCAGCTTGTTCATTGAGCAGCCTTGCCCGCTCCAAGGCTTCCGCCCGTATGCGGCAACGTTGCTCGAAGTCAAGCACCGAATCCGTCAGGCTGCGGATGAAATGCGCGTCGCGTTGCCACCTGAACTTGTGTTCCAGCCGCTCGAAGGTGCTGCCGTCCGCTTCGCCCCGCATCAGCAGGTAGCGGTACTTTATGTCGTTGTCCTGCAACTGTCCCATCCGTTCCGTCAGACGGACGTTCAGGCACAGGGATGCGGCGCAGACCACCAGCACTGCTGAAAAGAGGAACGTGACCGGACGCATCAGCGAAGCCGCCTTGCCGTAAATCCGGCGGTAGAGCGGCAATGGCTTCGCAGCCTCCTTTCCGGCGTTCCGCTCGTCGTGGCAACGCTTCATCGTCTCCAGCATTTCCTTGAGGCAGCCAAAGGTAGCTGCTGCATACTTCTTGACCTCTGCGGAGGACTGCCGCTGTTCATTCACCGCCTTCCTCAGTCCGGCAAGCTGCTCCTGCACGTCCCGCAAGTCCTTTTCGGGGATTGCCGGGCTTCGGCGCAACTCCGTCAATGCCTGTCCGATGGCATCCAGCCTGCCGAGGGTTTCTTCGCGTCCGGCGGGCGTGGGCTGCGCTTCCTGCTTCTCTTTCAGTTCCGTGACCATGGAGAGAAGCCCTTCCAAAATCAAATTGTCTTCCAACTCGCATTTCCAAAGTTTTTTCCATATTGTCTTTAACTTTTCGGTGATACAATATGAAGGTGCGCACCCTCGTTTCTTTTTTGATGGGGCAAAAATCGGCATCTTCCAAAACAGCAACACACAAGTTACGGGTAACTCACGTGAAATATTTTCTGTTTTGACCTATGCAGACATGCCGCATCGTTTCGTTAACGGGGGCAAAGTTAAGGACTTGGAAATGAAGACTAATTGAGCTTTGTTTGACCACTCAGACTATGCTCAACCTTTTTGCAGTTGCTTGATGTACTTGTCTATGATTTCATATCCTTTCGGGTAGATGCACTTCACGTTGTCTGTCGCGCTCGACAAGTCGCTGCGTGTGAGGTGCTTGTCCTTTATCTTGGCAAGTACCAGCCTGTTGTTGGCAATGACGGACTGCCATTCGTAAGCGATGTAATTGTAGCAGCTAAGCTGCATCATCAGATAAGCCAGCAGGCGGTTGTTGTTGGACTTCAAGACCCCGTTCAGCTTGCAGGCGAAGAAGTCTGAAAGGATTTTCTGTGTGACAGTTGTCGTGAATATATACGCTTCGTTGGCGCATTCGACCAGCAGCTTGATTTGTTTCGGGGTGAGGACGGATTTGAAAGGATTGGATTTCCCCACTATTCTAATCGGCTCGGATTGTGCCTGTACTTCTTCCTTAGGTTGTCTTTCCTGTTCGGTCGAAGGTACGGATGTTGCGGCATACTTGTTTTCTAACTGTTGGAGGTATTCCAAATATTGGGTTTGCACGACAAAGCGCACAATGTAGGAAAAGAACGGAAGCTGTTCATCGTAACATGTAGGTGATTGCAGGTATTCATCTATATTGAAAGAGGAGCATTGGAAGGATATGTACTTTTTCCGCCCGTCAAAGGAGAGGTTTTCAAAGAATCCGCTTTCCCACAGAAAATCGGGCATCTGGATGTCGGAGCGGATATTGTGCAAAGCCCGGTTTTGTTGACATAGGGACACAATGCTTTCCGTAGTATTGAAAATCTCCTGCCGGATGTAGTCTCTCATTTGTTCTTCCGTCAGGTATTCGCGTTTTAGGGCAAGCGCACTGGTTTTCATCCCATACTCATGCGCAACGCATCGGTCAAGTATCTGTTGTATCTTTCTGAAATTGGCTTCTCTTATATCTTCCATACTCATTGTGCATTAAAATCGGTTCAGGTTGCAAAGATAAGGCTTGAATACCGTTTTCAGCGCAAACAAAAGCAGGAGAAAGGAAGAAATATGCAACATATTCGTTAAGAAAACATAAATAAGGAGTGGCAAAACCACGAAAGTACACGTTTCCTTTCTTTTCGTCAGGAAGTACGCTTTTAGTACGCCCCGAGAAAATAAATAAGGCTGATAATCAGTAAATTATCAGCCTTTCTAAGTACCCAGACCCGGGGTCGAACCGGGATGGAAGTGAATCCACTGGTGTTTGAGACCAGCGCGTCTACCGATTCCGCCATCTGGGCAACTTGTTTTCTCAATTGCGGTGCAAAGATACGGCTTTTTTCTAAACCTACAATACTTTTCCTAAAAAAAGGCGAAAAAAATAAGAAAACAGGGAAGGAAGGTGGGTTTGTAGGGGAAAATGTAGTACATTAGCCGAAACTTTTAAAACTATATCGTATGGCAGCCAATAAAGATAACTTTTGTGTAATCATGGGAGGGGGCGTAGGCAGCCGTTTCTGGCCGTTCAGCCGCAAGACCCTGCCCAAACAGTTCCTCGATTTCTTCGGGACGGGACGCTCATTGCTGCAGCAGACCTACGACCGATTCAAGAAGGTGATACCGGAAGAGAACATCCTGATTGTGACCAATGACTTGTATGCCGACTTGGTGAAGGAGCAATTGCCGGAATTGGCTCCCGAGCAGATTCTGCTGGAGCCTACACGACGCAACACTGCCCCCTGCATTGCCTGGGCATCGTATCACATCCGGGCCTTGAACCCCAACGCCAACATCGTGGTGGCGCCCTCGGACCATCTGATCCTGAAAGAGGACGAGTTCCTGACGTCCATCAAGAAGGGCTTGGAATTTGTGGCACAATCCGAGAAACTTCTGACGCTGGGCATCAAACCGAACCGCCCGGAGACCGGATACGGATACATCCAGATTGACGAACCGGTGGGCGACAATTTCTACAAGGTGAAGACCTTCACGGAGAAACCGGAACTGGAATTAGCCAAAATCTTTGTAGAGAGCGGCGAGTTCTATTGGAATTCGGGCCTCTTCATGTGGAACGTGAACACCATCATCAAGGCGGGCGAACAACTGTTGCCCGAAGTAGCCGCCAAGTTCGAGCCGGGAGTGGGCATCTACGGCACACCGGAAGAGAAACGCTACATCGACGAGCACTTCCCCGCCTGCCCCAACGTATCCATCGACTTTGGTATCATGGAGAAAGCAGACAACGTCTACGTGTCGCTGGGCGACTTTGGCTGGTCGGACCTGGGCACCTGGAGTTCGCTCTACGACCTGTCCGACAAAGACGAGGACGGGAACGTCATCCTCAAATGCCAGTCGCTGCTCTACAACTGCCGAAACAATATCGTCACCCTGCCCAACAACAAGCTGGCCGTCATTGACGGACTGGAGGGCTATCTGGTGGCTGAGTCGGACAACGTACTCCTCATCTGCAAGAAAGATGAAGAACATTCCATCCGCCGATACGTGAACGACACACAAATCAAGCTGGGCGAGGATTACATCTGATCCTTGCACGGCCAAACAGAACGAGGCGCGGATTTCGTCATGCGAATCCGCGCCTCACTTTTTTCATCTCCTGCCTGACGGCTGCTCAGAGTTGCGCCCGGATGGCCTCGGCCACCGCCTTGAACTCCTCGTCCGCCAGTTGCAACTTGGGATTGGAGAAGAGCATGTCCTTCTCGCTCTGCATGGGCACGAGGTGGATGTGCGCATGAGGCACCTCCAGACCCAGGACGGCCATGCCCACCTTGCGGCAGGGGAATGCCTTGCCGATGGCCAGCGCCACCTTCTTGGCGAAGACGTGCATGGCGGCCAAGTCTTCATCGCCCAGGTCGAAAATATAGTCCACTTCCTGCTTGGGCACCACCAAAGTATGGCCCTTCACCAGCGGGTTGATGTCCAGGAAGGCGAAAAACTTGTCATCCTCAGCCACTTTGTAGCAAGGAATCTCGCCTGCAATGATTCTGCTGAATATAGTCATACGCGTATCGGTTTAGAACGAGATGTTCAGTACTTCCAGTTTAATCATGCCTTGGGGCACCTTGATTTCGGCCACGTCGCCCACTTTCTTGCCCAGCAAGCCTTGCGCGATGGGGGTATTGACGGAAATCTTGCCCTCCTTCAGGTTGGCCTCGCTTTCGGACACGATGGTGTAGGTCATCTTGGCGCCGTTCTTCACGTTCTTCAGCTCCACCTTGTTGAGGATTTGCACGGAGTCGGTCTTCAGCTTCGACTCGTCGATGATTTTGGCATCGGCAATCACGGCCTTCAGCTTGGCGATTTTGCCTTCCAGCAGGCCCTGCGCCTCTTTGGCGGCGTCATACTCCGCATTCTCGGACAGGTCGCCTTTGTCTCGTGCCTCGGCTATCGCCGCTATGATTTTGGGGCGCTCCACCGCCTCCAAATGCTTCAATTCGGCTATCAGTTTGTTATAGCCGTCTTCTGACATATAAGCCATAGTTATTCCTCCTTAATAATTTTAATGTTTTACGTTCATGATGTTTTTCCTGCACGCCAATCGGCTTGCAGCTTGCTTAAAAACAAAAAAGAATTCCAACATGATGGCCATGCTGGAACCCTCTTTTCTTATTTTCTGCTGCAAAGATAGGCTTTTAATCCATACGTGTCAAGCAAAAACCGATGCTTTGTAACATATTTAAACTAAATATCCTAATTGCTAACCCTTTAGAGCAACGCTTTCACTTCTTTTTCCAGATCCTTGATCGTCTCGCTTCTGGACACCAGTTCGTTGGCGCGGTTCACGAGGAAAAGCGTAGGCAGGTTCTGGACATTGTAGGCGGAAGCAAAGCTGGAGTAGATGCCGTTGCCGTCACGCACGCATACCCAGGGCAGGTTGTCCGCCGTAGTCTTCCAGTAGTGCTCGTCGGCGTCCAGCGACACTTGGTAGATTTCCAATCCCTGTGAAGCATACTTGTCGTAGAGGTCGCGCAGCATATAGTTGTGCGAAGCCGACACGGCGCTCTGGTAGATGGTGAAGTCCACAATGACCACCTTTCCCTTCAAGTCAGTCAACCGATGCACATTGCCCTCCAGGTCGCGCAGGTTGATGTCTATCACGCCCGTTTCCTGCACGTTCACCTGCGGCGCCTCCGCCACCTGCTGGGGTTGCTGGGCGCGCGTGTTCTTCATTCCTTTGATAACGATGTTGTACAGGTTCTTCGAGCGGTCGGCGTGCGGATAGTGCTGGTTCAAGCTGGTGGCCACGGCAGCAAAGCAGCGGATATCATCCTTGCTGTTCAGGGGGTCGAAGATGAGGTAGTTGTTCAACTTCTGGAAGAGGGCGAAATAGGCCGCCGCCGTGTTGGGCGCAGAGAAGATATAGCCGATTTTCACCTCGTCCTTATACGCCTTGAGCAACACCGCCAGGCTGTCCTGGAAGTCGTCCACCCCGATGGTGCGGGCGTTCATGGCAGCGGTGAGGTCGTCCACGCGGTTTTGCAACCGGGCTTGCTTCAGCGTCAGTTCCTTGATTTTCTCGCAATTGGCGGAGCCGGTCACGGCATATCCCGTGGCAAAGTCCTCGTAGGGCGCCTGCACCGTCACGGTCTCCGTGGAGTCGATGGACAGGTTGATAACCTTGTCCTCCACGCGCAGGCGGTAAAATTCGGGCGAAGCGGGCCGCTCGCCTTTGAACGTGAACGAGCCTCCCCCGTCCAGTTCAACGGAATCCATCGGCACGATGCCTGCCAAGGCAGAAGCCTCCAGGTAAAGCATTTTTCCGTCCGCCCCCGTCACTTCGCCTTCTATCTTGAACTGGGGTCCGGAGCTACAGGCACCCAAGGCGGCCACGACCAGCGCGGCACAAAGCATATTCTTTTTCATTTTCCGGTTGTTATATTAGTCTTGATAATCAGTCCGTTGCAATCCGTTTGCTTACCCGTACCCCCGCCCGCGGACGCAGGTACGCCTAAGCACGGGCGCAGATACCTCCGCCCGCGGGCGGGGATATACCTGCCTTTCCTTCGCGGAAGCAACGCCTTCGCGAGGGAAAGACACGGCCTCCGCGAAACAAAGCCGCGGCCCCCCCTTGCGAACACGGTGCAAAGATACGTCTTTTCGGGTTTAGTCAAAGCATTTTCCACCGCTTTGCGCACGGAAATAGGGAAAAATTACGGATTTATATACTTTTTATTTCACTTACACGGTTTTACATAAATATAATGTGTATCTTTGCGCGAATTTTTAGAGAAAATAGAAACAACAGATTTTTTATGATTAACCCCATTGTTAAGACAATCGAGCTGGCCGATGGCAGAACCATCACGCTCGAAACGGGAAAGCTGGCAAAACAGGCAGACGGCGCTGTGATGCTGCGCATGGGAAACACCATGCTGCTGGCTACTGTTTGTGCCGCAAAAGATGCAGTTCCCGGTACCGACTTCATGCCTTTGCAGGTAGAGTACAAAGAGAAGTATTCCGCATTCGGACGTTTCCCCGGCGGCTTCACCCGCCGCGAAGGCCGCGCATCGGACGCTGAAATCCTGACCTGCCGCCTGGTAGACCGCGCCTTGCGCCCCCTCTTCCCCGACAATTTCCACGCTGAAGTATATGTAAACATCATCCTCTTCTCGGCCGACGGCGTAGACATGCCGGACGCATTGGCCGGACTGGCCGCCTCTGCCGCACTGGCCGTGAGCGATATCCCCTTCGGAGGTCCCATTGCCGAGGTTCGCGTAGCCCGCATTGACGGACAGTTCGTCATCAATCCTACGTTCGAGCAGCTTGAGAAAGCCGACATGGACCTGATGGTAGGTGCCACCTACGAGAACATCATGATGGTGGAAGGCGAGATGAAGGAAGTGTCCGAGCAGGACCTGCTGGCCGCCCTGAAGGCTGCCCACGAGGCCATCAAGCCTATGTGCAAGGCACAGATGGAGCTGGCCGAGGAGGTTGGTTCGACCGTGAAGCGCGAATACTGCCACGAGGTGAACGACGAGGACCTGCGCAAGGCCGTGCACGATGCCTGCTATGACAAGGCATACGCCATTGCCGCCAGCGGTAACCGCAACAAGCACGAACGCGAGGATGCCTTCACCGCCATCCGCGAGGAGTTCAAGACACAGTTCACCGAAGAGGAACTGGAAGAGAAGGCTCCGCTCATCGACCGTTACTATCACGACGTGGAGAAAGAGGCTATGCGCCGCTGCATCCTGGACGAAGGCAAACGTCTGGACGGCCGCAAGACGACGGACATCCGTCCCATCTGGTGCGAGACCTCTCCCCTGCCCGGTCCTCACGGCTCGGCCATCTTCACCCGCGGCGAGACACAAGCTCTGGCTACGGTGACGCTGGGCACAAAGGACGACGAGAAAATCGTGGACGACGTGCTGATACAGGGCAAGGAACGTTTCCTGCTGCACTACAACTTCCCCCCCTTCTCCACGGGCGAGGCAAAGGCACAGCGCGGCGTGGGCCGTCGCGAGATTGGTCACGGCCACCTGGCATGGCGCGCATTGAAGGGCCAGATTCCTGAAGACTATCCCTACGTAGTACGTGTCATGTCCGATATCCTGGAGTCCAACGGCTCCTCATCCATGGCTACCGTATGTGCCGGCACGCTGGCACTGATGGATGCCGGTGTACAAATCAAGAATCCCGTGTCGGGTATCGCCATGGGCTTGATCAAGAATGCCGGTGAAGACAAGTACGCCGTGCTGTCCGACATCCTGGGCGATGAGGACCACCTGGGCGACATGGACTTCAAGGTGACGGGTACAAAGAACGGTATCACTGCCACGCAGATGGACATCAAGGTAGACGGCCTGTCCTACGACATCCTGGAGAAGGCTCTGCTGCAGGCCAAGGAAGGCCGTGAATATATCCTGGGCAAACTGACGGAAACGATGCCCGAGCCGCGTGCCGACCTGAAGCCGCACGCTCCTCGCATCGAGACGATGATTATCCCGAAGGAGTTCATCGGCGCTGTGATTGGCCCGGGCGGAAAGATCATCCAGGGCATGGAGGAAGAGACTGGTGCCATCATCAACATCGAGGAGGTGGGCAACGAAGGCCACATCGAAATCGCCGGCACCAACAAGAAGTGCATCGATGACGCCATCCGCATGATCAAAGCCATCGTGGCTATCCCCGAAGTGGGTGAAGTCTACCACGGCAAGATCCGCTCCATCATGCCTTATGGCGCGTTCGTGGAATTCCTGCCGGGCAAGGACGGCCTGCTCCACATCTCCGAATTCGACTGGAAGCGTCTGGAGACGGTCGAGGAAGCCGGCTGGAAGGAAGGCGACGAAATCGACGTGAAGCTGCTGGACATCGACCCGAAGACGGGCAAGTTCAAGCTGTCCCACAAGGTGCTGCTCCCGAAGCCGGAAGGTTATACGGAGAAGCCCGAACGTAAGGGCGGACGCCACGAGAAGCGATAAGCCAGGACTCGCTTGATTCCTAAATACTAAAAAGCCGTTCGCCTGCAATAAGGGCGTACGGCTTTTGTTTGTATAATACATTTTTAGTACTTTTGCAACCACTTCCCGAAAGTTCCTCGCAGGGGGTGTTCGGGTCTCACAAACAAGACTATGGCTAATATGAAGTATGCACTTGTAACCGGAGGTTCGCGCGGCTTGGGCAGGGCAGTCTGCCTGAAGGTCGCCAAGATAGGAATCCCCGTACTTATAAACTATCAGTCGAACGAGGCCGCTGCCCAAGAGGTTAAAGCCTTGGTGGAGGCGGAAGGCGTTTCAGCCGAATTGTTGCGTTTCGACGTCCGTGTGAAGCAGGAAGTGGATGAGGCACTTGCCTGTTGGGAGGAGGCTCATCCGGAGGATTACATCGCCTATCTGGTGAACAATGCCGGCATCCGGCGCGACGGGATGATGTTCATGATGCCGGAGCAAGATTGGCACGATGTGCTGGACATCACGCTGAATGGTTTCTACAACGTCACCACGCACGTGTTGCCCAAGATGATGATGCGCAAGCACGGAGGACGCATCGTGAACATGTCCTCCTTGTCGGGCCTGAAGGGACTGCCCGGACAGACCAACTACAGCGCGGCCAAGGCGGCCATCGTCGGTGCCACCAAGGCATTGGCGCAAGAAGTTGCCCCACGCGGCGTGACGGTCAACGCCATCGCGCCCGGCTTTATCGAGACGGACATGACCAAGGACCTGCCGCAGGACGAGTTGAAGAAGATGATTCCCGTGGGACGCTTCGGCCGTCCGGAGGAAGTGGCTGCCTTGACAGGTTTCCTGCTTTCGGACGAGGCCGCCTACATCACGGGCGAAGTGATATCCATCAACGGGGGGCTGTACACCTAATTAATATATATAGCATAGATGTCAAGACGAGTAGTGATAACAGGCATCGGCATCTGGTCGTGCCTGGGGACGGACTTGGAGACCGTCAAGGAAGCGCTTTACAACGGCACTTCCGGGATAGGCCTTGACGAGGACCGTCTCGCCTACGGCTATCGCTCCGGCCTGGTGGGCAAGGTGGCGAAGCCGGTGATTACCAAGAAAGATATTGAACGTCACATCCGCGCCGGCATGTCCGAGGAGGCGGAATATGCCTTCATGGCCAGCCGCCAGGCTTTCGGGATGGCGGGGATGGACGATGCCTGGCTGATGGAGAACGAGGTGGGCTGCATCTTCGGCAATGATTCGTCGGCCAAGCCGGTGGTGGAGTCGGCCCGCATCATGGACGAGAAGCACGACACGGAGATGCTGGGCTACGGCCTGGTGTTTCAGTCGATGAACTCCACCGTCAACATGAATCTCAGCACCATCTTCCGCCTGCGGGGCGTCAACTTCACCGTCAGCGCGGCCTGCGCCAGCGGAAGCCACTCCATCGGCTTGGGCTATCTGCTCATCAAGCAGGGCTTGCAGGACACGGTGCTGTGTGGAGGTGCGCAGGAGACCAATTACTACTCCATGGCATCGTTTGACGCGCTTCGTACTTTCTCCACCCGTATGGACGAGCCGACCAAGGCCAGCCGCCCCTTCGACAAGGATCGCGACGGCCTGGTGCCCAGTGGAGGAGCAGCAGCTCTGGTACTGGAGGAATATGAACACGCCAAAGCCCGTGGGGCGAACATCCTATGCGAAGTGGTGGGCTACGGCTTCTCCAGCAACGGTGGAGGCATTTCGCAACCCAGCGACGAGGGATGTGCCATCGCCATGACACGTGCCATGGAGGATGCCGGCCTCACGCCCGACGACATTGACTATATTAACGCCCATGCCACGTCTACTCCTCAGGGAGACATGCTCGAGGCAAAGGCTTTGGTCCGTCTCTTCGAAGGGAAGCACGCGCTCATCAGTTCCACGAAGTCCATGACCGGACACGAATGCTGGATGGCAGGCGCGAGCGAGATAGTCTACTCCATCCTGATGATGCAACATCACTTCGTGGCGCCCAACATCAACTTGGAGCACCCCGATGAGTATGCCGACCGCCTGAACCTGACCGCTACAACCGTGGATACCGAGGTGAACACGGTGCTGAGCAACAGCTTCGGGTTCGGGGGGACGAACAGTGCGTTGATTATCCGAAATCTTTCTGACGTAAAAGACGTATAAATAGAACGATATGAGAAAAGTTATCTTAGTAATGGCATTGTTAATGGGAGTTGTCGCTTTGCAGGCGGGCAATCCTGTTAAGTTGGTGAAGGGCGAAAAGGACGTTTTCTTCACGGAAGCAACCGTGCGTGTGTTGATAGATGACCATAAGACGTTGATTGACCGCCGTGACCAGACTGCCGACGTATATTATGGTGCCAAGGGCGAGGACGAGTATGCGAAGTTCGTGGATGACTTGAACCGTGCCCACGAGAGTTTCATCACGTACTTTAACGAGAAGAAGCGCAAGGCTCTTTTGACCGTGACTTCTGACTCTACCGCGCAAGCCGCCTATACCTTGAACGTCAAGGTGACCCTGATGAACGTGGGCAATGCCGGCGGTATGATATGGGGCATGAGCCGCAAGGCCGGTGGTGCCCAGATTGAAGGCACGATGCAGTTGGTGGACAATGCTACGGGCGAGACGAAGTGCGAGTTCGAGTTCGCCAAGGTGAAAGGCTTGTTGGCGCCCGTCTTCCGGGCACGCGCCATCAGTGTGTACCGTTACTTGGCCGATGGCCTGCTTAAATCTGTAGAGAAGTAATGAAACTATCCCCTTCCTTGCAGAAAGCCTACACCGAAGACCGCCTCTCCGCCCATGAGGCGCAACTCCGGGCACAATTTATTGCCTGGGGGCCAGCCATCTTCCAAGTTACGCGCATCATGCTGAAGCACGGTGTGTTGGAAGCGTTGCGCGACAGCGCGGAGGGTCTGACGCGCACTGAGCTATGCGCCAAGACCGGCTTGAGTGATTATGCCATGAAGTGCTTGCTGGAGGCTTCGCTCAACATGGGTACGGTGTTGGTGGATGTGGAGACTGAGCGCTATACCTTGGCCAAGACCGGCTGGTTCCTGCTGGTAGACCCTGCCACACGGGTGGACATGGATTTCAACCACGACGTTAATTACGAAGGCTGGTTCTGTCTGGAGGAATCCTTGATGAACGGGAAGCCGGAGGGACTGCGCCACTTTGGCGATTGGCCCACGGTGTACGAGGGGTTGTCCAGTTTGCCCGGACAAGTGCAGGAGTCGTGGTTCGCCTTCGACCATTTCTATAGCGACCATTCCTTTGACGATGCGTTGCACATCGTCTTTGATACCTACCATCCGCACAGCCTCTTCGACGTGGGGGGCAATACCGGGCGTTGGGCCTTGCGTTGCGTGGACTACGATAAGGACGTGCGGATCACCATCTTGGACTTGCCCCAGCAGATAGGCTTGATGGAGCGGCAGATAGCCGGCAAGCCTGGAGCCGACCGCATCAGCGGGCATGGCATCAATCTGCTGGACGAGACGCAGCATTTCCCAACGGAGCCTGCGGCGGACGCCATCTGGATGAGCCAGTTCTTGGATTGTTTCAGCATGGACGAGATTGTCAGCATCCTGCGGAGAGTTCGTGAAGCCATGTCGGCCGATACGCGCCTCTACATCATGGAGACCCTTTGGGACCGGCAGAAATACGAGCCGGCCGCCATGGCTCTGACCATGACCTCCCTCTATTTCGCTGCCATCGCCAACGGAAATAGCAAAATGTATAATACAGAAGACCTGGAAACGTGTATCGAAGCTGCCGGACTTGGGATAGAACATATCCACGACGGCTTGGGACACGGACACAGCATATTGGTTTGTAGACTACAATAAACAGATAAATAAATAAATAAGTAACTAATCATTTTTAGTTTATATTATTTCAGCGGTATCAGATATAGTATGTTTAGACATCGGCTACAAGGACGTGAGAAAAAGGTGGCATTGATTCCTAGAATCATTGGCATTGATTGGGGGGAATCATTGGCATTGATTCCTAGAAAAGGTGGCACTGATTCTTTATCCAGATGGATACTACCCTCCGCTTCGTGATGGTATAAACTAATTTTAAATATCTATTTAAACAACAACGTATGACAAGAACAGAAATTGAAGAGAAAGTACGCAACTTTCTTATTGAAGACCTGGAGATAGACGAGGAAAAGATTACTCCCGATGCCAAGCTGAAAGATGACATGGGCATCGACTCCCTGGACTTCGTGGACATCGTAGTAATTGTGGACAAGAACTTTGGCTTCAAAATCAAGCCGGAAGAGATGCAGGAGGTGGACACCTTCAGCAAGTTCTGCGACTACATCGAGAGCAAGGTAAACAAGTGAGGACATCGGATGGCCGAACTGGAGCACGCTAACTGGAAAGGAACGACGGGAGGTACGCCGTGGATGCAACGGATGCTGATACGGTGGTTCCGTCACACCTCGCTCTATGTCCCCTATTGGTGCATGGGGTGGATGGTGCCGTTCTACATGCTGTTCCATCACCAGGGCTATCTGGCCAGCTACCGGTTCTATCGCCGGCGGTTCGGGATGTCGCCGTGGAAAGCCTTCGGGTATGTCTATCTCAATCATTTCCGTTTCGGACAAATCATCGTGGACCGTTTTGCCGCCTACGCCGGACATCGGTTCCGGTTGGATGTGGTGGGGCAGGAGGTGTTCGATGAGCTGGAGAGTGGAGAGGGTGGTTTCCTGCAACTCAGTTCCCACGTGGGCAACTACGAGCTGGCGGGCTATTCGCTGACACCGCGCCACAAGACTTTCCACGCGCTGGTCTTTGCCGGCGAGACGGAAACGGTGATGGCCTCGCGGAGCAGGCTCTTTGCCGGACATAAAGTGCGCATGGTGCCGGTTCGTCCGGACCTGTCGCACGTGTTCATTCTCAGTGAGGCTCTGCGGACGGGCGACATGGTCAGCATGCCGGGTGACCGCATCTTCGGTTCGCCGCGCAGCATCGCTTGTGATTTCTTTGGCAGCAAGGCGCGTTTCCCGTTGGGTCCGTTTGCCATGGCCGTGCAGCGGGAGGTTCCCATGCTGGCCGTATTTGTCATGAAGGAGGACGTTAAGTCCTATAAGATTTATGTCCGTCGGCTGCATGGCGACAATGCTGCCGCATTGGGACAGTGTTTTGCCACGGAATTGGAACGCATCATTAAGTTATATCCTACACAATGGTTCAACTTCTACGACTTCTGGACGTAAGTCCGCTGGACATATTGCCCCAGCGTCCGCCGTTCATCCTGATTGACGGGCTGACGCGCTATGACGAGACAGAGACCTCCACGCGCTTTCTCATCCGTCCGGACCATCTCTTTGTGTCGGACGAATGCCTGCTGCCTACCGGCCTGATTGAGAACATGGCGCAGACTTGTGCCGCGCGTCTGGGTTACTACAACCTCATTAGCGGACTCCCGGTGAAGATTGGTTTTATAGGTGCGGTCAATAACTTGCATATCCGGCGTACGCCACGGGTGGGAGAAAGTCTGGATACGACCATCCGCGTGAAGGAGGAAGTCTTCGGCATGACTCTGGTGGATGCCGAAGTCCGTGTGGACGAGGAAGTGATAGCCACCGCAGAAATGAAGATTGCCATCCCATGAAAGAACTGACAGAAACCATCGCCTTTGACATCCGTTTCAGCGAGGTAGACTCGATGAACGTTGTGTGGCACGGATCGTATCCCCTGTATTTCGAGGATGCGCGCGAAGCTTTTGGCAAGAAGTATGACCTGGGCTACATGAAGATGTTCCGCAACGGATACTTTGCCCCGCTGGTAGAGTTGAATCTCCAATACAAACGTCCGCTGGTCTATGGCATGCAGCCGGCCATCACCATCAAGTACCGTCCCACCGATGCCGCCAAAATTCTGTTCGATTACGAGATACACGACACCGCCGACAATGGTCTGGTAGCTACCGGACATTCGGTGCAGGTGTTTACGGATACCAAATATCAGTTGGTCTGGTTTACTCCGCCTTTCTATGAGGAGTGGAAAAAACAATGGTTGGTAGAATGATAGGAAAGCTGGCAGATTATATTGTGTCGCCCCTTGGCATGGGTACCCGTGTCAATTATGAGGCGGTGAAGGCAGGACAGACCCGGCTCCGTCGTTACGAAGGGCTTTGGGGATTGCCCGAACCATTCGTGGCGTCTTTGTTGGATGATAATCTGTTGGCGAGTGCTTGTCGGGCGGAAGACATTGACGTCCTCCGTTATACACGTTTCGAACGGTTGGCGATACTGGCGGCGGCGCGTGCCTTGCAGCATACAGGCATCCGGCCGGAGAGCAGTGAGGTGTTGTTTATTCTTGCTTCAACCAAGGGAAATGTAGGGTTGCTAGATGAGCGGCAGGGACAATCCTGGCCGTCAGGTCATCTGTTGTTGACGGAAGCAGCCCGTCAGGTAACTGGTTGGTTCCGTAATCCCAACGAGCCGTTGGTCGTGTGCAACGCCTGCATATCGGGTATGGATGCCCAACTGGAAGCCATGCGGGCTTTGGAATCCGGACGTTACCGGCAAGCCGTGGTGATAGGAGTAGATGTGCTGTCGCCTTTCATCGTCAGTGGATTTCAGTCGCTCAAGGCTTTGTCGGCCGAGCCGTGCCGTCCTTTCGATGAAGACCGGACCGGTCTGAACTTGGGCGAGGCGGCTGCCTGCGTGGTATATGGGCTGGTGGATGAAGTTGCCGTGGACATTTCTGAGATGTGGAGCGTGGTAGATGCTGCGGTACGCAACGATGCCTATCACGTATCGAGTCCTTCCAAGACAGCCGAAGGCGCTTGTCGGGCCTTGCGTTCGGTGCTTGCGGAAAAGGATTTGTCCGGTTTGGCCTTTGTCAATGTACATGGCACGGCTACCTTGTTCAACGACGAGATGGAAGCCGTAGCCCTCGACCGCATGGGACTGTCCGACCTTCCTGCCAATGGACTGAAAGGTTATTTCGGGCATACGCTGGGCGCAGCCGGTGTATTGGAAACACTAATTTCGATGGAGGCGCTGGACGATGGCATCGTATTGGCCACAAGAGGCTTCGAATATCCGGGAGTAAGCCGCCGCATCAACATCTCTGCAGAGCATCGTCCGGTTGCGGGTTCGGCATTCCTGAAGTTGATGGCCGGCTTTGGCGGCTGCAATGCGGCCTTATTATTCTGTAAGGGCGGAACCATCCCTACCGCATGCTCGTCGCGACCTTGGGAAGCGGTATCGGAGCGTGTATCGCATACGGTGCATCTGACGGAATGTGAGGCGGTGGTAGATGGCCGTTTTCTCCCTGTAGAGGGGCAGGGGCAGGCTTTGCTGAAATTCTTGTATCAGACCTACGTGGGCGATTATCCTAAGTTCTATAAGATGGATCCGCTGTGCAAGTTAGGATTCCTTGCCTCGGAATTGTTGTTGCAGGCAGAGGAGAAAGAGGGGCAATCCCGCTTCATCCCTTGCGAAGACCGCGCTGTAGTAATGGTAGGCCGTAGTGCTTCTATCTGTGCGGATCGCGCCTACCAGCAGACCATCCAATCGGCGGATGATTTCTATCCCAGTCCCTCAGCTTTCATTTATACGTTGCCCAATATCGTGACGGGTGAGATAGCCATGCGCAATCATTATCACGGAGAGACCACCTGCCTTTTGCAGGAAACTCCGGCCAATGTCCATTCCCTGTTATCCCGGGCGCTCCGTGCACCGGGTATCCAAAGTGTGTTGGGTGGCTGGTTGGACGTGGCAGATCCCGACCGTTTTGAGGCTACTATTTATATTATCAATCGAGCAAATCATATTTAAGGAAACAGCTATGGAAGAACTTGTTCGTGAACTGAAACAACAAATCATCAAGACATTGAACCTGGAAGACGTTTCTTGCGAGGACATTGACAACGATGCTCCCCTCTTCGGCGACGGCTTGGGCCTGGACTCGATAGATGCCCTCGAACTCATTGTGTTGCTGGAGAAGCACTATGGCATCAAACTGAGCGATCCCTCGCAAGGAAAAGCCATCTTCCAGTCCGTCAACACCATGGCCCGCTATGTGGCCGAACACCGTACGAAATGAATCGGACGGAACACTTGACACCTATGGACAAACCGATTTATATTACCGGTATGGGCATTATCTCTGCCATTGGCAATAGCCGGGCAGAGACCGAGCGTGCCTTGCTGGAGGGGCGTTCCGGTGTGCAGACGTTGCGCTTGTTGCCGTCTGTTCATCAGGATTTGCCCTGCGGCGAGGTGAAACTTTCCAATGAGGAACTGCGTCAGCGGCTTCATATCCCTACCGATAAGGGCTGCAACCGCACCGCCTTGCTGGGCATTGAGGCCATTAGACAAGCCTTGGAGCAATCCGGCCTGCCTTTGGACGAGGCTTGGCTGCTGTCCGGCACGACAGTGGGCGGCATGGACAGCACAGAACGCCATTTCCTTGACATGTTGGAGGGCGATGAGTGGCTGCCTTTGCTGGCAACGCACGATTCCGGCTCTACTACCGGACTGATGGCCGACTACTTCGGTATTCCCGCCCGGCGTACTATGACCATCTCCACCGCCTGCTCCTCGGCAGCCAACGCGCTGATAGTGGGAGCCAATATGATCAAGACGGGCGAGGCCGAGGCCGTGATAGCCGGTGGCAGCGAGGCGCTGAGCCTGTTTCATCTCAACGGCTTCCACACGCTGATGATTCTCGACACGGAGCGGTGCCGTCCTTTCGATGAGACCCGCCGTGGCCTGAACCTCGGCGAGGGAGCCGGCTTCGTGGTGTTGGAAAGCGCGGCCTCCATGCGACGTCGGGGAGGAAAACCGTTGGCCATCTTGTCCGGCTACGGCAATCGTTGTGATGCTTTTCATCAGACCGCCTCTTCGGATAACGGCGAAGGGGCAACCCTGGCCATGCAGGAAGCCTTGGACCTGGCCGGACTGACACCGCAGGCCATCGGCTATGTGAATGCCCACGGCACGGGCACACCCAACAACGATGCCAGTGAGAGTGCTGCCTTGTTGCGGATATTTGGCAATCATGTTCCACCGGTGTCCAGTACCAAACCTTTTACCGGTCATGCCACCTCGGCAGCCGGCGGAATTGAGTCCGTGATAAGCCTGCTGGCCTTGCAGGATGGGTTCATTCCGGCCAACTTGGGAGGGGACCATCCCATGCCCGGTGGCATTGTGCCCAGTGCGGGCGAACAGGGCGTGGTGCTTCGTCACGTGATGTGCAACAGCTTCGGCTTCGGCGGCAATGACTCCTCGTTGATATTTTCCCGGCCCGAAGCGGAGGAAAGGGCAGCGGAGGCGGATGGAAAAGCATCTGTTGAGGCTGCCGCTTTCGAGATGTCCACTGTGGCCTGTGTGCGTTCCACGCCGGAAGCTCCCTTGGACAATCTGCGCGAATTCATGACTCCGCTGGAGTCCCGCCGTCTCTGCAAGTTGCTGAAGTCGGCCCTGATGACCTCGCTCACAGCCTTGAGGCAGGCAGGGGTGGATACCCCCGATGCCATCATCCTGGGTACTTCCTACGGCATGCTGGAGAACAGCGAGAAATTCCTCTTGGAGCTTTGTCGGGAGGGCGAGCACGGCTTGAGTCCCACGCTCTTCATGCAGAGCACGCACAACACCATTGCCGGGACGCTGGCCATCCGTACGCATTGCCACGGATACAACATCACCTATACCCAGCTGGGCGAAGCGGAAACTCTTGACCTCTGTCGGCGCGAAGCCGAACGGCTGATGCGGCTGGGGCGGATCCACAATGCCTTGATTGGGTATCACAACGAAGTGACCCCGGCCCTGCACGATATGTTGCTGCGGCTGCGTGGAGAGAACCTGCCGGTGGGAGTGACCTCTACCGCCATGTTCCTGGAGAAAAGATAAGTGCCTTATGTGGAAGTTATTACCCTTATCATTGCTCCAGTGCATCCTGTTGGCTGCCGGGCAGGTCTGGCTGAAATTCGCCTTGCAGAAGATGTTGCCCTTTGGCTGGAACCGGGCTTTCTGGTGGTCGTTGTTCGGCAATTGGCAGTTTGCCGCCTGCGGTCTGTGCTTCGGGGCCGGCTCGTTGCTATGGATGTACATCCTGAAAAACTTTCCCCTCAGCATGGCCTATCCGCTGCTCAGTCTGAGCTATGTCATCGCCATGTTTTCGGCTGTCTTGTTTTTTCACGAAACGGTGCCCTTCCACCGTTGGGTGGGCTGCCTGCTGATTATGGCCGGCTGTATACTGATTGTCAAGTGATTAAATTTGCTATGCTTAGCCATACCGCCGAGCACGGGCCGGGGTACGGCTAAGCATGTCCGCAGGTATGCCCGAGCACGCCCAGCCATACCCCGGACCGCATCCGGCAAATATTGCTGGAAAAGCTGGGTTATCTGCGTTGAAAGATTTAACTTTGCCACGCCGTTAAATAGGAATTTATATGAAGAAGATAATGAGATATGGATTCATCGCCAGCCTGTTGGCCTGCCTCTCCGTATGCGCTTTGGCCCAGCAACCTGCAAGTACGGATGAAAGCCGAAAGATGGTGGCCGAGGTCTGTGCAGCGGCTGCTGAGATGACCTCCTTGCAATGTGACTTCGTTCAGGTCAAGCAACTTTCGCTGTTGCAGACGGCCCTGACTTCGAAAGGCAAGATGTACTACAAAGGCGGCGACCGCCTGCGGTGGGAATACACTTCGCCCTATGCGTACACCTTTGTGTTGAACCATGACCGGGTGATGCTGAAGTCTTCGGAAAAAACGGACGTCGTGTCTGTCCGCTCCAGCAAGATGTTCCAGCAGATAGCCCGCATCATGCTGAACAGCGTCACGGGCCGTTGCCTGGCCGATGACGGCGATTTCGAGGTGACGATGTACGGGACTGAAACGGCATGGGAAGCTCGCCTGGTGCCCCGGCAGAAAGAATTGGCCGCCCTGTTCGGCGAGGTGCGCCTGCACATCGACCCCAAGCTCCGGATGGTCACCGTCGTGGAACTGATGGAGCGGAGCGGTGATACCACCCGCATCGAGATGAAGAATGTACGGAAGAATGCAGCGATAGACGATGCGGTTTTCTCGGTTCAATAAGACGTTGTCGGGCGTTCTCCTGGTCCTTCTCGTGTGGGGAATGGGGCTGTCCGCCTCTGCCCAGGACTTGCGCCGCTATGCGCTTTTCATCGACCTGCCCAAGGGGGCGCATATATCCGGCATCTGCCTCATCCGCATGGAGGGCGACCGGGGCGTGATGAGCGTGGTCAATGAGTTTGGTGTCAAAGCCTTCGATGCCGTATGTCCGGGAGCAAAAGGCCGCGTGAAACTGCCCTACGTCATGGCGCTGCTGGATAAATGGTACATCCGTAGAGTATTGTCCCGGGACCTTTCGGTGCTGTTTCGTCCCGATCGTCGGTTGCCTCGGCGTCGCACGCTCGAACGCCGCGAGGACGGCACGATGGTGCTGACCAACCGCCGCCACAAGATAACCTACCGCTTAAAACCCTTGAAAGATGATGCTGCTGAATGATTTTTATCAGATAACGGACCGGGATTCGCAGGCATTCCGAATCCGCCTGAATCCCACTCACGAGATATACCGGGCCCATTTTCCCGGGCAACCCATCACGCCGGGTGTCTGCCAGATACAGTTGGTGACGGAGCTGTTGTCGCTACTGCTGGATGCCGAGGCCACGCTGACGGATATCAAGAACGTGAAATACCTGTCCGTCATCCGTCCGGAAGAGACACCGCAACTGACCGTCCGTTTCACGAAGTTCGTCTGCGAGGAGAACATCTGCCGGACTGTGGCTGTGCTGGAGGAGGATGGATGTGTATTTTCCAAAATGTCCCTGACTTGCCATGTGGTGCGTCGTCATACCGACTTATAATAATGCCGGCACCATCCGCCGGGTGGTGGAGGAAGTCTGTCGTCAGACCTGCCACGTCATTGTGGTGGACGATGGCAGTACAGACGGAACTGCAGACTGTCTGAAAGACCTTGACATCCTTCTGCTGCGCCATGCCCGCAACCGCGGCAAGGGACGTGCGTTGCAGACCGGTCTGCGTCATGCCCGTTTCTTGGGTTTCGACGAAGCCATTACCCTGGATGCCGACGGGCAGCATTTTGCTGAGGACATCCCCGTCCTGCTGCAGGCTGCCGGTCGTTACCCCGGCTCTATGGTGGTGGGCAGCCGCAATCTGGCCGCCGAGGGAATGCCCGCCCGCAATACGTTTGCCAACCGCTTCTCCAACTTCTGGTTCCGCCTCCATACGGGTATCCGCCTGCCGGATACGCAGACAGGTTTCCGGCTCTATCCGCTCCGTCGGATGGGGAGCCTGTGGTGGCTGACCGCCCGCTACGAGGCCGAACTGGAGATGCTGGTATGGGCAGCGTGGAGGGGCATTCCGCTGGTGCCTGTCCCTGTGCGCGTATGGTATCCGCCAGAGGGGGAGCGTGTGTCCCATTTCCGGCCCGGGTGGGACTTCGCCCGCATCAGCCTGCTGAACACGGTACTGTGTGGGCTAGCCGTGGTGTACGGATGGCCGGCCCGTTTGTTAAGACTTTGCTGTAGGAGGGAAATATGACCCAGTTATTTCTGAAGATATATGATGCCTTGTCCCGTCATCGTCCGTGGGTGGCGGGAGCTGTGTGTGCGTTGGCTTTGGTGTGTGGTGTGTTGGCACTCCGCATGGACTATGACGAAGATATCGCCGCCTTTATGCCCTTGGACGATGAGACGCGGAAGTATTCGGAGGTGTTCGGCAACCTGGGCGGGCAGAACCAGATTGCCGTGATCTTCAAAGGAAAACCGGAGGATCCGGTACCGGTGGAGCATGCCATGGACGTTTTTGGTGAAGCTGTAGCGCGCCGCGATACGGCCGGTTGGATACGCAACCTGCAGATCCGGGTGGACGAGTCGGCCATGCTGGACGTAATGCGTCAGTTATGGCAGGACTACCCGATGTTGTTGACAGAGGGCGATTATCAACGTCTGGATTCGCTCCTAGTAGATGATACTTACCTGGCCGCGCAGATGGAGCGGAACAAACAACTGCTGATGCTCCCCACGGGAAGTCTGCTGGCGCAGGGCTTGCCCGAAGATCCCTTGCAACTGAGTCCGGCCTTGCTGGCCCGTCTTAGGGGGTTGAATGTGGACGCGACGTATCAGGTGGTGGATGGCTATCTTTTCCGGGATAGCGTAGGTATAGCGTTGCTGGAATCACCGTTCGGCATCAGTGAGTCGCGGGACAATGCCCGTCTGCAAGAATTGTTGGATTCGTGCCTGTACGATGTCCAGGCTGTTTGTCCGGAGGTGCGTGTGTCTGCCATCGGCGCACCGCTGATAGCCGTCACCAATGCCACGCAGATCAAGCGGGACAGCCTGTTGGCCGTAGGGTTGGCGGTGGTGCTCATTCTGTCTGTGCTGCTCTATGTATTCCGTCGGATGGGCGATTTGATGTGGATCGGCGTGTCCGTGTTGGCCGGCTGGCTTTTTGCTTTGGGAGTCATGGCCTTGCTGCGCGACGGGTTGTCGCTGATAGTCATCGGCATCGGTTCGGTGATCATTGGCATTACGGTCAACTATCCATTGCATTTCCTGGAACATCTGAAGCACGAGACGAACCTGCGCGAGGCGCTCCGCGAGATGGTGCCGCCTCTGTTGACGGGGAATATCACGACGGTCAGTGCTTTCCTCTGTCTGGTGCTGCTCGATGCGCAGGCCATGCGCGATCTGGGCTGGTTCGGTTCGCTCACGTTGGTAGGTACCATTCTGTTTGTGCTGGTGGCCCTGCCCGTTTTCCTACAGTCCCGGCGGGCGGTTCGCTATCCGGGCAAGAGCCTGCCGTTCGGTCGTTGGAGCCTGCCCCGCAGCAGACGGGTGAACCGCTTGGTATTGCTGGGAGTAATGATTCTGACAGGGGTGTTCGGCTACTTCAGCCGGGGCACCTCGTTCGACAGCAACATGCAGCACATCAACTATATGACGCCCCAACAACGGGCTGACCTGAAATTCCTGGCCTCTAGTCTGCAAGCCCGGGGCGATAGTCTTCAACTGCTCTATGCCGTGGCCGAAGGAGCTACACCGGAAGAGGCTTTGCGGCGCAACGAGGTATTGACGGCTCGTCTGGAGGCTGTGGACGTCGTGGACAGAGTGACGGGTGTTGCGGGCTGGTTGCTGTCTGACAGTCTGCGGGCGGAGCGGTGGAGCCGTTGGAGCGATTTCTGGAAACGTCATGCCGATGCGGCAGAAGCCCTGGACCAAGCAGCTGTCGAGGCAGGATTCTCGCCCGAAGCATTCCGCCCCTTTGTCCACAAGATACAGGAGACAACCCTGTCGGCGCCGGAAACGCCGGAAGAGACGCCGCTGTATAAACAGGTGGGCAAGCGCTTCATCATGCGCACGGCCGATGGCGGATGCCGGGTGGTGAATTTTGTGGAAGCGGAGCAACGTTCCGGCGAGAGCATGAAGGAGCAGATTGTCCGCAGCCTACCTGCCGGCTGTTTCATCTTCGGGCAGGAGGATGTCAGCAACCACTTGGCCAAGACCTTGTCCGACTCGTTCAACTATATCGGCTTCGTCTGCGGCTTCGTGGTCTTTGTCTTCCTGTGGCTGTCGTTGGGAAGCATCGAGATGAGCCTGATGGCTTTCCTGCCGTTGGCTGTGGGCTGGGTATGGATATTGGGCATCATGGAGATGCTGGGGATGCAGTTCAATATCGTCAACATTATCTTGGCTACATTCATCTTCGGCCAGGGCGATGACTATACCATCTTCATCACCGAGGGACTGATGTACGAATATACTACGGGACGGCGGCGGCTGGAAGCCTACAAGAGCAGTGTCGCCCTGTCCGCCGTCATCATGTTCATCGGCATCGGCACGCTGATTGTCAGCCGCCATCCTGCTCTGCAGTCG
Organism: Candidatus Bacteroides pullicola; assembly: GCA_019115825.1. Classification (GTDB taxonomy): domain Bacteria; phylum Bacteroidota; class Bacteroidia; order Bacteroidales; family Bacteroidaceae; genus Bacteroides; species Bacteroides pullicola. The sequence continues at coordinate 59,594 of DXCV01000065.1, forward strand.
CTGGCCGAGGTGGCCATCATTGGCATGGTGGTGGTAGTGGTCATGGCTTGCTATCTGCCCCCGCTGGTGTTCCGCTGGCTGACAGAGAAGCACGGGCGGCGCAGGGAATATCCCGTCACCTTGAGTCGACTGGCCTATTCGGCCTTCTCGATGACGTTCTTCCTGGGAGGAATGTTCTTCCTGCTGATACCCTATACGCTACTGATATACCGTCCGTTGCAGCGGTGGTGGCATGGGGAGGGCTTCTATCATCGGTTGCTGCAGCGCATTGCTCATTTCGTCATCTGCCGGGTGCCCGGTGTCCGTTTCCGCGAAAGAGGCGGGGAGGGGGAGACATTCGACCGTCCTGCCGTCATCGTCTGCAACCACCAGTCCCACCTGGATCTGATGGCCTTGATGCAACTGTCGCCCAAGATTATCGTGCTGACCAACGACTGGGTGTGGCACAATCCCTACTATGGCGTGGTCATTCACACGGCGGAGTTCCGTCCCGTGTCCAACGGCTACGACCAGAACTTTCCCCATTTGCAGGACTTGGTGCGTCGGGGCTACAGCATTGTGGTCTTTCCCGAAGGAACACGCACGTCGAATGGTGACATCGGCCGCTTCCACAAGGGGGCGTTCACCCTGGCCAAGGCCTTGGATGTGGACATCCTGCCCGTGTATCTGCATGGCCTGTATGATGTCCTGCCCAAGCACGACTTCATGTTGCGGCGCGGCAGCGTGACGATGGATATTCTGCCCCGTGTGCCGGTGGAGGAAGTGCGTGCCACTACCGACCGCGAACTGACCCAACGGATGCACCGCCGCTACCTGGAGCATTATGCCGGGATGCGCGCGGAGCTAGAAACGGAGGAATGGCGCAGACCATATGAGGCATATAAGAGGAAATATAAGTTCAGTTGGCAGGTAGACGGGTAGATGAATAGCCAGGAGCCTTGTTGCCTTGTTAACTTGTTTTCTTATCGACTAATAAAATAAGAAGAATGAAAGAGAAAGACGTTATCATCATAGGAAGCGGCTTGGGTGGTTTGTCATCCGGTGTGATGCTCGCCAAGAACGGCTACCGGGTCACCATTCTGGAGCAAAATACACTGCCCGGAGGTTGCCTGCAATGTTTCCGGCGCCACGACGTAAAGTTCGAGACCGGGATGCACTTCATCGGCAGTGCGGACGAAGGACAGATACTGAACAAGATGATGCGCTACCTGGAGATAGACGACAAACTGGAACTTTCCCGCTTGGACACAGACCGTTACAACGTGATCTGTCTGGAGGGGCAATGTTTCGACTTCGCCAACGGGAGCGAGGCGTTCATCGACCGGATGGCATCTTATTTCCCGGACCAAAGAGACAATCTTGCGCGCTATTGCCGTCTGGTGGAGAGCATCTCGGCTGCTTCGTCGCTGCATACGCTGAAGCACGGGCAGACCAATGATGCCATTACGGCGGAGTATCAGTTGCGCTCCATCAACGAGGTGGTGGAAGAACTCATCACCGACCCTCTGCTGCAGAAAGTCATAGTAGGCGACCTGCCTCTCTATGCTGCCGTACGGGATAAGACCCCTTTTTCTGTCCATGCCTTCATCATGGACTTCTACAACCGGAGTGCCTTCCGTTTTGTGGGAGGAAGCGACGTACTGATCCGTGCCCTGACAGAGGTCCTTGTCCGCTATGGCGGCGAGGTACGCACGCGCAGCAAGGTGACGCGCATCGTCTGCGACGATACACATGCCACCGGGGTGGAGGTCAATGGCGGGGAATATATACAGGCGGACTACATCATCTCGGCCGCGCACCCCATGCGTACGATGGAGATGCTGGGCGATACGCACCTCATCCGACCCGCTTTCCGGAAAAGAATCAATTCGATACCGCAGACCGTCGGCGGATTTTCCGTATATTTGCACTTCAAAGAGAATACCGTACCCTACATGAATCACAATTTCTTCGGCTACGAAACGGATACCCCGTGGGGCTGCGAACAGTATGACGACACTACCTGGCCCAAGGGATATCTCTACATGCACGTCTGTGACCAGTCGGGGCAGAACTTCGCACGCTCCGGAGTCATCCTCACCTACATGCGTATGGAGGAACTGGCGGCATGGAGCGGGACGACGGTGGGGCATCGCGGCACGGACTATGAAGACTATGTGTACAGACGGGCGTGGCGGCTCATCCTTGCGCTGGACCGCCGATTCCCCGGCATCAAGGATTGCATTGAGCATTATTATGTATCCACGCCCCTGACCTACCGCGATTATACCGGTACGCAGGATGGTTCCTTGTATGGTATAGCCAAGGACATCACTTTGGGTAGCGTCGGGCGGGTACCTCACAAGACACGCATACCCAATGTCTTCATGACGGGACAGAACGTCAATTCGCACGGCATGCTGGGTGTCATTGTGGGCACCATGGTGACTTGCGGAGAGTTCCTGACACCGAAATATATCTATGAACAAATCCTGGAGGCTAACAAATGAGCGAAGAAAGAGACATCATCATGATAGGCGGAGGCCTGGGTGGACTGACTACCGGCGCCCTCCTCGCCAAGGAAGGATACCGAGTGACGATGTTGGAGAAAAACGCCATCCTGGGTGGAGGCTTGCAATGCTTCCGTCGCCGGGGTGTCCTCTTCGAGACGGGGATGCACGTCCTGGGTGGTTTCGAACCCGGCCACAATCTGAATCGCATCTGCACGTACCTGGACATCCTGGACAAACTGGACATCCGTCCTACGGACAGCGATTGTATGGATGCCGTCACCTTCGGTACGGAAACCTACCGCCTGCCGCGCGGAAAGGAAGCGTTTGCAGACTATCTCGTCCGCCTCTTCCCGGAGCAGGCAGACGGGATACGCCGCTATATGGACGATTTGTGGGCCTTGAGCGAGGAAGTAGATCTGTTCTATCTCCGTCCGGACGAAAGCAGCATGCTGCGTCCCCACTCCGAGGATTTCCTGCTTCCTGCCGACGAGTTCATCGCCAAGTATATCACGGACGCGCGTCTGGCCGAGTTACTGGCCTACATGAATCCGATGTATGGCGGTGTGGCGGGGCATACCCCGGCCTTTGTACACGCCCTCATCAATGTGCTCTACATCAATGGGTCGGCTATGTTTGTGGACGGTAGTCAGCAGATGGCAGACGCCTTGGCAGATGTCATCCGCGCATCGGACGGGAGCATCTATGCGGGCGACCCGGTGACAGCCATCCATGTGGAGGATCACCAGGTGAAGCAAGTGGTTACCCGGAGTGGAAAGACATACACCGGCGATTGGTACATATCCGACCTGCATCCCTGCACCTTACTGGAGCTTCTGCCGGAGAAAGCTTTCCTGAAGTCATACCGCGACCGCCTGCGCGAGATTCCCAATTCCTATTCCGCCTTCTCGCTCTATATCAAGTTCAAGGAGGAAGCCCGGCGTCCCTTCGTGAATCACCCTTGCTACTGGCAGGAAGAACACGGCCACGTCTGGCAGTTGTGTGACTATGACGAGGCAACTTTCCCCCGCGGATTCATGTATCTGACTCCTCCCTCCCATCAGCAAGGACCTTGGGCGGAGCGCATGACGGTGAACTGTCCGATGCCCTTTAGTGCTGTCAGTCAATGGGCAGACAGCGCAACCGGACATCGCCCGTCCGACTACGTGGCCTGGAAAGAACGTTCCCTGCAGCAGGTGCTGGACAAGCTGGAGCGTGCCTGCCCCGGCATCCGTGCCGATATAGATTTCTGTTTCGCATCCACGCCCCTTACTATACGCGATTATTATGGTACGAAAGAGGGGGCTCTCTACGGCTACAACCGGGATTGTAAGAACATGACTCTGTCTCAGCTGCCTGTCGCTACGAAGGTGCGCAACCTCCTGCTGACAGGACAGAACATCAATCTGCATGGCATCTGTGGGGTTCCACTGACGGCTATCGAAACTGCAGAAGCATTGGTAGGACGGGGTGTGATTGTACGGAAAATTAATGATGCATACAATGAAAGACTCAAGAACCTTTGACGATATCCGCCCCTATCGGGACGATGAGATACCTGCTGCCATGCAGCGTATTGTGGAGAGTACCACTTTCCCGTTGCTGGCCTCTTATGTGTTTCCGAACCGCGACTTGGGCGAAGTGCGCCAACTCATCAAGTCCGTGCGCACCATCGGTGAGTTCCAATCAAGGGTCATGTTTTATATGAACGAGGAGATTATCCGGCGGACGATGACCCGCTTTACTTGGAGTGGGATGGAACATCTGTCGCCCGAACAGAAATATCTCTTCATCGGCAATCACCGCGACATTGTCCTCGACTCCAGCCTGATGGAATATGTCCTTTACAAGAACGGACACGAGACCAGCGAGATCACCTTCGGAGCCAACCTGATGCAAAGTCCGCTTATCGTGGACATTGGGAAAGCCAACAAGATGTTTCGCGTGGAGCGTCCCGGCAACAATTTGCGCGAATTCTATTGCGCCTCGGCCCGCCTGAGCGAATATATCCGCTATACCTTGCGCGAGAAGCATCAGTCCGTCTGGATAGCCCAGCGCAACGGACGTACCAAAGACGGACTGGACCTGACGAATCAGGGCGTCGTCAAAATGTTGGGGCTGAGCAAGTCGGACAACAAAGTGGATGCGCTGGACGAACTGCATATCGTTCCCGTGGCCATCAGCTACGAGTGGGAGCCGTGTGATATTCTGAAAGCGCTCGAGCTGTACGAGAAGAAGCTGATGGGGCACTATGTCAAGAAACCCGGTGAGGATGTCAACAGCATCCTGACCGGCATCACACAGTTCAAAGGAAACGTACACCTGCACTTCTGCGAACCCTTGCAACGCGAAGAGCTGGCTCTATACGACGGCTGCACCCAGGGGGATTTCCACCGCGCCGTTGCCCGACTCATCGACCGTCGCATCCACCACGCTTACCGCCTGATGCCCAATAATTATATTGCCCACGATCTGCGTTACGGACGGAGCGAATATGCCGATCGCTATACAGCGCAGCAGAAGGCGGATTTCCTGCACCATCTGGAATCTTTGCAGCCTTACGAGGAAAGTTGCGACCCGGAGCAGCTGACCGACCTGCTGCTGGGTATTTACGCCAATCCCATAGAATCCTTCCTCAATGATGAAGCGTCCCAATCCATACATTGACCTACCGCTCACTGTGGGGCGCGTTCTGGCCATGGTCTTGTCGGTCGTGGTCTATGTGTCGCAGCTGGTGTATGGCAGCATATTGGGCTTTTGCTGGTTCACCTGTGGACGCAAGACCGATGCCAAGCGCGAGCGCTATCACCGAGCGATGTGGCGTTTCTTCCGCTTCGACCTGCGGAGCCATCCTTGGTTGTATGCGAACATTCATAATCCCCATGGAGAGGATTTCCACCGGGGGGCTATCCTCATCTGCAACCATCAGTCCCTGCTGGACACCTTGTGCCTCTTTATCCTTTCACCCCGCATTCTGCTGGTAACGCACGACCGTGTATGGAACAATCCGCTGGTGGCGGCCGTCCTGCGCTATGCCGATTGCTTCTCTGTGTCGGACACCGGATGGGACGACCGCCTGGAATATTGTCGTTCCTTCTTGGATAAGGGCTATTCCATCGCCGTCTTTCCCGAAGGATGTCGCTCGCAGGATGGCAATGTCCAGCGTTTCCACAAGGGTGCCTTTTACCTGGCCGAGCGTCTCGAAGCCGATATCTTGCCGGTATTTATCCACGGGGCGGCCCATGTGATGCCCGTCGGTACGACTTTTGCCAACCGGGGCGGCTTCGATATTGAGATAGGCCGGCGCATACCGCCCAATGCTCTCAGTTTTGGTTCGGGCTATGTGGAGCGTTGCCGGGAAGTGCACCGCTATTATGTGGCGCATTACGAAGATATCTGCCGCCGGGTGGAAACGCCCGATTATTTCCGCTCGTTGGTCATCGGATTGTATGCTTCTGTCGGGTTGGGGTGCAAGGCTAAGAATGTGCTGGACGGGGCAAGATACGACGCCTGGGATGTCTTGACGTTGGTCGATGCGCTGGTGCATCCCGAATGCACCTACACGTTGCCCGCCTCGTCTCCCCTGCGGAGAATTTATGATAAATATACCCATTTACCTCAAAATATCACATTCGTATGAAAGAAGAAATAAGAACTTTGCTGGAGGAAGCCCTACCGTTGGTGGACTTTGACTCCGATTTCCTATTTGCCGAGCTCGACTCGTTGGGCATAGCCACTATCCTGATGGTGCTCTCCGACCGCTACGGCATCAAGTTGGACCATACCGACGCCACACCCAAGAATCTGAAGAACCTGGATCGTATTGTAGCGATGGTGGAAAGAAGAAAGCATGAAGGATGAAGAAAGGAGGAAGCAATGCCATTGATGCCTATCAAAGGTGGCACCTTTGGTAGAAAAAGGTGGCACCTCTTTTATATCAAGATAAATACAACCCTTCGCTTCTTGATGCTATAAACTAATATTGAACATCTACTTGGCTACTTAGTTACTTATCATTTACGCATGATGCAACTTGAAAATTATCTCCGTCTCTATGCCGGACAATATCCGGACAAACTTGCCGTCATCGCGTCCGATGCGAGTTTGACCTATGCCAGCCTGTGGCAGGAAGTCCGGGAATGTGCCGGCCGATTGATGGCCCAAAGCCTGTGTCCGGGTCATGCGCGGCTGATACGTGCCACGCAGGATGCCGCTTTCTTGGTGGATTACTTGGCCACACATCTGGCGGGAGGAGTGGCCGTACCTTTGGAGCGGGATATTCCTGAAGGGCGTTATCGGGAAATCGAACGCCTGCTGGACGGGACGGACATCCCTGAGGGGATAGCGGATATCCTCTTCACCACAGGCACCACGGGGCAGAGCAAAGGGGTGATGATTTCCCATAAGGCTCTCCTGGCCGATGCGGAAAACCTGGCTGAGGCACAAGGCTTCTCGCCGGACCTTACTTTCATCATCAGCGGCCCGCTGAACCACATCGGCAGCCTGTCCAAGGTGTGGCCGACCATCCTGACGGGCGGAACCCTGCACATCCTGGACGGACTGAAGGACCTGAACGCATTCTTCAGCATCCTGGAGACTCCCGGACGATACGCCACCTTCCAAGTGCCTGCCGCCCTGCGCCTGCTGATGTCCTTGGCGAACGACCGCCTGGCCGCCTGTGCCGACCGGATAGACTTCATTGAGACGGGTGCAGCCCCTCTGGCACAAGCAGACATGGAACACCTCTGCCACCTCCTACCCCACAGCCGCCTGTACAACACTTACGCCTCCACCGAGACGGGCATCGTCTGCACGCACGACTACAACGACGGCCTTTGCCAAGCCGGATGCTTGGGACGTCCGATGAAGCACTCGCGGGTGTTCATCACGGCCGAAGGCACAGTGGCCTGTCAGGGAGAGACGCTGATGACGGGCTATGTGGGCAGTCCAGAAATGACGGTCTCCGTCCTGCGCGACGGCACGCTATACACGAATGACCGCGGCCGTCTGGATGCCGATGGGCGCCTGCATCTGGCCGGGCGCACGGACGACCTCATCAACGTGGGTGGCTTCAAGGTCTCTCCCGCCGAAGTGGAAGAAGCAGCCCTGTCCCTGCCCGGAGTGCACGATTGCATCTGTGTGGGCGTGCCCCATCCCATGACGGGTCATCAATTGAAATTGTTGGTTGTGTTGGATAAAGGTGTCCCCTTGGATAAGAAAAGCCTTGCCCGTCAGCTTCATGCGCATTTGGAGGCTTATAAGGTGCCGCTGCAGTATGAAGAGGTGGAGGCTGTGCGGCGGACATTCAATGGGAAGATTGATAGGAAAGCATATAAGATAAATGAAGAATGAGGAATTACCGTTGAAAGCGAGGCTGCGCCACAATTCCTCATTCTTCATTCCTCATTCTCCCAGATGGTTCCATCCCTGCGCTTTCAGCTCGAACTCCTGGCCGTCGCGGGTGATGAGAGCACAACCCAGCTCCGGCTTGGTGATGTGACCGATGAGCTTCACGCCTTCCATCTGCGACACCTTCTCGTGGTCGGCGATGGGTACGGTGAACAACAGTTCGTAGTCCTCACCGCCATTCAGGGCGCAGGTGGTAACGTTCATATTCAACTCTTCCGCCATCACGGCCGTCTGATAGTCCAAAGGGATGTGTTCCTCGTAGATGCGGCAGCCCACCTTGCTCTGCGTGCAGATGTGCAGCAGTTCCGATGACAAGCCGTCCGAGACATCCATCATCGCCGTGGGCTGTATGCCTGCTTCGCGCAACTTTTGGATGATGTCACGCCGTGCCTCCGGCTTCAGTTGGCGCTCCAGGAGGTATTCACGGCCCGCAAAGTCCGGCTGCACGTCGCCATCGGCATCCTTCAGCGCCAACTTCTCACGCTCCAGCAGTTGCAAGCCCATGTAAGCCGCGCCCAAGTCGCCGCTGACGCAGACAAGGTCCGTTTCGTGCGCCCCGTTGCGATAAACGGCCTTGCCCCGCTCCACATCGCCGATGCAGGTGATGCTGATGGTCAGTCCCGTCAAGGACGAGGTGGTGTCCCCGCCCACGATGTCCACGCCGTATTCCTCACACGCCAGGCGGATACCTGCATAGAGTGCCTCCATGTCCTCCACGGAGAAGCGCTTGGAGAGGCCCAGCGACACGGTGATTTGCCTCGGCGTGCCATTCATGGCGTAGATGTCCGAGAAGTTCACTACGGCCGACTTGTAGCCCAGATGCTTCAGCGGCACGTAGGTCAAGTCGAAGTGCACGCCTTCCAGCAGGAGGTCGGTGGTCATCAGCACCTCACGGTCGGCAGGATAGGACAGGACGGCGGCATCGTCGCCCACACCATATTTGCTCGATTCGTTCTTCAGTTCAATGCCCTCGGTGAGGTGGCGTATGAGGCCGAACTCGCCGAGGGTGGCTATTTCTGTCCGCATAATTACGCTTGGTTAATCAGTTCGCGCATGATTTCCGTCATCTTAGGCTGTGCGGCGTCGGCTGCCTTCTGCACCTCCTCGTGCGAAACCTCCACGATTTTGCCTTCCACGCCCAAGTCGGTAATCACCGAGATACCGAACACGCGGATGCCGCAATGATTGGCCACGATGACCTCGGGCACGGTAGACATGCCCACGGCGTCACCGCCCAGGATGCGATACATCCGATATTCTGCCGGCGTCTCAAACGTGGGGCCCTGTACGCCTACATACACGCCGTGCTGCACCTTGATGCCTTTCTCGGCGGCAATGGCATCGGCCCTTCGGATGAGCTCACGGTCATACGCCTCGCTCATGTCCGGGAAGCGGGGACCATAGGAAATATTCTTACCATGCAACGGATGCTCAGGGAAGAAGTTGATGTGGTCCGTAATAATCATCAAGTCGCCTATCTCGAAGTCAGGGTGCATTCCACCCGCAGCATTGGACACGAACAAGGTCTTGATGCCCAGTTCACGCATCACACGCACCGGGAAAGTCACCTGCTGCATGGTGTAGCCCTCGTAGTAATGGAAACGCCCTTGCATGGCCATGATGTCCTTCTGCCCCAGCTTGCCAAAGATTAGCTTGCCTTTGTGGCCCTCCACCGTGGACACGGGGAAGTAGGGAATCTGTTCGTATGGGATTTCATACTTGTCCGTAATCTCGTCGGCCAGGCTGCCCAGGCCGGTTCCCAGTATGATGGCCGTCTCAGGCCGGGTGTGCATCTTCTCCTTGAGGAAGGATGCGGTTTCTTGGATTCTTTCTAACATAGTCTATGATAGTTTGGTTGAATGCGAGTTGTTGGTTTTGCAGGATTTTGATCTCCACAGGCAAAACGTAGAGATACGGTTTCAGGCGGTCGGGCAGCAACGGGTGCCCCTTCAGGCGCGCCGCGTCTTTCTCGGTGGTCACCACCAGGCAAGACTCCCCTTGCATACTGTCGAAGCATTCCTCTATCCGCTGGAAATCCCGCCGGCTGAAGTCATGATGGTCACCGAAAGCCAGATGGACCACGCCGGCCGCCCGCGCTTCCATCTCCTCTACCAGCGGCGCAGGCTGCGCGATGCCCGTCACTAACAAGACGTGCCGGTCCTTGTCCGGAATGTCCTGTCGGCCTGCCGGTTTCGCCCGACCGGGAAAAACCGGCTGCAGACGTCCGTAGCGCAAGCCCGTGAAGAACAATTGCTGCCAAGGATACAGGTCCAGTTTCTTGGTGATGATATTGAAATCTATCGGCTTGATGTCCTCCGGGCACTTGGTCACCACCACCACTTGGGCGCGTACCTTGCCCTCCGCCGGTTCGCGCAACCGGCCCACAGGCAGCAGGTCGTCGTCCGTCAGCAGGCGACGGCAGTCCGTCAGCAGGATGTTCAGCCCCGCTTTCACCCGGCGATGCTGGAAGGCATCGTCCAGCAACACCACGTCCACCTGCGGTCTGTCCAGCTTCATCAGCTCGCGTATGCCGTGGCAACGGTCTTCGTCCACCGCCACGCGAACCTCCGGGAACTTGCTCTTCATCTGCCGGGGCTCATCGCCGATGCTGGTCGCGCTGCTTTGCACGTCTGCCAGCACATAGCCCGTGGTTTTGCGCCGATAGCCCCTGCTCAAGGTGGCCACGTTCAGCCTCTGGCTACGGAGCAGGCGAACCAGGTATTCCGTATGCGGGGTCTTACCGGTGCCGCCCACTGCCAGGTTGCCGACGCAGATGACAGGCAAACCGAAACTCTCCGACCGGAGCCAACCCCAATCAAAAAGCTTGTTGCGCAGCCTGACGCCCGCCCCATACAGCCACGCCACCGGGCGCAGCCAACGGAATAACTTGAAATCCTGCCCGTCCATCCGCCCGATTTAATGAATGTTCGGTTCAAACGGCATACGTGCCTGCAAGGCATCCTTCACCTCGAAGCGGTCAAGAGTCTCCACCCCGCGGAGCCACTGTCCTGCCCTGCCTTGCAGCACACGGGCCTTGACATAGTCTGCGGGACTGAATTCCATCAGTTGCTCCCACGCGCTCTTCTTGGCGGGATAGTCCATCCGCGTATAGCCCTCCACTCCGGCGCGAGCCACGGCTATCTCCAAGGCGCGATCCAGTCCGCCCAGTTCGTCCACCAGACCCAGTTCCTTGGCCCGGACGCCTGTCCAAACGCGGCCTTGGCCCACTTGGTCCACAGCCTCCTTCGTCATACCGCGGCCTTCGGACACGCGCGTCAGGAAGAGGTCATATCCCCGCTCCACGTAGGCTTGCATCAAAGCTTTTTCGCTCTCCGTCATGGGGCGCACCGGTATCCCCATGTCACTAAATTCGTTGGTCTTCACCACATCAAAGCTGACGCCGACTTTCTGCGCCAAACCTTGCATGTCGGGCATCATGCCAAAGATGCCGATGGAGCCCGTCAGCGTGGTAGGCTCGGCCACGATGGTGTCCGCATTGCAGGCGATGTAGTATCCGCCCGATGCGGCATAATCGCCCATGGACACGATGACCGGCTTTTCCTTCTTCAGTTCGCCGACGGCATGCCAGATTTGCTCCGAATCGTAGGCACTGCCTCCGGGCGAATTGATGCGCAGCACCACGGCCTTCACATCCTCGTCCTCCTTCAGCTCGCGCAGATCGCGAATCATTCGGTTGCCGTCAATGCTTTCCCCGTCGCCAGCCATCAGGCTGCCTATCATGCCATCGGCATAGTACACGGCCACGATGTTGCCGCTCTTGTCCTTCGGCACGTTCTTCTTCACATTCTTCATGTCCTTCAGTCCCAGCGTGCGCAGGTCATCGTCCTTGTCGATGCCCACCCATTGCTTCAGGTAGTCGCGCACGTCATTCTTATATATCAGCGTGTCCGCCAAGCCGGCTTGCACACATTCAGCGGCGGGTTGGAAGAGCAACATGCGGTCGGCTGCCCGGTTCAAGTCGTCCACCGTCACCCCGCGCGAGGCAGCCACCTCGGCGGTCATCTCTCCCCACAGGGAAGTCAGGTAGTCCGTCGTCTGCTCACGGTTGGCCTCGCTCATCTCCATGCCGATGAAAGGCTCCACGGCACTCTTGTACGTGCCCACCTTGAAGATTTGCCACCGGATGCCCAGTTTGTCCATCAGGTCCTTGTAGAACACCGGCATGGACGACAGTCCGCTCCACTCCAACATGCCCTCCGGGTTCAGCAGCACCCGGTCGGCCACGCTGGCCACATAATACATCGGCTGGGTGTACATATCGCCGTAGGCCACGATGAACTTGCCCGACTCCTTGAAATCGGCCAAGGCGTCGCGCACCTCCTTCAGCGCGGCAAAACCGTCAGTGGCCAAGTCCGTCGCCTCGATATAAATGCCTTTGATGTTTTCATTCTCTTTCGCCTTGCGGATGGAGGCCAGCAGGTCGTCCAGCCCATACGCCGCCGACTCGTCCCCCATCAGGATGGCCCAGGGGTCTTCACCGCTCCGCTCGACAAGCGACCCGTTCAAATCCAGCTTCAGGATGGAGTTCTCGCGCACGGTCACTTCCGAATCCGATGAATACAACATACTGAACATCATCAGTATACTGACGATGAACAACAAGACGCCCGATACGATGATACCCGTAATAGTGGCAAGCGTAAATTTCAGAAAATCCTTCATTATTCTACGTTGTTTTTAGATGCTAACCTTTTCGGCTAACAAAGATAAATAAATTAGTTGATATGCGCCCTATCTGTCGCAGGGATTTTCGTCTTGTCACACGGAATAGGCAGATTTTGCTCCTCAAAATGGGGTATATCCCCGCCCGTGCTTACCCATACCCCCGCCCGTGCTTACCCGTACCCCCGCCCGTGCTTAGGCGTACCTCCGCCCGCGGACGGGAATATGGCTGCCCCAAAGGCCCTAAATTCGCCCCCTGATGGACGAAAAAAGACTAACAAACGTACAAGATATGAAAGTTTGTTGTAACTTTACGCGCAAACTAACACGTATAACAATGAAAAGAGTTACCAGATTATTGATTATTATAGCTTTATGCTATTTATCCCTGCCTGTTGCCGCACAAGGCAAGGGCGACGACTTACAGAAACAAGCCATGGAAAGCCTGGAAAAGAAAGAGTATATCCGCGCACGCTATATGTTCCTGCAAGCCTATAATGCGTATATCGGCGCGGCACAGTATGAACAGGCGGTGGCGTGCGGCGTGCAGGCCAGCGCCTTGTACCACAGGGAGAACTATTACAACGAAGCCTTCGAACTGCTGTACAGCGTGGAGCAGAACCTGATAGACGGTGAGCAGAAAACGGGACGCCAGATGCCCGCCTTGCGCTACCCCATCACACGCGAACGCCTGCAAATGTACATCAAGCTGCGCAAATCGGCCAGCGCCAAAGACCAACTGGCCAAATTGAAGGGATGGGCTGAGGCTGCGAAGGTAGACTCGCTGGCCACCGACCTGCTGTACACCCAGGCCAACTATTATTATACTTTCGGCCAAACCCAACAGGGGGATGCCGCGTTCAATGCCCTGGTGCAACGCTATGCCGAACAAAAGGACTACGACAAAGCGCGCGCCTGCTACAAAGAGATGATTGCCATGGGCCGCCGCTCGGGCAGCGTCCCACTCGTGACCCGTGCCTATGACAAATATATGGCTTGGAATGATTCCATCCGCGCCATCGAAGCCCAAGAAAAGTATGATGAGCTGAAGGCACAATACGACACCAGCCTGCAGACCATCGAAGAGAAAGACGATTCGCTGGCCGCCCGCCAATACACCATCATCGGCCTGTGCGTGCTGGCCCTCATCCTGGCTGCCGCACTGGTGCTGGGCGCCGTCGTATTGCTGCGCTTCGTCATGCAGACGCGCAAACAGAAGAAGGTCATCGAGACGGTCAAGGAGCACAATGCCTTGAAGACACAATTCATCCGCAACATATCCGCCCAGATGAAGCCCACGCTGGACACGCTGGACGCCAAGCAACCGGGCGTACAAGCCTTGCTGGCCTTCTCGGACCACATTGAGGAGCTCTCCGCCCTGGAGGACACGCTGACCGAGCCTTACGAGATGGAGGAAACCAACGTCTTCACCTTCTGCGAAGGCGTGATGGACCAAGTGCGAGACAAAGTGCGGGACAATGTTTCGCTGAACGTGAATGCCCCCAAGCTGACGGTGAAAATCAACAAGGAGCACGTGGCACGCATCCTGCTGCACCTCCTGCAAAACGCCGCCGAGCATACGCCCGCAGAAGGCAAAATCTGGCTGGACTTCAAGAAACGCGGCGCACACACCCACCAGTTCATCGTCACCGATACAGGCTGCGGCATCCCGGAGGAACAACGCGCCAGCCTGTTCAAGCCCTTCAGCGAACTGAAAGACCTGACCCAAGGCGACGGCCTCGGCCTGCCCATCTGCTCGCTGGAAGCCACCAAGATGAACGGCAGCCTGTCACTGGACACGGACTACGTCAAGGGGGCGCGGTTTGTGCTGGAGTTGCACGGATAAAGGTTACGCAAGACCTTGAAAGGGAGACTACAATAACCTAAATAACAACAACAATGAACATCAGACATTACCTCGGGGCACTCTTGCTGCCCCTGGCCTTCGCGGCCTGCCAAAGCGGTCCCCGCACGGTGGAGAACCCGCTGGTGGAGACCTCCAACACCATGACTCTTGACATCGTCAAGGTGGAACTGACGGACACGGCCACCGTGCTCCAAGTGGATGCCTACTTCCAGCCGAGGTACTGGATACGCATCGACTCCAAGACTTATCTCCAAGCCGACGGCCAAAAGTACGCCCTGACCGCCGCCCAAGGCATCACGCCCGACTCCCTGTTCTGGATGCCCGACTCCGGCGAAGCTTCCTTCCAACTGACCTTCCAACCACTGCCTTTCGGCACCAAGAAGTTCGACTTCATCGAGTCCGACTGCGACGACTGCTTCAAGCTGTATGGCATCGATCTCACAGGCAAGGCCACGTATGACACGCCCGAAGGCATCCCCGCCGAAGCCTTGGCCATGGACGGCAACGCCTCCGTGCCCGAACCTGTTTTCAAGAGCGGGGAAACTACGGTGAACGTGCATCTGCTGCACTACCGTCCGGAACTGGTGAAGGAACTGAACCTGTATGTCAATACCCTGTGGGGCAGCCAGGAGGAGAACACGGCCACCATTGAGCCCGAAACGGGCACGGCCACCTTCAAGTTCCAACAGTACGGACCGGCGCAGGGCCTGATGGTTATGGGAAGACTGGGCGGCTCCACCCTGTGGCTGGCTCCCGGCGAGCACGTGGAACTGTACTACGACATGCGGGCCATGGGCCAACAGATTGTGGCGCGGCGCGGAAATGACGCTCCGTCTGCTTTCCGCCCGCTCTACGCCACCGGCACCTACGCCAACCTGAACAGCCTGTGGAACAGCGGACAAATCAAACGCCTGCGCTCCATGAACTTATACAACGGCGAATTTGCCGACTACAAGATGAGTGCGGAAGACTATGTGGCCCACGTCACCGACACCTACAAGGCTCTCTCGGACAGCATCGCCGCCGACACCCTTCCGCCGATGTTCAAGGAAATCCTGCAACTCGGCCTGAAGGAAGAGGCCGTGAACGCCATGATGCAAGGCGATTACTTCCGGGAACACAACTACCGATCCTCGCACAACGACTGGGACTTCAAGACACCCGTCAAAGGCATCGACAAACTGAAACCGGAGCAACAGGCGGCGGTGGCCCAACTCTTCAACATCAACGACCCCATGCTGCTGATGGGCTGGCAAGCCAGTGATTACATCGGTGCCGTGGCTTACGCGGGCAACGCCTGGCTGAAGGCCACCGGCATCAGTGAAGGTTTCATCCCCTCCCTCCGTAAGTTTGTCTCCTTGGCACGCAAAGCACAGGCTGCCGAACTGACCGATGCCGACCTGCAAGCATTCACACCGGAAGAGTCGTTCTATGCCGAAGCACTGAAATCCATGCAGCAAGCCGCCTTGGACAAGCTGAAAGCCGCCGAAGGCAAGGCCGTCATCGAGCAGACGCCGGACGTGCCCGTGGCAAAATTGTTCGATGCCATCGTTGCTCCCTACAAGGGCAAGGTGGTGTTCGTGGACTTCTGGAACACGTGGTGCGGCCCCTGCCGTGCCTCCATCAAGGCCACCGAGCCGCTGAAATCCACGGAACTGAAACACGACGACCTGGTGTGGATCTACATTGCCAACGAATCTTCGCCCATCGTGCAGTACAAGACGATGATTCCCGACATCCAGGGCAAGCACTACCGCTTGAACAGCAAGCAGTGGGCCTACCTCTGCGACCAGTTCAAGATTGACGGCATCCCCTCCTACGTCGTGGTGGACAAGGACGGCACCTACAAGCTGCGCAACGACCTGCGCGACCACAGCAAGCTGGTACCGACGCTGAAGGAGAAGCTGGCTGAATAAACCGCATCCTTCTAAAAAAACAGGCGCGGAAATCCGCGCCTGAATCATTTTGTTTTCCCCAAGAACCGCCTCAACGCAGGGCCTCCACCTCGTCCGGCGTCAGCGGAATCTTCTTGCCCAGACGGCGGGCACCGGTCTCGGTGATGAGGTAGTCCTCCTCGTTGCGGATGCCGCCGAAGTGGCGATATTCTTCCACCTTATCATAATTGATGAAGTCCGTGAACTTGCCCTGACCGCGCCACAGGTCGATGAGCTCGGGGATGAAGTAAATGCCCGGCTCTACGGTGTGAACAAAGCCCGGCTCCAAGGGGATGGCCAGTCGCTGGCTCTTGCGGCCGAACTGCGTGCTCTTGGGTTGGCCGTCATAGCCCACCCAGACTTCGCCCAGGTTCTCCATGTCGTGCACGTCGAGACCCATCATGTGGCCCAGACCGTGAGGATAGAACAGGGCGTGAGCACCCTCGCGCACGGCATCTTCGGCATTGCCCTTCATCAGGCCCAGTTCCTTCAAGCCTTCCACCATGACACGGGCGGAAAGGTCGTAGACATCCATGTAAGGAATGCCGGGACGCAGTGCCTTGACACTCTCCAAGTGCATGGCGTTCTGGATTTCGTAGACAGCACGTTGGCGCGGCGTGAAGGTCTTGCTCACAGGGATAGTGGACGACATGTCACCGCAGTAGCCCGAAGGCAGTTCGGCACCCGCGTCTATCAGGAACAACTGGCCATCCTCGATGCGGTTGCCGTGATAGTGGTTGTGCAGGGTCTGTCCGTTGATGGTGGCGATGGTGGCGAAAGACAGTTCACAGTTGTGACTTTCGGCCACGTGGTTCATCTCAGCCACTACCTCATACTCGTACATGCCCGGACGGATAAAGCGGGTGGCGGCAATGTGCATGTCGGCAGTGATGTCGCAGGCGCGTTCTATCTCGGCTATTTCCTCGGCCGTCTTATGATTGCGCTGTTTCACCACGGCGCGGATGAAAGGCACGGAGCCTTCCTGGTGGGCAGGCGGCAGGCCCAGCCAGTCCATCAGTTTCAGCTTGTGCTCGGGACGATAGGGCGGCAAGTAGTGGATGGCGCGGCCCTGCTGGATGGCTTGGTGCAGATAGGCCATCAGTTGGTCGGAAGGACGTGTCTCGATAATGCCCACGGCAGCGGCCTTCTCGTGCAAGGTGGGCTGGGTACCCATCCAGACGATGTAGTCGATGGAGAGTTCATCGCCGAAGATGATTTCACGGTCCTCGTCAATGTCAATCACAGCATTCAGCCCGGCAAAGTTCAGGCCGAAATAATAAAGGAAAGAGGAGTCCTGGCGGTAGCGGAAGGCGTTGTCCTCGTAATTCAGTCCTTGTTCGTCATTGCCCAGAAAAAGCAATACTCCTGAGCCGACGGTTTTCTTCAGCGCGGCGCGGCGCTGCACGTAAGTTTCTTTAGCAAACATAGTCTGTTACATTTATTTCCCCCAAAGATACGGAGAAAAAACAAAAAGCCGTGCATGGAAGGAGCAAAAATCGTCCTTTGCTTGAAATATCGCCCCGCAATGTTTCGCTTTCGCAAACTATTCACTACATTTGTGCCCGTAACAAAATTCGGAGATTCATCAATGGCACAAACTTCCCGACAAGTACAGACGCAGGCACAACAACAGGTGCAGACCCTCTCGCCCCAGCAAATACAGGTGGTCCGCCTGCTGGAGTTGCCCGCCGTGGAGCTGGAAGACCGCGTGCGCGCCGAGTTGCTGGAAAATCCCGCCCTCGAAGAAGGCAGGGAAGAATCGTCAGCCGACGATTATGCCGACACGCCTGACACGGACAAGGAAAGCCCGGAGGATGGCGGCGACACCGACTACGACTCGCTGAGCGACTACCTGACGGAAGACGACATACCCGACTACAAACTGCAAGAAAACAACCGCAGCCGCGACGACCGTGCCGAGGAAATCCCTTTCTCCGACGCTACCTCTTTCTATGAGACTCTGAAGGAACAGTTAGGCGAACAGCCCCTGTCACCTCACCAACGCGAGCTGGCCGAATATCTTATTGGCTCGCTGGATGACGACGGCCTCCTGCGTAAATCCTTGGACAGCATCAGCGACGAACTGGCCATCTATGCCGGCATTGAAGCTACTCCCCAGGAATTGGAAGAGGTGCTGAAGGTCATCCAAGACTTCGACCCGCCCGGCTTGGGAGCACGCAGCCTGCAAGAATGCCTCCTCATCCAGATACGCCGCAAACAGGAGCAACGCGCCCAACCCGACCCGCTACTGAAGGTGGAGGAGAACATCTTGGTCGGCTGTTATGACGAATTCACCCGCAAGCACTGGGACAAGATACAGCAGAAGCTGGACATCGACAAGGACACGGCCGACCGCGCCATCCGCGAGATCTGCCGCCTCAACCCGCGCCCCGGCGCCTCGCTGGGCGAAGCCATAGGCAAGAACATGCAACAGATTGTGCCCGACTTCATCGTCGAGACGGCGGACGACGGCACCATCACCTTGAGCCTCAACAACCGCAACGTGCCCGAATTGCGCATCAGCCGCGACTTCAGCACCTTGCTGGAAGAGCATACCAAGAACAAAGCCAACCAAAGCAAGGAATCGCGCGAGGCACTGATGTTCCTCAAGCAGAAGATGGACGCCGCCCAAGGCTTCATCGACGCCGTGAAGCAACGGCAAAACACGCTGATGAAGACCATGCAAGCCATCATCGACCTGCAACGCCCCTTCTTCCAGGAAGGCGACGAGTCCCTGTTGCGCCCCATGATATTGAAGGACGTGGCCGAACGCGCCGGGCTGGACATCTCCACCGTGTCGCGTGTCAGCAACAGCAAGTATGTGCAGACCAACTTCGGCATCTACCCGCTGAAATTCTTCTTCAGCGACGGCTACGTCACCGAGGACGGTGAAGAAATGTCCGTGCGCGAAATCCGCAAGATACTGAAGGAGTGCATCGACAGCGAGGACAAGGGCAAACCCTACACCGATGACGAATTGTGCGAACTGCTGAAGCAGAAAGGCTATCCCATAGCCCGCCGCACCGTGGCCAAATATCGCCAACAGATGAACATCCCCGTAGCCCGCCTGCGGAGATAACCCCGAAAGGAAACTGAATAATTATGGATACAAGGGAAGAAAAAGGACTGATGCGAGTGTCACGGGTGGTATCGGCGGTGTTCACGCCGTTCTCCATCCCGTTCTTGGCCTACTTGGTGTTGTTTTTCCTCACCTACCTGCGCATGATGCCGTTGACTTACAAGGTCATCGTGCTGGCCGTGGTCTATTGCTTCACCATCTTCCTGCCCACGCTGACCATTTTCCTCTTCCGCAAGATGAACGGCTTCAACCGCCGCGACCTGCTGGAGCGGAAACGGCGCTACGTGCCCTTCCTGCTGACCATAACGTCCTACGCCTTCGGGCTGGCGATGATGTACCGGATGCGCCTGCCGTGGTACATGATCAACATCCTGTGGGCGGCACTGGTCATCATGATTATCTGCGTGGTGCTCAACTTGAAGTGGAAACTCAGCGAGCACATGGCCGGAGCCGGGGCAGTGATAGGCGGCGTGGTGGTGTTCAGTTCGCTGTTCAACTATAACCCCGTGTGGTGGCTATGCTTCTTCATCCTCATTACCGGCCTGTTGGGCAGCGCGCGCATCATCCTGCGCCACCATACGCCGGGCGAGGTGCTGAGCGGATTCGCCGTAGGACTGGTTTGCTCGGTGCTCGTGCTGGATCCTTTCTACAGCGTCATGATACGAATGTTTATCAATTCCATAACCCATTAAAAACAACCATTATGAATTACCCTACTAACGTCAAGTACACCAAGGAACATGAGTGGATTCGCCTGGAAGGCGACATTGCCTATGTGGGCATCACCGACTATGCACAGCAGCAGCTGGGCGACATCGTCTTCGTGGACATCCAGACGGAAGGCGAAACGCTGGAGGCCGGCGAGGCTTTCGGCACCATCGAAGTCGTAAAAACCATCTCCGACCTCTTTATGCCCGTCAGCGGCGAAGTATTGGAGCAAAACGCCACTCTGGCCGACCAGCCCGAGCTGGTGAACCAAGACCCCTACGGCGAAGGCTGGCTCATCAAGGTGAAACCCGCCGCCGATGCCGACTTCGACAGCCTGCTGGACGCTGAAGCGTACAAGGCGCTGATCAACGAGTAACCAATAGGAATTTAGTTTAGGCGCAATTACGCGGATTCCACGGATTTATTATTCGCATAACCTATGAAATCCTGTGTGTTATATTACCCGTGAAATCCGCGTAATCCGCGCCTAAAAACACACCAATAAATTATCATTTAACTCCGTACAATATGACTCCCCTAGTTAGCATCATCATGGGCAGCACCTCCGACCTGCCGGTCATGGAGAAAGCCGCCCAACTGCTGAACGACATGCACGTGCCCTTCGAGATGAACGCCCTCTCGGCCCACCGCACGCCCGAAGCTGTCGAACAGTTTGCCAAGAATGCCGCCGCACGCGGCATCCGTGTCATCATCGCCGCCGCCGGCATGGCCGCTGCCCTGCCCGGCGTGATTGCCGCCAACACCACCCTGCCCGTCATCGGCGTGCCTGTCAAAGGCAGCGTGCTGGACGGCGTGGACGCCCTCTACTCCATCATCCAGATGCCTCCCGGCATCCCCGTGGCCACCGTTGCCATCAACGGTGCCATGAACGCCGCCATCCTGGCCGTGCAGATTCTGGCCTTGAGCGACCCGCAACTGGCCGAAGCTTTCGCCGCCTACAAGGAAGGGCTGAAGAAGAAAATCACCAAGGCCAACGAGGAGCTTCGCGAGGTGAAATACGAGTATAAGACGAACTGATTTTACAGACAAATTCCCAAGCTATCCGCCCCGCATTTCCACCACTATATGTCCTATTCATGAGATAGGCGAAATAGTGGAGAGGAATTGGGGAGGAAGTGGAGGGGAATTGGGGAGATAGCCCCAAAAAGCAGAGTCCCCAGCATATCTTAGAAACACTCACAGATGGATTTATTCAACTATTCCCGTCGGGAAACGACCGAAGTCAACATCGGCAATACCCCCATGGGGGGACAGAACCCCATCCGCGTGCAGAGCATGACGAATACCGACACGATGGACACGGACGCCTGCGTGGCGCAAATCAAACGCATCGTCGAAGCCGGAGGCGAATACGTGCGCCTCACGGCACAAGGCACCCGCGAAGCCGAAAACCTGCGCAACATCAACGCCGCCCTCCGTGCCGAAGGTTGCATGGTGCCTCTCGTGGCGGACATCCATTTCAATCCGAACGTGGCCGACGTAGCCGCAAAATATGTGGAGAAAGTGCGCATCAACCCGGGCAACTACATCGATCCGGCACGCACATTCAAACATCTGGAGTACACAGACGAGGAGTATGCCCAGGAGCTACAGAAGCTCCGCGACCGCTTTGTCCCCTTCCTCCGCATCTGCAAGGAGAACCACACGGCCATCCGCATCGGCGTGAACCACGGTTCGCTGTCGGACCGCATCATGTCCCGCTACGGCGACACGCCCGAAGGCATGGTGGAGTCGTGCATGGAGTTCCTGCGCATCTGTGTAGACGAGCATTTCACGGACGTGGTCATCTCCATCAAAGCGTCGAACACGGTGGTGATGGTACGCACCGTGCGCTTGCTGGCCGACACGATGGAGCGTGAAGGGATGCACTTCCCCCTGCACCTGGGCGTGACCGAAGCGGGCGACGGCGAAGACGGACGCATCAAGTCCGCCGTGGGCATCGGCGCCCTGCTGGCCGACGGACTGGGCGACACCATCCGCGTCTCCTTGAGCGAGGCGCCCGAAGCGGAAATCCCCGTGGCCCGCAAACTGGTGGATTACATCACGAAACGCGCCGGACATCCCTACATCCCCGGTCCACAGGACACCGCCTTCGACTACCTCCGCCCCACCCGCCGCGAGACAAAGGCGGTGGCAAAGTTCGGCGGAGACAACGTCCCCGCGGTACTTTGCGCGCGGCTGGAAGGCAATATGGACTTCGACCCGCAGTTCACGCCGGATTATGTCTACGTGGGCCGGCACCTGCCCGGCGAACGTCCGCAAGGGCCGCAATACATCGTCGATGCCGACCTGTGGCAGGGGCAGCCGGACTGCTGGCCCGCCTTCAAGCCCGACCAACTGTTCTTCATGGCCGGATGCACTGCCCCGCTGAAGTTCCTCTTCATTACGTACATGGGACTGAATGACGAAGCCTTGGCTTGCCTGAAGCATCATCCCGAAGTGGTGCTCATCGCGCAGAGCAACCACCCTAACCGTCTGGGCGAACAGCGTGCCTTGGTCCTGCAACTGATGCAGGAGGGGCTGAAGAATCCCGTCGTCTTCTTCCAGCACTACGCCGAGAATGAGTTGGAAGACTTCCAACTGAAGGCTTCCGTGGACATGGGCGCCCTCATCCTGGACGGCCAGGCGGACGGCATTTTCCTCTTCAACCAGGGAAGCATCGACGCGAAAACCATCGACAGCACCGCCTTCAGCATCCTGCAAGCCGCCCGCGCCCGCACCAGCAAGACGGAGTACATCTCCTGCCCCGGCTGCGGACGCACGCTCTACGACCTGCCGGGCACCATCGCCCGCATCAAGGCGGCAACCTCGCACCTGAAAGGGCTGAAAATAGGCATCATGGGCTGCATTGTCAACGGACCGGGCGAGATGGCCGACGCCGACTATGGCTACGTGGGCGCCGGACGCGGCAAGGTCAGCCTCTACAAGAAAAAGGAGTGCGTGGAGAAGAACATCCCCGAAGCGGAAGCCGTTGACCGCCTCATCGCGCTCATCAAAGCCAACGGCGATTTTTAAGGCTTCATTATCAGCCCTTAGGCGCAGGTACAGGTAAGCACGGGCGCAGGCACGGGTAAGCACGAGCGCAGGCACGGGTAAGCACAAGCGGCGGCTCCTCCGGACAAAAACGGGGAAGCCGCCGCTGGTGTATAAGGGAATATGACCAATTATCTCTCCTTGCCCAACACCTTCTCGCGGTATTGCTTGGGCGACAGGCCCAAGTGCTTCTTGACGTAACGGCCAAAGAAGGACAGGTTGGGAAATTCCAGCTCATTGCAGATTTCCTTGATGCTCCGTCCGCGTTGCTTCAGCAGGAAATCAATGTCCTTCACCACATAGCGGTTGATAAGCTCACTGGCCGTCTCGCCGCTGACTTCCTTGCAGACGGTGGAGAGGTATTTGGGCGTCAGGCAGAGCTTGTCGGCATAATAGGACACGCTGCGCGATTTGGGATAGGAAGAAGAGAGCAGCGAAAGGAAATTGCGGAACACATTGCTGCCTGCCGAATAGGGCTGTTGCCGGAAGTCGGCATAGCGGTCCAGCACATCGCTGAACTCGTAGAGGAAGGCGGCCAGCAGTGCGTCCACCAGCTCCTTGCGGTGGCGGCGGGGCGATCCCATCAACCGCGAGCGCATCAGGTCGTAGTAGAGGCAGAAGCCCTTCACCTCGTCCGGCGTGAGCGCCAGCACGGGCGACTTCTCGAGGAACATCATCACGTCCCACGTGTTGTCCGGGGTAATCACCGACAACTGTTGCAAGTAGTCCTTGGACAGGCAGATACAACGGAAGTCCAAATCCATGCTGGCCGAGCTTTTGCCCAGGATGATGTTGGGGTGGCATATCAGCGCGTCGTGAGGCCGGATCTCGTAGGTCTTCCCCTCGATGTTCACCGTGGCCTGCCCGCGCAGGCACACCATCATCAGGAAGTGCTCCAGCTTCATAGGCTCCACCCGCTCCAAGTTCTGCAGGTTCTCCACGAAGGCGATGCGTTCGTCCGAATAGACCGCCCAATTGCCGGTATTGTTGTTCAGATTTATGGTATTTTCTTCCATAAGATATGCACTAATGTTTGTTTCGGCCGTAAAATAAGGCAATCTTTCCGAAACAGCAGTCCTACAATCCGCGTCATAAGTGTTCCAAAGTTCTGATACATCCGCCTCTCACGACTCCGCAAAGCCGCACAAGATGGAAGCTCATCCCGACGAAATGATAAAAAAAGTAAAACGGGATACATTTAATACGCAACAGAATGTAAGAATATCGCCCAAAGTTCCTTTCTTTGCAACAGAGAACATAACAACTAAATTATCGATACGCTTATGGACAAGAATCAAATCGGCCTCAACGCCGGCGTCATCTGGAATATATTGGACGCCAACAAGGACAAACACGTGTGGGAGGTGGAAGACCTGCAACAAGCCTCCGGCCTCGCCGTACCCGACTTCTACGCCGCCATCGGCTGGCTGGCCCGCGAAAACAAGGTTGACTTCGGCGAAGACGGCATCACGCACCACGGCACGGTGGGACTGGTAGTGGAGTTCTTCCATTAATCCTGCTGCACGCCTATGCACATTTCGCTGGAAATCGGGCTGCTGGTGGGCTCATTGCTCATCTTCGGCAGCATACTTATCAGTAAGACGGGATACCGGTTCGGTATCCCGACTTTGTTGATGTTCCTCGTGGCGGGGATGTTGTTCGGCACGGACGGGCTGGGCATCCAGTTCGACAACGCCACGCAAGCCCAATACATCGGCACCATCGCGCTGAGTATCATCCTCTTCAGCGGCGGCATGGACACCAAGCTGGGCGAGATTCGCCCGGTGGCCTTGCCGGGCATCATGCTGTCCACCGTGGGCGTGCTGCTGACCACCGCACTCACCGGCCTGTTCATCTACTTCATCTCCGGCTGGCAACACACCGAGATAGGCTTCAGCCTGCTGGGCTCGCTGCTGCTGGCCGCCACCATGTCGTCCACGGACTCGGCCTCGGTATTCAACATCCTGCGCACGCAGCGCATCAACCTGCGCCACAACCTGCGCCCCATGCTAGAGTTGGAAAGCGGCAGCAACGACCCCATGGCCTACCTGCTGACCATCATCCTCATCCAGTGCATCCAGTCGGGCGACCTCTCGGCGGGCGACATCGCCACCTCCCTCGTCCTGCAATTCGCAGTAGGCGGCGCGGCAGGCTTCCTGCTGGGCAAAGCGACCGTGTGGCTGGTGAACCGCATCAACCTGAAGAACGAAGAGCTGTATCCGGTGCTGATCATCAGTTTTGTCTTCATCATCTACTGCGCCACCTTCCTGCTGAAGGGCAACGGCTATCTGGCCGTCTACCTGGCGGGCCTGGTCATCGGAAACAGCCGCCTGATACACAAAAAGGAGACAGGCACTTTCCTCAACGGCATGACGTGGCTGCTGCAGGTGGTGATGTTCCTCGTGCTGGGTCTGCTGGTCAATCCGCACGAGATGCTGGGCGTCACGGTGACCGCCGTACTGGTGGGACTCTTTATGATGCTGGTGGCACGCCCCGTCAGCGTATGGGCCAGCCTGCTGCCTTTCGGGCGGAAAATCAGTGGAAAATCCAAACTGTTCATTTCATGGGTGGGCCTGCGCGGAGCGGCTCCCATCTTGTTCGCCACTTATCCGGTGGTGAGCAACGTGCCGGGCGGCGAACAGATTTTCAACATCGTCTTCTTCGTCACCCTCATCTCGCTCGTGGCACAGGGCATGTCCCTGCCTTGGACGGCCCGCAAGCTGAACCTCTGCGACCCCGTGCCGGAGAAACCGGACTTCTTCGGCATTGAGTTTCCCGACACGATGGACAGCAGCCTGCACGAAATGCGTTGCACCAAGAAGATGCTGGCACGGCATGGCGACCACATCCGCGACATTCCCTTCCCCAAGGGCGTGCTGGTGATGCTGGTGAAGCGCGACGACCGCTTCCTCGTGCCCAACGGCGACTTGCAGTTGCAGCCGGACGACATCCTGCTCATCGTAGCCCAAGACGGCGCTGAACCGCCGTCGTGTGACAACAAGTAAGTTAAAGAAGCGCAAAGAACTGCAAAAGGACAGCAAAAAAGAGCTTCAGGCGCTTGGATATCCGGAATAAATGCTTTACTTTGTGGAACAATAAACCTAAACCGTTGTACATAGCAACATTTTGTTTTTATGCAGTTCAATATTCAAGCGATTAAAACCAACAGCCGAAAGGTGTACGACATTCTGCTCCGTTACACCCGTTGTACTTTCGGCGAGCTCGAGAACCTCTGCAACATGGCCAGCACGGACCTGTGTATGGCTATACTGCAACTTCTGCGGGAAAAAAGAATTGAGCAGGTGAGTGGAAACCAAGGTATCTATTACCGCCTGGCCGTCCAAAACGCCTGACACCCACGGAAGCACAGGCAAAACAAAATGCGAAAGGCTTGCATCCCCACAGCGGGGCGCAAGCCTTTCCTTATTTTTAGACCATGGGTCAGTCGATGAAGCGCACCTTCTCCGCATTGCGGGGCTTGGCAGCAGGCGTCTCGTCCGGATAGCCGAAGGCGATGCAATAGAGCAGTTCATAGCCTTCGCTGAAGCCCAACTTCTCCAAGTAGGGAGCCGCCTCCTTGTCCGTCAGCATGAAGCGCACAGGACCGCCCAGACAGCACGAGCCGATGCCCATGGACCAGGCAGAGAGCACCATGTTGCCGCCCAAGAGGCCGCAATCAATCTGAGACATGTTATACTTCGTGTCGCGGGCAATGAACACCACGGTAGGCGCGTTGCGGAACATGTTCTTGAACGAGGGATCTTCCGCCACCTTGGGATTGGCTTTCTTGTAGACCTCTGTCAGACCGTTGATGTATTCGGGATTGTCCACCACGCGGATTTCCCACGACTGCTTGTTCTGCCCGTTGGGCGCGTTGATGCCACAGTTCAGGATGACTTGCATCGTGTCGCGGTTCACGGCCTGGGGTTTGTACTGGCGGATGCTGCGGCGCGTCATGATGTTCTCGATGACCACTTCCGACTTGCTCGGGGCTTGCGCTTCGGCACCCACTTCTTTCTGTGCCGAGGGGGCACAACTGCTGATGGCGGCACAGAGGCACAGACCGCCAAGAATGGATTTCACTGCTTTCATTGTTGGATTCACTATGATTTTCATTCGCTTTCTTCTTCCTCGTCATTGTCATTCGTCAGGCCTTGCATGAAGCCGTCCAGCACGGCACCGGCCTTCTCCATGGCCTTGCCTGCCTGCTCCTTGAACGCCTTGGCGGCAAACTCGCCTTGCAGTTTGGCCACCTCCTGGAGTTCCTCGGGCGTCATGTCCTCATACTCGTTCAGCTTGTCCAGCAGCTTGCTGAACTCGTCATTCACTTCTTCCCATTGCTTCTCGGTGTAGCTGCTGCCTTCTTCCTGCACTTTCTCGACAAACTCTTTCAGTTCGTCCACGCGGCTCTTCTGTTCGCACGAGCCCAGACACAAGAGGCTTGCTCCGCCCAACAGGGCTGCCATAAACAATTTCTTCATTTCCGTTTCTCTTTTAGGGGTTTATGGGCGCAAATATAAGCAATGCACCCTTTACTGCCAACCTTACGGGCCATAAAAATGGATACCAATCTCCACAAAGACAGACAAAGTTTACTACCTTTGCACAAAACTATACAACAATGAAAAGACACAAATTCATGACCCAAGCTTTTGGCAGCTTGCTGCTGGCCATGTTTGCCGGCACCGCGGCATTGTCCGCCCAATCGACCACCAACGGTTCTTCCACGTTTATCCCCGCCGACGATGCACGCCTCGCCTACATGGGACGCATCAGCCACCGCTTCCCCAAGGCCGTCACCTTCACTTATCCCGGCGTCAGCATCTTCGCCAACTTCGAGGGGACTTCGCTCCGGATGCAGGCCAAGCCGGGCAGCGGGGACTTCATGGTGGAGATTGACGACCAACTCCCCTACCGCATCAGCTTCACCGAAACGGACTCCATCCTGACGCTCGCCGAGAGTCTGCCCCAGGGTATACACCGCGTCCGGGTGATGTACATCCTGGAGGGCTATGAACTGAAGCCGGTGTTCAAAGGCTTCTACGTGGACGAGGGATGCACCCTGGCCCAAACTCCGACGTTGCCCGAACGACGCATCGAGTTCATCGGCAACTCCATCACCTGCGGCTATGGTGTGGAATCGGACGACAGGAACGACCCATTCACTTACGAGACAGAGAACCATTTCTATACCTACGCCGCCCGCACGGCACGCGCCTTGAACGCCCAGCATCTGGTGGTAGCCCGGTCGGGCATCGGCGTGTACCGCAACTACGGCTCGCCGGCCACGGGCAGCAAGGACTGCATGCCGGCCATGTACGAGCAAGTGATGTTCACCGACCCGAGCGAATTGTGGGACCACAGCCTCTACACGCCCGATGTGGTGTGCCTCAACCTGGGCACGAACGACACGAGCGAGAACCGCTACGACTTCGACCTGATGCAACAGGCCTACCGCGACTTCATCGCCCATCTGCGCGACACCTATCCGCAAGCCAAAATCGTGCTGCTGACCGGCCCCATGATGAACGGAAAGGCGTTGGAAGACGTCAAGCGTGCCTTGGACACGGTAGCCGCAGAACGCCGACAGGCAGGCGACACGGAAATCTACCGCTTCGACCTCTCCCCGCAAACGGGCGAACTGGGCTACGGAGCCAGCTGGCATCCGTCCATGCGCCAACAGCAGAAGACGGCGAATGAACTGACGGCTTATCTGAAGAAGCTGATGAAGTGGTAAATCCGCGTTTAATGGACATACCCCTCCACTACCTCCCCACTTCCTCCCCAATTCCTCTCCACTATTTCCCCAATCTCATGAATGGGAGAAATAAGAAGGAGGTATGGGTGGTGTATAAGAGAAAACGAAGCTTGCGATATGTGTTTAATAAGGTTCTGCACTGTTTTTTACATTCAAATTTCATAACTTTGCACTTGAAGTAGATAAAATAACATAAGATAGAGTAGTTCATTTACCGCCCGCCGGGCTTTAACACAAGATATAATGAAAAAGGTACATGTTTTTATTGCTTCATCGGCAGAGTTGGATGAAGACAAGACTCAGTTGGATCTGTTTTTTGCAGAGAAGAACAAAATCTATGCGGAGCGGGATATCCTCTTCGTGCAGAAGACGTGGAAGGATTTTGAGAGTTCCCTGCACGAGCGCTTCTTGCAGGACCGTTATGATGCTTATATCCGCAAGTGCGACATCGTGTTGTTCTTGTTCCATACGAAGTTGGGGAAGTACACCCTGCATGAATTGGAAATAGCCAAGGAGGTGTTCAGGCAAAGCAGACACCATCGGCCGCGTATCTTTATCTTCTATAAGGAGACCCGGCAGCAAAGTCCGGAACTGGCGGACTTCAAGTCGTTCTCGGAGCAAAACTACGGGCATTTTTGTGATACTTATGCTGACTATGCCGAGTTGTGGAACAAGATGGAGAAGCAGTTGCAGCTCCTGGAAAACAGCGGTTACATTGTTCCCGATCATTTCAATCCGCGGAAGGCTACCAAATATGTGCTGTTCTATCTGTTGTTGCCTTTGCTGCTGGTGGGACTGGGCTTTGCTGCTTTCCATTATTATAGCGATATGGATATGACGATTACCATCCAAGAAGATCCTGCGCGTAGCATCGCGGCTTTGCCTTTCCGCCAAGGGGTGTTGGAGGTGCAGTATGGGGAAGGGGAGAAGCAGACTTTCCCGTTGGATGAGCGGCATCGGGAGGCTTTCATCAAGGGCATACATGCCAAGTACAAGGGTACGGATGCGCACATTCGCTTCGAGGCAGACGGGTATGAACAGGTGGATACCACGGTCTCCATAGCTCCCGAGCTGGTGCTGCCCATCCGTAGGAACAATGATTTGGGGATTATCTATGGTTCGGTGGTCGATGAGGCTGGAAATCCGTTGTCCGGAGTGGCGCTGAGCACGCAGGATTTGACCGTGCAAAGCGACGCTGCCGGCAATTTCCGTTTGGAGATTCCTTTGGAGAAACAGGCGGAAGAGCAGTTGCTGAGTGCTTTCAAACCCGGTTATCAGCGGTGGACTTTCACGGGACCGGTGATGCCTAATGTGCCTTGGAACATTGTGTTGAAGAAATAAGGGATAAGGAGGGCTGTCATGATGCGAGCGGTTTTTAGGGTTTGTTTACTTCTTCTGTGCCTTTTGCAGGCGGAGCTTCCGGTCTGTGCACAGATGCGTCAGGCGGGAAAAGTGACCTTGCAAAACTCCGGGCGTAAACCTCTGTCCGGAGTGCAAGTGAAGGCCATGGGAGCTGTCCCCGCCAGTAGTGACGTGCAGGGGAATTTCAGCTTGCACTTCAACAAAGCCAGACCCGGACAGCTGCTGCTGTTGGACGAGGTCTATAAAGAGGGGTATGAGTTGGTCAACGAGCAGGCTTTGAAACGCTGGACCGTCTCCTCCTCGCGCACGCTTCCCGTCGTGATGTGCCCCAAAGGAACATTGGCCTCCGCGCAAGAGAAATATTACGAAATAGGAAAGAGCCACAATATGGCTCGCTATGCCGAGGCTTGCCACAAGTTGGAAGAGCAACTGAAACAAAACCGGTTGAGCGTGGAGCAGTACAATGCCCGGCTGAATGAGATTTCAGAAGCCTATCAGAAGACCATGGCGCAGCTCGAAGATTATGCCTACGCCATGGCCTGCTATAACCGGGATGATTTGGACCGGATGAGCGTCCGGGCATTGGCCTTGGTGGAGCAAGGGAAAGTGGATGAAGCGCTGTCCTTGTATGAGAAAGCGCAATTGGTCCGTATATATCAAGGCTTGGAAGTGAAAGAAATCCAGGCGGAACAGGAGTTGGAGTCCATGCTGCCGTCCCTACGTCTGAATGCGGACATCTGCCTTTTTGCCGGCGGCGAAGAAAACATCGGGAAAGCGCGGGACATCTATGAAGCCATTGCTTGGAGCGACACCACGAATGCATCCTATGCTTACGAGTATGCTGAGTTTCTCACCGGTCAGCTCTTGCTGTTTGAGGAGGCCAAGCCTTGGCTGCTGCGGGCTTTGCGGCATACTACGGACCCATTGCAGCGGGCTGAATTGTATTCGGGACTGGGCATGATAACCACCTATACAGGCGAGCTGAAGCAAAGTCAGTCTTATTTGGCCAAAGCGGGGGGCATCTATGAAGAATTGGTGACCCAGGAGGATTATAAGAATGACGCTTATTTCAATATGGCATATGCCACTTATGCGCTGAATGAGGGGCGTTTCTGGGATGCTTCGGAAATGAGCATCAATGCGTTCGAGGTCTTGGCAGAAGGGTTGAAGTATGCTACCAAGGCTGTGCAACTGCAGCCTGAGAAATATGTATACCAGTTCGCTTTTTACACCACTGACCTTTTGGGCGCTACAAATGATTTTGCAGTGCAATACCGCCAAAAGAAAGATGATATTTTGCAGGGTGCGGTTACCTTTGGCTCTTTGGCTTTGGAGATGTTGGATTGGGCAGATGAGAAAGAAAAAATTAAAATTGCCCAGTTGAAGGCTGGAATTTATAATGGTTTGTCTGTCATTTATGCCAATTTTGGTCAAACGGAGCCGAGCATGACGTATGCAGATTCCTGCCGTATGGTAGTGGAAGAAAATGAGGCTCTGAATCCTGTGCTTTTCCGGCCTTTGTTGGCGCAAAATCTGACAGCCGTAGGACAAAACCTATATCTGGCGGAAGAGTATGAGGCTGCTATCCCTTATTTTTTCGAGTCCTATCAGATTTCAAAAGACTTACCCTTTTTGACAAGGACAACCTTATCGGCGTTGCATGCGTTGATGCTCTGTGTGCCCGGAATGACGGAGAAACAAATCGTGGAGCTTTCACGGCTTGCTGTGGACTTCCTGCGTGCACATCCTCAGGTTTTGGCTCCCAGGATAGCATTCGATATATATTGGATTTATATTAATCTCAATGCTGCGTTGGGCAAGGATTTGCCGTTTTGTGAGGAAATGATGCTGGAGATGCTGGCTCTCATCCAAGAAGAAGATACGGAAAAGGTTTGGTTTGATGATGTGTCCTACGTGGAACAGTTGGCAACTGTGCTTTACGCCATGTATCGTCATCATGGGACAGTTGTAACGGACAGAAAAACAAAGCGTGCGGTCTTGGACAAAGCCATTGAAATCGTGGGGAGGTATCCGGATTTGCCGGAGATGGAAATCAATCAACAGGTCATAGAGGCATTATGGATAGAAGATTAATCCTTTTATTCGTCGTATTTTCCCTGAGTTGTGCATCCCTTTCCGCACAGCTTGTCCAAAAGGGGCTTGCGCTGTTGCAGAACTCAGGCAAGCAGCCGTTGGCGCAGGTCTCTTTGTTGGTATCCGGTGCGGCGCCTGCAACTTCGGACAGCCGTGGGCAATTCAATTTGCATTTTGCCACTCACAAGGAGGGAGACCAGGTGCGTACCATCCAGATTGACAAGCCCGGCTATGAATTGGTCAATCTGAAAGATGTGGAACTGTGGAACTTGTCAGCCACCACTCCTTTTGTAGTGGTCATGTGTCCTAAGGGAGCTTTGGAGGAGAGTCGGCGCAGGTATTACAAGCTGGGCGAGGACCGTTACCGCCGCCTGTATCAAGAGAAGTTAGGGGAACTGGAACGTGCCTTGGCTGAGCATAAACTGCAAGAGAAAGAATATCTGGCCAAGATGGTGGACGCCAACCGTCAGTTGCAGAGTGCCATGGCTCGGTTGGAGTCTTTCTGCGACCGCTTTGCCCGCATCAACCGGGATATGTTGGATGAGTTGGACAAACAGGCTTTGGACAAGTTGGACCAAGGGGATGTCGAAGGAGCCATCCGGGTGTATGAGGAAGCCCGCCTGTTGGAGACCTTCAATCAGAAACGGCAATGGCGCGACTCCCTGCGTGAAGAAAAGATTGTCATTTATGAGAAAATCCAAGAGGAGATAAAGCTGTTGGAGCAAGAAGGCTCGCAAGCTGCTTTGGCGCGGAGGGACAGCCTGATGCAGTTCTTGGAAGAGAATCAGCCGTCCGCAGACGAGTGAGCAGTTGATAGCCAATTTGCCACATTCACTTTGCAGATAGTGTTACGGATATATAAAAGAGCATTTTATTACAGAAAAAAGTATGGGATAGGGCATTGCCGTAAGCAGAAAAATGCTACTTTTGCAGGCGAAAAGCGGAAAGTTAAGAAAAATCATCAACCAAATACCAATTTAAAAACTTAAAGAAAATGGCAAATTTAGATTTAAGCAAGTATGGTATCGTAGACGTGAAGGAGATTCTCCACAACCCGTCTTACGAAGTATTGTTCGAAGAAGAGACCAAGGCTGGTTTGGAAGGCTATGAGAAAGGCCAGGTTACGGAGCTCGGCGCCGTAAACGTGATGACCGGTATCTACACGGGTCGTTCGCCTAAGGACAAATTCTTTGTATATAATGAAGCCAGCAAGGACACTGTATGGTGGACTTCTGATGAATATAAGAACGACAACAAGCCCTGCTCTGAAGAGGCTTGGGCTGACTTGAAGGCTAAGGCTGTGAAGCAGCTGAGCGGCAAGCGTCTGTTCGTGATGGATACGTTCTGCGGCGCTAACCCCGCTACTCGTCTGAAAGTGCGCTTCATCATGGAAGTGGCATGGCAGGCTCACTTCGTGAAGAACATGTTCATCCGTCCGACGGAAGAGGAACTGGCCAACTATGGCGAGCCCGATTTCGTTTCTTTCAACGCTGCCAAGGCTAAGGTTGAGAACTACAAGGAACTGGGCCTGAACTCTGAGACGGCTACGGTGTTCAACCTGAAGACTAACGAGCAGGTTATCCTGAACACGTGGTACGGCGGTGAGATGAAGAAGGGTATCTTCTCCATCATGAACTACCTGAACCCGCTGCGTGGCATCGCTTCCATGCACTGCTCTGCCAACACCAACATGGAGGGTACCGACACGGCTATCTTCTTCGGTCTGTCCGGCACGGGTAAGACTACGCTGTCCACTGACCCGAAGCGTCTGCTCATCGGCGACGACGAACACGGCTGGGACGACGAAGGCGTGTTCAACTACGAGGGCGGCTGCTATGCCAAGGTTATCAACCTCGACAAGGAGAGCGAGCCCGATATCTACAACGCCATCAAGCGCGACGCTCTGCTGGAGAACGTAACGGTTGACGCCAACGGTGTTATCGACTTCGCTGACAAGAGCGTTACGGAGAACACCCGCGTATCTTATCCTATCTACCACATCAACAACATCGTGAAGCCCGTTTCCAAGGGTCCTCACGCTCATCAGGTAATCTTCCTGTCTGCCGATGCCTTCGGCGTACTGCCTCCCGTATCCATCTTGGACGACCAGCAGGCTCAGTACTACTTCCTGTCCGGCTTCACGGCTAAGTTGGCCGGTACGGAGCGTGGCATCACGGAACCGACTCCGACGTTCTCCGCTTGCTTCGGCGCTGCTTTCTTGAGCTTGCATCCGACGAAGTATGCCGAAGAGCTGGTTAAGAAGATGAACAAGGTGGGCGCTAAGGCTTACTTGGTGAACACCGGTTGGAACGGCACCGGCAAGCGTATCTCTATCCGCGACACTCGTGGTATCATCGACGCTATCCTGGACGGTTCCATCGACAAGGCTCCGACGAAGACCATCCCGTACTTCAACTTCGTGGTTCCGACTGAATTGCCGGGCGTAGATCCGAAGATCCTCGATCCTCGCGACACTTACGACTGCGCTTGCAAGTGGGAAGAGAAGGCTAAAGACCTGGCTGGCCGCTTCATCAAGAACTTCGCTAAGTTCGAAGGCAACGAAGCCGGTAAGGCTTTGGTTGCTGCCGGTCCGAAGCTCTAATAGAAAGTTAGATTATACAATATGATAAAGAGAGGGACTCAGATTCATCCGGGTTCCTCTTTTTTTACTTTATATGCCTTTATATACCTTATGAACAGAATCACTATCTCCGGCAAGACTTGGCGACTGTTTCCGTCCGCCTTGTTATTGTCTGCATCGCTGGTGTGCGGCAACGTATATGCTGTTTCCGCCTCGCCGGCAGGAAGCACAACCGAAGCAACGCAAGGCATCCGCATCGTGGATGTCGTACCCCTTAATCCCACAACTGTGGAAATCATCTACTCCAACCAACAACGCCTGACGTTAGACTTCTACGGCAACAACATTTTCCGCCTGTTCCATGATCCGAAAGGCGGCATCCTGCGCGACCCCGTGGCCCATCCTGAAGCGCAAATCCTGGTAGACCAGCCGCGCAAGGACGTCAGCCCGTTGCAAATCGGGCAGGAGGCAGGCCATATCTCTGTCGGCACAGACCGCATCCTGGTGACATTTGATAAGAACACGACCCTGATGAGCGTGAAAGACCTTCAGACGGGCCGCACCGTGCTGGAAGAAGCCGCTCCCGCCACTTTCGACAAGAAGCAAGTGACCCTGACGCTGAAGGAACAGCCGCAGGAATACTTCTATGGCGGCGGCGTGCAGAACGGCCGCTTCTCCCACAAAGGAAAAACCATTGCTATCGAGAACCAGAACAGCTGGACGGACGGCGGCGTGGCTTCGCCTAATCCGTTCTACTGGTCCACGGCCGGCTACGGCATCCTGTGGTACACCTTTGCCCAAGGTGAATATGACTTTGGCCGGAAGCAACAGAAGCTTGTGACGTTGAGCCACCGGACAGACTACTTGGACCTCTTCGTCATGGTGGACGAGCAACCCGTCGCCCTGCTGAACGACTATTACCAACTGACAGGAAATCCCGTACTGTTGCCCAAGTTCGGCTTCTACGAAGGCCACCTGAACGCCTACAACCGTGACTATTGGAAGGAAGACGAGAAAGGCATCCTCTTCGAGGACGGCAAGCGTTACAAGGAAAGTCAAAAAGACAATGGAGGCATCAAGGAATCGCTGAACGGCGAGAAGCAGAACTACCAGTTCTCTGCCCGCGCCGTCATCGACCGTTACAAGGCGCACGACATGCCGCTGGGTTGGCTCTTGCCTAACGACGGCTATGGTGCCGGTTATGGACAGACCGGTAGCTTGGACGGTAATGTACAAAATCTGAAGACTCTGACGGACTATGCCCGCCAAAATGGCGTGGAAATCGGTCTTTGGACGCAGTCCGATCTCCATCCTAAGGAAGGTGTGGAGCCGTTGCTGCAACGCGACATCGTGAAGGAAGTGCGCGACGCCGGTGTGCGTGTGCTCAAGACGGACGTAGCCTGGGTAGGTGCCGGATACTCCTTCGGATTGAACGGCATCACCGACGTGGCACAGATCATGACCTACTATGGCAACAATGCCCGTCCCTTCATCATCAGCCTGGACGGCTGGGCAGGCACGCAACGCTATGCGGGCATCTGGTCGGGCGACCAGACGGGCGGCAACTGGGAATACATCCGCTTCCATATCCCCACCTACATCGGCTCCGGCCTGTCGGGCAACCCCAATATCACGTCGGACATGGACGGCATCTTCGGCGGAAAGAACCTCGTGGTCAACACACGCGACTTCCAGTGGAAGACTTTCACGCCTATGCAGCTTAACATGGACGGTTGGGGCGCCAACGAGAAGTATCCCCACGCCTTGGGCGAGCCGGCTACTTCCATCAACCGCTGGTACCTGAAGTTGAAGTCCGAGCTGATGCCCTACACGTACAGCATCGCCCGCGAGGCGGTGGACGGACTGCCCATGATGCGTGCCCTCTTCTTGGAATACCCCAACCGCTACACCTGGGGCAAGGCCACGCAGTATGAATATCTCTACGGTCCATATTTTCTGGTGGCTCCCATCTACCAAGCTACCAAGGCCGACGAGGAGGGCAACGACGTGCGCAACGGCATCTACCTGCCCAAAGGCACGTGGATAGACTACTTCAACGGCGACCGCTATGAGGGCGGACGCATCATCAATAACTACGACGCCCCGCTGTGGAAGCTGCCCGTGTTCGTCAAGAGCGGCGCTATCATACCCTTGGCCAATCCGAACAACAACGTGCACGAGATAGACCAATCCCTGCGCATCTACGAGCTGTATCCCGACGGTTACAGTGCCTTCAACGAATATGACGACGACGGTACCACCGAGGCTTATCGCACGGAGGAAGCCTTTGCCCGCACCTACATCGAGTCGCAGGTGGACGAGAAAGGCCGTGTGACCATCACCATCCATCCCACGGAGGGCACCTTCGAAGGCATGGTCAAGGAGAAGTCCACCGAACTGCGCGTCAATGTCACGGCTCAGCCCAAGAAGGTGACAGCCCGCATCGGCAGCAAGAAAGTGAAACTGACGGAAGTGGCTTCCTTGGAGGCTTTCCAAAAGGGCGAGAACGTCTTCTTCTACGAGGAAGCACCCAACCTGAACCGTTTCGCCACGCCGGGCACACCCTTTGCAGAGAAGGTCATCACCAAGAATCCGCAACTGCGCGTGAAGCTGGCCAAGACCGATGTCACCGCTGCCGCTACCGTGGTGACCGTTGACGGTTACTCCTTCGAGCCTGCAAGCCTGCTTGCAGGCACGGGTACGCTCGCTGCGCCGACCGCCGCAGTAGACGCCGCCGACATCACTGCCTACACGCTGAAACCCACGTGGGCAGCGGTAGACAACGCCGACTACTACGAAATCCTGTTCGACAGCATGACATACAGCACCATCCGCGACACCGAACTGCTGTTCGAGGATCTGCGTCCTGAGACGGACTACAACTTCCAGATACGTGCCGTCAACAAGGACGGATATTCAGACTGGACGGCCTTCGCCGCCACCACCAAGTCCGACCCGCTGGAGTTTGCCATCCGTGGCATTACAGGCACCACCAGCATCCGCAACCAGGGTGGCTCGCTGCGCCGCCTCTTCGACTTCGAGGAGGGCGAACTGTGGCACACGTCGTATGATGCCTCGTCCGTGCCCTTCGACCTCGTGGCTGACCTGCACGCTGTCTGCCAGTTGGACAAGTTCCAGTATGTGCCGCGCGACAATGCAGGCAACGGCACCCTGCTGAAGGGCACCGTCAGCTACAGCATGGACAAGCAGAACTGGACTGAAGCCGGTACCTTCGAGTGGAAGCGTGACAACAGCGTGAAGACGTTCACCTTCAGCGAGCAGCCTACCGCACGCTATGTCCGCCTGCACGTCACCGAGGCCGTGGGCAACTTCGGCTCAGGCCGCGAACTCTACATCTTCAAGGTACCTGAGACAGAGAGCTACTTGCCCGGCGACATCAACCACGACCGTCTGGTGGACGAGAACGACCTGACGTCTTACACCAACTATACGGGTCTGCGCCAGGGCGATGCCGACTTCGAGGGTTACATCAGCAACGGCGACTTGAACCGCAACGGTTTGATTGATGCCTATGACATCTCTACCGTGGCCACTCGTCTGGAAGGAGGCATTGCGCCGCAGCGCCCCGACACCTTGCAAGGCACCGTGATGTTGAGCATCGCCAAGAAGTCCTACAAGGCGGGCGAGACCATCGACATCGTGGTGCGTGGACAGGGATTGAACGGGGTCAATGCCCTCAGCTTTGCCCTGCCCTACGATGCTACAGCCTATGAGTTTGCCGGCATCGAAGCAGGTGCGGTGGGCGAGATGCGCAACCTGACGAACGACCGCCTGCACACCAACGGCGTGAAGGCGCTCTATCCCACCTTTGTGAATATCGGCGACCGCAAGACCTTGCAGGGCGACAGCGTCCTCTTCACTATCCGCCTGAAAGCGAAGAAGGATGTGAAGTTCGACCTCAAGGCTCAGGACGGCATGCTGGTGAACAAGACGATGGAATACATCGGGTTCTGATTGGAAATCAACTGAAATAACTGGAAGAGGGCATATCTGTTTGGATACGCCCTCTTTTTTGTGGTTTCCGTAAATACCTACTTTAGCCCGTCAAACACCCACTTTCCCATCACCCGAAAGGGTGAGTAGGAAGTAAATATCAATCATAATAGGCGCTTTCATTCAGGACAGGCAGAAATATATAAAGATGTTTCGTGTTTAAGAAACTTATGGCTATCTTTGCACACGAAGGCATTTAAGTTAAAGATATGGCTGCATTCCAACTTGCGTTATTAGAAGAAGCAAAGGTTTTTCTCCGGAGCCTGCCAGAGCAAGCACGAAAAAAGATATTATACAACACTTGGAGGGTTGCAGGAGGCGAAAAAAACAGCGAATTCTTCAAAAAGCTGGAAAACTCCGAAATATGGGAATTCCGTACCTTGTACAATGGGACAGCATACCGCCTGTTTGCCTTTTGGGACACGGATGCGCAGACTTTGGTAGTAGCCACCCACGGGATTATAAAGAAAACTCAAAAGACACCGAAAAAAGAGATTGCACGGGCAGAGGCAATCATGAAGTAATACTTTGAACTTAAAAAAATATAAGGTATGAAACAGGTAGGAAACATGAAGCTCTACTCATTAGAGGAGGTGACAGATGAGATTATAGGGAAGAAAGGGACTCCTGAGCGGGATGATTTCGACCGCAAGGTGGAAGATGCCTTATATGCTTATAGAATCGGCGAGGCTATAAGGAACGCACGCCTCAAGCAAAACCTCACGCAGGAAGAGTTAGGAGAGCGTATCG
This sequence comes from Candidatus Bacteroides pullicola, assembly GCA_019115825.1. Taxonomy (GTDB): domain Bacteria; phylum Bacteroidota; class Bacteroidia; order Bacteroidales; family Bacteroidaceae; genus Bacteroides; species Bacteroides pullicola. The sequence goes on from DXCV01000065.1 coordinate 99,376, forward strand.
GAGTGCAAAAGGCTCAAATATCCCGCATGGAAAGAGGGTACAGCATAAGCATTCCGACTATGAGCCGGGTATTTAAGGCATTGGGCATCGCAACGGCTACTCTTGATTTGGGAATAGCCGGTAAAGTTGCCTTATGGTAATTTAGCATATTATACTTTGCGCGGGATGAATTTGTGCATTTCTAAATGATAATTCATCGCCAACATTCTCCCGTTTCCCACTCGTGTTTCCACCCTTACATCTCCCATTCATGAGATTGGGGAAATAGTGGAGAGGAATTGGGGAGGAAGTGGAGGAGAAGTGGAGAGGAAGCACGTTCCACTCTGCACATCATACTATATTCAACTGACAGCTGAGGGTATAGGTCAGTTGAAGTAAGTAGGTTGAATCAGTTAATGATTTGCAGTGGGAATTATAGAGATGGGCGGAGGTAGCTTTCCAATTCTGCCGCTACCCATTCCGTCCACTCGTCCACATTGTCCGTGAGTATCGTAGGCAACGGGAGGGGAATGCGCACATCGGGCGCGATGCCGGTAGAGTCAATGCCCCGTTCGGGCAGACGGCAGGAACGGGTCATAGGGACGGACAGTGTGATGCCGGACTGGGGTAGATTAACCGTACGGCAGTTGGAGTAATCCAGGCAGCCCATCGTATTGTCCCGCCCGTAAACAGTGGTGCGCCCGCTGCAAGCACGCAACGTCAGCACCATTTGTTCGCCGGCACTGGCCACCTCTGCATCGATGATGAGGGCAGCCCGGCGGGGTAGCGGAGAGATGCTGTCGTAAGATATTTCTATCCAGCGGGGAGTCATGAGGACGAATTCGTCTTCCGATGCTTTCATGGTATCCTCCAATTGTTGCACCCAATCCACTTCAATGTCCTCTATCCAGGCGATATGTGCGGGTGTATTGCGTATTTCCGCGCCGTCCACCCGGGTTTCCCGGTCGTACAGCAGTTTCGTATAAGGCCTGAAGATGCCATCCGTGCCTCCCCCGTTTCCGCGGATGTCGATAATCAGGTTCTCGCATCCCGATGCCTGGTAGGCCTTGATGGATTCTTCCACCCATTCCGGCGTAGGGTCATCGCCTCCACAAGATGGAAAACGAATCAAGAAGGTGCGGTCGGTGACTTTCCGGCAGGTTGGCAATGGGTCATAGTCTTCCATCGTTTCATACGAGGGGACTTCTTTCTGCATATAGGGGTCTGAAAACCCGCCTACCCGCAGGTGGAAATCGTCGAACCAGGCATACAGTTCGCCTAAGGCTTCCCAAGGTTTCCGGTTCTCTTCGACTACTTCCTTGCGGCAACGGGCCTTCAAGGCTTCGTATTCTGTTCGGTTGGCCTCTGTCACTTTGCTGGGAAAACCGGCATAATTGGTTTCCAGTTCGGTGACACCGAAATCGAAATCGGTAGCCATTCCGGAGTGAGTATTTTTCTCCTGTCCCCGGAGCAGGGTGCAAATCTGGAGAAACAGGATGCAAAAAAGCAAGTTCGGTAAGTTGTTTTTCATCATAAATAAGTGTTTTGCTGGCAAAGATAGCCTTTTCTGTCAAATAGATAGTGCTATCCTTTGAGAATTCATGCAAGAAATGAACCGCATCGGCTGGGATTTGCCGGGAAAAGGCTATCTTTGCCGCCATTACACCATTAATTAATAACGATATGCCCACAACCTACGCCCCTTTTGCCCGCCCGCTCTACGTCATGCTGAAGCCCGCAGGCGCCCTTTGCAACCTGGCTTGCGACTACTGTTATTACCTGGAAAAGAGCAAGCTGTATCAGGACAACCCCAAGCACGTGATGAGCGACGCGCTGCTGGAGAAGTTCATCCGGGAATATATCGGCGCGCAGACCATGCCGCAGGTGCTCTTCACCTGGCACGGCGGCGAGACGCTGATGCGCCCCCTGGCTTTCTATCAGAAGGCGATGGAACTGCAACGGAAGTATGCCGGCGGACGCACCAT
>DXCV01000066.1 GCA_019115825.1 Candidatus Bacteroides pullicola
TGGTTGTAGGGACGCTCCTGGTTGTAGGAACGTTCTTGATTATAAGGGCGCTGCGGACGCTCGCCATTCTCGGCGTTCGGATTGAAGCGCGGACGATACGGACGGTCGCTCGAATAAGCGCGTTGCGAACGTCCGGCATTCTCGGCGTTCGGATTGAAGCGCGGACGATACGGGCGAGCATTGCCGTCACGGTTATAGGCTACACGCGTGTAGCCGGTTTCTTTGTTCGTTTGATTCCCCTCATGGTTGGCGCCGGTGCTCTCCGATGAAGAGAAAGCACCCTGCCAGTTTTCGTTTTCTGTTGTCATTGTTCTATTCAGCTAATGGCCTCACGGCCTTGTTTATAAAAAAATGAGAATTATAAGTTTACATACCTGTGTAATTGTGCGGCGTGATAACCCGCAACTCCGCCTTGACATCTTCGCTGACATTCAAGCCTTCGATGAAGTCCTTAATGGAAGCCTCGGTGATGGCTTGGTTGGTTCGCGTCAACGCCTTCAAGGCTTCGTAAGGATGCGGATAGCCCTCACGACGCAGGATGGTTTGGATAGCTTCGGCCACCACGCTCCAGCAATTGTCCAAATCGCGGTAGATGGCCGGCTCGTTCAGCAGAAGCTTGCGCAATCCCTTGAGCGAGCTTTGGATGGCAATGAGGATATGGCCGAAAGGCACGCCTACATTGCGCAACACGGTGGAGTCCGTCAAGTCGCGTTGAAGGCGCGATACCGGGAGTTTCACAGCCAAATGGTTCAGCAAGGCATTGGCCACGCCCAGATTGCCCTCGGCATTCTCAAAGTCGATGGGGTTCACCTTATGGGGCATGGCGCTGGAGCCTACCTCGCCGGCTTTGATTTTCTGTTTGAAATACTCCATCGAGATATATTGCCAGAAGTCGCGATTCATGTCAATCATGATGGTATTGATGCGCTTCAAGGCATCGAACACGGCGGAGAGGTTGTCATAATTGGAAATCTGCGTGGTATATTCCTCACGCTCCAAGCCGAGCTTCTCAGCCACGAACTTGTTGCCGAACGCCTTCCAGTCGAATGCAGGATAAGCCACATGATGAGCGTTGTAGTTGCCCGTAGCCCCGCCAAACTTGGCCGTCAACGGACATGATTTGAGCGAAGCCAACTGGCGCTTCAAGCGATAAGCAAAGACCTGAATCTCCTTACCCAGACGGGTAGGCGAAGCTGGTTGTCCGTGCGTCTTGGCCAGCATTGGGATATTTGCCCACTCTTCAGCATAGGTCTCCAACTGAGCGATAAGTTCCTCCAACTTAGGATAATAGGCTTGTTCCAAGGCTTCTTTGACCGAAAGGGGGACGGAGGTGTTATTGATATCCTGCGAAGTCAATCCGAAGTGGATGAACTCCTTGTAAGGCTCCATGCCTCCCATCTTGTCAAACTGTTCTTTCAGGAAATACTCCACGGCCTTCACGTCGTGATTGGTGACGCTCTCAATCTCCTTGATGCGTGCGGCATCGGCTTCGGAAAAATTGCGGTAAATGTCGCGCAACGTCTCGAACACGCCTTTATCCACGCCTTCCAACTGGGGTAAAGGCAACTCGCACAAGGCAATGAAGTACTCTACTTCCACACGCACCCGGTATTTGATGAGTGCAAATTCTGAGAAATAAGAGGCCAAGACATCCGTCTTACCCCTATATCGGCCGTCAATCGGAGAGATTGCGGTTAATACATCCAGTTCCATACGTCGTATTATGTGTGATGATAATTATCAGGGCGCAAAATTACTCTTTTTTTTGCGAAGTATGCTCAAAGTTTGTGTTTAAAAATAATAAAGCTTCCCACACCGCCGGATGAAGGAAATAGCGCACGTCGCGTCCCTCGGCCAAAGCTTGGCGGATGAAGGTGGAGCTGACATCCAACACCGGCGCCTGCGTCAGGCGGACGTGGGGAGGCAAGGCAGAAGCCTCCACAGGATAACCCGGGCGGGGATAGATGAGCAGATGATGCTCAGCCAGGATGCGCTCCGCCTCGCGCCAACGGGGGAAACCTGCCCAGTTGTCCGACCCGATAATGAGGTGAAACTCATGCGCGGGATACTCTTCCCTGAGTTTGTCCAGTGTGTGGATGGTGTAAGACGGTCGCGTCAAGCCAAACTCCACGTCCGAGGCGCGGAAGCACGGATAATCGCCGATGGCCAGACGCACCAAGCGTAGGCGCAACTGATCGTCCATCAGTTCCTGTCCTTCCTTGAACGGATTGCGGGGAGACACGACAAACCACACCTCGTCCACCTCATCGAACGCGCAAAGCCAGTTGGCCAACGCCAGGTGTCCGATGTGGATGGGATTGAACGACCCGCTGAACAGTCCTATTCTCATAACTTCTTGCCTTTCAAGCGAAGCCAGCTCATGATGACATTGCCCGCCGAAGCCACCATCACCAATGTCATGGCAATAGAGATTACCACTTCCTCATGATATATCGCCACGCCCAAGGCAGCAGCCGCAAAAAGGAACACGATGGCATTGGCTATCAGCAAGCCCTTGTTCATCTTGCGGCTGAAGTTTTTTCCGCTATAATCTCTTTTCATACCTAAATTCAGTCTTCGTTCAAGAACTCCGTGATGACCTGCAACGCCTCGGCCTTGGCCTTCTCCAGGTCGTCATTGATGATGACGCGGTCGAATTTCGGCGCGAAAGTCAACTCGTAAGCAGCCTTGGCCAGACGGCTCTCGATGACATCTTGTGCATCCGTACCCCGTCCTTCGAGACGCTTGCGCAGCTCTTCTATCGAAGGCGGCTGGATGAAGACGGACAGGGCGCGGTCGCCGTAAAAATGCTTGATATTGCATCCGCCCACCACGTCCACATCGAAGATGACATTCTCTCCCTCCTGAAGTTGCTTCTCCACCTGAGATTTCAACGTGCCGTAAAAGCGGTCTTTATACACCTCCTCATACTCCAAGAACTCGCCTGCCTCGATACGTCGGCGGAACTCGTCGGGCGTGAGGAAGAAATATTCCACGCCATCGCGCTCCGTGCCGCGTGGCGCGCGGCTAGTGGCGGAGATGGAGAAGGCCAGTCTCAACTGAGGTTGAGTCAAGAGATAATTAATAATCGTGCTCTTGCCAGAGCCGGAGGGGGCGGAAAAGATGATTAACTTGCTCATATTCTGATTACATTACGTTCAACACTTGTTCCTTGATTTGCTCCAGCTCATCTTTCATGCGCACGACAATCTTTTGCATTTCGGCGTGGTTGGACTTGCTGCCGAGGGTATTGATTTCGCGTCCCATCTCCTGGGCGATGAATCCCAGCTTCTTGCCTTGGCCGTGTCCGCCCTCCAGCGTCTCGACGAAGTAGCGCAGGTGGTTGGCCAGGCGTTGCTTTTCCTCGTTGATGTCCAGTTTCTCAATGTAATAAATCAGCTCCTGCTCCAGGCGGTTTTGGTCATAATCCACGCTCAGCGTCTTCTCCAGCGCCTCGGTGATGCGGTCTTTGATTTTGCCCACGCGCTCCAGCTCGTATGGCTCCACCTCGGCCAGGAGGGCGGAGATGTTGGCAATCTTCTCGCGGAACTTCTTCTCCAGCGCGGCGCCTTCCTGCTTGCGGAAGTCCACCAATGCCCCGATGGCTTGCTCCACGGCCTGATGGGCCACGGTCCATTCCTCGTCCGTCAGTTCCTGCATCTCGTTCTTGGCCAGCACGTCGGGCAGGCGGAGCAGGGTGGAGAACCAGTCGGCAGGTTCGGGGATGCCCGTGGCTTGGGAAATCTCGCGGATGCGGTCATAATACGCCTTCGCCAGGCTTTGGTCGATGGGCGTGGCCAGGTCGGCGCCTTCCTTCTTCTCTATCCAGAGGCTGAAGTCCACCTTGCCGCGCTCCAGGGCACGGGCTATCTCGGCGCGGATTTCCATCTCCTTCTCGCGGTATTGGGGCGCGATGCGGGCGGACAAATCCAGTGCTTTGCTATTGAGCGATTTTATCTCGACATTGATTCGTTTATCGGGCATTTCCACGGCCGATTTGCCATAGCCCGTCATGGATTGTATCATAATGCTTCTTAAGTTTTGCGCAAAATTACACGATTATTTTAATTAATGAAAATAATCCCGTACTTTTGTAAGCTGAAACAATGGAAACGCGAAGGAAAGACGTCGGTTTTGCAGACTTTTGACCGCCCCTTTGTTTCGCGAAGGTAATATAATGATATAACTATGTCTTGCATCTTACATATTGAGACTTCCACCACGGCCTGTTCGGTGGCCGTGAGTGAAGACGGACAGAACATTTTCCGGAAAGAAGAATTGAAAGGCCCCTCCCACTCCACCCTGCTGGGCGTGTTTGTGGACGAAGCCCTTTCCTTTGCCGACAGCCATGCCATCCCGCTGGATGCCGTGGCCGTCAGTTGCGGGCCGGGCTCCTACACGGGGCTCCGCATCGGCGTGTCCATGGCCAAAGGCGTATGCTACGGTCGTAACCTGAAACTCATCGGCCTGCCCACCTTGGAAGTGATGTGCGTGCCTGTCTTGCTCTACCACGAAGAACTGCCGGACGATGCCCTGCTCTGCCCGATGATAGACGCGCGCCGCATGGAGGTCTATGCCGCCATCTACGACCGCGCCCTGCACCCTGTGCGCCCCATCGGAGCCGACATCGTGGACGAACATTCGTACGCCGAATTTCTGGACAGGCAGCCCGTCTATTTCTTCGGGGACGGGGCGGACAAGTGCAAGGCGAAAATCACGCACCCCAACGCCCGCTTCATCGACAACATCCGCCCGCTCGCCTCAATGATGTTTCCCTTGGCGGAAAAAGCCATGGCGCAAGGTAGCTTTGAGGACGTGGCCTATTTCGAACCTTTCTATCTGAAGGAGTTCGTGGCGGGAAAACCAAAGAAGCTTGTTTAATGAAGAATGAAGAATCGCGCTTCGCGCAAAATGAAGAATTTCCCCCGGTTTATCCATCCATTCTTCATTCTTCATTCTTAATTCTTAATTAAAATATATGCAATACAACACCCAACAAAAGCGGATGTCCCTGCCAGAGTACGGTCGCAGCATCCAAAACATGGTAGATTATGCGGTATCCATCCCCGATCGCGCCGAGCGCCAGCGTTGCGCCAACACCATCATCAACATCATGGGCAATATGTTCCCTCACCTGCGCGACGTGCCTGACTTCAAGCACAAATTGTGGGATCACCTGGCCATCATGTCCGACTTCAAGCTGGACATCGACTATCCCTACGAAATCATGCGCAAGGAGCGTCTGGATGCCAAGCCAGACCCTATCCCCTATCCGCACACCAGGATACGCTACCGCCACTACGGACGTTCGCTGGAGGAGCTCATCGAGAAAGCCTGCGAAATGCCCGAAGGTGAGGAGAAACTCCAGCTCACGGCCCTCATCTGCAACCACATGAAGAAGGACTACATGACATGGAATAAGGACACCGTGGACGACCGCAAGATTGCTGACGACCTGGCCGAGCTGTCCGAGGGGCGCCTGCAAGTCACGCCCGACATCCTCCGCGTGATGGACGAGCGCATCAACCGCTATTGCCGCCCCGTCAAAGGCAATTACTCCAACAACAACCGCAACAACAACAATCGCAATAACAACAACCGCAACAAGAAAGGCGGGAAATACTGACGGCCTATGGCATCATTCATCATCGAAGGAGGACACAAGCTGGGCGGGGAAATACGTCCACAGGGCGCCAAGAACGAGGCGTTGCAGATTATCTGCGCCACGCTGCTCACGCAGGATGAGGTGGTGGTGCGTAATGTGCCCGACATCCTCGACGTGAACAACCTCATACAGCTACTGCGCGACATGGGCGTTCAGGTGTCCAAGGAAAGCCCCGACACCTATCGTTTCCAAGCCGCAGACGTGGACTTGAGCTATCTGCAAAGTGACGCTTTCCTGAAAACATGTGCCAGTCTGCGCGGCTCGGTGATGCTGGTCGGCCCGCTGATTTCCCGCTTCGGAAAAGCTGTCATCTCCAAGCCGGGAGGCGACAAGATTGGCCGCAGAAGGCTGGACACGCACTTCATCGGCATCCAGAAATTGGGCGCCAACTTCAACTACAATGCCGACCGCCACGCGTATGAGATAGAAGCCGAGCGTCTGCGCGGCACCTACATGCTGCTGGACGAGGCCTCCGTCACCGGTACGGCCAACATCATCATGGCGGCGGTACTCGCCGAGGGACGCACCGTCATCTACAACGCCGCGTGCGAACCCTATGTGCAGCAACTCTGCCACCTCCTGAGTCGCATGGGAGCCAAGATTTCAGGCATCGCCTCCAATCTCCTGACCATCGACGGTGTGGAGTCCCTGCACGGCGCGGAGCACACCATCCTGCCGGATATGATCGAGGTGGGCAGCTTCATCGGTATGGCCGCTATGACCCGCAGTGAGCTGACCATCAAGGATGTGTCCTACCCCGACCTGGGCATCATCCCCGAGAGCTTCCGCCGATTGGGCATCCGCCTCGAACAACGGGGAGATGATATTTACGTGCCTGCCCAGGAGCACTACCGCATCGAGTCGTTCATGGACGGCTCCATCATGACCATCGCCGACGCGCCTTGGCCGGGATTAACGCCCGACCTGCTGAGCGTGATGCTCGTGGTGGCCACCCAGGCGCAAGGCAGCGTGCTCATCCATCAGAAGATGTTCGAGAGCCGCCTGTTTTTCGTGGACAAACTCATCGACATGGGCGCACAGATTATCCTCTGCGACCCGCACCGCGCCGTAGTCATCGGCCACGACCATGGCTTCCGTCTGCGGGGTGGAAATATGACGTCGCCGGACATCCGCGCAGGTATCGCCCTGCTCATCGCCGCGATGAGCGCGGACGGCATCAGCCGCATCCACAACATCGAGCAGATTGACCGCGGCTATCAGGACATCGAACAGCGACTGAACGCCATCGGCGCAAGAATCACACGGATATGATACGACCGGAGGAAGTATATAAGATAGGTATGTTCAACAAACCGCACGGTATCAGCGGCGAGTTGCAGTTCACCTTCACGGACGACATCTTCGACCGCGTGGAGGCGGAGTATGTGGTGTGCCCCATGAACGGCATCCTGGTGCCTTTCTTCATCGAGAGCTACCGCTTCCGTTCGGATACCACCGCCCTGATGAAGCTCGAAGGCGTAGACACGCAGGAGCAAGCCCGTGCGTTTACCAATACTCCCGTGTACTTCCCCGTGAAGCACGCGGAGGAGGCCGAGCCGGGCGAACTATCGTGGGATTTCTTCATCGGCTTCCGCGTGGAGGACACCGTGCACGGACATCTGGGCGAAGTCGCCGATGTGGACACCTCCACCCCCAATACGCTCTTCATCATTGACCGTGCAGGAGAGGAACTTTTGATGCCCGCCCGCGAGGAGTTTATCCTGGACATCGACACCAAGCATCGTGTCATTACTGTTCGCCTGCCCGAAGGATTGATTGACTTGGACGAAGCAGAAGAAACATAACACAGAGATATGGCAACAACAACGAAGAAGAAAAAAAACCGGAAGCCGTTTTGGAAGGACATCAAGTTCAAGTACCGGCTGACCATCACCAACGAAAATACGTTGGAGGAGGTGGCCAGTCTCTATGTGTCCAAGCTGAACGGCATCTCCATCCTGCTCTTCACGTTGCTGGGGCTGTTTGTCGTGGCCGCATTGATTGTATCTTTCACCCCGCTGCGCAACTACTTGCCGGGCTATATGAACAGCGAAGTGCGCGAACAGGTGGTGAACAACGCCTTGCGCGCCGACTCCCTCCTGCAAGTGTTGGAGCGGCAGAATCTCTACGTGATGAACATCCAGGACATCTTCCGCGGAGACATCAAGACCGATACCGTGCAGAGTATGGATTCGCTCACTCTCCTGCGCGAAGACTCCCTGATGGAGCGCACCCAGCGCGAAGCCGACTTCCGCAAGAAGTATGAGGAAGCCGAGAAATACAACCTGACGAACATCGCCGCCCGCACCGATGCCGACGGCCTCATCTTCTACCTGCCTACACGCGGTATGGTGTCCGCTCCCTTCGATGCCGAGGGCAAGCACTTCGGCACGGACATTGCCGCCAATCCCGGCGAGAGCGTATTGGCCACCTTGGACGGCACGGTCTTGATGAGTACCTACACGGCAGAGACGGGGTATGTCATCGTTGTCCAGCACCGCCAGGACTTCGTGTCCGTCTACAAGCATTGCGGCTCTCTGCTCAAGGCCGAGGGCGATGCGGTGAAGGGAGGCGAAGCCATCGCCCTGGTGGGCAACACCGGCACGCTGACCACAGGCCCCCACCTGCACTTCGAGCTTTGGCACCGGGGAAAGGCGGTCAATGCCGAACAATTCATTGTATTCTAAGACACATTATATATAATATAAGGTATATATGAAGAAACAAATAGCCATACTCGGATCCACCGGCTCCATCGGCACCCAAGCCTTGCAAGTCATCGAGGAGCACCCCGACCGCTACGAAGCCTATGTGCTGACCGCCAACAACCGTGTGGACGAGCTGATAGCCCAGGCGCGGAAATTCCAACCCGAGGCCGTGGTGATAGCCAACGAATCGAAATACCCCCAACTGAAGGAGGCTCTGGCCGACCTCCCCATCAAGGTTTATGCAGGCGAAGATGCCCTGTGCCAAATCGTACAGGAGCAACCCATCGACATTGTATTGACCGCTATGGTGGGATATGCCGGATTGAAACCGACCATCAACGCCATTCGTGCCCGCAAGACCATCGCCTTGGCCAACAAGGAGACGCTGGTGGTGGCGGGCGACCTCATCAACGACTTGGCGCGGGTGAACGGCACGCCCATCCTTCCAGTGGACTCCGAGCACTCCGCCGTCTTCCAATGCTTGGCGGGTGAGGTGGGCAATCCGATAGAGAAGGTCATCCTGACTGCATCCGGAGGCCCCTTCCGCACCTATACCCGCGAGCAACTGGCCGCCGTGACCAAGGAGCAGGCCCTGCATCACCCCACGTGGCAGATGGGTGCGAAGATCACCATCGACTCCGCCTCGATGATGAACAAGGGGTTCGAGGTGATTGAAGCGAAGTGGCTCTTCGGCGTGCGCCCCGACCAGATAGAGGTGGTGGTGCATCCGCAGTCGGTCATCCACTCAATGGTGCAGTTCGAGGACGGAGCCATCAAGGCGCAACTGGGAATGCCGGATATGCGCCTGCCCATCCAGTACGCTTTCAGCTATCCCGAGCGTGTCCGGGCATCCTTCCCCCGATTGGACTTCGCCACGTGTGCAAGCCTGACGTTCGAGCAGCCCGACACCACACGCTTCCGCAACCTCGGTTTGGCGTATGAGGCCCTGCATCGGGGCGGTAATATGCCGTGTATCGTCAATGCCGCCAACGAGGTCTGTGTACGTGCCTTCTTGGAAGACCGCGTGTCTTTCCTCGGTATGAGCGATGTCATTGAGCGCACGATGGAGAAGGTATCGTTCATCGCCAAGCCCACGTACGAAGACTATGTGCAGACGGATGCCGAGGCGCGGCGCGTGGCGGAAGAAATAATCAATTCGTAAAACCAATAGTAAACGCAAATGGAAACATTCTTGATTCGTGCCCTCCAGCTCGTGCTGAGCCTGTCGCTCCTGGTGATTATCCACGAGATGGGGCACTTTCTCTTTGCCAGGCTGTTCAAGACGCGGGTGGAAAAGTTCTGCCTCTTCTTCGACCCCTGGTTTACCCTCTTCAAGTTCAAGCCCAAGCGGAGCGAGACGGAATATGCCGTCGGCTGGCTGCCCCTGGGCGGATACGTGAAAATCAGCGGTATGATAGACGAGTCGATGGACTTGGAGCAAATGAAGCAACCGCCCCAGCCGTGGGAGTTCCGCTCGAAGCCCGCGTGGCAACGGCTGCTCATTATGATAGGCGGCGTGTTGTTCAACTTCTTGCTGGCCTTGTTCATCTACTCGATGATTCTCTTTGCCTGGGGCGATACGTACATCCCCGTACAGAAGGCACCGCTGGGTATGGACTTCAACGAGACGATGCACCAGGTAGGCTTCCAGGACGGCGACGTGCTCGTCAGTGCCGACGGAGTGCCCTTCGAACGGATGGGAGCCGACCTGCTGATGGGTATCGTGGATGCCCGTCAGGTCACCGTCTTGCGCGAGGGCAAGGAGACTTCGGTCTACATCCCCGATGGATTGATGGATAAGTTGCTGGCCGACAGCACCCGCTTCGCCGACTTCCGCATCCCCTTCGTGCTGGATAGCCTGGCCGCACAAAGCCCTGCCCAATTGGCCGGACTCCAACCGGGCGACAGCATCACCCAACTGGACGGACGCAACATTGCTTATCTGGACTTCCGTGCCGAAATGGAGCAACGCCGCCAGACGTTGGCCGCCGCTCCCTCAGACAGCCTCTCCCAGGCACTCCGCCACATCCGGTTGACCTATGTGCGCCAAGGGGTGACGGACACCGTAAGCCTCAGCGTGGACACCGCCTTCACGATGGGCGTCTATGCCGTGGGACAGACAGACCGCCTGTTACCCGTGGTGCAGAAGGACTATGGCTTCTTCGCCTCCTTCCCCGCCGGCATCAAGCTGGGCGTGGAGACGCTGGAGGGATACGTGGGGCAGATGAAGTACCTCTTCTCCAAGGAGGGGGCCAAACAACTGGGCGGATTCGGGGCTATCGGCAGCATCTTCCCCGCCACGTGGGACTGGCACCAGTTCTGGTATATGACGGCCTTCCTCAGCATCATCCTGGCCTTCATGAACATCCTGCCCATCCCGGCATTGGACGGCGGGCACGTGCTCTTCCTCATCTACGAGATTGTGGCGCGACGCAAGCCCAGCGACAAGTTCATGGAGCGGGCGCAGATGGTGGGCATGTTCCTGCTCTTCGCCTTGCTCATCTGGGCGAACCTGAATGACGTGATACGATTCCTGTTCTGATTCGGCAAGGGATATAATTTAGGCGCGGATTACGCGGATAACACGGAAGAATCATAGAAGATAGTCCGTGGAATCCGCGTAATCCGCGCCTCATATTTATCTTATCGCTTCAGCAGCCGATACCCGATGGCCCCGCCCAGGATGGACGCCCCGAAGATGCCCAACTTGGCTTGGAGCAGCATCGTGTCGTCCGTAAAGGCCAGGGTGGAGATGAACATTGACATCGTGAAGCCGATGGAGGCCAGAAACCCCAGCCCCACGACGCGCCGCCACGTCAGCCCCTCCGGCAGGGGAGCCGCCCCAAGGCGAACCAGCACCCACGTGGAAAGCAGAATGCCCAACGGTTTGCCCAGCAACAGGCCCAAGGCCACGCCCAACGCCACATTCGTGGAGAAGACCAGCGAGGCGTCCAGTCCGGCAAACGACACCCCCGCATTGGCCAAGGCGAAGATGGGCATCACCACGAACGACACGAACGGGTGCATCGCGTGCTCCAGCCGTTGCGAGGGCGGGATGGCGTCGCGTGTATCGCTCTTCATCCGGGCAATGACCTCCAGTTGCTCGTGCGCCAAGGTGGAAATGCCGTTGGGCTGCATCCGTCCGAATCGGCGGAGGTGCCGGGCGGCGCGGCTCAGGTAATTGGCCTCGCTTAGGCGGGCATCAGCAGGAATGACGAAGGCGGCTAGCACGGCGGCTATCGTAGCATGTATGCCCGACATCAGAAAGGCCACCCATACGCCGCCAATGCCCAGCAGGCCGTAGAATAGGACATTCTTGACGCCCATCTTGTTCGCGCCCCACATCACCAGCAGGATAATCACGCCCACGGCCAAGTTAATCAGGGAAATCTCCGACGTATAGAACAAGGCTATGACCACCACCGCCCCGAGGTCGTCCACAATGGCCAGCGTGGTGAGGAACACCTTTGCGGCCAAGGGGACACGGTCGCCCAGGAGGTAGATGATGGCGAGCGAGAAGGCGATGTCCGTGGCCATCGGTATGCCCCAGCCCCCGGCGGCAGGCGTGCCCCCGTTCAGCAAGGTATAGATGAGGGCAGGCACCAGCATCCCCGCCACGGCCGCCCCGATGGGCAGGACGGTATTGCGCGGGTCGGACAGTTCGCCCCCGATGAACTCGCGCTTCAACTCCAGGCCCACCACGAAGAAGAACATCGACATCAGCCCGTCGTTGATCCAATGATGGAGGGAATGATAAAGATACGTCTCCCCGTCGAAGAAGAAGCCCAGTTTGTGCTCGAACAGGTGGAAGTAGTCTTCGCTCCAAGGCGAATTGGCCAACACCAGGGCTACCACGATGCTGATGCCCAGCACCACGCCGGCCGATTTCTCCCGATTGATGAATTGCTGTAACGGCAGGACTATGCCGCGCCTGATTTTACGCTTGTACTTTCCGGTCATACGTTGATAGGATTGGTTACGAGCACAAAGATACGCCTTTGATGGCATATCCGCAAAAAAGCCTTACCTTTGCCGCCTAAAAGCAAGCGCTTATGACACAGGACACCACTCCATTCTTCTCCCCCATTTCCCGTCGGATGCAAATCCCCGACGAGGATTACGCCCTCACTGCGCCCTACGTGGCTATGGCCGACGCCCTGTCGCGCAGCACCAACCACAGCCTTTACCTCATCGACTACAACCGCCGCGACTTCCTCTACGTGTCGCCCAATCCGCTCTTCCTCTGCGGGCGGATGCCGGAGGAGGTGCGAAGATTAGGCTATGCCTTCTATTTCGAGGTAGTGCCGCCGGAAGAGCTACAGACCTTGCTGGACATCAATGAGGCGGGCTTCCGCTTCTACTACGCCCAGCCGGTGGAGAAGCGGACGGACTTCATCATCGAGTACGATTTCCACATCCGCACCACCGACCGCCACACGCACCTCGTCCACCACAAGCTGACGCCCATCTTGCTCAGTCCGCAGGGCGACATCTGGCTGGCCCTGTGCGTCGTGTCCCTGTCGCCCACTCCCCAGGCGGGCGATGTCCTCATCACGGACAAGGCCACCGGAGACCGCCACGTCTATTCCTTCACCGCCCGCCGCTGGCGCAAACAGCCTCCGCTGATACTGAATGAACGCGAGCGGGACATCCTGCAACTCTCTGTCAAGGGCCTCTCTAACGCCGAGATAGGTGCCGCCCTCTTCATCGACGCCAATACCGTGAAGTATCACAAGAAGAATGTCTTCGAGAAGCTGCAGGCGGAAAACATCACTGAGGCTGTGGGCATCGCGGCCAATCTGGGGCTGATTTAGAAAGGCGATGTAGACGAGAATTGTCCTGATAGATAGAAGGTATCCATGTGTTCCCAAATGGAACATGTGCTATTCCTATCTACTCACCGCTGTTGTACATCAAGAAACCTTTGAACTGCCTGATAAACCAATCCCAATCATCCCGCATGATGAAATGAAGCCCTTGGGTGGCGTATTCTAAGCGTACGGTCCGCAGTTCTTTGAATTGTTCTTCCACCATCGGAGCCATTCGTTGGAAAGAAAATTCCAGCAGAACCAAGGCAGGCACCTTGACCCGCCCCAGCATCGGACGCATGTCGATGTTGGAATAATCGCAATACATCTGTGCATACGTCCGCCTGTCGGAACTCGTGCCCCATTGCACCAGCCGTTCGCACAGCAGGGAGTCCGTGGTCAGGTTGGCCGCGCTCAGGCGTTGCTGACGGGCAAATTGCGCATCGTCTTGCGCCATCAGCTGCTGCACAATGCCTGTACAGTCCACTTCCGCCTGGCTTTGGAAACCGGGGTTATACAAGGCCGACAGACAGGGCAAGGCATCTACCACAACCACACTTTTCAATAAGTCCGAACGGTCGGCCGCCACAGCCAATGCCAATCCTCCGCCCATACTATGCCCCACCAGCACGGGCTTCTCCAAATGTTCCTCCTCGATGAAACGGATGATTTGCTGCTTCCATCCCTCAAAGGAAGGGTACGCTTCGGGAGCCACACCGGCAAAACCGGGCATCGTAAGCACATAGCACGTACAACTGTCCTTAATAGCTTCCACCGTTTCTTGCCAAACCTCCCCGGAACAGGCGAAGCCGGGGATGAACACTACGGCTTGCCGGCCGGTGCCTTGCCGAACAACTTGAAAAGAATACCTTTCCGCTGCCAAACACGATACACTTAATAACAGGGCTACAAAAGCTGCCTTTAATCTAAATCCATTCATAGTAATCAGTTTTTATTGTTTTCTGCCGCAAAGGTAAAGAGACGAAACGGGGCATGCACTACCCGATGGGGTAGTTGTGAGAAAACGCCCTCAATGCTCACTTCCCCGCAATCATCCCCAACACATACTCCAGTTGCGTATCCTTGTCCCGCATAAAATCCCCCACCGTCTGATGCACCACGTAATGAGGAGGAATATTCACGCCTTCCATCGGGAAACCTTGCGGGGACTTCCGTGGCTCACGGGTGGGAATACGGAACCAGACCTCGTGCGACGTGGAGAAGTTCCGCGGACGGTTGCCCGTATCGCCTGCCGTAGGTTCGCCCACCACACAGACATTGCCGCTCTCCTTCATATCCAACGTGAAACTCTCTGCCGCAGAGAATGTGACCAGGCCTGTCAGCAGGTACAGCTTGCCTTGATAGGCATCCGCCGTGGGCTCCATCGTCCTATCCGGCGTCACGCAATGGGGCTGTGCGTGGCGGATGAAGTGCTCGCAGATGGCCCGCCCGTTTTCACTGTTGCCACCACCATTGGCACGCACGTCTATAATCAGATAAGGCAAGTGGCGCACCTTCGGATACTGCGCCTCAAACTCTTCCAACACGGGCGACATCATCGTGTTTATGGCCATATAGCCGATGCTGTCCCGCAACACCTTCACTTCAACGGCCTTGCCCTGGCGTTTCGGGAAATAACCGAAGCGGCGCAAGGGCAAGTCGAACAGCAACGTGTCCCCGTCACGCCACACCGTATAACGCCGCAAGCTGTCCGTACGACTGTCAAACGCGCTTCGCAATGCCCTGAAACGCCTGTCCGATGCGGTGGAGGCAGAGATGAACTTCTCCTGTCCTTCAGCCCACTGCGACAGGGGCAGGCCATCAATGGCCACAATCAAGTCCTTGTCCCGGAAACCATATTGGCGCAAATAATCACTTGGTCTGCTCACAAACAGGGAGTCGTGGATAACCACAGGCTCGTCGGGCACCATATACGCGGCAAAAGGCGTGCTGGCGTGCCCGGCCTGCAAGGCGGCTATGTACTCCATCACCAGTTTGCCATAGTCCGTGGTGGTCTGTGCCTGCGCCACCCGTCCGGCGTAGACGCGATGCAGGGAATCCATATCCATGCCTTTCTGCCGATAGAGGGAATAATGCTCCACCACCGTGCGGTGTATCTCCTCGAAGTCGTCGGCAAACTGCTCCCGCGCCAGGGGCAGTTCACTCAGGTAATAACTCCGGGCCATCGGCTCCTTATAGACCCAATAAGCGTAAGCCACCAGTCCGGTAAAAGCCAATACAAGGACGGACAGCCCGATGCCCGCCACCCGCAACACCCGTTTCCACAAAGGAAGTTTCTTCTTGGTTGATTTCATTCTACACATAAGTTTAGCCATTCGTTCATTAGACGGGAAACAAAGCCGCCCGGTTGCAGCGGGCATCTTGTTTTTTCCGCCGCAAAGGTAGGGAAACGGGACGGAACGCGCACTACCCGATGGGGTAGTTGTGCAGGCAGATTTCCCTAACCAATGCAAGGTTATTCCAAAGTTTTTTCGTACGTTTGCCTCGAAACTTAAACAGACAGCCATGCGAAACCTTATTCCATACTTCCTTCTCCTCCTTCTGGGCACTTGGAGCCTCGGACTTCCGGCATCGGTCCGGGCCTCTGAACTGTTGCCGGACTATACGTTGTTTCACCGCGTGGGACTGGGTGCACAGGCCGCCGTGGTCACCTGCCTGGTGCAAGACACGGAAGGGTTGCTTTGGGCCGGGTCGGACCGGGGACTGTTCTGCTACGATGGCTACACGGCACAGCAATGCTTCGAGTATGGCACCCGGCAAAACACCCGCATCTATTGCGGCGCGGTAGCGGACAGCACGCACCTGTACCTCGGTGCGGACAATGGCCTGCTGGTCTACAATTACCGCAAGGATGAATATGTGGAGACGAAGGCGGATTTTCCCAAAGACATCCGCACCTTGGCACACTTCGGCGGGCGTTGGTGGCTGGGAACCCTGCACGGGCTTTATGCCTACGACCCCGCTTCGGGGCAACTGGCCGATGTCAGCGAGGGATTACCCCATCAAGCTGTATATGCCCTGCTGACCGCTTCGGACGGATGCCTCTACGTGGGCACCTACGATGGTTGCTGCCGACTGCGGACAGACGGCGGAACGACCTACGAGCCTGTTCCACTGCCTATGTGGGAGGGCAAGAGCAATCGCTTTGTCAATGCCCTGCTGGAAGACCCAGAACGCGGTTGCCTATGGATAGGGATGGAAGGAGGCTTGTTGCGGTATGATCATCGGACGGGCGGGAAAGCCGTGGTCGTCGAAGGCTACGGAGGCAATTCGGTGAAATCACTCGCCTTGGACGATGACAGACATCTGCTGGCAGGGACGGACAACGGGCTGTACGTCCATGACGATGGAAACGATCGCCCGAAACACATCGTGCACGACTCGCGCAACCCGCATTCACTCTCCAGCGACATAGTCTGGACCATCCTGAAAGACAGCGACGGCAACATCTGGCTGGGCACCGACTACGGCATCTCCCTGTCAAGGCGACGGACGGCTCTGTTGCAGGTCCCCATTGCCTCCATAACGGGGACGGGCGAAGGCAACCGATTCTATGCCATGTTGCGCGACCGTAAGGGCTATTACTGGTTCGGTGGCACCAACGGCCTGATACGCTTCCAGTACCCCGGCAACCAAGATACGGAAGAGACCATACGAAGCGAGTGGTACAAGATGGGCGATGTGCGCCATCCCTTGTCACACAATCGCGTCCGCCAGCTCTATGAGGACCGCGACGGCATTTTATGGGTGGCAACGGACGGAGGCGTGAATCGCTATGATGCCAAGACGCACCGCTTTGTGGCCTATAACATCGTGGACAGCACCCGCCGCTACAACGCCAACTGGGTGTACGGCATCTTCGAGGACTCAGACAGCCAGTTGTGGATAGCCACCTGCCTGGGCGGCATCTTCGTGGTGGACAAACGGGCGTTGCTTAATGAGAACAGCGGCGTGCATATGGCCCGCCGGATGTTCACCACGGACAACGGCCTGCCGGGCCTCTTCGTCAACCAGATGGTGCAAGACCGCGATGGAAACGTATGGACCCTGTTCTACAACAATGTGAACAGTTTGGAAAAGATAGACCCGCACACAGGCCAGGTGACCCACGTGGCCGCCGATGTGCTCAATGGCGAACAAGTGCCCACCTTCCTCCTATGCAGCACGGACGGGCACATCTGGGTAGGAAGCCAAGGAGGAGTGATGCGCATCACCCCCGAAAACGGGCACATCCATTCGCTGACCTTCGGCACCGGCAATCACCAGGAAGTGCTCTGCATGGCTGAAGCCGAGGACCGCATCTGGATATCCACCTCCGACGGTTTCTGGGTCACCGATCGCGAGGGCACATCCCTGCGTCGACTGAACGTGGCCGAGCAACGTTTCACGTCCCTGTACTACGACCCGACGGACCGGCTACTTTACCTGGGCATGGTGGATGGCTTTGCCGTGGCCTCGCCCGCCCGGCTGCTGGAAGGACAACCGCATCGCCCCCTGCGCCTCACCGCCCTGCACGTCAACAATCAGCCTTACCATCCCGCATCGGACGAAGCCGACAACGGCATCCGCTATGCCCGCCGCCTGCGGCTGGAACACCACCAGCGCAACCTGGCTTTCGAATTGTCCGACCTGCCCTATTCTTCAGAAGAGAAGAGCCGCATCGTCTATCGCTGGGATGGTACAGGAAATGGCTGGACCCTCCTGCAACCCGGCACCAACCGCATCACCTTCAACAACCTGGCCTACGGGCACCATCGTCTGGTGGCCAACCGTCTGGATGACTATGGCCGCCCCGACGGGACTCCCTACACACTGGACATAGAAATACGCCCGCCCTGGTACTATGCCCCTTGGGCCATATCCGTGTATGGACTGCTGGCCTTGGCCTTGGCTGCTTGGACGGTGAACTTCTTTCGTGTAAAAAACCACCTAAAGTTAGTGCGTCTGGAGAAAAAGCAAATTCTGGAGCAGTCGCAGGCCAAAATGGAGTTCTATACCAACCTTTCCCACGACCTGAAGACACCGCTCAGCATGATCATCGCCCCCGTCAGCCGCCTCTTGCCGCAGGTACGCAACAAACTGGAACGGCAAGTCTTGGAACAAGTGCAGCGCAACGCCATGAAACTAAATTCGCTCATCCACAGCGGGCTGGATATTCACCGCGTGGATAGTGGCAGCAACCTGCTGCTGATACAGTCGCAGGTCGAACTGGTGCAGTTCGCCCGCAATCTTTTCGACCTCTATGCCGATGATACCTCGCGAGGCAAGGCCCTGCATTTTGAATTCCGAAGTGAGCGTCCCGCCCTCTACCTACAGATGGATGCCGTCAAACTGGAGTCCATTTTGGACAACCTGCTTTCCAACGCCGTGAAGTACACGCCGGACGGTGGAGAGGTGACGTTCTCAATCGCACTCAGCGAGAACGGCAAGGAGGTCCGCATCTCTGTGGCCGACACCGGCGTGGGCATTCCCCAGCAAGAACAGCCCTATGTGTTCCAACGCTTCTTCCAGTCATCCCGCACGGCCGGCAAATCCACAGGCACAGGCATCGGATTGTACCTGGTAAAGACTTATACCGAGCTGCACGGCGGCAACGTGGTGCTGCAATCCACAGAGGGAGGCGGCACTACCGTGACCGTCACCTTGCCCGGAGTGGAGATGCCTGCTCCAACAGTGCCTGCCGACCTCCAGCCATCCGCTCCCACTCCCGATGAACCACACCCGGCAGACGAAGAACCGCCCCTGCCTCCCGATGCCCCGGTGGTGCTGGCAGTAGAGGATGACCCGGACACGGCAGACTTCATCCGTCAAGTGCTACACACTCGCTATCGTTGCCTGCGGGCCGCCAACGGCCAAGACGCCCTCGACATGGTGCGCCAGGAGATTCCTGCCCTCATCATCACCGACATGATGATGCCCGTGATGGACGGCCTCGAGATGGTGCGCCAACTGAAGAAATACGTCCCGGCCTCGACCGTCCCCATCATCCTGCTGACGGGCAAGGCTGACAAACAGACCGAACTGGAGAGCATCCGCCTGCATATTGATGCCTTTATCGCCAAGCCGTTCGAAGCGGACATCCTGCTATCACGGGTAGAACAACTGCTGTCCAGCCACCAGACTTACGAGACCAAAGCCCGTCTCGAGATTATCACTCAACCCAAAGATGTGGAAGTCACCTCGCCCGATGAACAATTCCTGGCCAACGTGACCCAACTGATAGAGGAGCACATCGCGGACGCCGAACTGAATGTCAACGCCCTATGCGAATGGACGGGCATCAGCAGCAAGCAGATGTATCGCAAGCTCAAGCAACTGACCGGACAGACCCCTGTGGAATACATCAAGTCCATCCGGATGAAAAAGGCGGCCATCCTGCTGAAGCAACACAAATTCACCGTGGCAGAGGTGATGTACATGGTCGGTTTTTCCAACCATTCCTACTTCTCCAAGTGCTTCCAGGCCGCTTTTGGGGTCACCCCCAAGCAGTATTAGTCCGTTTTTTGTCCTTTTCTGTCCGATTTGTGCTTTCACACACCGGCGGCAGTCCCTACCTTTGCCATCGCGAAACAATTAAATTTGATGGCATGAAGAGACAAATCATTATTTTACTGGGTTGCCTGTTGGCAATCATCCCGTTGACCCAAGCCAACGAGAACATACCCACCATCTATGTGGACAGACAAGGAGTGATGCGCTGGTCGGACACGAAAACCGAAGCGTCTTTCTTCGGAGTCAATTACACTTTGCCCTTTGCACACGCCTATCGGGCCATGGGCTATTTGGGGATGGACCGCAAGGCGGCCATTGACCGCGATGTCTACCACCTGGCCCGCTTGGGCATCAATGCCTACCGTATCCATATATGGGACGTGGAGATTTCCGATGCCGAGGGCAACCTGCAAGAAAACGAACATTTGGACCTGTTGGACTACCTGTTCTCCAAACTGGAGGAGCGCGGCCTGCGCATCCTTGTCACCCTGCAGACCAACTTCGGCAACGGCTATCCCGAACGGAACGAGCCGACAGGAGGTTATTCTTATCTCTATGACAAATGCAGCATCCACCAAGACCCCGAAGCCATAGCCGCGCAAGAACGCTATGCCGCCGCACTGGTGTGCCACGTCAACGCTTACACCGGACGAAGTTACAAAGACGACCCCTACATCGTGGGCTTTGAAATCAACAATGAGCCGTGCCACGCCGGAACATTGGAAGAGACCCAAACCTATATTGAACGCATGCTTCACGCCTTGAAACGGGCCGGCAACCGCAAGCCGGTGTTCTACAACGTCAGTCACAATGGGCAGGTAGTCCAAGCCTATTTCAATACAGACATCCAAGGCACGACCTACCAATGGTATCCCACGGGACTGGTGTCCGGACGAACCCGTACAGGCAATTGCCTGCCCGCCGTGGAACGGTATGACATTCCTTTTTCTGATGTGAAAGGCTTCTCTGCCAAAGCCCGATTAGTTTACGAATTCGATCCCGGCGATGTACTGGGCAGTTATATGTATCCCGCCACGGTTCGCACGTTCCGCTCCGCCGGATTCCAATGGATCACGCAATTCGCCTACGACCCCATCGACATGGCCGCCTACAACACAGAGTACCAGACCCATTATCTCAACGCCGCCTATACACCCGGCAAGGCCATTGGCCTGATGATTGCCGCCGAGGTGGCCAAGTCCGTGAAGCGCGGCGAACAATTCCCCGCTTATCCGGCAGACACGATTTTCCACGACTTCCGTGTCAGCTACAACGAGGACCTGAGCGAACTGAACGATGGGGAGAAGTTTTATTACTCCAACCACACCCGCACACTACCCAAGGATATCAAACAGTTGAAAGCCATCGCCGGCTGCGGAAATTCTGCCATCATCCGTTATGAAGGCACGGGACTCTACTGGCTGGATCAACTGGAAGAAGGCATCTGGAGACTGGAAGTAATGCCCGATGTAGCACAGATCTCCGACCCCTTTGCCAAGCCCTCGCTGGACAAGAAAGCGATGCAAATCGTGCGCCGCTCCTGGGATATGACAGTGAACTTGCCCGACTTGGGAAGACAGTTCAGCGTGACAGGCCTGAATGACGGCAACCGCCGTCACGATACCGCCTCCGAGGGCATGATTCCGTCCTTGACCCCCGGCGTTTACCTGCTGCAACGTCAAGGCATGACTCCATCCCAGCCGTGGACGGCAGACAGCCCGTGGCGGAACATCGTGCTGGGAGAATATGTGGAACCGGCTTCGGCTTTGGCTCCGGAAGACGGCTTCATCGTGCGTCACGAGCCTTTCCGCAGTGTCGATGCCGGACAGGATATGCCTCTGACCGCTTTTATCGCCGGAGCCATACAACCGGACTCCGTGCTGGTCTACACCGACCGCGTCTCCTTCTGGAACGACAAAAACCCTTACCTCAGGATGCAATACACTGGCGGTTACACGTGGCAGGCCACCATCCCCGCCACAGACCTGGCGCAGGGCGTTTACCGCTACAACCTCGTGGTCTATGCCGGGGGACGGAAGCAGACCTTCCCCTCAGGCACGCCCCGCGAGCCGCTGGACTGGGACTACACGGACTATACGTATTACCAAACCGCCGTGCAGGCTCCCGATGCTCCCCTGTTGCTGCTGGATGCCACATCCTTCGCCTCTTCGGCAGAGACCTTTGTCCTGCCCGAATGGAGCCGGGTAGAAGTACAGCCCGCGCCACGGACTCTGACCGAGAAGCCGACCACCCGCCTCACCTACGTCCCGAAGGCAGAGGGCGAAACCTTCTTCCTCCGCCGCTACGTGAAGGACGACCTGCGGGGACGTGCCGCCCGGCTGGACCAATGCCGGACGCTGTGCTTGCACCTCGGCGCAATGCCGCAGACGTTGCAGGCGGGCGTGGTCACCGCGACGGGCTATACTTACCTGGCCGATTGTCCCGTACCGGATGCGGACGGCGTGGTGCGCATCCCGCTCTCAGCCTTAAAACAGACGGACACGGCTTTGCTTCCCTTAGCCTACCCGTCGTTCCTCGACCCGTATTTCCACCCGGAAACGCCCTTCCCGCTACGGGCTGCTGACATCGAGACCCTGGAGCTGCGCATCTCCCGGCAAGCTCCGGGTACGGAAAGCCTGTTGGAGTTGGGCGAAGTCTGGCTGGAATGACATGTGTTACATCCGCCATACAACTCGGTTCCAACGCCACTGGAACCCAGTTCCAACGCCACTGGAACTTTGCAGTTCCTATACTGCGACAACATACCTATGATTACTTTTACTTATTAATACATTTATTTATTCAACTAAAACCAAATGTTACGTATGAAAGACAAACTTCAAAGTGCGAACGTAGCACGAAGGCTGTGCCTTTGCCTATTGTGCATCGTTTGCTTGGGAATGACTTCCCCGCTATGGGCCCAAGGCGGACGCGAGGTATCGGGACAGGTCGTGGATGAAACCGACTTGCCGTTGATTGGAGCCAGTGTGATGGTGAAGGGAACTTCTACCGGCGTGATTACCGACTTGGATGGAAACTTCGTGCTGAAGGTGTCCGCCGAAGTGAAAGAACTGCAAATTTCTTACGTGGGTTATACCACCGTATCGGTACCCATACCGGCCGATGGCAAGATTTTCGTAAAACTGCAACCCGATGCGCAGATGCTGAGCGACGTAGTGGTCATCGGCTATGGTACCACCCGTAAGAGCGACCTGACCGGCTCGGTGACCAACGTGAAGAGCGATGACTTCAACGCCGGACTGATAGCCTCGCCCGAGCAACTCATCAACGGCAAGGTGAGCGGCGTGCAAATCATGAGCACCAGTGGCTCGCCCACAGCTGGCAGCACCATCCGCATCCGTGGCGGCGCCTCCCTGACGGCCTCCAACGACCCGCTCATTGTATTGGATGGCGTACCCTTGGAAACGGGTGGCATCAGCGGCAACAGCGGCAACTTCCTCTCGCTCATCAACCCGAACGATATCGAGAGCATGACCATCCTGAAAGATGCTTCCTCCACGGCCATCTACGGTTCGCGTGCCTCGAACGGTGTCATCATCATCACCACCAAGAAGGGCGGCAGCGGACGGTTGAAGGCCACGTTCAGCACCACGCAATCCATCCAAACAAAGACGGCCCTGACGGACATGCTGTCTTATGACGAATTTGTCAACGTAGTCAACACCCAGGGCAGTCCGGCCCAACAAGCCCTGCTCGGCACGGCCCGCACCGACTGGAACCACGAGGTCTATCGCCCGGCATACGGTACGGACAACAACCTGAGCCTGTCCGGCAGCATAGCCGAGAACTTCCCCATCCGTGCTTCCATAGGCTATTATGCACAGAACGGACTGCTGGACACCGACAAGGCCAAGCGCCTGACCGGCAGCGTCTCGCTCTCGCCCAGCTTTTTCGATGACCATCTGAAGCTGACCCTCAACGTGAAGGGTTCGCTGAACAACAACCGCTTTGCCAACACCGATGCCATTTGGAACGCTGCTACCTGGAATCCCACCCTGCCCGTCTATTCCGGCCAGGACACCTTCGGCGGATATACCGAAGCCACGGACAACGTGGGGCAACTGGTCAACGGCGGTACGGTGAACCCCGTGGGAGCCATCCGGCAATATAAGTCCACCAGCCGTGTGTCCCGTTTCGTGGGCAACTTCGACGTGGACTACAAGATGCACTTCCTGCCCGACCTGAAGTTTCACGCCACCTTGGGCTATGACTACGCCAAAGGCCAAGGTGAAGTTTATGTGCCGGCCGAGGCAGCCCAATTCAACACCAGTGGCGGCCGTGATTATGAATATGGTCCTCAGAAGAACATCAACCGCCTGCTGACCACCTACCTGAATTACAACAAGTACTTTGAAAGCTGGAAGAGCAACGTAGATGCCACTGTCGGCTACGATTATCAATACTGGAAGACAACCAGCCCGGCTTACGAGGAATTCAATACGCTGGGAGTGTCGCAGAGCAGTATCGCCGCTTCCGACCAACGGCACGTGCTTCTATCTTACTATGCCCGTCTGAACTATTCGTACGACTCACGCTATATGCTGACGGCTACCGTGCGCCGTGACGGCACCTCACGTTTCAGTGCAGACAATCGCTGGGGTACTTTCCCCTCCGTGGCCCTGGGATGGCGTGTCACCGAGGAAGACTTCCTGCAGGACAATCCCGTGCTGAGCAACTTGAAACTGCGCGCCAGCTACGGCGTGACCGGTCAGCAGGACGGCATCGGCAACTACAACTACCTGCCCGTCTACACCATCAGCCAGACGGGTGCCGAAGCGATGTTCGGTACGGAATATCACCACACGTTCCGTCCCGAGGCCTACGTGTCCGACCTGAAGTGGGAGACCACCACCTCGTGGAACGCGGGCTTTGACTTCGGTTTCCTGGACGACCGCATCACGGGTAGCTTCGATTACTATACCCGACAGACCAAGGACCTGCTGGCCACCGTGCCGTCACCTGCCGGCGTAAACTTCGACAAGAGCATCCTGACCAATGTGGGCAACGTGGACAGCCAAGGCATCGAGGTAAGCCTCAACGCCACCCCGGTCAAGACCGAGGATTGGAACTGGGACATCAGCTTCAACATGACGTGGCAGAAGATGAAAGTGAAGAACCTCTCGCTCGTCGAAGGCGGAGCCGCCACCAACATCGAGGCCGGAGCCTGGATAGACGGCCACTGCGTGCAAGTGTTGAGCGAAGGTTACGAACCTTATATGTTCTACGTCTACAAGCAACTGTATGACGAGAAGACCGGCCGTCCCGTGGAAGGAGCATACGCCGACCTGAATGGCGACGGAGTCATCACTACCGACGACCGCTACCGTTACAAGTCTGCCGCGCCCGACTTCATCTTCGGCTTCAGCACTTCGCTCAGCTACAAGAAATGGACGCTGAGCACCAGCCTGCGAGCCAACGTGGGCAACTACGTCTACAACGGCATGGCGATGAACACCGGAGCTTGGGAGACGATGAGCTACAACACCAGCCAGCTGAACAACCTGCATCACAGCTATCTGGAAACCGGTTTCCAAAGCCGTCAGCATCTGTCGGACTACTACGTGGAGAATGGCTCTTTCCTGAAGATGGACAACTTGTCCTTGTCCTACAACTTCGGACGCGTATGCCGTTGGTTCGGACTCAGTGCCAGCCTGCTGGTACAGAACGTGTTCTGCATCACCAAGTATTCGGGCGCCGACCCCGAAGTGCCCAGCGGTATGGATGCCTCGTTCTATCCGCGTCCTCGCACCTATTCGCTTACCTTGGGCTTCGACTTTTAAGGTATCCGGATGAAGAAACAGTTAGAATCAACCTTATATAAACAGACATCAATGATGAAAAAGATATATCATTTCCTTTGCGGCGCCTTGCTCTCGGCCGGCGCCTTACTGACGACCTCCTGTGTGGGCGACTTGGACCAGTATCCCCACATCGAACAGACATCGGCCACGGTCTACACCAGCGTGGATAATTATAAAGCCGTACTCGGCAAACTGTACGTAGCCTTCACCATCGCAGGCCAGGAGAAAGGCGGAGGCAACGCCGACCTCACGACCAACAAGGGGTGGGATTACATGCGCAACTATTTCAACATGCAGGAGTGTGGAACGGACGAAGTGGTCTACACCTGGCTGGCCGGAGACAACATGACCGGGCTGACCTACCTCAGCTGGGATGCCAACGACCTGATCGTGTCCGACATGTATTACCGCATCTATTACAACATTGCCCTGTGCAACGAATTCCTGCGCAACGCAACGGACGACCGCATCGCCTCGTTCAGCGAAGCCGACCAAGAGGAAATCCGCCATTATCGCGCCGAAGCCCGCTTCCTCCGCGCCTTGGCCTATAGCCATGCGATGGACCTCTTCCGCAACGTCCCCTTCGTGACCGAGGCCGACCCCGTGGGCAGCTACGTGCCACCGCGTTACACCTCGGCACAAATCTTCGACTACGTGGAGAACGAGTTGCTGGCCATCGATGCCGACCTGCTGGACCGCACCGCCTGCGAATACGGTCGCGCCTGCCGACAGGCCGCCTATGCCTTGCTGGCTCGCCTCTACCTCAACGCCGAAGTCTACACCGGCGAGGCACGCTGGACGGACTGCGTCACCTATTGTCGCCAAGTGATAGAAGCCGGCTACAGCCTGGAGCCTGACTACGCCAAGCTGTTCAATGCAGACAACCAACTGCGCACCAACGAAATCATCTTCGCCTTTCCCGTCGATGCCACTCACACCACCTCGTGGGGAACGACCACCTACATGGTATGCGGAGCCATCAACAACGCCTCCGACTTCCAGGTGCCCGCCGACTACGGGGCCGTTTCCGGCTGGGGCAACTTCCGCATGAGGCCCACATTGCCTTCGCTCTTCTCCGACGGCGACCGCCGCGCCATGTTCTTCACCGAGGGACAGACGCTGGACATCGATATGGTGGAAGACCAAAGCAACGGCTACCTCACCGTAAAGTGGACCAACCTGACCGATGCTGGCGAGGCCGCTTCCAACACCACCTCGGACGGGGTCTGCACGGATTATCCTGTCTTCCGTCTGGCCGATGTCTACCTGATGTTGGCCGAAGCCATCGTGCGTGGCGGGCAGGGTGCCACCCGCACCGAAGCCCTGGGCTATGTCAACCAGGTGCGTGAACGGGCCTACGGCGACACGTCCGGCAACATTGTCGAGGCACAAATGACCACGGACTTCCTGCTGGATGAACGTGCCCGCGAACTCTACACCGAGTGTGTGCGCCGCACCGACCTCATCCGCTACAACCGATTCACTACCGCCGACTATCTGTGGCAATGGAAGGGCGGCTCACGCGACGGGCAGGCCGTGGACAACCGCTTCAACTATTACCCCATCCCCTCCACGGAGCTGACGGCCAATCCTAACCTCTACAACGAAGGCTATTGACCGCATCTTACTACATTATCCATTATATATAATAAACGAGCATATACACATCAGATATGAAAACCATCATCAGAAACTCCCTCCTCGGCCTGCTGTCCCTCCTGACGGTGACGGCTTGCGAGAAAGACGAGGACAAACTATACCTGAACAGCATCGAACCGGGGCAACTGATAGCTTCGGAAGAGAGCATCGTGCTGACCCAGGACCACAGCGACGAGATAGTCTTGTCTCTGGCCTGGTCGACAGACAACCTCGTGGTGAGCGACCCCAACCTGACCGCCACCGGCGGACAACTCACCATGAGCCTAGAAGCCTCGGCCGACGAGAACTTCTCCTCCGTGGTCGAAACCTCAGAGACCTCCTACTCCAAAGCCTACACTGGTGCCACGCTCAATGCCCTGGCCCAAAGCGTGGGGGCGCAGCCCGATGTGGCCTCCAACATCTACTTCCGCCTCGCCGCTCGCTCCGGGGCCAATATGGAGCCGGTTTACACCAACGCAGTGGCCGTCAGCGTCACGCCTTACCTGATAGACATGAGCCGCCTCTTCGTGCTGGACAGCTCGCAGATGCCCACCGGGATGAGCCTCTACTCGCCGCTGTCCGACGGCCATTATGAGGGCTTCATGGGGGCCACGGGTTGGTACAACTTCTACTTGCAAGAGGGCGATGGCACCATCTGGGGAGCCGCCCCGATTGACGGCAACCCCTTCACCCTGTCCGAAGCCGAGAACAAATGGAACTGCTGGTTCCCCACCCCCGCCGGCTGTTACTATGTGGTGGCAGACGTGAATGAACTATACTGGACCGCCCTCTCCCTTCCGGCCCTGACGCTGGAGGGCGACATCACGGGCGAACTCGTCTTCGACCGTCCCAACAACCGCTGGACGCTGCTCTTCCAGGCCACCGAAACAGGCACGGCCACCATCCGCCTTTCCGCCAACGGCAGCCTGTATGACAGCAACAGTGCCACCGACGATGCCGCCGCAAGACCCACGTCCATCGCCTTTGCCCAAGAGGGCGACGCCCTTGTCCTGACCGACCAGCCGGGCGACATCACCGTAGACATCCCCGCCACGGGCGACTGCACGCTAATCATCGACCTGAGCGACAACGCCCACTGGACAGCCACCGTACAGGCCGGCAGCCAAGAGGAGGAAGAAGCCGCCCCGCTGATTTTCCTGCCCGGCGTGGACGACTTGAGCAGTGGAGGCTGGAACTTCGACAACTACCTGCGCATCTACGACAACGCCACCCAGGCCTACGCCGGCGTGGCCAACGTCAACTCCGAGTGGGGCTACCAGATAGCCATCGAGCGCGACAACTGGAATGACTTCTATGCCCTGGGCGAAGGCGATGCCTACGCTGGCACGCTCCTCTTCAAGAGCAGCAGCAACCTGCCCGCCCCCACCCCCGGCCTCTACTTGATGAACGTGTCGCTGAGTGCCCTGACCTACAGCCTGACACCTGTGCAGACGGTGTACTACAGCGGCTTCAACGACAACTGGGACCTGCACGCCCTGGCCGCCACCGACACGCCGGGCGTCTACACGGCCACGGTGGACATCACGGGCGAAACGCCCTGGGGCTTCCAAATCGTGCTGGACGAAGCCTGGGTCCACACCTTGGGCGGCGGTGACGGCATCCTGCTCTACCAAGGCACGGACGGGGTGCCCAACATCCCCTTCAGCGGCGAACCCGGAACCTACCTGCTGACGGTAGACCTCGTGCAAGCTACGTATACCCTGACGCTTCAATAGGTTTTATATATCCGGGGCAGCGGCGCAAGGCGTGCCGGACGCCGCTGCCCTCCTCATTCATCAACATCCAAAAGATATTCAAACAGACTATGAAACTGAAACATTTATTCCTATCAGGCTTGCTGCTCCTGGGGGCAGCCGCCTGCAATGACGACAACGATACGCCCGTCTTCCCCGAAGAACCCGTCTACGACATGAGCGGCTTTGCCAAAGGAGCCGACGTAAGCTGGCTGACGCAGATGGAAGCAGCGGGCATCCGCTTCTACGATGCCGACGGACGCGACACCGAATGCATGACCCTGCTGCGCGACTTGGGCTTCAACGCCATCCGCCTCCGCGTCTGGGTCAATCCGGAAGACGGCTGGTGTAACCGCGACGACGTGTTGGCCAAGGCTTGGCGTGCCCACCAGTTGGGTTACCGCCTGATGATAGACTTCCATTACAGCGACACGTGGACCGACCCCTCCGCCCAGTTCAAGCCCGCCGCCTGGCAGGGTCTGACCCTGGACGAACTGCACGCCGCCATCCGTACCCACACCCAAGATGTGCTGAACGCACTGAAAACACAAGGCATCACGCCCGAATGGGTACAAGTGGGCAACGAAAACGGCCCCGGCATGTTGTGGGACACGGACCAGGCACTAAGCGGTGCTACCTACGACGTGCAGTCTGACGGCATCACCTACCCGGCCAATCCGACTAACTTCGCCGCTTTCGTCACCACGGGCAGCCGTGCCGTGAAAGAGGTGTTCCCCGACACCAAAGTCATCGTACACTTGCAGAGCGGGGACGACAACGATTTGTATCATTGGATTTTCGACCTGCTGGAAGAGAACGGTGCGGAATATGACGTCATCGGCATGTCCCTCTATCCCGACGCGGACAACTGGCAGACCATGCTGGATGACTGCGTGTCCAATATGCAGGACGTTTCCAGCCACTACGGCAAGGAAGTGATGGTGTGCGAGACCGGCATGAACTGGGACGAAGCAGATGCCTCACTGGCCTATCTGACCGAGCTGCTGGCCCGTTGCCAAGAACTGCCGGCCTGCCTGGGCGTGTTCTATTGGGAACCCCAGTGCTACGCCGGCTGGAATGGCTACTTCAAGGGCGCTTTCGACGATAGTGGCCGTCCCACCATCGCACTGGACGCCTTCAAGGACTGAGCCTCCATAACACTTGTTTGAACGCAGGTTTCCTCGCTATCACCGCAGGGAAGCCTGCGTTTTTTGTCAGAAATTCGACACGTCATACGCCGCCTTACTCCCCAATGAAGCACGGTCGAGGAAGAAGAGGTCGAAGCCTGCACTGTAGCCATAACCGTTTGCAGTAAGTGACGCCTGTTCCCACAGAGGCAGGCGGTCGTAGTCCTTGTAATACACCTCCGCCTTGCCAAGGCGTCCACCCCGCTCGTATTGCACGCCTATATTGTATTGCCAACACGTAGAGGATTGCAAACCGGGATTGAGAGCCAGGTAACGAAACTCTGCCTGCTGGGTATAACGCCCCACGGTTGCCGAAAGGACTGCATCGCCCACATAATAGTTCATTGCCACACGGGGCGAGAGGGTTATCCGTTTGTCCGGTTTTCATAGAGAGCGTCAGGCGGATGGTATCCGCAGGCATCTGTGCACCAAGCGCAGATGCCGATAGGGCTGTCCATAGCCCCCAAATGAAGCGTATCTGCATAGGAAAATAGGATTAGTCAGTACTTCGTACATCTTTTCCCACGGACTCGCCCGTGTCTTCCCCATAGCTTAATGCGTTATAAAAGCCTTTTTCGTATGACAAAGAAGCCTTTTTTGCATGACAAAGAAGCCTTTTTTGTACGACAAAGAAGCCTTTTTTGTACGACAAAGAAGCCTTTTATAACTCATCAAACTATGGGCAAGACGGGCTGTAGCCCCTGCCTACTCACCGGAGATGCACCGTCAAGGTGGTATCACCCCGCAATGTGAAGCTGCATTTCTCGAACGAAGGCGGCCCCATCACGCCCTGTGCATCGTTGCTGAAACCGGTGGGTTCCTGGGGGATGCCATAAGCACCCGTGTCCAGCGTCCCGTTTCCGTTCAGGTCTTGGAAGAGCGCCAAGGCGTAGGTGCCTTCGGGCAAGCCTTCGCAAGGCACAGTGAGGGTCTTGTCTTTCACCTCCACACGGAAGCCCGTGAGGAGTTTCTTTAAGAAGTTGTCCGGAGAGGAATAAACGGCGACATAGAGGAAACCTTGCGGACGGTCGATGTCGCGCACTTCGAGGGTCAGGCATTGGGCCTGCACCCGTGCCGCGATACCCAGCAAGAGCAGGGCGGCGAGGAGAATCATTGCTTTAGTCTTCATATCGGTTATATTTTAATCCGATGCAAACATACGCATTGATTATCAAGCATAAAAATATCCGGGACAGACGGCAAGGAGATGTGACGGACGGGAAGGGAGTGGGACGAATGGAAGGAAATTGGGACGGATGACATTTGGATTTGCAGGCAGGAATGCTTATTTTTGCGCAATGGAATAACCATCAAAAACAATTGCAATGGAAACAAGCATCAATCTGACCAACTATTATTGGGACCTCTTGAAGTCATTGAGCGATGACATCAAGTTGCGGCTTGCCACCCGCTTGACGGCCTCGGTGCTGGAACATCGGAAGGACGAAGCAACCACGGACCTCACCGAAAAGATGCTGGCCAAACACGCCGGGAAGTGGATAGATGACCGGAGCGCGGAGGAAATCATTTCGGATATGCGCAAGAGCCGTTCAGCCATACGCGAACCATTGAATTTTGATTGATTATGGCAACAAGATACCTATTGGATAGTAATATTTGCGTCTACCTTTTGCGGGACAAAAAGGG
The DNA here is from genome assembly GCA_019115825.1 of Candidatus Bacteroides pullicola. Classification (GTDB taxonomy): domain Bacteria; phylum Bacteroidota; class Bacteroidia; order Bacteroidales; family Bacteroidaceae; genus Bacteroides; species Bacteroides pullicola. Next base: position 31,743 of record DXCV01000066.1, read on the forward strand.
AATACGCAACCATATCCGTAAAATACGGTGGGAAAATTGCTGCATATCCGAAATTACCGTCATTGAATTGTTATATGGCGCAGAATGTAGCAATGCCGTGGAAGCCAATATGCAAGAAGTCCGTCAGCTTTGTGCCGACTTGAATGTAATACCTATTTCTGTGGCAATTGAAGAGTTTGCCCGTCAAAAAGCAAGACTCCGTAGAGAAGGTAAGTTGATTGATGATTTTGACTTGTTGATAGGGTGTACGGCCAAAGTTTCCCAATGCGTGCTAGTGACGGAAAACCCCAAGCATTTAGAACGGGGGGAAGGACTGGGGATTGAAAATTGGGTAGAATGATTTCAATGGAATAACCATCAAAAAACGGGAAACTATGAACGAACAACTCCAAAACCGTATCACTTACATAATATACTGCGTCAACGCCTTTGCCGACCGCTATCGGCTGACGGCCAAACAGGCTTTTGCCTATTTGACACGCTTCAAAGGCATCAGTTTCTTGGATGAATGTTATGAGGCCGAGCATCAGTTGTCACTGGAAGATGCCGTGAACGATCTTTCCATCATTTGCAAACGAAATGGAGGAGGCTTGGGATGATAACACTATATCACGGTTCGAATGTAAAGATTGAGGCAATCCGCCTTGACTTATGCAGTCCCTACAAAGACTTCGGGAAAGGCTTTTACCTGACCAATATAGAGGAACAGGCTCGTCAAATGGCTATCCGGCGGACACGCATTGCGGGTGAAGGCTCACCTTGCGTAACGGCATACACTTTTGATGAACGGTTGCTCAAAGACACGACTTTACAAGTGAAAATTTTTGATAAGCCGAGTAAAGAATGGGCTTTGTTCATCTTGGCAAACCGAAAAGGTATGGCCGAACAGCACTATGACATTGTAGTGGGACCGATAGCCGATGATGGGGTTGCCTTTCAATTGGAACGATATATGCGACGTATGATAACACTGGATACGTTGGTAGAAGAATTAACCTACCGGAAATTGAACCTGCAATACTTTTTCGGAACGGAATTATCCATCTCTAAACTGCAAAAGCTATGACAGACGAAGCACGTTTTTTAATAGATTCACTGGTGGAGCAACTTACTCTGATGGCTGTTAAAGAATACAAGTTATCCGTTCCCCAAGCCTTGCAATTGGTATATAACTCGCAACTGTACGAGAAAATCACAGACTTGGAAACGGGCCTGTATTATCAAAGTGCCAAGTATAATTACGAATTGTTGCGCCATGAAATGAAGTACGGCAAGATTGTTTAACGCACAAACAGTCTCTCCTTTATCTCCTTGCCATACCCTCTTGACACCGGCACATTTTCGGCACATCCTTCCAGCTGGAGGCGATACCCTTGCGAATTGCCTTCGACTTTTGTAATGTGACGGAGATTAACCAGAAATGCCCGGTGACACCGGACAATGAAAGGCGTGGAAGCAACCGCCGCCTCGGCCTGCTTCATCGTGAGACGCAGAAGTTTGGAAGCGGGACGATGGTCCGTGGGAGACAGGTAATGCAGGCGGACGTAATTGCCCTCGGCCTCTGCATAAAGAAAAGCCTGCGCGTCCAATTTCACCGTCTCCTTCGTGCCGCCCGAAAAGACCAATGAGGGAGAAGGCACTTCCTCGACCTCGTGCCGCTCTGTCAGACGGAGATTCAGCTCCGTGGCCTCGCGCAGGTTTCTTGCTAACTGGATATTGCGGTTCCACATCGCGAAGAGCACGACAGGGAAAGCCCCCAAAATCAACACCCAAAGCAAGACCACGAAGAAGAAACGTGCGCTCAGCATCACTCCGCTAAGCCACGCCACGTAGAGCCAGACACACACGGTGATGCCGAGAAGCAAGGCCAACGTGTTCAGCACTTCCTTGCCCAGCGTCCACGCCCGTTCCTCATAATAGCGGGGAAACAGCCACGGAAGTACCCAGGCGAATACCGATGACACGCCCCCCGAGATGCAAGCCGAACCCAGCGTCGCCCACAACTTCCCGCTCTCCATCCGCGCGATGCCGAACGGTTGCAGCAGGTAGAGTATCAGGAAGATGATGACCGCAGGCACCACCACGCCTTTCCAGGGACTGACCGCCGAGGGATAGGGCGCACGCCACCACTTTGATTCATTCAGAAAAGATACCCGCATTCCTTCAGTCTTTTTTGTATCACCTTCAGTTTATTCGCTTCAATCAGCCACAAATAACCCTCGGCACGAAGGGAATATTCGCGTATGACGGGGTCGGTAGACACGATGCGTTGCAGTTCCTTGTCCTCCGGATCGATGCGGTACGGGATATATTCCGGTTCCTTTACCGGGGTGATGGCACAGCTGTGTTGCAGCAGCCCTTGGAAGAAATTCTCCCATTCGGCGGAAGGTTCCGGGCAGATGTATTGCTTGAACAGGTCTATCTTGTGCTTAATATCCTCTTTTCCTTGGCAATTGTTCAGGAACGAACCGGCATTCACACGATAGCGGTTTCCACCGATGGGGACGGCTGCTTCGGTCAACAAGGGAAGATAAGGATTCGGACTGGCCAACGAACGCACAATCATGTGCTGTCCGTCCAGTTCGAACAACGGCCCTTGCTCCTGCTGCGAGGTGGTGGCAACATATTCTTGTGACTGCTCCAAGGCATAGGCACCGAGAGGGGTCAGGCGGATATAAGCCAACGAATGGGTATAGGAGGCATCATCGGCGGACACATCCGTATATGCCACCTCGACAAAACCGAATGCCGCCATCGCATAGAGAAAGCCATTGATGAAGGGCACGCTCACTTCGTGATACAGCTGGTTCAGATAGACACTGTGCCCCAACTTGTTGTTGCGCACATCCATCTTGTTGAACCCTAGGGCAGAAAACAAAGGTACGTAATGGGTAGCCGTCTGAATCAACTTGAAGTGGATGCCTTGAGCCGGTATCCATCGGTCCGATGGCAACGAGGCCAACAAGTTCCAAATCGCAAGCCCCAGCTGGGCTCCATAGCAATCGAGCAGCTCGTTCCGGCGCAGGCCGGTCAGATGGGGAAGCAGAACCGGCAACGTGGTAGTAGGATAGTATAAAATCCGGCAGAAGAGTTGCTTCAAGGCATCCTCCGGGCAGTTGGGCAGGCTGATCATTTCCCGTGCCAACGCATAGAAGGTCAGCACGATGGTGCTACGGAACAAGGCCAGTTCTTTCACCTCATGGTCGGGAAAGAATTCCTTCAACGGCACGGATACCGACAGCTTGCGCACAGCAGCCAAGGTAAGTTTGTCTTTGGGCAAGAGCAACTGTTTGGTTTCATAAATCCCATTCAACGTAGGCAGTATCATCAAGATGTCGACCTCACCGCTGAACGTGTGCAAGGAAGCCTTCTCCGGCAATTTCTCCAGCAGTTGCTTTCCCAGATCGCATGCCTCGGGAAAAAACACCGGCAACAATTCGCTATGGAGTCTCTCGCTCGGACGGCAATAGAAATCCCGACTCCCAAAATACTCTCCCTCACGCTTTTTTCCTTTGGCATCAATAATGGAAAACCAAACTAATTTGTCTGAAATGTCCGACAGATTGTAATAATAGCTGTAAAATCCGTTTTGGTTTTTCGGAAACCAATGGTGCCCGGTCAGCTGGTAGATTTCGTCTACATCAATATAATATTGGTTCAATGTGACCTGCCACACTTTCCGGTCTTTCTCGGTCAAGCTGTTCAGGTAGCAAATGAAATTGCGGATGTCCGCCAGCATGAAGCACAGGAAATTCACTATCACTTCCTTCCGGATGTTGCCTTTACCATCTATGAAATCTGTGATTTCCGTAGGTGTACGTTGCTTGCCTTTCTGGTCGATTACAGAGAAACCATTGTTTTTCAACATCTTCCGGAGTGGTGCAGCCATGAACTCCAGATCATTCTTATTGCGGTAGCTGAGCAGCTGATACCAATCCTTCAAAGCCTTCTTGTCCGGATAATGCAACTCCACTGTTTGTCCTGTATTATTGTTCATATATGTTTAACCTAAAATGTAATTAATATCCTCCTCCGTCAGCTGCTTCGACAGGGCCGAATCATTGCCTATCAGGTCATTGAACAAGGCGGACTTCTGCTGCTGCAGTTGCAGGATTTTTTCCTCAATGGTTCCCTTGGTAATGAGGGAATAGCTCATCACCTTGGCAGTCTGCCCGTAGCGGTGCAAACGGTTGATGGCCTGCTCTTCAGCGGCTTTGTTCCACCAAGGTTCGAAAATAAATACCGTGTCGGCCGCAGTCAGGTTAAGACCCACACCGCCCGTCTTCAGGGTCATGAGCAACACCATGCACCGGGGATCATTCTGAAAACGCTCCACCACGCTGCGCCGGTCGTGTGTGGAGCCGGTCATGCTGGCAAAGTCGATGCCTTCCTTCTCCAGCCGTTCGCCCGCCAGCTCCAGCCCGGCGATAAAGTTGAAGAATATCACGACCTTGTGGCGGTTGTCCACGGCCTCGCACACGGTATCCATCAGCAGGCTCAGTTTGGGCGAAGTGATGTTGTCGTCCGTCAGGCTCTCGGGCACGGAGGCGATGCGCCTCAGTTCGCTCATGGCCTGAAACATGATGAATTGCGATTTCTGGATGCCCTCGGTGGCGATGCTGTCTTTCACTTGCTGGTAGTAATGGCGCCGGCGTTGTTCGTAGAAGTCGGCCTGTGCCTGCTCCATCTCCACGAAGAGCGTCTGCTCCATGCGGTCGGGCAATTCCTTCAGCACATCCCGCTTCAGGCGGCGCAGGATGAAGGGGAATATCTTCCGGCGCAGGCTTTCCAATGCCATCTTGTCGTTCTCCTTCTGGATGGGATAGGTGTATTGCTCGTTGAAATCACCGAGGGTGCCGAACATGGCGGGATTCAGGAAACGAAACAAGGAATACAACTCCGTCAAGTTGTTCTCCACCGGCGTGCCGCTCAAGGCCAGGCGATGACGGGCTTTCAGCAAGAGTACGGCTTGGGTGATCTGTGCACCCACATTCTTGATGGACTGGCTTTCGTCCAGGATGACATAGCAGAATTGCTCCTTGTTGAAAGTTTCGATATCATTGCGCACCATGGCGTATGTGGTGAGGATGACCTGGTGGGAAAGGGCTTCCTTCAAGTCACGTGTATGTCCATAATAAGTGTATACGGACAACTGCGGAGCAAACTTGCCCAACTCGTCCTGCCAATTGAAGAGGAGGCTGCGGGGCATGACCACCAAGCTGGGCATGGTCTCCTTCGGATAAAGCAGAGCCAGCATGGAGATGGCCTGCAGAGTCTTTCCCAAGCCCATATCATCGGCCAGACAACCTCCAAGATTATTGTCATACAGGTATTTGATCCACTTTACACCCTCTTTCTGGTAGGGGCGCAGGGTGGCATTCAGAGCGGGCAGACGCAATTTCTGTTTATCCAGGCGGTTAAATCCTTCGTACACTGCACGATGGTGCTTGAACGCCTCTCCGGTGAGCTGATTGTCGAGCATCTCTTCTATCTCCGGGAGGTCGAAGAAGGAGACTTTCACTTCTTTCTTGTCCTTTTTCAACTTGAAGAGCCGCTCCAACTTCCGCATATAGCCATCGTCCATCAACGCCTGGCTCCCGTCGGACAGGAGGATGTAGTGTTGCTTGCGGTATTGTGCCAAGAATTGCTGCAGGCTGAAGTGCTCCTCGCCCACCTCCACGTCTGCATTCCCCTCCAGGAAATCGATGCCCGAAGACAGATTCAGGCGCAAGCGGGGACGTACCAGTTGGAGGTTGTATTTCTTGAGTTGCTCCGTGCCTATCAGCTGATAATGCTTCAGCAGCGAGAGCAGGCCTTGCCGGAGGAATCCGGCGGCGGTGTCGCCCGGTATGATGAAGAGATTGTCCTCCTGATAGACATCCTTCTGGGCTTGCCGGCTGGCGGCACTCTGCAGGATGCTCTTCCTGACCTGGGCCACGGAAGCCTCCAGCGGCGTATGCTCCAGCGGTCGCACCAAAATTTGTCTGTCCAGCGTGCTGGTGGCCACATAGGTCAGTCCAAACTGGTTCATCAAGTCTATGGGAAGCCCGGGAGCGGATTCTATCACTTTCAGGTAGAGGGCATTGTCTTCGTCTACCTTTTCAAAAAGGATGGCGGGCGAGGTACTGATTTTCGTCTCTTTGTCAAGGATAACTTGGAAATCGTCTGATACTGGCTGCACATTCTCGATGAACGAGCAGAAGATGGACAAATAACTCTCCAACTGGTCTTCCCGGAAGGGCTCGATAAAAACGGAAAGCTGGGTGTAATTGTCTCCTACGGGTGACAAAGGATAGAGCGTGTCCCCGGCCAAAAGAAAGCTGTCGGACAACAGGCGGAAATCTTCCCGAAAATGTCCATCGTCCCCCCGTGCTTGCAAGGAGGGACGGATGAGACCGTCTTCCCGGCGAAGCAGCAATTGCAGGACGGCGTTTCCTTCGCTGACACGGACAGGGTTCAAGTGCTCGTCCACAATGTTCTTGCAGGCAGCCAATGGATACAGCAAGTAAGGATGGCTTTTCAGGCTGATGCCTTTGTCTTCCTTATCCCAAGAGAACTGATATACCTGCTCCCGGCGCACATTGTCCATGCTTCGCAACAATTGGGCCGTGTGGCCTTCGTAATATCGGTAGTCCGCATGGACTTCACAACCTTTGGCATCTATCGTGCTGAGGCGTGAGTCGTTTTCCTCAAAGCTCAACTTAAAACGGATTTCCTTGCCGGCATACCCTCCTTCTTGCAGGATAGGCGTGGCAGGTTTAATCTTCAATCTGGAAAAGAAGTCTTCCATATAAGTATTAGTTCAATTTCTAGTGATTATTTCCCTCTGTAGTCCTTGACCAGCCCCTCCATCAGCCAGTTGGCCAAGGCCTGGCGGTTGTCGGAGAGGACGAAGCGCCGTTGGTCGAAGGTGTTTTGGATATTGCCCAACTCCACAAAGAGGGCCACGGGGGTGGACTTGTTGAGCACATAGAGGTTGCGCGCGCTGACCGAGCCTTCGAAGCCGCGCCCTGGCTGGTGCTGACGGTACTTCTGCTCGAAGACGTCGCGCACATTTCTGGCCAGGCGTCGTCCATACGTGCTTCCGTCGGCGTGGTAGAAGAAGACGTCCACCTGGGCGCGTTTGCCCCGGCTATCCACGTGGAGGAAGATGGAACGGCAATACTTGTATCGCTTGCGGTCCTTGGCATAGAGGGCGTTGATCTTGTCGCACCGTTGCTGGAGGCGTGCCACTTGCCCCAGGGGGATGGGGTCGCCCATGCACGTCTCGCGCTTGGAGTTGTTCAGGTAACGGTCGTTGCGGATGCCGTCTTTCTTATCTTGGATAATGATGTGCACCTCGGCACCCTCCTGCATCAGGTTGCGGGCCAAGCGCAGGGCCACATCGTAGGCGTATTCGTCCTCGTGCAGTTCATGGCGTCCCACCCGGCCGATGGCACCGGGGTCGGGTCCTCCGTGTCCGCTCACCACATAGAAGCACGCACCCTTCAGACGGCTGCCCGTCACCTGCACGTCGTCCAGCTTCTTACCAAAGAGGGGCTCGTGCAATGTTCTGCCTTTCCCTTGACTTGGTTTCGCGGAAGCCTCGTCTTTGTCTCGCAGAGGCGGAAGGATATATTTCACACCATACATCAGTTCCTTCTTCCCCTTCAGGCGTTTCTTGTTCAGCTTCAGAAATTCGTTGTAATAAGCACGTCCCGGGCGGCCGTTGCGCTCCAGAAAAGTGGAAATGCCTTCGCCCCGCCGGGGGGTGGCAGTGGCCTGTTGGGCAGACAAGAAACCGGGCATAGCCAGCAGAAAAAGGATGAAAAGGAGTCGTATCATATCTATATTATTGCTAAAAAAGGGCTTTGACCGGACAAAAGTACGTTATTTTCCTTATTTTTGCCGCATAATTGTTTATTAATTGAGTAGAAACTACTAAAGAATATAGAAATATGGCAAAACAATTCAAGCCGGAGACCCTGTGTGTACAAGCCGGATGGTCTCCCAAGAAGGGGGAACCCCGCGTGCTTCCCATCTATCAAAGCACCACGTTCAAATATGAAACCAGCGAACAGATGGCCCGCCTCTTCGACCTGGAGGATAGCGGATACTTCTACACCCGTCTTCAGAATCCCACGAACGATGCCGTGGCCGCCAAGATAGCCGCCCTCGAAGGAGGCGTGGCCGCCATGCTGACTTCCAGCGGACAGGCCGCCAACTTCTACGCCGTGTTCAACATCTGCCAGGCGGGCGACCACTTCGTCTGCTCGTCGGCCATCTACGGCGGTACGTTCAACCTCTTCAACGTGACAATGAAGAAGCTGGGCATCGACGTGACCTTCGTCAATCCCGATGATTCGGAAGAGGAAATCGCCAAGGCTTTCCGCCCCAACACCAAGGCGTTGTTCGGCGAAACCATCTCCAACCCTGCGCTTGAGGTGCTGGACATCGAGAAGTTCGCCCGCATCGCCCATTCGCACGGCGTGCCCCTCATCGTGGACAATACCTTCCCCACGCCCATTAATTGCCGCCCCTTCGAGTGGGGAGCCGACATCGTGGTACACTCCACCACCAAGTACATGGACGGACATGCCACCTCGGTGGGCGGAGCCATCGTGGATAGCGGCAACTTCGACTGGGATGCCCATGCCGAGAAATTCCCCGGCCTTTGCACGCCCGACGAGTCCTACCACGGCCTGACCTATACGAAAGCCTTCGGCAAGATGGCCTACATCACCAAGGCAACCGCCCAGCTGATGCGCGACTTGGGCAGCATCCAGTCGCCCATGAACGCCTTCCTCCTGAACCTCGGCTTGGAGACCCTCCACCTGCGCATGCCCCGTCATTGCGAGAATGCCCAGCGTGTAGCCGAATATCTGCAAGGAAACGACAAAGTGGCTTGGGTGAACTATTGCGGCCTGCCCGGCAACAAGTATTATGAATTGGCGAAGAAATATATGCCCAACGGCTCGTGCGGTGTCATCTCCTTCGGCTTGAAAGGTGGACGCGACGTGGCCATCCGCTTCATGGATCACCTGAAGCTGGCCGCTATCGTCACCCACGTAGCCGATGCCCGTACTTGCGTGCTGCATCCTGCCAGTCATACGCATCGCCAGCTGACGGACGAGCAGCTCATCGAAGCCGGCGTGCGCCCCGACCTCATCCGCTTCTCCGTGGGCATCGAGAATGCCGAGGACATCATCGCGGACATCGAGCAGGCACTGAACGCGTAAGCAACCATGGAGGTCAAGAAATCGCCCGAGGCGGACTTGGAGAGACACAGAGCCACCCGGCTGGTAATAGGCTTTATGGTGGCTCTCTCCATCGTATTCATCGCCTTGGAGTGGACAAGCCCGGTCAAGGAGGCGGACATGGATTGGGAACTCCCCGACCTTGTCTTCGAGGAAGAACTGGACATTCCCTTTACGGAGCCTCCAGTCGAGACTCCTCCCCCGCCCCCCTTGGCTCCTCCAGCCCAACCCGAGCAATTGACCTTGTCGGACGATGACCTCTTAATGGAAGAAACGCCCGCTCCCCTTTCGGAAATCGTAGACAACGATGTGGCGTCCGCTCCCCTGCCCCCCAGGAC
>DXCV01000067.1 GCA_019115825.1 Candidatus Bacteroides pullicola
TATAATATATAATATATATATATATTATATATTATATATATAGATACTATCTTTACTATCTGTCGGCAAATCGACTTTGGGTAATTGAGATTTGAGACAATTGAGACAAATGAGACGCTTGGGACGTCAGGGGCTGAAATGCTTTCTGTCTGTTCTTTCCTAAATCAGCCCGAACCGGATGCTATCCTCATGCGTGGCGTCGCGCGGACGCGAGGCCGGAGGAGAGATGATGTGGATTACGGCGGAGCGACAATGTAGGCGCGGATTTCACGAAAACTTACAAATCACAGACTTATAAACATAGAAAAATCTGAACACATCCGCAAAACCCGCGCCTACTGTACCGTACAGCTTGCCTGCGTTATTTCTCCGGCGTCTGCTCCAACGTGGCTACCAGGAAGTCATAGAACTTGGCAACCGAAGGGATGTAGGCGCGCTCGTCGGGCGAGTGGGGCGAACGCAAGGTGGGACCGAAGGAAACCATGTCCAACCCGGCATAGGTGGCACCGATGATGCCGCACTCCAATCCGGCGTGGATGACCTTGACGGCGGGCTTCGTGCCAAACTGCTGTTCGTAGGAAGCCACCATGGCGTGCAGGATGGGCGAATCGACATTGGGTTGCCAGCCGGAGTAAGCACCGCTGAACTCCACCTTCATGCCGGCCATGGAGAAGCAAGCCTCCAGGCTGTCGGCCAGGAAATCCTTCATCGTGTCGGACGAGCTGCGGGCGAGGATGCGGAAGTCCGCCTTGCCGCCGCCGATGGTGACAATGGCCAGGTTGGACGAGGTCTCCACGGTGTCGGGCACGGTGGGAATCATGCGCATCACGCCATTCTGACAAGCCATCAAGGCGTCAATCAGGTTGTCCTGAATCTCTTCGGGCACCACGGTGGCAGGCACGGGCACTTCCTCGACAAGCAACTTCATATCGCTCTCGATGGGCGTATATTCAGCATTGAGCTGGGCCTCATACTCCTGGATGTAGTCGTTCAGGTCGGCCGTGTCTTCCGGATTGAAGAGCAGGACGGCATGAGCCTCACGAGGAATGGCATTGCGCATGTTGCCGCCCTCGAAGCTGGCCAAGCGGCAATCGTACTCTACCAGCAAGTCGTGCGTCACCCGTGCCAGCAGTTTGTTGGCATTGGCACGCCCTTCGTTGATTTCCAAGCCGGAATGGCCTCCGCGCAAGCCTTTCAACGTGAGCTTGCGAGCCACCATGCCGGGGCAGGCTTCTTCCTCCTTGTATTCCATCGTGGCGGTGATATCCAGTCCGCCGGCGCAACCGATGTAGAGTTCGCCTTCCTCTTCGGAGTCGAGGTTCAGCAGGATTTGTCCGTTGAGGATGCCGGGTTTCAAGCCGAAAGCGCCATACATGCCGGTCTCCTCGTCCTTGGTAATCAAGGCTTCCAGCGGGCCATGCTTCAAGTCGGTGGCCTCCAGCACAGCCAGGATGGTAGCTACGCCCAAGCCGTTGTCCGCACCGAGCGTGGTGCCTTTCGCTTTCAACCAATCGCCGTCCACGTAGGTTTCGATGGGGTCGCGGGTGAAGTCGTGCACGGTGTCGTTGTTCTTCTGCGGCACCATGTCCATATGGGCTTGCAGGATGACGCCTTTGCGGTTCTCCATGCCGGGCGTGGCGGGTTTGCGGATGATGACGTTGCCTGCCTCATCCACGAAAGATTCCAAACCCAAGCCTTTGCCGAAGTTCACCAGGAATTCAGTGACCTGCTCCACATGTCCCGACGGACGGGGGATGCGGGTCAACTCGTAGAAATGCTTCCACACGTTCTGTGGAGCCAGTTGTAAGATTGTACTCATAACGGTTAATATTATAAATTAAAAATTGAAAGTTGAAAGTTGAAAATTAAATGATAATTTATCGGTGATGGCACACAGATGACACAGATTTGGCAAATTTACGCAGATTCTTTATTATCAATCTACTAAAATCTGTGGTCATCTGTTCAATCTATGTCATCTGTGTGCCATCTAAATTCGATTTACTACGATTTATCTTCGCAAAAATACTCTTTTCTTTGGGATTTGCCCAATGTCTGCCCGGCTTTTCTCTGCCCGGCAGGCATTTTTTATGCCTTGAAGCCGATGCGGGGCCTGCTTGGGGCTGCGGATGGCGATGCCTGCAAGCGGATAGCCTCGGCCACGTCGGCACGCTCCACGGTGCTATACAGCTCCACCTCTTTCCCGGTCGCGTCCGCTGCCATCACCCGGCGCGCCATGGCCGGAAGGATGCCCACCGTGACGAAACGGTTCACCCAGCGGGCGTTGGCAAAGAAGCGGTCCTTGTGCTTCACGGCGTCTTCCACCGCTTCCCGCAGCAGCTCCAGGGCTTCGGGCGTCAAGCGATAACCGCCCCGCTCCAGGGTGTGACCGGCTATCTGCATCAGCTCATCGGCGGTGTAGTCGTCGAAATGGAACTTGTAGGGAAACCGGCTTCTCAAGCCGGGATTGCTCTGCAACAGCCGCTCCATCTCGTCGTCATACCCGGCCAAGATGACCACCATGTCCGGATGCGGTTCGGTCAGCACAGGCAGCAGGCTCTCGACGACGTGGCGGCCGTAGTCGCGCCGGTCGTCGGAATCGGTGCACAGGCTATAGGCTTCGTCGATAAAGAGCACATTGCCACGCGCTCGGCGGAGGATAGCATTCATCTTCTCCTCGGTTTGCCCGATGTATTCCCCGACCAGCTCCCGCCGTTCGGTGGAGATAACCTCGCCTTTGGACAGCAAGCCCAGGGCACGATATATCCGTCCCAGCAGGCGGGCCACCGTGGTTTTTCCCGTACCGGGATTGCCGGTGAAGATGATGTGGCTGGCCGTCTCCTCCGCTACGGGCAATCCCATCCGGCGCCGATGCTCCTCGAAACGCACGCGGCAGAAGGTGGTGGACAAGGTTTCCTTCAGCGCACGCAGGCCTACCATGGCTTCCAGCTCCTTCATGCTTTCGGCAAAAGCCTGCTCGTCGATGCTGTCCGATGCGCCGGATGCCTTCGTGAGCGTCTGAATCCAGTCGGCCAGCGCAATATCCTCGGCTTTGATGGTCACCAGCTCTTTGCGGGTGGGCTTACGGGTGGCGTCGTACTGCTCGCGTATGCGCTGCTTGACGCGTCCTACCAGTCCTCTCATCACATAGGAGAGACGCTCGTCTTTGCTCCACAAGGAAACGGCATCGTGGCATTGCATCACTTGGCAGGCCAGTTCGTTCTCCGCCGCCGCATCCAGTCGGAAAGCGGTCTCGCCTATCGTCCGCTGCAAGGCGTGGAGCGTATCGGACACCAGAGGAGCTTCGACGCGGAAACGGTATTCGGGACGGACATGCCTGTCCAACACCGGCGAACAGGCGAAGAGGCGTTGCAGCTCGGCGTCCGTCCCGCAGAGCGTGAGCGCCCAGAAGGTGAAGGAATCTTCCACCGCTTCTTCCAAGGCGGTCAGACAGGCGCGTCCTTCCGCCGAACAAAGTACACCTATATTATATAAGGTCATCGCGTGCGACGTTCGTTCGTCCATCAGGACGTCGGGATTATCCTCCGCCACCCAAGCCTTGCAATCCACTTGCCGGGTTTCGGTGGTGCAATAGTTCAGCATCCCGGGCAGGCAATAGGCCAACCGACGGGCATGGAAGAGGACGTCGGCGCTTACGGCTGCATAGATATTCTCGCACAACTCGGCCAACTGCTGCTCCCGGCAGAAGCTGTTGTAGTCGCTCTTCGGAAGCAAGGCGGCCAGTTGCAGCCTCAACCGCGTCATGCCGGAAAAATCGCGCGTGTGTTTCCAGGCAAGATGGGTAGCCAAGGACTTCGCCAACAGGGTCTCCGCATCCTCCGCCTCCAACGTCCGGCAAACGCAAGGCATGTCGGCTTCACCCCGGTAATCGAAGGTGGCCGAAGCAAAGGGTTCGCTGTTGTGGGAGAGGATGACCGTGTAGCGTCCCGGCATCCAGATTAAATCCGAACGGAAGTGCAACTGCAACGTCGGCTCCCTGCGCTTGTTGGCAGCCTGCAAACGTTCGTCGTGCGCCATCTGCCGCCAATCTTCGGTATAGCAAATGGCGGACAGTTCGTGTCCGGCCTGCATCGGTGCGGACAGGCGGAGCTTCAGCCGGAGCATTCCCGAAGTCCACGGGCCATCCTCCAGCGTATTCTCGGAGCGTGAGGCGCTGGCGGACAGCGCCACGGGATGCGCCAACTTCTCCCCGGACTCCATCACGACGAAAGGCAGGCAGAGGTAGTCGTCCAGCGTCTCGAACACCGGCGGTTCGTTGTCGTCCACCAATCCGTCGGCCAGCAGGAAGTAATAGCCGGGAGTCAAGGGAGATTCCAACGTCGTGAAATCGTTTTGCGAGTAGAAGCCGGTGATTTGTCCTCCTACATGATAGGCCAACGGCCGGGGTTCGCCTTCGCGATAGACATAGAAGGCGGTGGGACAGGCTTCGTCGCCATCGCCGCAGTCGGTCACCTCCATATACAGGGAGAAGCGTTCGTTTACCCCTCCCCGTCCGTCGATGAAGAAGCGGGCAGGCTCGCCCTTTTCCGGCGTGAAAGAGCGTGCTCCCCACGAGAAGCACAAGCCGGAGAAGCTGCACTCTTTTTCGCTCCGCTCGTGGCCGGGCACGACATACGTGTATCCTTTGTAGGAAAATGTACCGGCATCCTTTTCATCCGCCTGAGCAGCCAAAAAGGATTCCAACAACGTTTCAAAATCTTGGGATTTCGGTTTCTGAATAGAATTATTGTTTTTCATCATAGCTTCAAAAGTTTTTAAGTGAGTAAAATAGAAAATAGATTTTCCGGCCCCGTCATTCAAGGATATGGCAATCCCTGAAGCGCCGGAGGGTGTCCAACATTCCAAAGAACACAACGTGCAACAACTTTCGCGCTACGGCAGAGGTTCAACTACCTCGCCGCAACGAATGCTGCATGTGGATTCTTTGAAAACTGAACGAAGCTATGATTCATACGATAGATGCCGCCCATAGGAGGGCAGACGCAGCAAAGATAGGAAGTTTTGGAGAATGACGCAAGTTTCGAGGAAGAAAATTTTACGGGCGCGTTGCATTTCGGTTAACCCACATCGCATGAAGCCATCCGTACACGCCCAGCACGATGACCAGCAACGTCTGTATGCCGTGTACAATCAGGGCGAACATCGAAGCGTCGGCATCGCTCACGCCGTAGAGCATCATCATCGTGATGACAGCAAAGTGCCAGGGACCTGCTCCGTTGGGCGTAGGTACGATGACGGCAAACGTGCCGCCTACGAACATCACCAATCCGGCTTGCAAGCTGAGCGAGCTGGTGAAGTCGAAGCAAAAGAAAGTCAGGTAGAAATGCAGGAAATAGCACACCCAGATGGCTACGGTATAAAAGACGAAAAGCCCGATATGATCCACCTGGCGGAGGGACATGACGCCTTCCCACACGCTGCGCACCACGCCTTTCACCTTCTCATAGAAGGAAAGCATCCGCAACAAATAGTAGAGCAACACCCCCACGCCTATCACCGAAAACAACGACACATAGAACCAAGGCGAAGTGAGCAGATGGAGCAAGGAAGGAATCTTCGTGCCGGTCTCGCTGAAGAAGCGGACAAAGACCGGCATCTGCAACAGGAAAGTACCGCCTGTAATCAGCAGGATGCACACAGCGTCCAGCAGGCGTTCGGTCACCACCGTACCCAACGAC
>DXCV01000068.1 GCA_019115825.1 Candidatus Bacteroides pullicola
GCCGACTTCGACTTCCAGAAGCAGGTAGAGGCCGTGCGCGTCCAGTTCGTCCCCGCCCGCGAGGGTTTGCAGACCAAAGGCTCCGTAGCCACCCGCAGCCTGGTGCCTACCGGCATCGAGTGGTTGCCCTATGACCCCGCCATGGAGAAAGCCGACGGCGGCACGACCACTGAACCGGGTGGCGAAGACGGCGGAGGCACCGAACCGGGCAGCGGCGACGAAGACTCCTTCGGCTGATTTTAGGACATAGGAACATAGGTGACATATTTTTTAGACATAGGAACATATTTGACATAATTTTTAGACATAAGAACATAGGAACATATTCGTTCCAATCAGTAAAAAAAGAAATTTGTTCTTCTGTTCCTATGTCCCAAAAAAGAAAATATGTTCTTATGTTCCTATGTCAAAAAAAAGAAAATATGTTCTTATGTTCCTATGTCCAAAAATAAAATTTGTCTAACCATTAACCATTAAATATTATGACTAAGAAAGACACCTGGAAAATGATTATCCAAACGCTTATTAGCATCCTGACGGCCATCGGCACCACGCTGGGCATGGTGAGCTGCATGTAATCTTTATCTCCGGCATTACGTCCGTTCGCCCAGCCAATGGTCGATGAGGCGGCGGGCGATGCTGAGTTTTTGCGGCAGTTCGGGCAGGTGGTCGCGGTGGTAGAAGGCGCCTGCACTCAGCTCGTTGTCCTGCAGCTTGATGGTGCCCCCGGCATAGTCTGCCGTGAAGCCCACCATCAGTCCGCTGGGATAGGGCCAGGGCTGGCTGTCGAAGTAGCGGATGTTGCGGATGCGGAGTCCCGTCTCTTCGCGCACCTCGCGCTCCACGCATTGCTCCAGCGTCTCGCCCGGCTCCAGGAATCCGGCTACCAGGCCGTAGAAGGTGCCCCGGAAGTTGCGGGCATGAACCAGCAGCACCTCGTCTTCGCCGCGGCGGATGAGGACGATGATGGCGGTGGAGATGGGGGGATAGATTTCGTAGCCGCATGACGGGCATTTCTTCATGATGGGAGACTGCTTATGGGTAGGCGTGCCGCAGACGGGGCAGAAGCGGCTGTGGCGGTCCCACCACAGGATTTGGAAGGCCTTGCCCGCCGCCTTGTATTCACTGAGCGGCAGGTAGTCGAACGAAGCGCGCAAGCCTACCATCAGCCAGGCGTCTCCGGCCACCTCGTGGTCGATGTCTGTGGCGCGGATGGTGGTGCCGTTAGGGAGCACCACCTCGTGCGATGCTGCCACGTCCTGCAGTTCGTCGGGCAGTTCGCTTTCGTAGGGGACGTGATACCTCTCTTCCGGGTCTTTCCGCAGCAGCAGCCGGTCGTTGTAGAAGATGTAGCTTTGCATGGCGGGTTATTTCCTTACGGGTATCTTGTCCACCCTGCGCTGGTGGCGTCCGCCTTCGAATTGTGCGCTGAAGAAGGCTTCCATGATGGCATCCGCTTTTTCGTTGCTGATGAAACGTCCGGGCATGGCCAGCACATTGGCATCGTTGTGTTGGCGTGCAAGGGTAGCCAGTTCGGGCTCCCAGCAGAGGGCGCAACGCACGCCCTGGTGCTTGTTCAGGGTCATGCTGATGCCTTGTCCGCTGCCGCAGATAGCGATGCCGGGATAGCATTCGCCTGTCTCTATGGCCTCGCCCATCGGGTGGGCAAAGTCGGGATAGTCGCAACTCTCTTCGGTGTAAGTCCCGAAATCCTTGTAAGCCAATCCTTTGGCCTCGAGCCATTGCTTGATGTGTTGCTTCAGCGGGAATCCGGCGTGGTCAGAGCAAAGTCCTATGGTTTTCATTGTTTTTCTTTAAGTAAACTGTTCACGTTAAATAGGAATTTAATGGCACGCAGATGACGCTGATTGTACAGATGACCACAGATTTTAGTAGATTGATAATAAAGGATCTGCGTAAATCTGCTAAATCTGTGTCATCTGCGTGCCATCACCGATAAATTATCATTTACCAAGCTTATAGCATGGCTTTCACTTGCTTGTAGACATTCTCAGCCGTGAAGCCCAGCTTCTCGTCCAGCACCTTGTAGGGGGCGGAGAAACCGAACGAGGGCAGTCCCCAGATTTTGCCGTTGGCGCCTACCAGGCCTTCCAAGGTGACAGGCAATCCGGCGGTCAGGCCGAATATCTTGGCACCGTGCGGCAGGATGCTTTCCTGGTAGTCGGCAGGCTGGCTGCGGAACAAGCCTTCGGAGGGTACGGAGACGATGCGCACCCGCACGCCGTCCTTGCGCAGCAATTCGGCACCGGCCACCAGCGTGGATACTTCCGAGCCGGAAGCCAGCAGGATGATGTCCGGGTTCTCGTCCGATCCGGCCACGATGTAGGCACCTTTGGCGGCCTGGCTATAGTCAGTACTGTCGGGCAGGTTATTGACGTTTTGGCGCGAGAAGATGAGCCCTGTGGGGGTTGACGTATTCTCCATGGCCAAACGCCAAGCTATGGTGGCCTCCTCCACATCGGCAGGGCGGAGCACCAGCATGGAGTTGTGTCCCTTGTGGTTTTGCAGCTTCTCCATCAGGCGGATTTGGACTTCCTGCTCCACCGGTTCGTGCGTGGGGCCGTCCTCGCCCACACGGAAGGCGTCGTGCGACCAGATGAACTTGACGGGCACTTCCATCAGGGCGGCCATGCGGATGGCGGGCTTCATGTAGTCGGAGAATACGAAGAAGGTGCCGCAAGCGGGGATGACGCCGCCGTGCAGGGCCATGCCGATGCAGCAGCAGGCCATGGTCAGCTCGGCCACGCCGGCTTGGAAGAAGGCGCCGCTGAAATCGCCCTTGGTGAAGGCGTGGGTCTTCTTCAGGAAGCCGTCGGTCTTGTCCGAGTTGGAGAGGTCGGCCGAAGCCACAATCATGTTTTCCACCTGGGTGGCCAGTACGCCCAGCACCGTGGCCGACCCTGCACGCGTGGCGCTGTTGGGCTTCTGTTGCACGGTGCTCCAGTCGATTTGTGGAGCCTTGCCCGAGAAGAACTGCTCCAGCTTGGCTGCCTTTTCCGGGTTGGCCTTGGCCCATTCAGCTTTGATGGCATGCTGTTGGGCTACGATGCCTTTCAGCTCTTCGGTACGACGGGCATACAGTTCGGCTACTTCAGGCCAGATGACAAACGGATTTTCGGGGTCGCCTGCCAGGTTCTTGATGGTGTTGATGTAGGCATCTCCACCCAGCGGTGCGCCGTGCGTGGCACAGCAAGCCTCGTAGCTGGTGCCGTCGGCGCGGCGG
>DXCV01000069.1 GCA_019115825.1 Candidatus Bacteroides pullicola
CACCTACCCCCTCCAGATAGCCTCTGTCACCATCAGTGCCGACGGACAGCCCCAGACGCGCTTGACGGACGAGGGCAACACCACGAAGTGGCAGGAGGGTGACAAAATAGGGGTACGTATCGGCGATGACCCGGAAACGGGCATCTACAAGATGGATGTGGACGTGGAGGGCAGGCTTGTCGGCATCACTCCCATAAAGCCGGTCTATTGGAAGAACACCACCCCCGCCACCGTCATGGCGTGGTATCCCTTGGATGAAGAAATAGATTTCACCCAACAAGACAAGGGACTGACCTACCTGCTGAAAGCCGAATCCGTCAACGCCACGTATAACCAATCCACACCCATTGACCTCACCTTTACCCACCAGCTCGCCAAGGTGCGCGTGCTGCTGGAGGGCGAAAAGGCACAAGACGTGGAGAAGGTCTATGTGCGTAGCTATCCGAAGAGTGCCAACAACAAGGGCGAATTGGGTGACCGTGAAGGCACTGCCGATTATGTCCCCATGTACAAGACCACATACGAAGAAAAGGACTGCTGGGAAGCCACGTTGCGCGATGGCACACTGCAGGCCGACAACTCCTTCCAAGTGGCAAAAGCGGAGGGTAAACCCGTGCAGGTGAAGCTTACAAACGATATACCTATTAAGGCAGGAGAGGTATATACGATAAACATCAGTGTAAACCCCGTTATACCTGAGAATGCAGAGGACATCACAAACACCACGGGTGAAATTAACGATAATGGTGATTATGTAGTAAGCGGTGAGCGTAACACTACCATTAACATCACGGGAGGCAAACCGACCATTTATTTGGACGGGGCAACGGTTTCGGTAGGCAGTGGTCCTGCTATTAACATAACCAATAATGCAACGCCGACCATCTACGTTGTGGGTGAGGGCAACACAATATCCAGCAGCAACGGTGCGGGCATCTATGTGGAAGAAGGCAGCACTGTAACCATCACGGGCAGCAGCCGGAATGACGAATTGACCGTAACGGGTGGAAACGCCAGGCCCGGTATAGGGGGATATGTGGACGATTATTATAGCGGTGTAGATTGCGGAGACATTACTATCAGCAACATCACGATCTCAGCCAATGGTAGTGGAGATGGTCAAGGCAATGCATCACCCGGCATAGGCTGCGTAGGAAGAGCCACGTGCGGAACGATAACCATCAGCAACGCCACGATTTATGCGTCCGGAATTAATGACAATGATTATATTTCACCTGGTATAGGTAGTGGTTTTACGATGACACAAAATCCGGGAAGTATACCCAATGTTATTGCTTCCAACAGCAAAATCCATGTCCACAGGGGTAGTCCGGGGAGTACGTGCGATTACATCGGTTGGGCAGTATACAGCACTTACCCTTCACACACCGCTGCCAACAGTGCCATCAATCCAGGTGCTGGCAGCATCAAGAGCAGCACCGTCTATTGCTACACGGGCAACACGTTGGATAAGACGGTGGTGTATGATGACCAAGGCAACGACACTGAGGTAACGCAATAACTCCACATCCGGCCGCCCGGACCGCACACCGGACAGGGAGGCATCCCCAATCGTTCTTTGACATTCTGACCCCCGGAATAATGGGAGCAAAGCGGTCTTGTTCTCGGATAGTTTTCGTACCTTTGCGGTGATGAACCGAAAATACGAACCCCTAACATAGAAAAGTATGATGAAAGTAGGAGACAAAGTGCTAATATCCCCGGACCTGACCTTGCAGAAGGAATGGCTGGAAGGCACGGTGATTCAAGTGGAGAACAATCCCTTTGTAGGCATCGTGATTTCTGCGGAAACCGAAGACCGCAATGTGTTCTTCGGGCAGGAAGACCTGTTCAAACTTGCAAAAGAAGATTTGAGATAAATACGCAATCCACTTCCCTCCCATTATTCCGCCTGCCCCGCCGTATGTCCCACGGCGAGGCAGGCGGTTCTTTTTTCTCCGTCTTGGCGGGCCCGGAACCTTCACCAAGGTGGTGGCGGCGTCGTCACCTTGGTCTTAACCCTGCCGTCACCTTGGTCACGGCAGCGTCGTCACCTTGGTCTCGGCGCGGCCACCACCAAGGCCACAGGGCACACCGGACGGAGACGGGACAACAAATGTTTGAATATCATGTGTTTATGTGATATTACCGAGAGTATTAACCCTAATGTTTAACCAATTAGAAAAGGAGGTACACAATGGCCTTTAAGTATTCCCTCGTAGAGAGAAGCAAAGACCCGCGTAACCCCGACTCGGAGAAGCAGTGGTATGGCACCCCGCAGAGCAACGCCCCGCTGAGCGGCAAGGCGATGACCCGCGCAGCCACGAAGAATACCACTACCGCCCCCATCGAACTGGAGGCGGCCCTGGACCTGCTGGCCGACTTTGTGCCCGAGCAACTGTTGCAAGGACACACGGTGACCATCCCCGGACTGGGTTACTTCCGCCTGACGTTCAAGAGCAAAGGCGCGGCGTCGGTGGAGGACTTCGACCCCCGCGAGATGCTGTACGACGTGCGCCCGGTGTTTGTGCCGGACAAGGCGTTCCGTAAGCGCGTGCAGGACAACATCGTCTTTGAGGACGGCGGCGTGACGAAGGACGGCGTGAGCTACCGCACCCGTGCGGACTACCTGCTGCAGGCCGGCGGCGGAAGCGCCAGCACACCCGGTACGGGCGGCAGCGAGCCTGGCAGCGGCGACGAAGACTCGTTCGGCTAAAGCCGGGATGGCGAGGGGGTGTACGCGGGTTTGGCCCGGGGCACGCCCTCGCCTGTAAATGGACACTGACAATAATTTATTTAATACACTAAAATGAGAATGGAAAAGATGAAAAACAACCTGTTTATCATGGCCGGTGCCATGATTGCCGCCCTCTCGCTGGGGGCGTGCAGCAACGAGGACGACACGCACGGCGTGGACCTCTCGAAACCCATCAGCCTGAGTTTCCAGCCGGCAGCGGTGGTGACGAAGGCGACGGTGGGGGTGGATAACGCCAGTTTTGAGGCCGGTGACGAAATCGGCGTCTACGTCAGCAGCAGCGCGTTGGCAAGTGCGGAGTACTGCAACGTCAAGTTTACCAGTGCCGGAGGCTCGTGGACGGCGACGGATATGTTCTGGCCCAGCGGCAAGGACACCTACGACATCACGGCTTACTATCCCTTTGCAGGGACGGAGAACACGGCTGCTGCCACACTGGCCGTCAGCGTGCCGGACAACCAGAGCGGGGACGGCTACAGCAATGCCGACTACCTGTGGACGAAGAAAGCAACGGTGCAGCCGACCAATGCCAACATCCCCCTCACGCTGGACCACAAGATGAGCCTGCTGAAGCTGAACATGGCAGAAGGCAACGGCATCAGCCTGGCGGAAGTCGCCGCGATGACCCCTGCCATACTGGGCGAAGTCCCTGCCAAGGGCACGTGGGACTTGGCCACGGGAAGCATCACACCGGACACCGAGGGCGAGAAGCATTCCTCCATCCGGCCCTATATGGACTATGATTCGGGAACCGGCACACTGACCTACTATGCGCTGGTGATGCCGGGAACCACGTATGCGCAGAACCAACGCTTCCTGACCCTCACCGGGACAGACGGCACGGTCTTCTACTATGAACTGAACATCGAGGGCGGCATCACCGCCGGTGCAGGCACGTATGTGGACCTGAACCTGACCGTGAACCGCACGGGGATAAGCCTCTCGTCGTTCACGGTGGGCGATTGGAAGCCGAGCGACGTCAGCGGTAGCGGAACGGTGACGATGGAATAACCTCTCCTCCGACAACAGATACGGCAGACCCCGCCACGTGGCGGAGCCTGCCGTATTTTTGTTATAAAGGTCCGTTTACTCGGGAAGCACAATCTTCAGCAGCCGTGCGCTATATCCTTCGACGGAGACCTCCGTGGCACGGTAGGGCACAAAGCCGAGGATGAACGGCTCGTCCGTCAGCAGGTCCGTGGCGCGGCACTGCTCCATCTGGGGCATTTGCAGGCACTCGAAGGCGTGTTCGGGGATGTTGACGGCGATGTCCACCCGCTGGGGGTCGAAGTTGACAACGCCCAACAGGACCTCCTTGCCCCACTTGCGGAGGAAGGCGTATTGGCGGTGCTCATTGAAACGCCAGCCCCCACGGTTGGCATACATCAGGTCGAAGAAGCTGCCACGGCGGATGGACGCCTCGGTGTTGCACAGCGTCAGTATCCGGCGGTAGAGGGCTTGGAGGCGCTTCTCGTCGTCCGTCATCAGGCGTCCGTCGAACTTGCCTCCGTCGCGCCAACGGCGCACGGTATCGACGCTCCAGTAGTCGAAGATGGTCGTCCTTCCGTCCTGTCCGCTGAAGCCTTCGGCGTCCATGCCACGCTCGCCAAGCTCTTGCCCGAAGTAGATCATCAGGGGATTGGACCCCATGCAGGCACTGACGACGAGTGCGGGGATGGCCTTCCAGGGATTGCCTGCGAAGTAATCCGACGCGATGCGCTGTTCGTCGTGGTTCTCGAGGAAGTTCAGCATATGTTCCTTGATGCTGTCCAGCTCCTGCCAACGGTAGGTGATGGCCGTGGCCGACTCCCGGCAGCAGACGATGGCACGGAGCGTGTCATACAGCCCGACTTTGTCGTAGAGGTAGTCGAAGTGTCCCCGGTAGAGGTAGTCGCGATACAGTCCGGGGTTGTAGACTTCGGCGATGAACAGCAGCCCGGGGTAGGCGGACTTGACTTGGGGGATGGCCCACTCCCAGAACTCGACAGGTACCATCTCCGCCATGTCGCAGCGGAACCCGTCGATACCCTTGGAGGCCCAGAAGAGGAGGATGGCCAGCATCTTATGCCACGTGTCGGGCACGGGGGAGAAGTGGCACGTGTGTCCGCCCACATAGTCGACGCCATAGTTCAGCTTCACCGTCTCATACCAGTCGTTCACGCCGGGACAGGCATCGAAGCGGTCGTTGCCCGTAGCCTTGGCGGGGTATTCCTGATAAGCCTCAGGGGCATCGGCCTGCATGTCGAACTGCCCTTGAAGGGGTGTGTCCGGGATGTAGTAGAAGTTGTTGTCCGGGTCGAAGGCACGGTCCTTGTGGTCGTATTCTCCCAGGGAAGACACTCCCGTGGGGCAGGCGTCCGAGGCATACTCGCGTGCCACATGATTGGGCACGAAGTCGATGATGACGCCCAGGCCGTTGCGGTGTGTGCGGTTGACCAGGTTCTCAAACTCCTTCATCCTGCCCGGCACATCCTTGGCCAGGTCGGGGTCGATGTCGTAGTAGTCTTTTATGGCGTAGGGAGAGCCGGCCTTGCCCTTGACGACGGCGGGATGGTCCGGCCGGATGTTGTAGCGTCGGTAATCCGTCTGTGTGGCGTGCTCAATGAGGCCGGTGTACCACACGTGTGTGGCGCCCAAGTGGCGTATTTCCCCCAGGGCTTTGGCCGTGAAGTCCGCCATCTTGCCACACCCGTTGGAGCGGATATCGCCGCCGGGCTGGCAGCGGTTGTTCCCATTGCCGAAGAGGCGGGGGAGTACCTGGTAGATAACTATTTTCTGGTCTTTTTCCATGATTCTGTGTCGATTGTCATTAGATTCTGTTGAGGAACTTCAGCGCATAGTACCCGCCTATCCACTGGAGAAGCATGCCGGGAACGCCCATGCGGAAGTCTTGTGCCGCCAGCGTGAAGCTGCCGCAGAGGGCCCATTCGCACAGCGTCCCTACCACCTGGTAAGCCAGTATGGCCACCAGCAGGGCGCCGAACGAAACGCGTCCGACCCGACGGGCCAGCCACGCCGATACGCCGGCCAGCAGGCACGACTTCACGAGGATGGCGGGGAGGACGGCCAGCGCGGGCATCCCGAAGAGGGCATGATTGAGCACGGGCGACAGCACTGCCGTCATCAATCCCACCCGCAGGCCGAACTTGTAGGCGGCTACGAGCGTGAAGAAATAGATGGGCAGCCATGTGGGTCCGCCGTTGGGAACGAGGTGGCACAACTGAGGCAGTGCGATGTTGCCGGCCACGAAGAGGGCGGCCAGGAGATACGTCTTCACATCGCTGAAAGGCAGGGAATACAGTCTGGTTTGCGTGTTCATATCTATTTTATTTAGTCGTTATTCCTAATATATAGTTTGGGTCATACCTTGATGAGTTCATAGTCCATCGACCCGATGCCTATCTGCTGGGCATGGCGCAGGCCGGCCTTCCAGTCGGTGTCGGGATGCACGATGTGGAATTTGTCCTGTCCGCAGAGGTCGTCGTGATGGTGCTCGCTCAGGACGTTGTCCGTGTGCAGGATGGGTGCCTTCATCACGAGGTCGGCACAGGCCATGTCCAGCGCGACGGGGTCCGCCGAAGCCAGCATACCCAAGTCCGGGACAATGGCGGCGTCGTTGTGGTTCCAACAGTCGCACTCGGGAGAGACGTTCATCACGAAGCTGATGTGGAAGTGAGGCTTGTCCTTCAAGACGGCCTTCGTGTATTCGGCAATCTTATAGTTGAGGTGCTCGGAGGTGTCCCAGTCGTTCACCACTGCTGCGTCATGCTGGCACAGGGCGACGCACTGTCCGCAGCCGACGCACTTTGTGTAGTCTATTTCTGCCCGTCGGCCGGCATTGAGATGTACGGCGTCGTGGGCACAATGTTTTACACAGATGTTGCATCCGATGCAGTTTTCCTGCACAATCTTGGGTTGCGACGAGGCGTGCAGTTCCAGCTTGCCGCCGACGCTGGCACAGCCCATGCCCAGGTTCTTCAGCGCCCCGCCGAAGCCTGCTTGTTCGTGTCCCTTGAAGTGGTTCATGCTGATGATGGCGTCGGCATCGACGATGGCGGCACCTATCTTCGGCGCAGGACAATACTCGGCTCCCTCGATGGGCACCTCACGGTAGTCCGTACCTTTGAGGCCGTCACCTATGATGACCTGGCACCGGGCGGACAGGGGGTTGAATCCGTTCTCCATGGCGCTTTCGAGGTGGTCCACCGCATTGGAGCGGCGGCCGGAGTAGAGAGTGTTGCAGTCTGTCAGGAATGGTTTGGCGCCCAGCGAGCGCAGCAATGTAGCCATGCGTGCCGCATAATTGGGGCGGATATAGGCCAGGTTGCCCGGCTCGCCGAAGTGTATCTTGATGGCTGTGAAGCACCCGTCCAAGGGCAGGTTCCCTATGCCTGCACGCCGCAACAACCGCTCCATCTTGTCGAGGAGATTGGATGTAGGCGACGTGCGAAGGTCTGAAAAGTAAACTTTCGATGTGCTCATCTTTTTGTTTTATTCATACGTTTTGTGCGCAAAGTTAATAGTTTCTCTGAAATAATGACACACGTTCATCTAAAAAAGTGCCACAGGGGACCATTTCCATGCCCGAAGGCCATCTCCCTGCCAGCCAGTATTGCGCGGCTGACGTAATCCTTGGCGTTGCCGACGGCTTCGTACAATGCTTCCCCCCGGGCCAGTCCCGTGGCGATGGCCGAGGAGAGGGTGCATCCCGTCCCGTGCAGGTTGCGCGTGGCAATGCGGGGAGCATAGAACCGGTAGTCCACACCCTCGTGACAGAGGACGTCCACCATCGTATTACCCTGCAAATGACCGCCTTTCAACAGGACGGACGTGCCGTATTCCCCGGCCATGGTGCGGGCGGCAAGTTCCATCTCTTCCGGTGTATAGGCGGGGTGGCCCAGGCGGGCGGCCTCGTTGAGGTTGGGCGTGATGAGCGTGCAGCGGGGGAACAGGCGGCGCCGCACTTCGTCCACCACGTCGTCTGCCATCAAGGCCCGTCCGCTGGTGGATACCATGATGGGGTCGTAGACCACGGGCACCGACGGGACTTGGGAGAGTGCGTCGAGGATGCTCCCCAGGACGGCCGAGTCCGGCACCATGCCTATCTTGACGGCACGCACGGGGAGGTCTGAAAACACGGCGGAGAGTTGTTGGCCCACGGTGGCGGCATCGCACGGATACACCGCCTGTACCCCGTTCGTGTTCTGTACGGTGAGGGCCGTCGCGACCGACGCCGCATAGCCGCCCAGGGCAGATATGGCCTTAATGTCCGCCTGGATGCCTGCGCCGCCCGAGCAGTCGGACCCTGCAATGGTGAGCACGACGGGCGGGTCGGCGGCCTCGTGCAGCAGGCGGAGGAAGTGGGGGACGAGCGTCCTCTCGTCCTGTTGCCACACGTCGCCCAGGACGGCCGCACCGCCGAAGCCCATATCTCTCAGCAGCCGGATGTTATCGGCATCCACGCCCCCCAGGGCCACGACCTTGCCGTCTATCGTGCCCCGGAGGGCGGCGGAGCGCAGCGTGTCCAAGGAGAAGGCCGAGTGGTATCCTGCCTTGGAGATGCTGTCGAAAATGGGGCTGAGGAAGAGGTAATCACTGACGCTGCGCCACTGGTCCAGCTCGTTCAGCGAGTGACAGGAGCGACTGACGCGGCCTTCGTATCGGGTGGGAGGGAAGGGGCAACGGCGGTTCAGGTGGATACCCCCCAGACCGTAGCGGATGGCCAGGTCGAAGTGCTCGTGCAGCGTGATGCGGCACCGATGGTGCTCGGGAATGGCTTGCAACAAGGCCTCAACCTGCGTTTCTTTTGAGTTGGGCTTGCGGATATGCAGGCGTTCCAGCCCCGCGTCCAGCAGGGCGTTGATGGCCTCGGCCTCTCCATCGAAGAAGCCGGGCCGGGTGATGACTATCAGTTTCATGCCGGTTCAGAAGTTGAGGATATGGGTTTGCATGGTCCCCAGGTCGATGGTCCAGAGGCGGCCAATCAGTGGCTGGCCGAAACCTGCCAGAAGCTTGACTGCCTCGGCGGCCTGCACGTTGCCCACCACGCCGGCCGTCATGCCCAGCACAGCCTTTTCGGCGGGGATGTCCGCCCAACCCTCTTCGGGGGGATAGAGTTCGCAGTAGTCACGCGGCGTGTCGCCGGCATGGAAGACGGACACTTGCCCCTCCAGTCCACGGACGGCACCATATATAAAAGGAACGCGCAAGCGCGCGCACGTACTATTTAATAAATACCGACTGGCATAGCTGTCGGTGCCGTCCAGCACGAGGTCACATCCGGAGACCAGTCTGTCGGCATTGGCCTCGGTGAGGCGTTCGGTGTAGATTTCCACGTCGAGGTCTCCCCGCAAGTCCCGCAAGTGTCGGGCGGCGCAGACCGCTTTGGGGGCGCCGACTTCTGCCTCGGTGTAGAGCACCTGGCGTTGCAGGTTGCTGGCAGACACCGTGTCGTCATCCACCAGCCTCAGTGCCCCGATGCCCGCCGCGGCCAGGTAGAGGGCGATGGGGCATCCCAGTCCGCCCACGCCGACGATGAGCGCTCGTGCCCCGGCCAGGCGGGCTTGGCCCTCGATGCCGATTTCGGGCAGGGCCATCTGTCGTTCGTATCTGTTCTTCATTATGAGTGGGTATAGTTTTTTGCGTATAAGTAGATATTTAAAATTAGTTTATACCATCACGAGGCGGAGGGTAGTATTCACGTTGATATAGAATCAGTGCCACCTTTTCTAGGAATCAATGCCAATGATTCCCCCCAATCAATGCCAATGATTCCCCCTAATCAATGCCAATGATTCTCGATTAGTTACTTCCGTTTATCATGATTATATATACTCCCCGCCACAGACACACGTTATCCCCGCCACAGTCCGTGGGGGCACCGTGACGGGGATATATGTGTAAGGATAATAGACTATCCCATAGCAGCCAGCTTGGGATGGTCGAAGGAGGCGTCCCAGTCCTTCCATACCGGCTCGCGTCCCATACGGCGCAGGGCGGCATCGACTTCGTGGGCGGTGCGCTCGTCGCTGACGTGGAACTGCTCCAGGGCCTGCGGGTAGGTGTAGTAGCCGCCGGGTTCGGTCTTGCTCTCGGCACTCATCGTGGTGACGCCCAGCGTGGCCATGTGGTCGCGGATGGAGGCGGGCTCGCGGGTGGAGTAGGAGATGTCCACGTCGTGGTCGAAGATGCGCATCGCGAAGGTGGCCTGTGCCAGTTCGCGGTCGGTCATCACCACGTTGGGCTGGAAGCCCCCGTTCTCCGAGGGGCGCATACGGGGGAAGTTGACGCTGTACTTCGTGCGCCAATAGTGCTTCTGGAGGTAGCGCAGGTGATGGGCCATCATGGTGATGTCCGTGCGCCATTCGCGCTCCAGGCCGATGAGCACGCCCATCCCGATGCTGTGTACCCCGGCCTGACCCATCCGGTCGAAGCCGTTGAGCCGCCACTCGAACTTGGACTTCATCCCGCGCGGATGGTAGATGTTGTAGTGGGCGCGGTTGTAGGTCTCCTGAAAGCAGATGACGCCGTTCATACCGTGGTGGGTCAGCTCCTCGTACTCCTCGGCCTTGAGGGGCATCACCTCGATCTTCAGGTTGGAGAAGTAGGGCTTGGCCAGGTCGAGGGCGCGGGCGATGTAGGGCACGCCTGCCTTGGCCGGGTTCTCGCCGGTGACAATCAGCAGGTTCTCGAAGGGTGCCAGCCGCTTGATGGCCTTGTATTCGTTGACGATTTCCTCCTCGGTCAGTATCGTGCGCTTCATCGGGTTCGAGATGTGGAATCCGCAGTACACGCACGAGTTGGTGCAGGAGTTGGTGAGGTAGAGGGGCACGAACATCGAAATGGTCCGGCCGAAACGTTCCTCGGTGTATTTCTTGCTGAGCCTTGCCATCTGCTCCAGGTAGGGCTCGGCGGCGGGCGAGATGAGGGCCATGAAGTCCTCGACGTCGCAACGCTCCTTGGCGAGGGCACGGCGCACGTCGGCATCGGTCTTCGCGGCGATGCGGGCGGTGGTGTCGTCCCAAGATATTTGGTCTAATACTTCGCTAAACATAGTTTTGGTGTTACAAGTTGTTACGTTTAATGTCTCTGCTATGACGCATCGCACAGAAGTTGGGCCCGCACATCGTGCAATATTCCCCGTCCACGTGCTTGCCGGCGTGGAAATAGTTCATCGCACGCTCCGAGTCCAGCGACAGGTCGAACTGGTCCTTCCAGCGGAACTCGTAGCGGGCCTTGCTCAGAGCATTGTCGCGCACCTGTGCGCCGGGATGTCCCTTGGCCAGGTCGGCGGCGTGAGCGGCAATCTTGTAGGTCACCACGCCCACACGCACATCCTCCTTGTCCGGCAAGGCGAGGTGCTCCTTCGGCGTGACGTAGCACAGCATAGCCGTGCCCAGCCAACCGATTTGGGCCGCGCCGATGGCGGAGGTGATGTGGTCGTAGCCGGGGGCGATGTCCGTGACGATGGGGCCGAGGGTGTAGAACGGGGCGTTGTGGCACTTCTCGATCTGGCGTTCCATGTTCTCCCGAATCTTGTGCATAGGCACGTGGCCGGGTCCCTCGATGAAGGCCTGCACGTCGTGGTCCCACGCACGGGTCACCAGTTCGCCCATCGTGTCCAACTCGGCAAACTGTGCCTCGTCGTTGGCGTCCTGGATGCAGCCGGGGCGCAGGCCGTCGCCCAGCGAGATGGCCGTGTCGTATTGCGAGAGGATGTCGCATATGTCATCGAAGTGTTCGTATAGGAAAGACTCCCGGTCGTGCATCAGGCACCACTTGCTCATAATGCTGCCGCCCCGGCTGACGATGCCACACAGGCGCTTGTCCGCCAGGTGGACGTTGTGCCGACGGATGCCGGCGTGGATGGTGAAGTAGTCCACGCCCTGTTCGCACTGCTCGATGAGCGTGTCGCGGTACAGCTCCCACGAGAGGTCTTCCACCCGGCCGTCCACCTTCTCCAGGGCCTGGTAGATGGGCACGGTGCCTACGGGGACGGGGCAGTTGCGGATGATCCATTCGCGCGTCTCGTGGATATTGGCGCCGGTGGAGAGGTCCATCAGCGTGTCGCCTCCCCACTTGCAGCTCCACAGGGCCTTCTCCACTTCCTCCTCGATGCCGGAGGTGGTGGCGGAGTTGCCGATGTTGGTGTTGATCTTCACCAGGAAGTTGCGCCCGATGATCATCGGCTCGGCCTCGGGGTGATTGATGTTGGCGGGCAGGAGGGCGCGTCCGGCGGCCAGCTCCTGACGGACAAACTCGGGCGTGATGTGCGTGTCGATGCCCAGTTCACGGCAATTCATGTTCTCGCGGATGGCTACGTATTCCATCTCCGGCGTGATGATGCCCTGCTTGGCGTAGTGCATCTGCGTGCAGCGGCGTCCGGCCTTGGCACGGAGGGGCAGGGTGATGTGCTCGAAGCGCAGGTGATCCAGCGAACGGTCATCGCGACGCATGCGGCCATATTCGGAGGAGATCTCGGGCAGACGCTCCACGTCGCCGCGGCCGAGTATCCACGGTTCGCGCAGTCGGGGCAGGCCCTTCTTCAAGTCGATGTCCACGTTGGGGTCGCTGTACGGTCCACTGGTGTCATAGATGTAGACCTTCGGGTTGGGCGTGATGACCTTCTCGCCATTCTCGTCAAAGGTCGTACTGGGCACCTGCTCCACGCGGCGCATAGCCACACGCAGGTCCGGATAGATTTGCCCCGGCAGGTAGACCTTTTCGGAGCGGGAGTATTTGATGCGTTGGTTCATATCGTATGTATGGGGGTTATTCATTCAGGAAAGCGGTGAGGGGAGAGCTGGCTTCGGCCTCCATCGACTCAGCCTGTACGCCCAGTCCGGCCTCGTAGGCACGGCGTCCGGCCTCGACAGCTTCCTTGAAGGCGATGGCCATCTGCACGGGGTCGCCCGCTACGGCAATGGCGGTGTTCACCAGGCAGGCCGACGCACCCATCTCCATCGCCTCGGCGGCATGGCTGGGCGCGCCGATGCCGGCATCCACCACGACGGGCACCGTGGCCTGCTCGATGATGATGCGCAGGAAGTCGCGCGTCTGGAGTCCCTTGTTCGTGCCGATGGGCGCGCCGAGCGGCATGACCGTGGCGGCGCCGGCTTCCTCCAGATGCTTGCATAGGGTGGGGTCGGCCTGACAATAAGGCAACACCACGAAGCCCAGCTTGACCAGTTGCTCCGTCGCCTTCAGCGTCTCGATGGAGTCGGGCAGGAGGTAGCGCGGATCGGGATGAATCTCCAGTTTCAGCCAGTTGGTGCCGAAGGCTTCCCGTGCCATCTGTGCGGCAAACACGGCTTCCTCGGCATTGCGCACGCCGCTGGTGTTGGGCAGGAGCTGGATGTGCGGATGGGCGACGTGGCGCAGCATGTCGTCCTCCTTGTTTTCCAGTTCGATGCGTTTCATAGCTACGGTCACCATCTGCGTGCCCGAAGCCAGGATGGATTGCTCCATCAGTTCGTTGGAGCTGAATTTCCCAGTTCCCAGGAAGAGGCGCGAGTCGAACTCACGCCCGGCGATAATCAGTTTTTCCATATTTTCCAATATCGTTAGTTATTTACTTATTAATCTGATAGTATAGGGGAAGGTGGCGTTACATCCGTACTGTAACGGCGTTACATCGCTATTGTAACAGCGTTACACACGTACTGTAACACTTCAGAGTGCCAATATCTCCCTCATCTCCTGCACAGGGTCGTCTGCACGGAGCACGGTGCCGGACAGGGCGATGCCCCGCACGTCCGTCTCCATAATAGCGGGGATGTCCGCACGGGTAATGCCTCCGATGGCCACGACAGGCAGGGCAATGTCCGCCTCCTGCATCTGCTTCATCAGCCGGGCATATCCCTCCAGGCCCAGGACAGGGCTGAGATTCTTCTTCGTATCGGTGTAGCGGAAGGGGCCGCAGCCGATGTAGTCCGCCCCGCCTTGCCAATGACGCTTGATGTCCTCGAAGGTATTGGCCGTGCCGCCGATGAGAAACTCCTCGCCCAGCACCTGACGGGCCTCGGCCACGGGCATGTCCTTCAGGCCCAGGTGTACGCCGTCGGCGTGCAGCTTTTGCGCCAGCTCCACGTGGTCGTCGATGATGAAGATGGCTCCGTAATGTTTGCACAAAGCCTGCACTTCGCGCCCTATTGCCTCCACCTCGTCCAAGGGATGGTCCTTCATGCGCAGTTGAATCCAGCGGCAACCGCCTTCCAAGGCCAGGCGGGCACTGTCCAGGTAGGAGTAGCGGTCGGTGTAGTGGGTAATAAATTGTACGGGTACCATAGGCCTATCCTCCACAAGCAGCTTTGATGATGACGATGGACGCGCCTTCCTCCAGGGGGGTGTCGCCCCAGTCGGCGCGGGGTATCATACGGTTGTTGAGGGCCATGGCCACGCCCGAGGCGGGCAGGGTCAATTCTTCGGCAAGCCGAAGCAGCGTGGGGGACGCGGTGTCCATCTCCTTGTTGTTGATCGTAATCTTCATCTTCTATGCGTATATATATAATAATGTGTAGAAGACAAAGCGGATGCCACGGCGAACGGTGGCGGGTGGGAGTGTGTATATCCAATTCCTACGGCAGCATTACCTGCATCAGGTTCGAGGGTATGATCTCAGCCCGCACGGTGGGGCACCCCTTTGACTTCAGGGGGCAAAGATAGGAGAAATAAATGTAAATATGTGCTTTGTCGGGGAAGATTTTATGCCTAATATGCCCGAGAATATCTATCTTTGCACCCGAAAAAGTCTTCGGACTCTATTCAGGATATACGTTATTAGACTACATATTATATATGGAACAACTGAAACACGAATGCGGCGTGGCGATGATACGCCTGCTGAAGCCCCTGGAGTACTACGAACAGAAGTACGGCACTTGGATGTATGGCCTGAACAAGCTCTACCTCCTCATGGAGAAGCAGCACAACCGGGGACAGGAAGGCGCGGGACTGGCCTGCGTGAAGCTGGAGGCCAACCCCGGCGAGGAATATATGTTTCGCGAACGTGCATTGGGTTCGGGAGCCATCACCGAGATATTCGACACCGTGCACGCCAACTTCCGTGACCTGACGCCGGAGCAGCTGCACGACGCCGACTATGCCCAGAAGTGCCTCCCCTTTGCGGGCGAGGTCTACATGGGGCATCTGCGCTACTCCACCACGGGCAAGTCTGGACTCTCTTACGTGCATCCCTTCCTGCGCCGCAACAACTGGCGGGTGAAGAACCTGGCCCTCTGCGGCAACTTCAACCTGACCAACGTGGACGAGATATTCGCCAAAATTACCGCCATGGGGCAGCATCCGCGCCGCTATGCCGACACCTACATCATGCTGGAGCAGGTGGGGCATCGCCTCGACCGTGAGGTGGAGCGCCTCTTCGGCATTGCCGAGGCCAACGGACTGAGCGGCATGGACATCACCCGATACATCGAGGACCACATCGAGCTGGCCAACGTCCTGCGCACATCGAGCAAGGAGTGGGATGGGGGCTACGTCATCTGCGGCCTGACCGGAAGCGGGGAGTCCTTTGCCATCCGCGACCCGTGGGGCATCCGCACCGCCTTCTGGTATCAGGACGAGGAGGTGGCTGTGCTGGCCAGCGAACGACCTGTGATACAGACCGTGTTCAACGTGCCGCTCGAATCTATCAAGGAAATGCAACCCGGGCAAGCTGTCATCTTCACCAAAGCAGGGCGGATGCGTGCTATCCAAATCAACAAACCACGTGGTTTCAAACCCTGTTTCTTCGAACGCATCTACTTCAGCCGGGGCAGCGACGCGGACATCTACCGCGAACGCAAGCAGCTGGGTCGCGAACTGGTGCCCAGCATCCTGCGGGCCATTGACAATGACATTGACCATACAGTCTTCTCCTTCATCCCCAACACCGCCGAGGTGGCCTATTGCGGCATGATGGAAGGACTGAACGAATACCTCAACCAAGAGAAGGTCTACCAGATAGACGCCTTGGAGCATACCCCCTCACACGAGCAATTGGAGCGCATCCTCTCCCGTCGCATCCGGGGGGAGAAGGTGGCCATCAAGGACATCAAGCTGCGCACCTTCATTGCCGAGGGTAATACGCGCAATGACCTCGCCGCCCACGTCTACGACATCACCTACGGCAGTCTGGTGCCGGGCGAGGACAATCTGGTCATCATCGACGACAGCATCGTGCGCGGCACCACACTCCGACAGAGCATCATCAGCATCCTGGACCGTCTGGGGCCGAAGAAGATTGTCATCGTCTCCAGCTCGCCCCAGGTGCGCTACCCCGACTATTACGGCATTGATATGTCCCGCATGAGCGACTTCATCGCCTTCAAAGCCGCCATCGAACTGCTGAAGGACCGGGAGATGCGCAACATCATCGCCTCCGCCTACCGCAAGAGCAAGGAGCAGGCCGACCTGCCCAAGGAGCAGATGGTGAACTATGTGAAGGACATTTACGCTCCCTTCACCGACGAGGAAATCTCCGCCAAGATGGTGGAGCTGCTCACCCCGGCAGGTACCCGCGCCGAAGTGCAGATTGTCTACCAGCCTCTCGAAGGCCTGCACCAAGCCTGCCCCAACCATCCGGGCGACTGGTACTTCAGCGGCGACTATCCCACGCCGGGCGGAGTGAAGATGCTGAACAAGGCGTTCATTGACTACATCGAACAAGTATATCAATTCTAACTACATACATTATCCATTAATGAGAAACGTAACCCTTATCCTCGACGACGGCACCCGCTTCCACGGGCAGTCGTTCGGTTATGAGAAGCCCGTGGCGGGCGAGGTGGTCTTCAACACGGCGATGACGGGATATCCCGAAAGCCTGACCGACCCCAGCTATGCCGGGCAGTTGATGACATTGACTTATCCCTTGGTGGGCAACTATGGCGTGCCTCCCTTCACCTTCGGCACCAATGGCATCCCCGACTATATGGAGGGCGACCACATCCACGCCGAAGCCATCATCGTGAGCGATTATAGCGAGAACCATAGCC
Source organism: Candidatus Bacteroides pullicola (assembly GCA_019115825.1). Taxonomy (GTDB): domain Bacteria; phylum Bacteroidota; class Bacteroidia; order Bacteroidales; family Bacteroidaceae; genus Bacteroides; species Bacteroides pullicola. The sequence continues at coordinate 16,750 of DXCV01000069.1, forward strand.
ATTGGAATGCCGTGGAGAGCTTGGGCGACTGGCTGAAGCGTGAGCAAATTCCCGGCATCACGGGCATCGACACCCGCGCGCTGACCAAGGCCCTGCGCGAGCACGGCGTGATGATGGGCAAGATTGTCTTCGACGACGAGCCGGACAACATCCCCACCGCGCAGTATGCCGGAGTGAACTATGTAGACAAGGTTTCTTGCAAAGAAGTCATCCGCTACAACGAAGGGGCGGGGAAGAAGGTGGTCCTCGTGGATTGCGGCGTCAAGGCCAACATCCTCAGATGCCTGATAAAGAGGGGCGTGGAGGTCATCCGCGTGCCTTGGGACTATGACTTCAACGGCCTGGAGTTCGATGGCCTGTTCATCTCCAACGGCCCCGGCGACCCCGATACGTGCGATGCCGCCGTGCAGAACATCCGCAAGGCGATGGCCAATGAGAAGCTGCCCATCTTCGGCATCTGCATGGGCAACCAGCTTCTCTCCAAGGCAGGCGGCGCGAAGATCTACAAGCTGAAGTACGGACACCGCAGCCACAACCAGCCCGTGCGCCAGGTGGGCACCACGCGTTGCTTCATCACCAGCCAGAACCACGGCTATGCGGTGGACAACAACACGCTGGGCGCGGATTGGGAACCGCTGTTCATCAACATGAACGACGGCAGCAACGAGGGCATCCGCCACAAGCGCAATCCCTGGTTCTCCGCCCAGTTCCACCCCGAAGCGTGCAGCGGGCCGACGGACACGGAGTTCCTCTTCGACGAGTTAGTGAAGTTGCTTTAATGTAAGGATATGCTACTTTTCCCGTCGTTGACGTATGACGTTGATAATCAATGCACCTCAAGTAGACCTAAAAAAGGTGGTACCTTTAATGGAAAAAGGTGGCACCTTTAATAGGAAAAGGTGGCACCTTTGTTAGGCAAAAGTAGCACCTTTGTTTGGCGTAAGCCGTATATATACAAAATATTTACCAAGACTAATAAACGATAATCCCTATATGAAACCAACCGATATCAAGAAAGTGCTGCTCCTGGGCAGCGGCGCGCTGAAGATTGGCGAGGCAGGCGAGTTCGATTACTCCGGCTCACAGGCGCTGAAGGCGCTGAAGGAAGAGGGCATACAGACCGTCCTCACCAACCCCAACATCGCCACCGTGCAGACATCCGAAGGCGTGGCCGACCAAATCTATTTCCTCCCCGTGACGCCTTACTTCGTGGAGAAGGTCATCGCGAAGGAACGCCCCGACGGCATCATGCTGGCCTTTGGCGGACAGACGGCTCTGAACTGCGGCGTCGCCCTCTACCAGGCAGGCGTGTTCGAGAAATATAATGTGCAGGTGCTGGGCACCCCCGTACAGGCCATCATCGACACCGAGGACCGCGAGCTGTTTGTGGAGCGACTGAACGAGATTGACGTAAAAACCATCAAGAGCGAGGCTGTGGAGAATGCCGAAGACGCCCGCCGCGCCGCCCGTGAGCTGGGTTATCCCGTCATCGTCCGTGCCGCTTACGCCCTCGGAGGCCTGGGCAGCGGCTTCTGCGACAACGAGGAGGAGCTGAACGTGCTGGTAGAGAAGGCTTTCTCCTTCTCCCCGCAAGTGCTGGTGGAGAAGAGCCTGAGAGGCTGGAAGGAAGTGGAATACGAGGTGGTGCGCGACCGCTACGACAACTGCATCACCGTCTGCAACATGGAGAACTTCGACCCGCTGGGCATCCACACGGGCGAATCCATCGTCATCGCTCCCAGCCAGACGCTCTCCAACACCGACTACCACAAGCTGCGCGAGCTGGCCATCCGCATCATCCGCCATATCGGCATCGTGGGCGAGTGCAACGTGCAGTATGCCTACGACCCGCAAAGCGAGGATTACCGCGTCATCGAAGTCAACGCCCGCCTCAGCCGTTCGTCGGCCTTGGCCTCGAAGGCTACGGGCTATCCCCTGGCATTCGTGGCCGCCAAATTGGGCTTGGGCTACGGCCTCTTCGAGCTGAAGAACAGCGTCACCAAGACCACGAGCGCCTTCTTCGAGCCGGCATTGGACTACGTGGTGTGCAAGATACCCCGCTGGGACCTGGGCAAATTCCATGGCGTGGACAAGGAACTCGGCTCCAGCATGAAGTCCGTGGGCGAGGTGATGGCCATCGGCCGCACCTTCGAGGAAGCCATTCAGAAGGGTCTCCGCATGATCGGCCAAGGTATGCACGGCTTTGTGGAGAACAAGGAGCTGCGCATCCCCGACCTCGACAAGGCACTCCGCGAGCCGACAGACAAGCGCATCTTCGTCATCTCCAAGGCTTTCCGCGCAGGCTACACCGTCGACCAGGTGCACGAGCTCACCAAGATTGACCGCTGGTTCCTGGAGAAGTTGATGAACATCATGCAGACCAGCAAGGAACTCCACGCCTGGGGTGCCAACCACAAGCAACTGATGGACTTGCCCGACACCTTATTATATCGCGCCAAACGCCAGGGCTTCACCGACTTCCAGATAGCCCGCGCCATCGGCATGGAGCAGGACGAGGACATCGAGCAAGCCAGCCTGGAGATACGCCGCCACCGCAAGAGCCGCGGCATCCTGCCCGTGGTGAAGCAGATAGACACCCTCGCCGCCGAATATCCCGCACAGACCAACTACCTCTACCTGACGTATAGCGGCACGGACAACGACGTGCATTATCTGGGCGACCATAAGAGCATCGTGGTGCTCGGCTCGGGTGCCTACCGCATCGGTTCCTCTGTGGAGTTTGACTGGTGCGGTGTGCAGGCGTTGAACACCATCCGTCAGGAAGACTACCGCAGCGTGATGATCAACTACAACCCGGAGACCGTCTCCACCGACTACGACATGTGCGACCGCCTCTATTTCGACGAGCTGACCTTCGAACGTGTGATGGACATCCTCGAGCTGGAGAATCCGCACGGCGTCATCGTGTCCACGGGCGGACAGATACCCAACAACTTGGCCATGCGTCTCGATGCTCAGCGTGTGCCCATCCTCGGCACCTCGGCCAAGAGCATCGACAATGCCGAGGACCGCGACAAGTTCTCCGCGATGTTGGACCGCATCGGCGTCGACCAGCCCGAATGGAGTGCGCTGACTTCGATGGAAGATATCAACGCCTTCGTGGAGAAGGTGGGCTTCCCCGTCCTGGTGCGTCCCTCGTATGTATTGAGCGGTGCGGCGATGAATGTCTGCTCCAACCAGGAGGAGCTGGAGCGTTTCCTCCAACTCGCGGCCAACGTCAGCCAGAAGCACCCTGTGGTGGTGAGCCAGTTCATCGAGCACGCCAAGGAGGTGGAGATGGATGCCGTGGCCAGAGAGGGAGAAATCATTGCCTACGCCATCAGCGAGCACATCGAGTTTGCCGGTGTGCATTCGGGCGACGCCACCATCCAGTTCCCGCCGCAGAAGCTGTATGTGGAGACCGTGCGCCGCATCAAGCGCATCAGCCGTGAGATAGCCCGCGAGCTGAACATCTCCGGCCCGTTCAACATCCAGTTCCTGGCCCGCGACAACGACATCAAGGTCATCGAGTGCAACCTGCGTGCCTCCCGTTCGTTCCCCTTTGTGAGCAAGGTGCTGAAGATCAATCTCATCGAACTGGCCACGAAAGTTATGTTGGGCATCCCCGTGGAGAAGCCGGACAAGAACCTGTTCGACCTCGACTACGTGGGCATCAAGGCCAGTCAATTCTCCTTCAACCGTCTCCAGAAGGCCGACCCCGTCTTGGGTGTGGATATGGCTTCCACGGGCGAGGTGGGTTGCCTGGGCGATGACACCAACTGCGCCATTCTCAAGGCGATGCTCTCCGTGGGCTACCGCATCCCGGAGAAGAGCGTCCTCCTCTCCACCGGCGGTCCCAAGCAGAAGGTGGAGATGCTTCAGGCAGCCCGCCAGCTCCAGAAGAAGGGGTACAAGCTCTATGCCACGGGCGGTTCGTCCAAGTTCCTCACGGAGAATGGCGTAGAGAATACCCGCGTCTACTGGCCGAGCGAAGAAGGTCAGCCCCAGGCGTTGGATATGCTGCACCGCAAGGAGATAGATATGGTGGTGAACATCCCCAAGAACCTTACCTCCGGCGAGTTGAGCAACGGCTACAAGATACGCCGTGCCGCCATCGACCTGAACATCCCGCTCATTACCAACGCACGCCTGGCCAGTGCCTTCATCAATGCCTTCTGCACGATGTCGGTGGACGACCTGCAAATCAAGTCGTGGGCGGAATACAAGTAAATGGAGAATTGAGAATTGAAAATTAAGAATTGAGAATTAAAAATTAAAAATGAAAAACGGGGCTTCCTGATGATAAAGGAGGCCTCGTTTTTTTGTATTCCTCTGAATTTCCTTATTTTTGCAGGGATTAAATCAACCCCTGCGAACTATGGCCAAACAAGAAATCACCTGCGAGGATATCCTGAAAGAGCTGAAAGCCAAGCACTACGCTCCCATCTACTACCTGATGGGCGAAGAACCTTATTATATTGATGTCATAGCCGACTACATCGCCGAACACGTCCTGACCGAGACAGAGAAGGAGTTCAATCAGACCATTGTCTACGGTGCGGACGTGGACATCGCCACCATCATCAATGCCGCCAAACGTTATCCGATGATGTCCGAACACCAGGTAGTTATTGTAAAAGAGGCGCAGGCACTCCGCGGATTGGACGAGCTTTCGTACTACCTCCAAAAGCCCCAGCCATCCACCATCCTGGTGTTTTGCCACAAGCATGGCGTGCTGGACAGACGCAAGAAGCTGGCCGCCGAGATAGAGAAGAAAGGCGTCCTTTTTGAGTCCAAGAAGCTGAAGGAAGGCCAACTGCCAGCATTCATAAATGCTTATATGAAACGTCGTGGATTGGATATGGAGCCCAAGGCCACCGCAATGTTGGCCGACTTCGTAGGTACCGACCTGAGCCGCCTGACCGGAGAGATGGAAAAGCTCATCATCACCCTTCCAAAAAATCAGACACGAATCACTCCCGAACAGATAGAGCGAAACATTGGCATCAGCAAAGACTATAATAACTTCGAGCTCCGCGCCGCTTTGGTGGAAAAAAACGTGCTGAAGGCCAACCGCATCGTGAAATATTTTGAAGAAAATCCGAAAACCAATCCCATTCAGATGACTTTATCCTTACTCTTCGGTTTCTTCTCTAATCTGATGTTGGCCTATTATGCACCCGAGAAGTCGGAGCAGGGTGTCGCTTCTTTCCTCGGATTGAAGACGCCGTGGCAAGCCCGCGAGTATATGAATGCCATGCGCCGGTATAGCGGCGTGAAGACGATGCAGATCATCCACGAAATCCGGCAGGCGGATGCCGCCTCGAAAGGTGTGCGCAATTCCTCGGTGAGTGACGGGGACATCCTGCGCGAGCTGGTCTTCAAAATCCTGCATTGATATAAATGATAATTTATCGGTGATGGCACACAGATGACGCAGATTAAGCAGATTTACGCAGATTCTTTATTATCAATCTACTAAAATCTGTGGTCATCTGTACAATCGGCGTCATCTGCGTGCCATTAAATTCC
>DXCV01000070.1 GCA_019115825.1 Candidatus Bacteroides pullicola
TTATAGATTGGCGGTTTTTGAGCCTGCCGTATTGCTGATTACAGAAGAATTCATACCTTTGCATCGTGGTTGTGAAACCGCAGTTTTCATAGGTAAATTAGTTAAGTACTAAAGAGAATTTTTTTCATAGGCTATTTAGTTAGAGTTTTCATAGCGTATTAGATTTTTTTTGATGTAAAATTTTTAAGATTGATTTTTGGATAACAAGATGATGTAAAACAAAAGAAAAGCCTTAGGGCTTTTCTTACGCCGAGGCGAGTAGTTCGTGAGAACTGACTCGTTTTTTTTATGTCTGTTTCTGTAGGCTATAACTACCTACTTTAGCTCCGTAACTACCCACTTTAGCGTCGTAACTATCCACTTTAGCATCGCCATTGCCTACTTTGGAATCCCCATCTTTAATTGGGAGAAATGGTCGTATATAGATATAAAACAGGAATAGGTTGCCTGGAATTTTGGCTAATCCGAAAAAGAAAACTATATTTGAAAACTGAAAAACCGGGCATAAATCCCGTTTGGAACCTTTCTGAAGGGGAGTGTTGCCCATTTATTTCTCTGGTTGCCGACGGTAATTTACAAATCCTAATAAAGGCAAAAAAAATTAAGAAAACATGTTATAGGACATACTTTTTTATTTGGCTTGTCAAACGAAAAGGGCCTATATTTGCACCGTTATCCTGAAAACAATCTTTTTACCTTAAAAAAAAACTAATACCTATTGAAAACTGAAAACGGAGGCTTTGTGAAAAGCTTCCGTTTTTTGTTATATATTTGCAGCGATTAAATGAAGCGATAAAACCTATAGAAACATGAACAAACATCTTACCAACAAACTATTGGCCTTATTGTTGCTGTTCTGCCTGGCAGCCTGCAGCAACGACGAAGAAACCCCTTGGGAAGAGCCTCCCGCAGAAACAGGCCGCCTGACCAGGGTGATTGCGGAAGCCAGCTTCGAGCGGGAAGAACTGGCAGCAATGGTGGTGGACTTTGTAGCCGACCAAGGCATCAGCTTGCCTATGGACTTTGTCACCTTGTTGATGTGCGATGTGGATGTCGCTGCCATCGAATATAGCACCACAGGCGTGGATGGGAACCCCATTACCGCATCGGGAGTCATAGCCATGCCCCAAGGGACCACCTCCTACGACCATCTGGTCAGCATTCAGCATGGGACGCTCAACATGGAAGAAGCCCCGTCGAAACAACTCTTCTACTATGAAATGCTGCCGGTCATCCGCGGACATGTCATCGTCATGGCCGATTATATCGGATATGGCTCCAGCCAGACCCCTGACCGCCAGCACCCGTATCTGCATAACCAACTGACCGGCACCGCCTGCGCCGACATGATTGAAGCAGCACGCGAATATCTGCAACAGAAATCACTGGCAGAAACAAGCGATGCCATTGAATTGATGGGATACTCGCAAGGCGGACAAGCGTCCATGGCTACCTTGCTCGAACTGGAAAGACGGGGATTGGCTGGGAGCGTCCGGGCAGTATATGCCGGTGGAGGTCCTTATGACTTGGAAAGCATCCTGCAAACCTTCCTGTCTTACCGAGATAATCCCCTGCCCTACGCATGTACCGGCTATGCCCCCTATCTGATTCGCGGCATGGTATATGGAGAACAGCTGAGTGTCAGCGATGAAAACCTGTACGCTCCGGAGGTCATAGAGAACGGTCTGAATGAAATGTTCTCTACGCGGCCGCTTTCCGAATGGCACGAAGCATTGGGTTCCTACATCACCCAAGTGGTACATCCGGATTTCTTTGCCGCGCCTGCATTCAATGGAAATGCCGATGTCGTCTCCGTCATCGAGGCACTGCGGAAAAATTCACTTATCAACTCATCCCTTCCGACGCAAGTGCCTGTCTACTTATACCACTCTCCACAAGATGATTTTGTGCCTTACTCCAATGCGGTAAATGCGCATAACCTCTGGAGTTCGTCCACCCTGACCGACTTGTCCATGTCCGGCCATGTCTTGGGAGGCATTGAATTCATGTTGCGCTACATGGGATTGTGGGCGCTTGTAGGTCCCATGCTCGGGATGGGCTAATGCAGGAGTTTTTTAGGATGCCGACGCGAAATACGGAGGTTTTTCTTACCTTTGTCCCGAGTTTAAAACCAATGCTTATGTTTTCCGGAATAGTAGAAGAATGCGCCACGCTGGTGGCGATGGTCAAGGACCAGGAGAATGTGCACTTCACGTTCAAGTGCTCTTTTGTGGATGAATTGAAGATAGACCAAAGCGTGTCCCACAACGGCGTCTGTCTGACGGTGGTGAACCTCACGGACGATACCTACACGGTGACGGCTATGAAGGAGACGCTAGACCGCTCCAACCTGGGTCTGCTACAGGTGGGCGACGAGGTAAACGTGGAGCGCAGCATGCTAATGAACGGCCGTCTGGACGGACACATCGTGCAAGGCCATGTGGACCAAACCGCCACATGCACGGCGGTGGAGGATGCTGAGGGTAGCTACTACTTCACCTTCCAGTATGCTTTCGACAAAGAGATGGCCAAACGCGGCTACATCACCGTGGACAAAGGTTCCGTCACCGTCAACGGCGTCAGCCTGACTGTCTGCAACCCGACGGACGACACGTTCCAAGTCGCCATTATCCCTTATACCTTCGAGCACACCAATTTCCACGCCATCCGGGTGGGGAGCGTGGTGAACATCGAGTTTGATATCATTGGGAAGTATATCAGCCGGATGATACAATATAGGTGAATAGGAATTTTGTAGTAAGGGCGGGGACTCTCCCCGCCCTTAACTGTCATTTATTCTGTCTGGTGATTGATACAGATTCCCCTCAGGTACCATTCATACAGCCGATGGATACCCTCGTCAATCTCTATCTTGTGATGCCAGCCCAGTGCGTGTAGCTTGCTGACGTCCGTCAGCTTGCGCAGGGTGCCATCCGGTTTCGAGGCATCCCAACACAGTTCTCCTTTGAACCCGATTTCCCGCATGATTTTCTCAGCCACCTCGCGGATGCTGAGCTCCTTGCCCGTGCCCACGTTGATGTGGCAGTTGCGGATTTCCCGGCTGCCCGGCGCGTAGGTGTCCTTGAAATCCACATTTAATAATATGTGTACGCTGGCATCGGCCATCTCCTCGCTCCAGAGAAATTCGCGCAGGGGTGTCCCTGTCCCCCAGAGGGTCACGGCTTCCGGAGTGATGCCGAATTTGGCCAGCTTCTCCAAGATTTCCTGCTGAGTGTTGTTGCCGGTCACGCCTTCCACAGGGCGGAGGTCCAAGTCCTTGCGCACGGCCTCCCAGTCGCCCTCGTTCAGGCATTTGGCCAAGTGGATTTTGCGTATCATGGCGGGCAGCACATGGCTGTTCTCCAGGTGGAAGTTGTCGTTGGGACCATAGAGGTTGGTGGGCATGACGGCGATGTAGTTAGTGCCGTATTGCAGGTTGAAGCTCTCGCACATCTTCAGGCCGGCTATCTTGGCGATGGCATACGGCTCGTTAGTGTACTCCAAGGGAGACGTCAGCAGGCTGTCTTCCTTCATGGGCTGGGGAGCCTCACGCGGGTAGATGCAGGTGCTGCCCAGGAAGAGCAGTTTCTGCACGCCGTGGCGGAAACTCTCGCCGATGACGTTCTGCTGGATTTGCAGGTTCTGGTAGATGAAGTCCGCGCGATATTGCAGGTTGGCCATGATGCCCCCCACATGGGCGGCGGCCAGCACCACGGCTTCGGGTTGCTCCGTGTCGAAGAATTGGCGGACGGCCACAGCGTCCAGCAGGTCCAGTTCGCGGTGGCTCCTGCCCACCAGGTTGGTATATCCTCTCTGCAAGAGGTTGTTCCAAATGGCCGAACCCACCAGTCCGTGGTGTCCTGCCACATAAATTTTAGCTGATTTGTCTATCATATTATATGGATAAAACTCGGTTTGGTCAAAGTGCCTCTTAACGAAGCGCAAAGTGCCTCTTTGGCGTGCTCAAAGTCCTGTTTAGCCGTCTCAAGTCCCTCTTTGGCCGGCTGGGGTCACAGGGCGCCGGCACGAACCCGGCTCAGCGTCTCGGGCGTCATGAGCAAATAGGAGGCGATATGGGCCAGCGGAGCGCGCTTGATGACTTCCGGCTGCGTCTCCATCAGTCGCAGGTAACGCTCACGGGCAGTCTCGAAACGCCAGGAATCGGCTTTCTTCTGCGAAACAATGAGGCTGTACTCCAGCATCTTCCGGTAGAACATGTTGATTTCCCAGGATTCCTTGGACAGCCTCAGAAGCTGGTCGGCAGGAATCAGATAGAGCGTGCCGGCTTCCAATGCCTCTATCATCAAGCGGGTAGGCTCTTGTTGCAGGACGCTCTCGATGCAGATGACAATGTCCCCTTCGTAGGAAAAATGTTCGGTGACGTCTTTCCCGTTCTTATAATAGAATTGGCGGACCATGCCTTTGGCCACGACAACGAAATGGTGGCTGACTTGTCCTTCCTTCAGGAGGATTTCCCCCTTCTCCATATCCTTGCGCGTGACGATGCTGGCCAGCAAATTGCGGCTCTCGATAGTCATCTCCGGGAAACGCCGGTTGACCGTCTCGTTGATGGTCTCTTTTAATAATGTATCCATTCGTCTGAACAATAATTTCGGCAAAGATAGCCTTTTTGCTGATTTCCACCGCATTTCCTGCCTAAAAAAGAAAAGTTTGAAAAAAATATGGGGAAAATGTTTGCAGGTATCAAAACTTTGCCTACCTTTGCACCGCATTTGAAACAATGCTGGTCACGAAAGGAAGTGTGGGTGAGTGGCTGAAACCACCAGTTTGCTAAACTGACGTACGGGTATTTCCGTACCGGGGGTTCGAATCCCCCCGCTTCCGCGGACAGAAACGCACTCTTAGCTCAGTTGGTAGAGCAACTGACTCTTAATCAGTGGGTCCAGGGTTCGAATCCCTGAGGGTGTACAACGATTGACAAATAGTCTGGTGGATTCGTCTAGCGGCTAGGACACATGCCTCTCACGCATGGAACACGAGTTCGATTCTCGTATCCACTACTTGATGAATGAAAAGGGCGGCTGCAAGCTTACATTGCGGTCGCCTTTTTCTCTTGATAAGAGACACATAAAGCAATAACTATATGGATTTCATTATCGATTTCATCCTGCACATCGACGTGCACATGGTCAACATCGTCCAGCAATATCATCTGTGGACGTATGCCATCCTGTTCCTGGTGATTTTCTGCGAGACCGGCCTGGTGGTCACTCCCTTCCTGCCGGGTGATTCCTTGTTGTTTGTGGCGGGAGCCATCGCCGCACAGCCCAATATGCCGCTGGAGGTGAACATCCTGGCGTTGATTGTGTTTGCCGCGGCTGTCCTGGGCGATTCGAGCAACTATGCCATCGGGCACTACTTCGGAAGGAGGCTGTTCAGCAATCCCAATTCCAAGATATTCAAGCAGAGCTACTTGGACAAGACGCACGAGTTCTACAAGAAGTACGGCGGCAAGACCATCATCATCGCCCGCTTCGTGCCCATTGTCCGCACGTTCGCGCCGTTCGTGGCCGGGATGGGCAAGATGCACTACTATTACTTCATGCTCTACAACGTGACGGGCGGCGCCCTGTGGGTGGGTCTCTTCTGCTATGCCGGCTATTTCTTCGGCGACCTGCCTTTCGTGCAGGAGAACCTGAAGATTCTGGTGGTGGCCATCATCGTCATCTCCATCCTGCCCGCCATCATCGAGGTGGTGCGCGAGCGGCGCAAGCTGAAGAGAGCAAAGGACCAAGGCATTGAATCTTAAACTGATACGACATTGGACTGGCTATATAGTTTGTTTGTGGAGCATACGGCCTTGCAGGCGCTCGCGGTGCTTTCGCTCATCTCCGCCATCGGGCTGGGACTGGGCAAGGTGCGCATCCTGGGCGTGTCGCTGGGCGTGACGTTCGTCTTCTTCGCCGGGATATTGGCCGGGCACCTGGGGCTACAGATTGACCCGCAGATGCTGACCTACGCCGAAAGCTTCGGCCTGGTGGTATTTGTCTACGCCTTGGGCTTGCAAGTGGGTCCCGGATTCTTCAGTTCCTTCCGCAGCGGCGGCATGCGGCTCAACATGCTGGCCATCGCCGTGGTGCTGGTGGGCACGTTGATGGCCTTGCTGGGCAGTTTTGGCCTGGGCATTTCCTTGCCGGACATGGTGGGCATCCTCTGCGGAGCTACAACTAACACCCCGGCACTTGGCGCGGCCCAGCAGACGTTGAAGCAACTGGGTATGGATGCTGCCCCGCCTGCCTTGGGCTGTGCAGTCACTTATCCTTTGGGCGTGGTGGGCGTCATCCTCGCCATCCTGCTGATGCGCAAGTTCCTGGCCCGCAAGGAAGATTTGCAGGAGCGGGAGAAAGAAAATGTGAACAAGCCCTATATCGCCGCCTTCCAGGTGCACAACCCCGCCATCTTCGACAAGAGCATCAAGGAGATTGGTGGGCTGCACTACGCCAAGTTTGTCATCTCGCGCCTGTGGCGGGACGGCAAAGTAACCATCCCCACGTCGGACACCATCATCCGCGAGGGAGACCGGCTCCTGGTGCTCACCCCCGAGAAGGACGCCCCGACGCTGACCGTCCTCTTCGGCGAGCAAGAGCACACGGACTGGAACAAGAAAGACATCGACTGGAATGCCATAGACAGCCAACTCATCTCGCAACGCATCGTCATCACCCGCCCCGAACTGAACGGACGGAAGCTGGGGTCGCTGCACCTGCGCAACAGCTACGGGGTGAACATCACCCGCATCTACCGCAGCGGCGTGCAACTGCTGGCCACGGCCGACTTGCGCCTCCAGATGGGCGACCGCCTGACCGTGGTGGGCGAGGCTGCCGCCCTGCACAACGTGGAGCGTGTGCTGGGCAATGCCGTGAAGAGCCTGAAGGAACCCAACCTGGTGGCCGTCTTCATCGGCATCGTGCTGGGCCTGATGGTGGGCGCCATCCCCATCTCCCTGCCGGGCATCAGCGCGCCCATCAAGTTGGGATTGGCGGGCGGTCCCATCATCGTGGGCATCCTCATCGGGACGTTCGGGCCACGCCTGCACATGATTACCTATACCACGCGCAGTGCCAACCTGATGCTTCGCTCCTTGGGATTAGCCCTCTACCTGGCCTGCCTGGGGCTGGACGCAGGCGCGCATTTCTTTGAGACCGTGTTCCGCCCCGAGGGCCTGCTGTGGATAGGCACGGGCTTCGTGCTGACGCTGGTGCCGGTGCTCATTGTGGGCGCGTTGGCTTTCAAAGGAATGAAGACGGACTTCGGATCCACCGTGGGGATGCTTTGCGGCAGCATGGCCAACCCCATGGCGTTGAACTATGCCAACGACATCCTGCCGGGGGACAATGCCTCGGTGGCCTACGCAACGGTCTACCCCCTGAGCATGTTCCTGCGGGTGGTCATCGCACAGGTGCTGCTGATGTTCCTGCTTTGAGGAGAGGAATCAATGGCATTGATGCCTAGAAAAGGTGGCACTGATTCTAGGAAAAGGTGGCACTGATTCCTACCAAAGGTGGCACCTTTGTTCCATCAAGGCAGCAAATCCCCTTGCATTTCCCTGTGAGGATATTTGGTTGGGATAAGACGAATGACTAACTTTGCGCAAGAAAAATTATACCAGATATGGGAAACATCAGTCCAGAATCCATCGTCAACGACCTGCGCTACCTGCAACTCTTGTCGCGCAGCTTTCCGACCATCGCCGACGCGAGCACGGAAATCATCAACCTGGAAGCCATCCTGAACCTGCCCAAGGGCACGGAACACTTCCTGACGGACATACACGGCGAATACGAAGCCTTCCAACATGTGCTGAAAAACGGCTCGGGGGCCGTGAAGCGCAAGGTGAACGAAATCTTCGGCCACACCCTGCGCGAGAGCGAGAAGAAGGAACTTTGCACCCTCATCTATTATCCCGAAGAAAAGCTCCAATTGGTCAAAGCCAAGGAGAAGGACCTGGACGACTGGTACCAAATCACGCTGAACCAACTGGTGAAGGTCTGCCAGAACGTCTCCTCCAAATACACCCGCTCCAAGGTGCGCAAGTCCCTGCCGCAGGAATTCTCCTACATCATCCAGGAACTGCTGCACGAGTCGAGCATCGACCCCAACAAGCAGGCCTACATCAACGTCATCATCTCTACCATTATATCGACCAAGCGGGCGGACGACTTCATCGTGGCCATGTGCAACCTCATCCAGCGGCTCACCATCGACTCGCTGCACATCGTGGGCGACATCTACGACCGTGGCCCCGGCGCGCACATCATCATGGACACCCTCTGCGACTACCATAACTTCGACATCCAGTGGGGCAATCACGACCTCCTCTGGATGGGCGCCGCCTCGGGCAACGATGCCTGCATCGCCAACGTCATCCGCCTGTCTATGCGCTACGGCAACCTGGGCACGCTGGAAGACGGCTATGGCATCAACCTACTGCCCTTGGCCACCTTCGCTATGGATGCCTACGCCGACGACCCCTGCACGATCTTCGCTCCCAAGATGACCTTTGCCGACGGGCAGCACAACGAGAAGACCCTGCGTCTCATCGCCCAGATGCACAAGGCCATCACCGTCATTCAGTTCAAGCTGGAGGCGGCCATCATCGACCGTCGGCCGGAGTTCGGCATGGAGGGACGCAAATTGCTGGACAAGATTGACTATACACGGGGGCTCTTTATTTATGAGGGTAAGGAATATCCCCTGCGCGACACGTGCTTCCCCACCATCGACCCCGCCGACCCCTATCGCCTGAGCGACGAGGAGCAGGACATCGTGGACAAAATCCATGCCTCCTTCATGAACAGCGAGAAACTGAAGAAGCACATGCGCTGCCTCTACACCTACGGCGGAATGTTCCTGGTGTGCAACAGCAACCTGCTCTACCACGCTTCCATTCCGTTGAACGAGGACGGCAGTTTCAAGCACATCCGCATCGGCGAGAAGGAATATTGGGGCAAGAAACTCCTACAGAAGACGGACCAACTGGTGCGCCGCGCCTACTTCGGCGAGGAGGACACCGAGGCCAAAGCCTTTGCCGTGGACTATATGTGGTATATGTGGTGCGGCCCGGACGCCCCTTCGTTCGACAAAGACAAGATGGCCACCTTCGAACGTTACTTTGTGGGCGACAAAGACCTCATCAAGGAGACCAAGGGCTGGTACTACACCCTGCGTAACGAGGCGGAAACCTGCGACCACATCCTGCTGGAGTTTGGCGTGCAGCCCGGCCCGCACTCGCACATCATCAACGGCCACGTACCCGTCAAGACGCTGAAGGGCGAGAAGCCCGTCAAGGCCAACGGCAAGCTGCTGGTGATAGACGGGGGCTTCTCCAAAGCCTACCAGCCAGAGACGGGCATTGCGGGCTACACACTGGTTTATCATTCCCACGGCCTGCAACTGGTGCAGCACGAACCCTTCCAAAGCCGTCAGAAGGCCATTGAGGAGGGGCTTGATATCAAGTCCACCATCTTCCTCGTAGAGTTCAACTCGCAACGCATGATGGTGAAGGACACGGACAAGGGCGCACAGCTCACCACGCAGATAGCAGACTTGGAGAAGCTGTTGGCGGCGTATCGGATGGGGCTGATTAAGGAAAAGGTGTGATCACCCCTTCGCCTCTTGGTATAAGAACCGCTTGATGCTCTTCTTCGGCGTCTTCTCGAACGCTTCCGGGTAAATCTTCATCTTGGCCAGCTGGCTGTAGGCGGGCAATTCCTGGTTGAGGGCCACGCGGTTCTCCTCCATCACGCGCTCAATGTCCTGCAGGGTCAGGCCGTGGGCGTAGGCATCGTCGAAGTCGGGATAGACCAGGCCGACGAGCTTGTCGTTCTGCTGCACCACCAGGCATTCGGCCACGTAGGGCATGTTGTTCAGCTTGTCCTCTATCTCCTCCGGGTAGATGTTCTGCCCGCTGGGGCCGAGGAGCATGTTCTTGCTCCGTCCCTTGATGGTGACGTTGCCGTAGGCGTCCATCGTGCCCAGGTCGCCCGTGTGCAGCCAGCCGTCCTTGTCGATGGCTTCGGCAGTAGCTTCCGGATTCTTATAGTAACCCAGCATGACGTTCATGCCGCGGCAGATGATTTCGCCCGGCACGTTCTCCGGGTCGGGCGAGAGGATGCGCACCTCCATGCGGGGAGCCGCCTTGCCGCAAGAGCCGGGCTTGAAGCGCGTCCAATCCTCGTAGCAGATGATGGGACCGCACTCCGTCATGCCGTAGCCCACGGTGTAGGGGAAGTCAATCATCTTGAGCAATTGCTCCACCTCCTGGTTGAAGGCCGCGCCACCGATGACGATTTCGGAGAAGTTTCCCCCGAAGGCTTGCGTCACCTGGTCCTTCACCGTGGCCTTTATCTTGTCGTTGACGAAAGGCACCTTCAGGAGCAGCTTCATGGTGGGCGTCTCCAGCTTGGGCAGCACGTTCTTCTTGATGATTTTCTCGATGATGAGGGGCACGGCGATGATGATGCTGGGGCGCACCTCGGCAAAGGCCTGGAAGATGATTTTAGGACTGGGCATGCGGGTCAGGTAGTAGATGTGACAACCCACGGCAAACTCGTAGAGGAACTCGAAAGCCAGCCCGTACATGTGCGCCATGGGCAACATGCACACGATGTTGTCCCCCCGCTTCAGCGGCAGCACCTCGAAGGCGAAGGCCGTGTTGCTCCACAGGCTGCGGTAGGGCAGCATGACTCCCTTGGAGTAGCTGGTGGTGCCGGAGGTATAGTTGATGACGGCCAGCTCGTCGGGCTGGTCCTCGTGGTAGGAGACGTGCTCTTTGCGGAAGTTCTTGGGATACTTCTGCCCGAACATGGCGTTGAGGTGCTCGCGGGCGTAGGTCAGCTTTTCGCTGCGCGAGACGGGCAGGGTGAAGTCGGGCAGGAGGATGATGCCCTCCAGGCTGGGCATGGCGTGCTCGTTCAGGTTTTCCCACACCTGGTCGCCCACGAAGAGCAGACGTGCCTCGGAGTGGTTGACGATGTTGTGCACATTGTCCGCCTTGAACTCGTGCAGGATGGGCACGGCCACCGCCCCGTAGGTCAGCACGGCCAGGAAGGCTACGCCCCAATGCGAACTGTTGCGCCCGCACAGGGCAATCTTGTCCCCCTTGCGGATGCCGCTTTCCTCGAAAAGAATGTGCAGCTTTTCTATTTTGCGGGCCACATCTTTATATTGCAGGGTGGCTCCCTTGTAGTCGGTCAGTGCGTCCAGGTCCCAATTCTGCTGGATGCTGTTCTTGATATAGGCGATAAAACTTTGTTCCATAATTGCACACTTTTGAGTTATGTGTGCAAATATAGGGGTTTATTGCAGAATAGCCCAAGGATTTTGTGATTTTTCTTTTTTACCATCCCGCACGCCTACGGCAAATACCCCTATCCCTCCACTTCCTGCCCACTTCCTGCCCAATTCCTCTCCACTATTTCCCCAATTCCATGAATGGGACATGTAAGGGCGGAAACACGAAGGGGAAAAAGTCTTTTTAGGGCGAAAAGTTTTGCATTCTTTATAGCACGCATTCAAAAGTATTTCCTATATTTGTGCTTCAAACGTCTAAAACCAACGACCATGAAGTACAAACTGTTAGTCCTGGACGTGGACGGGACATTACTCAACAACGAACGACAAATCAGCAAGCGCACCCTGAGCACCCTGCTGAAAGTGCAACAGGCCGGCGTCAAGATAGTCTTGGCTTCCGGCAGACCTACCTACGGAATCATCCCCCTGGCCAAGACCCTGGAACTGGGCAACTATGGCGGATACATCATCTCCTATAACGGTTGCCAGATTATCAAGGCCGAGAACGGGGAAATCATCTTCGAACGCCGTATCAACCCCGAACTGGTGCCGTATCTGGAAAAGAAGGCCCGCAAGAACGGATTCGACATCTTCACCTATCACGACGACACCATCCTGACCAGCAACCCGGACAACCGCCACATACGCCAGGAGGCGGCGCTGAACGGGCTGAAACTCATCAAGGAAGACGAGTTCTCTGCCGCCATCGACTTCCAGCCCTGCAAGGTGATGTTGGTGAGCGACGATTATGACGCCCTGGCCGAACTGGAAGCCAAGTGGAAGAAACGCCTGGCCGGTACACTGGACGTATTCCCCTCCGAACCGTTCTACCTGGAGGCCGTGCCCTGGGGCATAGACAAGTCCAACACCCTGGGCGTCCTGCTGGAAGAGCTGGGCATCAGCCGCGAAGAAACGATGGCGATAGGCGACGGCGTGGCCGACGTGACCATGTTGCAGATGGCAGGCTTGGCCGTGGCCATGGGACACGCGCCCGACTCGGTGAAGGTCTGCGCGGACCGCGTGACGGGCACCAACGAGGAAGACGGCGTGGCACAGGCCGTGGAGAAAGCCATCCTGGCCGAGGTTCATGCTTCGGAAATCCCCCTGGACTTCTTGAACGAGGTCGGGAAAACCGCCCTGATGGGCAACCTGGGCATCCAGTACACCTACGCCTCCGAAGACCGCATCGAAGCCACCATGCCCGTGGACCAGCGCACGCGCCAACCCTTCGGCATCCTGCACGGCGGAGCTACCCTAGCCCTGGCGGAGACCGTAGCGGGACTGGGTTCGATGATTACCGTCAAGCCGGACGAGATTGTCGTGGGGATGCAGGTGAGCGGCAACCACATCTCCTCGGCACACGAAGGAGACACCGTGCGCGCCGTAGGTACCATTGTTCACAAGGGACGCTCGTCGCACGTGTGGAATGTGGACGTATTCACCTCGACAAACAAGCTGGTGTCCAGCGTCCGCGTCATCAACAGCATCATGAAAAAGAAGTAAGCAGCAGTCGGAGCAACTCCTCGATGGAGGATGCCGCCTGCGGTTCGCACCCGGGAAGCGTCAGGACATAATTCTGCCCGCTTATCTCAATGCAAGTATCGGAAAGCACTTCGTTGCCGGCCTCGATGCCGTTGCGGCGGAGTGCTTTCCGTATCATCGCGGCACAGACACCCTCCCCTATCAGACGGATGCGACGCGTGCAGGGCTGCTCCACCCGGAACAGTCCCGTGTCCCCATCGAAACCGACACCCGGACAGACAAAGTAACGGGATAGAGTACCCTCCAAGGCGAGGTCCTCCGGTGTGCCCACGGACAGTCCCCGTTCCTTGTCCAACAGCCAGACGCAGTCCGCCAGTTGGAGTGCCAGGTCCAGGTCGTGCGTGGAGAGGAAGACGGCCTTTCCGGCATCGCGGCTAAGCCTCTGGAGCAACCGCATGATTTCCACCTTGCTGGGAAAGTCGAGGAAGGCCGTCGGCTCGTCCAGCAGGATGACAGGCGTCTCCTGAGCCAAGGCTTTGGCTATCATCACCTTCTGCCGCTCGCCGTCGCTCAAGGTATCAGCCATACGCCCCAGCAGCGCCTCGATGCCCACCAAGGCAGCAGCCCGGGCGACGGATTCGCGGTCCTCCTGATGCAGCGTGCCCCAGAAGCCGGTGTAAGGGCTGCGACCCAACCCTATGAGATCTTCCACAGAGAGATTGTGCACATCAAACCGCTCGGTCAGCACCACGCCCAACAGGCGCGCCAGGTCACGGTCAGCATACTCCTCCAGTTCCTTACCTTTTATATATATATGTCCGTCCAACTTGGGCTGGAAAGCGGAAAGAGTACGCAGCAGGGTAGACTTCCCCACCCCGTTGGCTCCCAACAGGCAGGTCAGTTCGCCACTGCGGATATCGGCATTGAGGCCGGAGGCCACGACCTTCGGGCCGTGCTTCGTACGGTAGCCGATGGAGAGATTTTCGAGATGTATCATAAAGATGCGGCGATTATTTCGACTCTTTCATTCCATTCTCCCATATTTCAGTTCTTCCCCTTGCTTGTCATATTGCTTCCGCTTTCCGGTCGGAGCAGAAGTCAGGTCGATGCGCACTACCGCCGTACGGTGCAGGCTCCGGCGAATGGCTTCATCAAAGGCATCCATGTGTTGGGGCAAAAAGCGTTCGCTGATGAGCCGCAGGGCTGCTATCTTTTCCTGCTCGTCCGTCACCAAGACTGCCCGCCCGAAGGCAATAGCCGAACGATATTGCAAGGTAAATGAACCGTCCTTGGGACCTACCGTCGGCGCGCATTTAGTCACGGCCGACAGACAGACTTCCGGATGGGCGGCTATGGCATCGAGTTTGTCACCCTCCGGCGCACAATGGAAATACCAGGTCTTGCCGTCTCCCGAAGCCAACGAAAGAGGAACTCCGTAGGCAGCGCCGTCCGGACGCGTGAAACTAACGGTAATATAAGGTGCTTTGCGCATCACTTCCAAAGCCCAATCTGCGGGCATTTCCCGGCTTGCTTTTCTCATCTGGGTTGGTTTTATATGATTCTTATAAAAGAAGCGAGGACACCACAATCATCCTAATTGCCGCATCCCCGCCTCCTTATTTATATAATATCATGCTTATGCTTTCTTCAGCGCCGCAATGCTCTCCTTGAGCGACTTGATGATGCTCTTGGCATCGGCCTGCTTCTTGCGTTCCAATTCAATGACATTGGCCGGGGCATGAGCCACGAACTTCTCGTTGGAGAGTTTCTTCAGCACGCCTTGCAGGAAGCCTTCCTTATGCTTCAGCTCAGCCTCCATGCGGGCAATCTCGGCCTCCACATCGATGAGGTTGCCCAGGGGCACGGCATATTCCGTAGTGCCCACCATGAAGGCGGCGGCTCCGTCGGCCTTGGCCTCCACTACGGAGATGGCGGAGAGGTTGCACATCTTCACCAGCACGGCGTTGAAGGCTTCAATAGGATTGCAGCCCACGGCTTGCAGCTCCAGCGTCTCCTTCTGAGCGATGTTCTTCTGCAAGCGGATGGCGCGGATGTTGCTGATGACCTCCTTCACGGCCTCGAACTGCTGAAGCAAAGCCTCGTCGGCCGGAGCGGAAGCGGCCATCGGGCTGACCATCAGGCTTTCGCCGTCCTTGCGGTCTGCGATGTGCTGCCACAATTCCTCGGTAATGAAGGGCATGAAGGGATGCAGCAGGTGCAGCAGGTTGTCGAAGAAGGCAATGGTACGGTCGTACACTTCCTTGCTGATGGGCTGGCCGTAGGCGGGCTTGATCATCTCCAAGTACCAGGAGGAGAACTCGTCCCAGAAGAGCTTGTAGACAGCCATCAGAGCCTCGCTCAGGCGATACTTCGAGAAGAGGTCCGCCACTTCGGCAGCTACCGCATTTTGCTTCGACTCGAACCACTTCATGGCCAGGGCGGAGGCTTCGGGCACAGCCACCTCTGCACTCACCTCCCAACCCTTGATGAGGCGGAAGGCATTCCATATCTTATTATTAAAGTTGCGTCCCTGCTCGCAGAGGGCTTCGTCGAAGAGGATGTCGTTGCCGGCCGGGGCGGAGAGCATCATGCCCATGCGCACACCGTCGGCTCCGAACCTGTCAATCAGTTCCAACGGGTCGGGCGAGTTGCCCAGCGACTTGGACATCTTGCGGCCCAGCTTGTCCCGCACAATGCCGGTGAAGTAGACGTTGCGGAAAGGCATGTCGCCCATGTACTCGTAGCCGGCCATGATCATGCGGGCCACCCAGAAGAAGATGATGTCCGGGCCGGTCACCAGGTCGCTCGTGGGATAGTAGTACTTGATTTCCTCGTTGCCGGGGTTGTTGATGCCGTCGAAGAGGGAGATGGGCCACAGCCAAGAGGAGAACCACGTGTCGAGGCAATCTTCATCTTGGCGAAGGTCTGCCAAAGTCAAGTCTTTGCCAGACTTTGCCCGTGCCAACTCCAAGGCTTGTTCGGGCGTCTCGGCCACGACGTATCCGCCTTCGGGCAGGTAGTAGGCCGGGATGCGGTGTCCCCACCACAGCTGGCGGCTGATGCACCAGTCCTTGATGTTCTCCAGCCAGTTGCGATACGTATTCTTATATTTGGCGGGATAGAATTTCAGCTCGTCGTTCATCACCGGGGGCAGAGCCATGTCGGCAAAGTGCTGCATCTTGAGGAACCACTGCATGGAGAGCTTCGGCTCGATAGGCACGTTGGTGCGCTCGCTGAAGCCCACCTTGTTGGTGTAGGCCTCTACCTTCTCCAAGAGTCCGGCGGCATCAAGGTCTTTCTCTATCTGACGGCGCACATCGAAGCGGTCCATGCCCACGTAGAGACCGGCGGCTTCGGAGAGCGTACCGTTGTCGTTGAAGATGTCGATAGAGGGCAGGTTGTGCTTCTCGCCCAGCATGTAGTCGTTCACATCGTGGGCAGGCGTCACCTTCAAGCAACCCGTACCGAACTCCATGTCCACGTATTCGTCCTCGATGACGGGGATGACACGGTTCACCAAGGGCACGATGACTTTCTTGCCCTTCAGCCACTGCGTCTTGGGGTCGTTGGGATTGATACACATGGCCGTGTCACCCATGATGGTCTCCGGACGGGTGGTAGCCACAACAGCATAGCGGCCTTCGGCATCATCGGCCAGATAATACCGCAGGTAATAGAACTTGCCGTGCTCTTCCTTATAGATTACTTCCTCATCAGAGAGAGCGGTCAGCGCCTTGGGGTCCCAGTTGACCATACGCACGCCGCGGTAGATAAGTCCTTTGTTGTAGAGGTCCACGAACACCTTGATAACGCTCTTGCTGCGCGTCTCGTCCATGGTGAAGGCGGTGCGGTCCCAGTCGCAAGAGGCACCCAGACGACGGAGTTGCTTCAGGATGATGCCACCGTGCTCGTGCGTCCAATCCCAAGCGTGCTTCAGGAACTCGTCACGCGTCAGGTCAGTCTTCTTGATACCTTGCTGTGCCAGTTTGTTCACCACCTTGGCCTCGGTAGCGATGGAAGCATGGTCGGTGCCGGGCACCCAGCAGGCGTTTTTGCCTTCCATGCGGGCACGGCGCACCAGGATATCCTGTATGGTATTGTTCAGCATGTGGCCCATGTGGAGCACGCCCGTCACGTTGGGGGGCGGGATAACGATGGTGTACGGCTCGCGGCCATCGGGTTTGGAACTGAAAAGATGGTGATCCAGCCAGTACTGGTACCATTTTCCCTCCACATCGGCGGGGTTGTATTTGCTTGCTAATTCCATGTCTTTGTAGATTAGTTTGATAATGGGCGCAAAATTACAAATTATATTTGAATCCCGGTGCACCTAAGCCACAGGATTCCACATATCCAGCGACGTTACCCCCGTACTGTAACAGCGTTACACCCGTACTGTAACGGCGTTACATCCGTACTGTAACGGCGTTACATCCGTACTGTAACGGCGTCACGCCCGTATTGTGAAAGCTTCACACCGGCGTTGTGAAAGTCCTACCCGGCTTCCGGCCCGTCGAAGAGAGGCAACAGCCATGCCGGCGCGTCAACGCCATGCTCCTTGATGCGCCCCAGGCAATTCTTTCCTTTGCGGGTCAGGGCAAAATACATTTGTCGCTTGTCGTGCTCGCCCAACTTGCGCAAAAGCAAGCCTTTGTCCTCGACCGCGCGGATGGTCTTCGAGGCGTGCGAAGGGGTCATGCCCGTGCAAGCCGTGATGTCCCCGGCCGACACGGTGTCCCCTCCCACGCTGCACAGCACCATCGCCTCGTTGAGCGTCACGCCGTAGTTGTCCACCAACTGGGTTTCCAGCTCGGAGAGGGCCTTCATCAGGTCCCTCATCCGACAGATACATTGAATCTTTTCCATGAAACGAATCAGATAAACAAATTCACGTTCGCCTCGTCGGCACGGTTCATATATGTGGCCACGCCGCCGATGCTTACTTCGTCCAGCAGTTCTTCACGCTTCACGCCCATCACGTCCATGGACATCTGACAAGCGATGAACTCCACCCCGTTGTCGAGGGCCTGCTGGCGGAGCGATTCGAGCGAATCCACCCCTTTCTGCTTCATCAGGTGGCGCATCAGTTTCGCACCGACGCCCAGCATATTCAGCTTGGAGAGCTTCAGCTTCCGCGAGTCGGACGGGAGCATCAGGCCGAACATCTTGCCGAAGAAGTCCTTCTGCACCGCAGGCTTCCGCTCCTTCTTGATGGCGTTCAGTCCCCAGAAGGTGAAGAAGATGGTCACTTTCTCACCCGTGGCCGCCGCACCGTTGGCCAGGACAAACGTGGCCAATGCCTTGTCGAGGTCATCGCTGAAAAGGATGAAAGTCTTACCTTTCCCGCCACCTGCTTGCGGCGTAGACGGTTGAGGCGGCACACCTTCCTTGGCGATACGCACCCGATATACCCCGTTCTCTTCTGCCTTCGACAAGAAACGGTGACCGGTCGTGCGGCACCAAGCCTCCGCATCACGCGGGAATCCGGCATCGGTGGCACTCACCTCCAGACATTCGCCGGGCTGCAAGGTTTCCATGCCTTTCTTCAACTTCAAGATGGGGCCGGGACATTGCACACCGCAGGCATTGACCTTAATCACCTTTGCCACGGGCTCGTCCGTCGGGGCACAGGCACACTCCACCGGGCGTTTCGGCGCAGACGAATCCGCCTCGGGCAGACGTACCGGCGTGATGGCCGCCTTGTAGGTCTTGAGGCCGCCAATCAGGTTGCGCACTTCTTTGAAACCGTTATCCTTTAATATATTGCTGGCCAGGTAGCCGCGCAGGCCTACTCCACAATACACCCATACGGGCTTGTCACGGGGAATCTCATCCAAGTGCTCGCGCAACTCGTCGAGCGGCAGGTTGACGGCTCCGGGGATGGCGCCTAACTCAAACTCATCCGGAGTACGCACGTCCACCAAGGTCACCCGGCTCAGGTCTGCCTCCTTCAGCTCGCGCCAATAGAGGGGAGTCATCTTCCCGCTCAGGATATTGCCTGCCACGTAGCCCGCGATAGCCACCGGGTCTTTGGCCGACGAGAAAGGCGGCGCGTAAGCGTGCTCCAGCCGGGTCAAATCGGCCACCGTGCCTCCTTGCTTGATGACCAGGGCAAACTCGTCAATCCGCTTGTCCACCCCGTCGCAACCCACAATCTGCGCACCGTAGAGCCGTCCGTCCTTGGGAGAGAACGTAACCTTGACGGCCATCTGCAAGGCGCCTGGATAATAGCCGGCATGAGAGGCCGAGTGCGTGGTGGACGAGAGGTAGTCGATACCCATCTGCTTCAGCCGTTTGGCGGGAAGTCCGGTGGAGGCCACCGTCAAGTCGAACACCTTGGCGATGGATGTGCCGATGGAGCCTTCATACGTCTCCCGGTTGCCGAAGACCAGATTGTCCGCCACAATGCGTGCCTGGCGGTTGGCCGGGCCTGCCAGGAAGTTAAGCCACGGTTTGCCCGTGAGGGGGTGCGGAAATTCGATGGCATCGCCCACAGCATAGACGTCCTTGTCCGAAGTCTGAAGGTATTCATTGACATAGATGCCCTTCATCTCGCCTAGCTTCAACCCGGCTTCCGAAGCCAGCCGCGTCTCGGCACGCACACCGATGGAGAGAATCACCATGTCCACTTGCAGGCGAATGCCCGACTTGAACGACACATCCAGCCCGTCGGCCGTCCGCTCGAAACCTTCCACGGCCTGCTCCAGATAGAGCTTCACGCCCTTCTGCTGCAAGTGTTCGTGCACCAGTGAGGCCATGGAATAGTCGATGGGACCCATCACCTGATTGGCCATCTCCACCACCGACACTTCCACACCGGCATGTACCAGATTCTCCGCCATCTCCAGGCCGATAAAGCCTCCACCCACAATCACAGCACGCTTCACCGGCTTCTCGCCCAGGTATTGCTTGATGCGGTCGGTGTCGCTGACGTTGCGCAGGGTGAAGATGCCTTCCGAGTCGATGCCCTTCAACGGGGGACGCACAGGCGAGGCACCCGGCGAGAGCAGCAGCTTGTCGTAACTCTCCCGGTACGTCTGCCCGTCGGCAGTACGCACGGCCACTTCCTTGCGCTTCAAGTCGATGGCGGTCACTTCGGAGAACGTGCGCACATCGATGTTGAAACGCTTGCCGAAAGCCTCAGGCGTCTGCACGAAGAGCCGGTCGCGCTCCTCGATGACACCCCCTATATAATAAGGTAAGCCACAGTTGGCATACGAAATGTACGCGCCTTTCTCGAACAGGATGATTTCAGCCTTCTCTGTATTCCGACGGATACGCGCCGCCGCCGTGGCTCCTCCGGCCACGCCTCCTACGATAATGATTTTCATACGGGTATCTCCTTTCTTTTGCATTATTATTTTCCATTAGAAACTTTTGCAAAAGTATATAATCAAATCCAATTAGAAAAGTTTCCAATAGAAAATAATCACAGTCTTAACAATTATTGGGAAGTAGGCCGTCTCATGTTCCGCGGACTTGAAACAAGGTGTTTCGCATATCTGGAACAACGTGTTTCGCGTACCCGAAACCAAGTGTTTCACGCCTCCGAAACAAATTTCGCGGAAAATCCGGCAAACTGTTCCGCAACTCATCTTTTTCCACTATTTTTGGACGGCAAAATTGGAAAAGACCTATGTTTCAGAAAAAGAGAAGATACCCTACCGGACGCCTCGTGCGCCTCTCCCTGTTGGTCCTCCTGCTGGTGGCCGTCATCCTGCTGCAAGTCGTCCCGGGCTGGGGCGATGTCTACGCGCAACGCATCTACCCGATTGTCGGCGAGCTGTTGTCCGACCTCTCCGGCCCGGTGCCCTTTGCCGTGGGCGACCTGTTCATTGCCCTCAGCCTCGTGGGCGTGGTGGCATGGCCGTTCTACGTGCGGTTTTATAAGAAAAGGAAATGGCGCAGGGGATTGGCAGGCTCTGCCGAATACCTGATGTGGGTCTACGTGTGGTTCTACCTGGCCTGGGGACTGAACTACGCCCAATCCGACTTCTACCAACGGACGGGCATCGCCCCGGCGGAATATACCGAGGCCGACTTCCGGGACTTCGCCCGCCGCTACGTGGAGCAACTGAACAAAGCCTACACGCCCCACACCGCCGTCAATCCCGACGTGCTGCGCCGCGAGGTGGTGGTCACCTACCGGCACCTGGCTCCCGACCTGGGCATCCACCCGCCCTTCGACGACCGCCCGCAGGCCAAGACGATGCTCTTCTCGCCCCTCGCCTCAATGGTAGGTGTCAAGGGCAGCATGGGGCCATTCTTCTGCGAGTTCACCATCAACGGCGATGTGCCCCCGGCCGAATATCCCGCCACCTACGCCCACGAACTGGCCCACCTGCTGGGCATCGCCAACGAGGGCGAAGCCAACTTCTACGCCTACCAAGTCTGCACGCGCTCCGGCATCCAGGCCATCCGCTTCAGTGGCCTGATGTCTATCCTGCCCCACGTGCTGAACAATGCCTACCGCCTGCTGTCCGCCGAAGCCTATGACGCCCTCTGCCGCGACATCCGCCCCGAGGTGCTCCGTCTGGCCCGTGAAAGCCAGGACTATTGGCAGGGGAAGTACAACCGCCTCATCGGCGACGCACAGAGCAAGCTCTACGAACTCTACCTGCGCGGCAACCGCGTGGAAGGCGGACGAAAGAGCTATTCGCAGGTCATCGGGCTGCTCATCGCATACGAGAAGAGCACGAAATAGAGTAAGCTCAGAACCTCCCCAACCACTCGTCCAGCGATTCGCCCTCCGCAAAGACGCAGCCGGGGGACTGGAGCAAGCGTTTCTTAATGCGGGACTTCTGCTGGGAGACGGAGGAAGGAGCCACGGCCATCAGTATGCCTATCTGCGACACCGTGAAGCCCAGCTTGATGAGGATGCAATAGCGGATATAGACCTCCGACAACTGGGGGCAATACTCGTGCAGGCGGACGGTGAAGTCGTTGTACACGCGGTCGGTCACCGCCTTCAGTTTCTCCCAGTCTTCTTCACCCAGGAACTTAGGCTCCTTGCGCAGACGTTGCATCAGCTCTGTGTCGTTGGTCAGGGCGTGGCTCAGTTCCTGTTCGCGCGCCTCCATCTCCGAGAGGCGGCCGGAGACTTCCTCGGCGTGTGCTTTCTCTTCCTCCAAGTGGGTTTGCAGGGTGTCGATGGCCTGGTCTTTCTCGTGCAACTGTTGCTCACGGCGGCGCAGGCGGTCACGGTAGGCCTTGCGGCTGAAGACAATGACAAGCAGCAGGGCCACGGCCACGGCGACGCCTATCAGGATGCTGTTGTCCCGCTCCTGGCTGACACGGGCATGGGCTTCGGAGAGTTGCTCGTTATCGTATTTCTCCTTGACTTCCGCCACTTGGACAGACGTCTGCTGCCGGGCGGCCGCCGGTTGGTAATAGAAGAGGGAGTCGGCTGCCCAGGCGGCAAGGTCGGGACGCTTCTTTGCCTGGTAGTATTGGAAGAGCATCTCGTAGACGTGGTAGCGGATGTTGTTTTGACGGGCAGGCAGGGCAAGGGCCTGGTCGATGTAGACTTGCGCCGAATCGGGACGGTCCAGTTGGAGGAAGACGGTAATCAGGGAAA
Organism: Candidatus Bacteroides pullicola; assembly: GCA_019115825.1. Classification (GTDB taxonomy): domain Bacteria; phylum Bacteroidota; class Bacteroidia; order Bacteroidales; family Bacteroidaceae; genus Bacteroides; species Bacteroides pullicola. The sequence goes on from DXCV01000070.1 coordinate 22,373, forward strand.
ACAGCGTGGCGCCTTTCTGGTCGGGAAACGTGCGGAATGCGAAATCTTTTGTCTCTTGCAGCAGGGGCAGGGCCTCGTGGGGATGCTGACGGGTTGAATATAGCCCGGCGAGTTCGTATTTGGCAGCCATCTCGTTTAACTCATCCCCTGCCTCACGCGCCAGCTCAGCCGCCTTGCGGTAGTGGGCGACGCCTTCCTGCCAACGGTCGTACAGGGAATCGCCGGGCTGGGCACTCATATACAGGCGACCCAAGTTGGCATGGCAGGAGGACAACCGGGAAGCGTCGCCCAACTGCTCGGCCAGACGCATGGCATTCCCGTAGGCTTCCGCCGCCTCCGAACGCAGATCGGTGCGCAGGTAATACAATTCGCCCAACCTCATCCAGCACAGCAGCACTTGCACCGAGTCGCCCGCTTGACGGGAGAGGCGGAGTGCCTTTTGGTAGGCCAACAAGGCGTCGGCGGCATTGTCTCTCCGCTCCAAGCCCATACCGTGCAGCAGGAGGGCGCGAACCCGTTCGCGGAGCGTGCCGTGCTTTTCCAAGTAATCGACCAGGGGTGCCGTGACGGAGTCAGGCGCAATTTGCTGGGTTTCGACAGCGGTCAGCCACTCACGCACCAGACGGCGCACCACCCGTTCGTGCTCATCGGCATCGGGTGCGGCCTGTTCGAAGGAGTCCAGCCGGGCGAAGTCTGTTTGACTGTCCGTGGAAGTTGATGAAAGAATGTCGAGCAAGGCTTCGCGACGGGCCTGGCTGCCGCCTCCGCACGAAGCGGCCAGCAGGCAGGCAGTCAGCCCGAATAATAATAGGTAGAATATCTTTCGCATCCGAATCGCTGTTTAGGATTGCCGCTCTCGTAGGTATAGCGGTTGATGTAGGTGATGTTGCTGCGCAGCATCCAGTAAGCGGGGCGATAGATGCTTCCGCTGTAGTTGAGCGACAGTTGCACCTTGCCTATGGGCATGGAGACAGCGAGCGTGGGGAAGACATTGTCGTAAGTGCGGCTCTGCTCGTCCATGTAGACACCGCCCTCGTAGTAGTCGGACGTGATATGTTCATAGCGCACACCGGCTTGGGCTTGTACAGGACCGAACGCACGGCTGTACTCCAAGAAAGCAGAGGCGGCATTCTCCTTGATGTTGCTGTTGTCATCGGCTAGGATGCCTTGATCGTTGCGATAGACAGTCTCGTGGTTGGTATAGGTGTATTCGCCGCCGAAGGAGAGGTTGCCTTGCCACAAGGGGCGGCTGACAATGAGCTTGGCGGCGTAGAGGGTGTTGCCGTCACGGTTGTAGGTGGTGACGTTCTGCTGCTGTGTTCCTTCGTCAGTGGTGGTATATCGCTCCAGCATATCCTGCAAGGTCTTTTGGTATGACCACAATCCATCGGCGTTGAAGTCGATATTCCAGTCGCCCGCCTGCCCGTTATAGTAGACATTGAGGGAGTGGCTGGTCTCGGGAAGGCTTTGCCATCCTTGCCCGGTGTTGTCCTCGTAGGGCGTGCCGTCTTGCGTCACCCGGGTCGTCATGTCGATGTCCCAGAGACTCTTGGGCTGGCGGTCGTAGTCGCAGCGTGCCCCTATGGAGTGATTCTCATTGAACTGGTAGTTGAGGGAGAGCATGGCGGAGAGGCTCTGTTGTTTGCCTCCGTTGAGCAGGTAGCTCTCCTGCCGCCACGTCTTGTCGAGGAAGGTCTCTTGGATGATGGACTTATTGTCCTCCCGCTCTATCTTCGAGCCAAAGAGCATGGCGCCCAAGTCGAAACCTCCCTTGCGGTAGTTCACGTTCAGTTGGTCCAGCACGTTCCAGCCGTATTGGTACTGCGTAACAAAGCGCTCGTTCACGCCGAAGCCTTCGCCCTGCGGCTTCTTGGTGTAAATGCGCACCACGGCCTTCACCTCGGCGTCATACCGTGCACCGGGATTGCGCACCACCTCCACGCGCCGGATGTTCTCGCTCTCCAGCTGGTCCAGTTCCGAGGCATCGCGCATCTTGCGGCCGTTGATGTAGATTTCCGCCGCGCCCGAGCCGAAGACATTGACCGCGCCATCGTCCGCCGACACGCCGGGCAGCTTGTTCAGCAGGTCGTTGCCCGTGCCCGCCTTCTCCAGGATGCTGCCTTGCACGGTGGTGACCTGCGCATCGCCCTTCAGCCTCACCTTGGGGAGGTCGGCCTTCACCACCACTTCGCCCAGCATCCGCGCATCGGGCTGCAGTTGCAGCGTACCGAGGTCCTGCCCCGTACATTCTTTATACAGGGTGGCATAGCCGATGGAGGAGATGCGGATGACCCGCCGGTCGCACGAGGCGTTCAGCCGGAAGGTGCCATCGTCCGCGCTGACGCAGCCCGCCACGAAAGCGGAGTCCGGCAGGGAGAGCAGCACGATGTTGGCGTACGGCAAGGGTTGGTTGTTCTCGTCCTGGAGTTTTCCCGTCAGGGTCTGCGCCTGTGTGGCGAGCGTGGCCAGCAGGCAGGCGCAAAGGAATGCAATCCGTCTATTCATATCTGTAGTCATTAAAGTTATCATTTCCATGCTTGCGTTAGACGAACCAAGTCGCCCTATGGTTGCACGACGGGGCAAATTTAGTGCATTCCGCCGATGCAGACTTGCTATACAGCTATACAGCGGGATGGATATAAATGACTATAATACAATAGAATAGATATAAACAAACGGACGGATGGCTATACAAACGGATGTTTACTTCACCTCAATCCACTCCAACCACTTGTCCAGCATCGTGCGACCTGTGATTTGCTTGCGCTGTCCCCGGCTGTACTCGGGGATGAAGCGCACTTTGACGTCCGTTATCATCTCCGGGGTCAGCTCCTCGGGCGTGTCGGTGCCCGTGCCTTGGGTTTGACACGTGAGGTAGAACGTGCCCACCCCCTTCAGCTTCACCGAACGGCCCGATGCCATCAGCTGGCCCAGTACGTCGCCCAGTTCCACCAGCACGGCGTAGGTGTCCGCGCGGCTCACGGTGGAGCGGGCGGCGAGTTCGTCGGCCACATCGTCTATCGTGGCGGGCTTGTCCAGGTTCACGGCCACAGCGTGCCACTTGCCATCACTCAGTTTACGTTTCTTGAAAAATGCCATTTTATGCCTCCTTTCTGATTGTTTTGTAGTAAATAAATACTGTCTTGACAGCGACATTGCCCTGCCTCGTCCGTACCAAGGGATAAAAAAGGTGGCACCTTTAATATAAAGAGGTGGCACCTTTTTAGGAAAGAGGTAGCACCTTTTTTATCCCTTGTGCAAAGATACGAAGCTTTTTGCACTCGGCAAGTGCAATTCTATGTAAATTTTGCACTCGGCAAGTGCAAATACAACAAAACATCCCTTGCCGGTGTGCGACCGACAAGGGATGTCTCCTTTCTACCTATATAATATAATGTTGCCCCGCCTTACTTCAGATACGTGCGGAAGAACTCCTCGATGCGGTCGAAAGGAATCTTCTCCAGGTTGTCATACAAGTCCGTGTGCACGGCACCGGGCACGATGAGCAACTGCTTGTTGTCGCCCTTCAGGTGTTTGTAGACGTCCTCGCTGAAGTAGCGCGAGTGGGCCTTCTCGCCGTGGACAAGGAGGACAGCGCTGCGAATCTCCGGGGCATAGGCCAGGATGGGCTGGTTGAGGAAGGAGAGGGATGAAGTCACGTTCCATCCGCCGTTGGAGTTGAGCGAACGCTTGTGGTAGCCGCGCGGGGTCTTGTAGTAGGCGTGATAATCCTTTACGAATTGGGGAGCGTCGGCAGGCAAGGGGTCTACCACGCCTCCGGCCAGGGCATACGTTCCGTTCTTGTAGTCCTCCGTGCGCTGGGCGTTGAGGGCCTGGCGCATCTGGTGGCGCGCATCGGCATTGTCCGTCTGGTCGAAATAGCCGTTGGCCGTGACGCGGGTCATGTCATACATCGTGGCGGCAACGGTGGCCTTAATGCGTGTGTCGATGGCTGCGGCATTGACAGCCATGCCTCCCCAGCCACAGATACCGAGGATGCCGATTTGCTCAGGGTTGACGTCGTCGCGGTTGGACAGATAATCCACGGCGGCGCAGAAGTCCTCCGTGTTAATGTCCGGCGAGGCCACGTAGCGGGGCTGTCCGCCGCTTTCGCCCGTGAACGAGGGGTCGAAGGCGAGGGTCAGGAAGCCACGCTCGGCCAAGGTCTGGGCGTAGAGGCCGGATGCCTGCTCCTTGACAGCGCCGAAGGGGCCGCAGATGGCGATGGCGGGCAGCTTGCCCGTGGCGTTCTTGGGGATGTAGAGGTCGGCGGCAAGGGTGATGCCGTAGCGGTTGTGGAAGGTGATCTTCGAATGATTCACCTTGTCACTCTGTGGGAACACCTTGTCCCACTCTTGCGTCAATGTCAGTTTCTCTTCCATACTATTATGCGTGTTAAGTGAATGGTCTTGTGCCACGAGATGCCCCGCGCCGCACACAACGGCCACGGCAGCCAGGCAGAGAGATTTGAATACGAGTTTCATACGCTTTGCTTTTTTAGGTTTCACGGGACAAAGGTAGGGGAAATGCCTCACAATCCATTTGCTGTAAAGCTCAATCTGCATTGTCCAAAGGCTCAATGCTCACAACGCAGCCACCGCCGTGGGCGACACACCGTATTGCCGCTTGAACGCCGCCGAGAAGTGCGACTGGTTCTTGAAACCCACTTGGACATAGACGTCTGCAATCTTCCGCCCGCCTTCCTTCATCAGGGCGTAGGCCACCTCCAGACGCTTGCGGATGAGCCACTTCTCGGGCGTCAGGTCACTGATTTTCTTGAAGTCACGCTTGAAGGTGGCCAGGCTGCGCCCGGTGTAGTGCGCCAGGTCCTCCTGCGAGAACTCGTACATGTAGTTCTTGTCCATGAAGTCCAGGATGTCTATCTTCCACGGCTCGTTGAAGTCAAAGAGCGTGGGGGCAAAGCGCCTGTCGATGTGGAGCAAGGCCAGCAGCCCTTCCTGCATCTTCAGGTGCATGAAGTCGCCCTGGGGCTTCACCTCCTTGTCGAAGAAGGGAGTGAGCGAGGAGAACAGGCTGGCCAACTCCGCCGTCTTGGGCAACTTGATGACCGACGGCTCCAGCTTGGGCGTACGGGCCGACACCTTGTAGGGACCGCCCTGGGCATACATCTCGCGCAGGAAGTTGCGGGTGAAACTGAGGAAGATGCCACAATAGCGTTCGCCGTTGCAGGGTTTCTTATATAAGGTAATATGATGGTCGCGGGGAATAAAGACACATTCGCCCTTCGCCACGTGGATTTGCTCCTCGCCGTTGTCCAACACCATCTCGCCGGAGTAGACATAGTTGATGGCATATTCACGCGAACGGTGGACACAAGCCCCCACATCGTCGTAGAAGAAACTGTAGAATATGTTCTCGTAGTTGAAGATGAGCTTCATCGGACCGAGGTCCTTCTCTTGCAAATATTTCTGTTCCATATTATCTTGCTGTTAAATGATAATTTATCGGGGATCGCCCGCAAATCTTCTGCCGACACAAAGGTAAGGGAAAAGCCGGAGAAACGTATTGCCGAAAGGCTCAAAGTTGATTGTGGAGAGGCTCAATACGATATGAATGGAATCTGCTCCAAAGGTTCTGCGCATTATGCCCAAGGAAAACTTGCTTTTTAGCCCGAACGCAGCTACCTTTGCAAAATAAACCACGGTGAATTTTACGGCGGTTTCATTTAGGCTAAAAAATTCCTCTTATGAAATTCTACGATAGGACAAACGAACTGAAAGAATTGCAGGAAGTACGCAATCTGGCCTTTACGGATCATTCCAAGCTGACCGTATTGACGGGACGCAGACGAATCGGAAAGACAAGCCTCATCTTCAAAAGTTGCGAAGACAGCACAACCTTGTATTGGTTTGTCAAACGCAGCAATGAGGCCGACTTGTGCCTGGAATTTGCGGAAACAGTCACCCGGGTATTAGGCGTTTCCGTACCGGGAAGATTGTATAGCTTCACCCGGCTATTCGAATTTGTCATGGAGTTGGGCATCCAGCATAAGTTCAACCTGGTCATTGACGAGTTTCAGGAATTCTACAATATCAATCCGTCCATATATAGCGGCATGCAGGACATTTGGGACAGATTCCGCACCCGTACCCATGTGAACTTGATTGTCAGCGGCTCGGTCTATACCCTGATGGAAAAGATATTCAAGGATGCCAAAGAGCCCTTGTATGGCCGTAGCGACAGAGTGTTGAAACTCTTTCCGTTCCCCACATACGTATTAAAAGAGATCTTGAAAGACCATAAACCAGACTTTATCCCCGAAGACTTACTGGCCCTATATACCTTCACCGGGGGAATCCCCAAATATATCGAGCTGTTCATGGATGCCCATGCAGTGAATATGGAACAGATGGTAGATTTTATGGTCCGGCCCGACTCTCCTTTTATGGACGAAGGGAATACATTGCTCATTCAGGAATTCGGAAAGAAATACGGAAACTATTTCTCCATCCTGAGTGCCATTGCTGATGGAGACAACACGCTGCCTGACTTGGAAGGAAGATTGGGCATCAGCCCGGGAGGCTACCTGAAAAGACTGGAAGAGGACTATAATCTTGTACACAAAAAAAGACCCATCCTGTCGAAAGAAGGGACGCAAAAGGTACGATTCGAGATTTCAGACCCATTCCTACGCTTTTGGTTCCGTTATTTCCAAAAATACCAGTCGCTAATCCAAATCCGGAACTTCAAAGGGCTGGCAAGCATCATCAAGAATGACTACGCCACCTACTCCGGCTGGATGCTGGAGGAATATTTCAAACAAAGAATGATAGAAAGCGGTGATTTCCTGCACATCGGCTCTTGGTGGGAAAGCAAAGGGGAGGCCAACGAGATAGACATCGTAGGCATCTATCTGTTCGAGAAGAAAGCTTTGGTTGCCGAAGTCAAACGCCAGCGGAAGAATTTCAAACCGGAACTGTTCCAAAAGAAAGTGGAAACCTTACGGAACAAAGTGCTTTCTAAGTTTGAAATTGAAAGCAAATGCCTGACAATGGAAGATATGTAAATCGTGTCCCCAACTCTATCCCTCTGTAGCTTGTCCGAGTGTTGTACTGAACAGGTTGCTGATACGATTTTATAGTTCTTTTTCCATCACATAATTAGTCATATACAGTCTGTTGGCCCTCACCCGCTGTTCCTTCACCACCCGATAGCCCCGCTTTTCAAAGAAAGGACGGGCGGTGATGCTGGCTTCGGTATGTATCGTCTGCACGCCATAGTCACGGGCCATTCCCTCCACCTTCGACAACAACGCAGTCGCCACACCTTTTCCCTGCCAGTCCTTGTGGACAAACATAGAGTGCAGGTGTCCCTCGGCGTTCATGGAGGAGAATCCTAAAAGGACATCCTGGCTGTCAAAGGCCCCGACAAAACTGTTCCTTGCCAGAAGCCCTGCCCAATGCTCCATGCTGTCCCCACATGATGCCCAGTCTTCGACTTCCTCCGGAGTATAATCCCGGATGCTCACCTGAAGCACAGTCGCAATGAACAACTCCCGCACCTCTCCCATGTCCTGTCCGACAAGGGGGCGCAATTTGTAGGAAGAAAACAAATCTTTTCTCATAGGGAAACAGATAAGATGATTAGTTGGCACAAAGGTAAGGCTTATCATTCAATGCTAAAGAACAAACAAGGACAATATTTAACCCAAATCAATCCGACCTATCCCAATAATCCCGACCTTTGTCGTGCAAATAAACAAAACACGTAGCCGTATGCTTACAAGAACACAAGCGCTCCGTCGCTTCCGGCTGGCTGTCAGCCTGTTTTTCTTTGTGCAAGGAGCCGTTTTCGCCACTTGGGCCAACCGCATCCCCGACATCAAAAGCGCCCTGCAACTGAGTGACGCCCAACTGGGCTCTGTCCTGTTCTCCATCCCCGTGGGGCAGATGACGGCCATGTATCTCTCTGCCTGGCTCATCAACCGTTTCGGCAGCCGGCGGATGCTGACCTTGGCCTCGCTGCTCTATCCGCTGATGCTGCTTCCGCTGGGCACAGCCGGCAATGTCTGGCTCTTGTCCGCCGGATTGTTCCTGTTCGGCATGAGCGGCAACCTGTTCAACATCGCCGCCAACACACAAGGTGTCAACGTGGAGCACTTCTACGCCCGCAGCATCATGGCTTCGCTCCACGGGCTGTGGAGCCTGGGCGGATTCCTGGGTGGCGTCATCAGCATGAGTTTCATCGCCCTGGAGATACAACCGTGGACGCACTTCCTGCTGGTGGCGGTCCTGGCCATCGCCCTGACCTCCTATATGCGCCGCCTGCTGGTGCGCCATGACTGGAAATCCGCACAAGCAGAGGAAGAATCTGTGAAAAAGAAACATATCCCCCTGCGTCAACGGCTGGACCGCTACGTGCTGCTGCTGGGCGGCATGTCCTTCTGCGCCATGGTGTGCGAAGGCAGCATGTACGACTGGAGCGGCCTGTATTTCCAGCAAGTGGTAGGGGCGCCGGACAAACTGGTGCAACTGGGCTACGTCACCTGCATGTGCACCATGACGATAGGCCGATTCGTGGCAGACTACTTCGTGTCCCGCTTCGGTGCACAACGGATTGTCCGACTCAGCGGATTGCTCATCTGCTTCGGGCTGCTGCTGGCCGTCCTCCTGCCGGACGTGGTGTTTGCCACCCTCGGATTCTTCCTGGTAGGCTTCGGCATCTCGTCCACCGTCCCCGTGTGCTACAGCATTGCGGGCCGCTCCACCCGGATGAACCCCGGCACGGCATTGGCCACGGTCTCCTCCATCGGCTACCTGGGCTTCCTGCTTTGGCCGCCGGTCATCGGACATCTTTCGCAAGCCATCACGCTGCATTGGACCTTTGCCATTGTCGCCTTCTTCGGGCTGCTGATAGCCCTCGGCGCTTCCCGGCTTCCCCGCCTTTGAGCAGGTATACCGCCGCCCGTGGACGGAGGTACGGCTGTCCGCGGGCGGAGGTACGGCTGTCCATGGGCGGAGGCATACCCCTACCCGACCTGCCAAGTCAGCACGAAATCGGGATGCAATAAATAATGTATGAAGAATGTCCGCCGGGATGCTGTCTTGTATTCGCGGGCATGGAAAACGCCTTGGTGGAGAGGCGTGAAAGGAAATATCCGCAGATGCTCCTGGAAATCCACTTCCATCGTATCCAGACACTTGAACATCGTCTCCTTGGCCGACCAATGCAACAGGAGACTCCACGTGTCATCTCTCTCGTAGGGGTTGGCCACCTCGTCGGCACGCATGAAGCGGGAAGCCACCTTGTGCACTCGCGGGCCGTATTGCTCAATGTCTATGCCCACCGGCTTCCGTCCCAAGATGACTGCCACATATCCCCGTGTATGCGAAATGCTGATGAAGGTAGAAGCATCCAAGAGATAAGGCTTCCCCGAAGGCCGATAAAGAATCTCGCAATCCTCACCCGCCAATTCGCGTAGCAACGCCCGCACCGACAGCCACTCTTGCCTGCGGTGAGGAGCCTGAAAGCGGCTTTCCGCCTCAGCCACCATGACAGAAGGGAGCGACGCGCACAAGTCCTCATACGCCTCGCCCATCTGCCAGATGCCCCACAGGCAGTCAACATCATTATGCTTCAGCAGCAACGGCATGATTCTCGTCTGCAGAGGGATTAATCGTGAACTTGACTTTCAGGATGCGGCGATTGTCCATTTCCAACACCTCGAACGTATAGCGGCCATAGACTACCTTCTCGTGCAAGGCGGGAAACTCGCCCTTCAGCTCCAACAACAAGCCGGCCAAGGTATCGGCATCGCCGGCCACTTCGTCGAACATATCCTCGTCCACTTGGGTAATTTTATAGAAATCAATCAGCTGGGTCTTGGCCTCGAATATCCAAATATGGTCGTTCAAGGTGACGTAGTTATGCTCCTCGTCATCGTATTCATCGCGGATTTCGCCCACAATTTCCTCAATGACGTCTTCCATTGTCACCAAGCCCGATGTGCCGCCAAACTCGTCCACCACGATGGCGATATGGATTTTGTTGGCCTGAAAGTCGCGCAACAACTCGTCTATCATCTTGGTCTCGGGCACAAAGTAAGCCGGACGAATCAGGGATTGCCAACGGAAATTGTCGCCTTTGGACAAGTGAGGCAACAGATCCTTGATATACAGGATGCCCTTGATGTTGTCCCGCGTCTCACTATACACCGGTATACGCGAATAGACATTCTCCACGATGCACTTCAGCACATCCTTGAATGGCGTATGCAACTCCAGGTCCACCATATCCAACCGGGAAGTCATGATTTCCTTGGCTGTTTCCTCGCCAAAGCGGATGATGCCTTCCAGAATTTTGTTTTCTTCCGCACGACCGGCTTTGTCGGGCATCAGTCCGTCCACCGGCAAAGGGGGCATTTCCTTCCGAATCACATATTTTTCCGCCAGCGAGGCAGAGCGCAGAAGCACGGAGGCCAACGGATAAACCGCCGAACAACAGGCCTCCACCCCAGGAGCGGCAAAACGGCAAAACGCCAATGTCTTGTGGGCAGACAGCATCTTCGGCGCCAATTCGCCCACCAGCAACAGCAAGAGGGCAAGGACTATCGTCAGCACCACGAATTGCACCCAAGGCACGAAAAAATGAAATACTTGGAGGAAAAAGAAGTTACAGAGGATAACGGCCGCCACACTCGCCAAATTGTCCGTTATCAGCAGAGAGGCCCATAAGCGTTTCGCGTCGGCCAGCAACCTGGAGATGCGAGCATCCTCAGCCTGCTTACGCCCGCCAATATCAGCCAGGCCGGAAGGCGGCAACGAAAAGAAAGCAACTTTGGCAACCGATGCGAAACCGGATACCAACAGGAAAACGACCGCACACAACAAGGCTACCACGGCCGATACAGAAGGAACGGTGACAGATATGTTGCTAAACCCATCTGCCACCTGGGCTAAATAAGCGTCTGAGTCCAAAGGTTTTTGTATTAGGTGAACAATCAGAACGGCAAGTCGTCCGTCCCATTATCTGATGCCGCAGGCTGCTGCGGTACAGGCTGCTGCGGTTGAACCGCCGCTGGCTGCCCTGTAGCAGGCTTTGGAGTGAGCATTTCCATATTGTCAACGAAAATCTCCGTCACATAGCGTTTGATACCCGTCTGGTCGTCATACGAACGGGTGCGGATTTTACCCTCCACATAAAGTTTATCGCCTTTGTGCACGTATTTATCTACGATTTCTCCCAAACGGTTTCTAAAAATCAAGTTATGCCATTCAGTCCTGTCCGGCACTTGAACGCCATTCTGCAAGGTATATCCTTTCTCCGTAGTAGCCAAGGACAACTGAGCTACACAACTCCCCCCGTCATAAAAAGTCACCTTAGGGTCTTGTCCTACGTTTCCGACCAATATAACTTTGTTAATTCCCATATACAAGCTATGCTATAAATTTTTGCCAAAAATAACGAGAATATCTACATCTTGCAAGAATCAGCCTGCTTTTTTAGATGATTTTCCAGAAAAGCATGCACCAGCCTCGGCAAAGCGTAGACATCCAAATCGGCCACCGGCACGCGCAAATACCCTGGAAACTCGGAAGATTCGGGCAATATGATTTCATAGAAATTGGCATGGATGATGCGATGGGACAACACATGCTTCACTCCGCGAGACAAAGGCCTTACCACCGCGCCGGGGTGACCGCGCAAAAAGTCTGCAAAGACTTCGCTTCCGAGGAACTTTGCCACGTCCAAGTCTTCATCAGTCTCCAGCAACGGAAGTTCAAAGAGATTCTTCCAGATGTCATCCGCCACCCGCTTATGCAGCAAGGTGTCATTTCCCAAACGCACGAACAGGTAGTTGAAGTAACGGTCAACCAGCTTCGTCCGATGCTGCTTCACCGGCAAGTCGGATACGCGCCCCTCCGCCAAAGCCGCGCACGTCTCCGCCAACGGACAAGCCATGCATCCCGGCGACTTGGGCGTACACACCATCGCTCCGAAATCCATGATGGCCTGATTATAATCCGCCGAATGGGACGGCTCCAGCATCTCCTGCGCCAAGGCGGCGAACTGTTTCTTTCCGGTCGTGGAATCAATGGGCGTATCCACCCCGAAATGGCGCGCCAGCACCCGGTAGACATTTCCATCCACCACCGCACAGGGCATCCCGTAGGCAAAAGAGCAGATGGCCGCCGCCGTATAATCCCCCACCCCTTTCAGCGCGCGCACCTCCTCATAAGTTGCAGGAAACACGCCATCCTTCATGCTCCGCGCCGCCGCCAACAAGTTTCGCGCCCGCGAGTAATATCCCAATCCCTGCCACAGGCGCATCACCTCGTCATCGTCAGCCGCCGCCAACGACTTGACATCCGGAAAACGCCGGACAAAGCGGGCATAGTAATCATAGCCCTGCGCCACCCGCGTCTGTTGCAGGATAATCTCGGAAATCCAAATGAGGTACGGGTCTTGGGTATCCCGCCAAGGCAACGTGCGCTTGTTTTCGCGATACCAGGACAATAATGTGTTGCTGAATGTATTCATCTGAAAAACTGTTTCTGAAACTTGAAATTACACTAAGATTTTATGCCGTAACCTGCCAATATCCTTGTTTCCTTCCTCCCACACGTTTCAACAGGCCAAGTTCCTGAAGGCGGGAAAGATTGTGAATGATACCTCCCATTGTCGCATCAGGAATCTTCTCACATAACTCTTTTCGTGTAGCATTGGGGTGTTCATTCAGATAGGCCAATATGGCCTGTTGCTGCTCCGTTAGTTTTTGTATGGTCTTTTGCATGGTCTTTTGTACGGTCTTTTGCGTCGTGTTTTGGCCGTTTTGTGCAGTCGCTCTTTCCGGATATTCAAACTTGAAGGTTGTCCAAATGCCCGAAGCATCATAGCGGAACTCCGGCGTGGAGAATCCGTCATTCTTACAAGCTGTGATGATACGCTCAATGCCACGTCCCCATGCCTCAATCTCACCTGCACGGAAGAACGTGTTGGCAATATCTGGATTGTAAGGCATACTCCGATGCGAGGACAATAAGGTCTCCACAGTCCACCCTTCGGGTAATACCCCACCGTTTATGATCTCCAATTTGTTTTCATACACACGGATTTGGATGGGAGAAGGTTCCGCATAGTCTTTGTTGATGCAAGCATTCAATAATGCCTCGCGCAAAGCTTCACGGGGTATAGGCAGTGTTTCTATCCGTTGGATGCCCTCGTATGTAATGATAGCTTTCATGTATTTGGTACACAATAAGTCCATTAGTTTCGCGATTTGTTGGAACAAATTGCCATGCACTTCGTCCTGATACACCAAATCCATGCCTTCACGGAAGAAACCAACCTTTACAAATGCTCCGGTCACATACTTCTCCGGGTCGGGATGGAACAGTAAGGCGGCAGCACGTTTCAGATAACTGCCCTCATAAAGCCGGAGTTTCTCCAACAGTCCGTGATTGTCATCCATCAAGTCCGCTTCCTCCATGCGTCCGCTCCGTTTGGCGTACTTACGGAACAAATCGAATGTGGCGTTATCCAAGTCCTCCGCTTTCAGATAAGGCACAGGTACACCGTCCCAAGTCTTGCCCTGTTTGCGAAGCATGAAACGGTCGAGAGCCGCTCCTTTCAGTTCCTGATTGGTTGCGCCGCTACGTTGGTAATACTTGCCACGAAAACTGACGGGATAAGGATAAGCCTCCGTCACAATCTCCAGATAAGATTTCCCGTCCTTCTCTTTCAGATTGACATCCACCAAGATACCCATCATGTCGCGCACCTTGTTAGGAATGTCCTCCATCAGCTTCTTGGCATCCTGCACACCGCACACCTCGCCATCATCCTTTACGCCTACATAAAGGACACCGCCTTGTGCATTGGCAAAGCCACAAATCCATTTCTGGTATTCATCGCGCCAAGATTCTTTGAACTCGATGTTTTGGGACTCGGGTATCATTTTAAATATTCTTTATATTCATTACGTAATCGTGCTTCTATCTCAGTTAGGATGCAAATTTGGTTGTTTATTGCTTCTGCCAAGATATGAAAAGTTTCTATTTTCTTTTCATGTAAAGCTTCATACAATTGTTTAGAAAATTCAGATGGCTCTATTGCTGCTATTTTTTGATTGATTTCTCCGACTAAAAGGAATAACTTGTTTATAACATCCATAGATTCTCTTCCATGATATTTGTTTACTATATCTGAGAAATCATAATAAAGATATATGCGATTCTCATTATCATAAGACAATTTATTGAGTCTATCTATAGCAGCCTGTATATTTCCAACTGCGATTGGATTTACAAAATCTTTATTACTTCCTTTCAAACCTGTCTGAAGCGTTAAATAAGCATCAATAGCATTTTGATAGCACAGCATAGCTTTTTCAACAATTTCTGTTTTCCGTTGAAAGACTAATTTCCTTATCTTTCTTCTATTCTTTACCCCTTCGAACCAATTATTAAGCAGCGCTTGTATAATAATTGTAATGATTGACCCAAGTAAACCAGCTGTTATTAAAGAGCTTTCCATTTCTTATAAGGTTGTTAGAATTCTATCTTATCAAATACCAATTTAGATAATTGACATATATCTTTATGGTATTCAAACAATACATTGATAACATCAGTCATCCTTATTATTTTCAAAGTCTCATTTGAATTATACAATGTCTTTATTTCTTCTTGTGGATTTTCTATTAAAGGAGTTTGTCCTTTAACAACAATTTCAGGCAACCGAGATAATGTGATAAAGCAAGTAGAATGTTTTCGCTTGTTTAGCTCTTCATACTCTATCATTCTGCGATGTTTTAAAGTGTTCGCCCATTCAGCCACATTTTGATTACTATATTTAGTCTTTATGTTAGTCAAATGGATCTTAGCATGAAAAGATTTCAATCCTTCTTTTATTTGCACATCAGGAACAAGTTCTATAACATCTTTTTTCTTACAGTGTCTTAATACCTCTTCTATGTCATTTAAGACTAATGTTTCTTTCCATCGCTTATACAACTTGTAATATATCCATACAATCTGTAGCAATATGTCATAAGTTGCATTATACCAAAGAATCGCAGTATTGACAAATTGAGATTGTATCCACAAGTGACCTCGGTTGTCGGTATCAGCAGACAAGTACTCAGGATATTTCATTTGGCAAGATGTAATCAAAGCAAAACGAGCTGCACATATTTCATCGTACAAATCTTGCAATCGACGGCACGTCTCAATTAGTATAGCCTTTTCTTTTTTAGATACCACAATATTCAATTCATAACGAATTTCAGTTCCATTCAAATACTCCGGAAGCTCTAGTAGTTGAAAGGCTTCCTTGAATGTAGGTATTTGTTTTTCCATTTCTTTAATATGTACCATTCTATACTTTATTTACCAAATACTATTTCAAATAACGGTTAAGAATTTCATTTTTCCTTTCAATATAATTGTCAATCACAACCTGAGCTTTATCCATTTCCATCTCATAACCCTCTATTTGAGCAACTATTGCATCTTGCTGTTCCAACGAAGGCACGGGTATCTCATATTGTTTTAATAATCCGGCACTGATATTGGCTTGATTTATCGATTTTGACATCACCGAAAAACCATGCTCCCGGATAGGTTTGCTATTGAGTATATAAGTAAGATATTTCGGATTGAGCATATCTTTCTTATAATTTACCCGAATCAGATAGCCGGCAAATATGGCAGGTCTATCACCTGTATATATGGCAGACTTACCTACATGAACAGGACTATTGGTGCGATTGAACAAAACATCATTTTCATGTAACATATATCGCGCAATATCATCAGGATCATTAGAATACACAACATCATCCCAAACAGTCTTCCCGTTCTGTATATTCCCCATTCGCACTACGGAAACCTTACCTGTTGGTGAAGATTTGGAAGAAGTACCATATTCAAAAGACGAGCATAACGTTTCCAATCTTTTATGCTCATACTGATTGAAAACAGGCAAGATTATATCATCAATCTTTTGTTTCAAGATATTAATTTGCGATATGGCTGTGTCGTATTCTTCATCTACTTGGCTACATTCTTTTACAATCTTATCTATAAGATCTTTGGGCACTTTAGGAATTGGGATCTGCTCTATATCTTTAGGATATACATGCGGTTGTGCAGAACCCTTCTGTAAATAAAAGATTTGACGTTGAATGCTTTTAAGAAAGTTGTATATAAAAAAAGTTTCTATGTCACTTTTCCCGATAACAGTAGTACAATCAGATGCAAATATTGGTTCCTTCCACAAATTTACAAATCCAGCATTAGCACCTGAAGCACTAATAGTGATAACATTCACTTCCCTATTAGCTTCATTATGATAACCGGCAAAATTTATTCCCCCTGCGACCACCTTTATATTCCCTTCTTTACATTCCGCTGAAGTTATTGACTGTCCTTTTTGAATAAAGGCTATATCTTTCAGTTTTAAAAGTTCATATTTACTTTGAACTTCAATCTTCTTATTAATAGAAGTCTTTATCACCTTATCAAATTCCACCCGCGAAAAGTTTATCAAATCAACAAGATTATTGATAGATACATATTCTTCGCAATCTCCACCAATGTTCAATTCTTCCCCAAGAAAATTATGACGTATAATCATGTTAATTTTATCCTCATTATGCAGATTGGCAGGGTCAAATAAGGGTGTTTGTATTTGAGCTATGCCTTTGTTCCGTTCCAATTCATTGTCTTCATCTACATCACTTACACCTATGTATTTAATACCCTCATTCCCTTTACTGCTGCTCCATTCATATCCCAAGAACTTCTTTATTTCACCCGTTTTTGAGGGGCTCTTAACTATTACTACCGGTTGTGGATTACTCATTGCCAACAAGAAGAAATAAAGTTTTTCCTTTTCTATTGCTTTTATACTGCTAATGATATATGAACGTAATTCCACTTTACGCATTTCTTCCGTATACTTGGACGTGATGCGTTTTGTTTTGATTTTCTTGGCACGAGAATCATTTTTGAACTTGTCAACATAATCTTTAAACAGGTCTATTCCAAGTAAAGCATCATTGGGAGCAGAAGAAAACAGAGTCTTATAATCTTCCACACTTACTCCAATGCGCTCGCAATACCGTTCCAACAAATCAAGGTCTGCATACCGTTCGTCATGGGCAGTATTGCCCATAAACCACGCATCCACTCGATATTTATAGTGAACGGCCAAAGCTGGATTCTCTCTCTTACGCCTTAAGAACAATGTCACTGTATTTGTTCCTGTCTTGCCAAATGTTCCGCTTCCCATTTCCACAATAGAAATTATATCGAAATATTTCAAAAGAATCTCACGACACTTGATATAAATGCTGCCATTGCTTAACACGCTAGATGGCAGAATGATTGCGGCAACTCCACCGGGAGAAAGCAATTGTTTAGCACGTTCTATGAAGAATGTTTCAATGCTGTTGTTCTTTATTATGTCGCTTACTTCGGCTGTCAATTCATATTTTTCCCTTTCTTCGAGGCTCAAAGTCTCTAAAAATCCTTTTACACTGTAAGGAGGATTTGCAATTAAAACTGAGAATGCTCCATCTTTGACTCCTGTTTTATCAGACAGGGCATCTGCATAAATGATATTAATTCCCTCCTGACCATACATAAAAGAAGAGACTTTGGCTACTTTAGACAGACGATATTCTTTTTCTATGCCAAATATTTCTTTATAATATTCTGTTACTTCATCACCTTTGTATTGTTCAACAAAGGGTCTAATCTGCTGGGCATATTCATTCAAGAAATGCCCAGCGCCACAAGCATAATCTATCACTTTAGGAATGCTGGTGCTATCTCGGATTATGCTTTCCAGCGGTAAAGAGGAAACCAAGAAACGCACAATAGGCGTAGGCGTGAAGAATTGTCCTTCGCTTTGTTTTACTCCTTGATCTAAAAAACCTTCGAACAAATCTCCCAAGAATTGATTTTGCTCTTCCGTTTTTAGGCGGATATCTTGCAGCATTCTTACGACTTCTTTCAATATGACTGCATTCTGATTGAACAATTGTTCATTGTGTACATCCAAGAACGCAAAATCGTTGTTTGAGAAAAATTTCAATTGGCGGAAATATTCCAATATTTTCTCTTTAATTGCATCGGGATCATTCTTTTGTATTTTGAATGTTTCTTCAATGGTTGCGTTATCAATGTAAGTCACATCTTCGTTCAAATAGTCCTTCATTCCTATCTGATACATCTTCTGCAACCGGTCCTGAAAATTGTAGTAATCATCATAAGCTGCACCTTTCCACATAAACTGTAATTCTTTTCCATGACGCGTCTCATCTACAATTTTAACCAGGAACAAATTGACCAATTTGTCAAAAGCATTTTCACGTCCTGACACATTGTATTGGCGCATGATTGTTGCGAACTGATTATATTTCCTTTGGATTGCAGTTGCATCAACTATTTGCAAGTCATCAATGGTGAATTTCTTTTTACCTATATGAAAAGGAGCTATTTCTTCTTCAAAAATTCCTTTTGTGTTATAATCTAATTGATAAGTGTTTTTCCATACTTGATAATATTCGTCGCGATTTCCCCCTCTTCTTGTGACTTCTTCAAAACTTGTCAGATTTTTATTTGATAACAAATAGTCTTTGTTATCCAACATCGAAATAACATGATACGTACGTTTGCATGCACCATCCACTAAATCTGATGTATAAAGGCAAATATACTGTGCTTTCCGATAGGAATTATAATAATTGAACAATTGACCGCCGTTTTGCAACATTAGTTTCCAAGCCTTATTAAACTCGTCACTTTCTGATTGTTCTGTTGTCTTACACTCTATCAGCAAATATTCATCGCCATTGTTATCTCTTACTATAATATCACAGAATCCTCCAGTATCGCCATGTCCTCCAGGCATCCCTTTTTCAAGAATAATTTGTTCTGGATAATAACCTCTTTCTAAAAGACTGGCCACACATTCAAACACAACAAAATTCTCAGGCTGATGAAAGTTTTTTGTTGTTTCACGTTCGGCCTCTATTTCATTAGGATATATCAAACGTTTATTCGTGAAATCTACAGAAAGCGTGGTACCTGTTTTATCAAACGTTTTGGAATATATGGTAGAAACAGAATTATCTTCCATTTCAAATCCTATTGCCTGCAATAAATTGCGGAAATTATCTTGTATAATCATAACTTTTATCTTAAATGAATGATTCTCACAAAGGTAATCAATTGATTTTATTCCATTGTTAGTTATTCCTATTAATCAGATTTACCACCACCTTCACCATCACGTCCTTCTCCTCCGTGCGACTTTCAGCAATCATCAACGTAAGGGCAACAAGCGTGTTGTCGGCTATGCGCTTTGTTCCATCCGGATTGTAAAGGATGCCATTCCCAGCCATGAACCACAAGAAGAGCGTGGCGGCAATGCGCTTGTTGCCGTCGCTGAACGAGTGATTCTTCGTGACCAAATAAAGCAACATGGCTGCTTTCTCCTCCACAGAAGGATAGAGGTCTTGCCCACCGAAAGTCTGATAAATCTGCCCGATGGAGCTTTTGAACGAATCGTCTTTCTCATGGGCAAACCACTGGCTTCCGCCAAACTTTGTTTTCAGCTCTTCGATGGCTTGCATGGCTCCCTCATAGGTAGCACGAAACCTTGCTTCGTTGGTTGTTTGTTCCACGGCCAATTGTTGGTAATCGTATTTATCCAAGGTATCAAGGGCATAGGCATAGTCGGAAACAACCTCCACCAAACTGAGTGCATCATCGGAAGTCAATGCCTCTTGTGCCTTGACCGTCTTGCCTAAAACAGCTACCAACTGTTTCGATTCCGTATAGCGTTGTTCCGTCAAAGCCTTATTGATGGCATAGCCCTTCACCAAATACTCTTTCAGCACCTTGTTGGCCCAAATGCGGAATTGTGTGCCGCGCTGGCTTTTTACACGATAGCCTACCGAGATAATGACATCCAAATTGTATAATACGACATTCTTGGTCTGCGTAAATCCCTCTCTACGGCCATAATTCTTGGTATGTGCAAAATTTGCACATGTGGTCTCACGCTCCAATTCATGTTCCTTATATATATTATTAATGTGTCGCCCGATAACAGTCCTGTCCTTTTGAAACAGTTCTGCCATCTGTGCCTGTGAAAGCCAAACCGTGTCTCCGTCCATCCTAACATCTACGGTGGTCTGCCCATCGACAGTACGGTAAATTACTATTTTATCATTCAATTCCATATCCCAACTCCTTAAACAAGTTCGACAATTCCCATTTGCTCTCTTCCTCCTGCCGAAGCAATTCACGCATCTCGCCTTGCAGCCGCTTCATTTGGGTGTCGAAGTCAATGCCTTCATCGCGATTCTTAAACTCAATGTACTTGCTGGACACAAGCGACCAACCCTTTGCCTCGATTTCCTCCAACGTGGCGGAATAACAATATTCAGGCACATTGTGATAAGTCTGTTTATAACCTTCGCGTTGCCAGTTGTGGAAATTCTCGGCAATCTGTGCGATTTGTTCTTGTGAGAACTGGATGTATTTCTTCTCGAAAGGCTCTCCCCATTGGCGCAAGTCGATGAAAAGCACTTCGTTTTCCCGGTTGCGGTATTTCACCAGTTCGCCGTTCTGCTCCACCGTGCGAGCTTTGCGGTTGCCTGCCAATATCCAAAGCGTCACGCTGGTGTCGGTAGAATAGAACATATTGCGTGGCAGGATGACAATGGCTTCCACCAAATGGTTCTTCAGCAGCTGACGGCGGATGTTCAGTTCCGTGCCATCACCGCTCAATGCACCGTTAGCTAACAGGAAACCCGCCATGCCGTTGGCAGACAGCTTGGAAACGATGTTCAAAATCCAGCCATAGTTGGCATTGCTTGTAGGCGGTACTTCATATCCCTGCCAGCGTGGGTCATTGGCCAATTCATTCTCTGCACGCCACGACTTTTGATTGAAAGGCGGATTAGCCATAATGAAATCGGCCTTCAAGTCCTTGTGCTGGTCGTCATGAAACGTATCAGCGGCACGCTCGCCCAAGTTACAGGCAATACCCCGGATGGCAAGATTCATCTTTGCCAACTTGTAGGTAGTGTTGGTATATTCCTGCCCATAGACGGAAATGTCTTTCCGGTTGCCATGGTGCGCCTCGATGAATTTCATGCTCTGCACGAACATGCCGCCCGAACCGCAACAAGGATCATATATCTTACCCCGATAGGGTTGTATCATCTCCGCAATGAGGTTGACAATCGTCTTGGGCGTGTAATACTCTCCTTTACCCTTGCCCTCGGCTATGGCAAACTTGCCCAAGAAATATTCGTAGACACGCCCTATCAAGTCGTGTTCCTTGTCTTTCTGCGTATCTATCGTACCAATCACATCCAACAGGCTTGCCAGTTTGGTGCGGTCCAGTCCCAATCCGGAATAGTAATTGCTGGGCAAAGCACCTTTTAGGGATGAATTGTCTTTCTCCACCTGTGCCAAAGCCGCATCTATCTTGATGGCAATGTCATTCTGCTTGGCATTCTCCATCAAGTAATCCCAACGACTGATTTCATTCAAGTAGAATACATTCTTGGCATTGTAGAATACAGGCTGGTCTACAAACGCTTCCTTATGGTCGGCTATCAGTTCATTGCGTCGTTCCAAGAAGCGGTCATAGGCGTATTTCAAGAATATCAAACTCAAAACTACATGCTTGTATTCCGAAGGTTCAACCGAGCCGCGTAATTTATTTGCCGAATCCCAAAGGGTTTCTTCTATGCTTTTTTCTTTCTGTTGTTTCTTTGCCATAGCTATATTCTTCTTGTTCCGTTGTTAATCAATCTTGTTGCGCTCTGATTCAATAAGATGGAGCCATATCCTCACCAACATTTCCAACAAATACCGGTTTGCACAGGTTCGCTCCTATTCTTTTCAAGATGAAAGTATGCGGCAACAGACTGACAATAATTGCAAATGTAGTGATTAAAGACGAAAACGGATGAAGACTTGGCTATAATTTCTCTGCACGACCTGTTTTTTGCGCCGTTTTTGCACCGTTCTTATTTATTAAGAAAGTTCGTATGGAATGTTTTATATGCTTTGAACTTCCATGCAATTCATATACCGCCAAAAGGAGTAGTACTTACCTTGTCGTTGCAGTATATCTCCTTTGGCAGATAAGTATATATTAAATCACAAAGGCAGTATATATTCATAGTACAAGGGAGAATCCGCCACGCAGCCCCATGCCTCCACATCGCGCACATCCTGCAGAAAACAAAAAACTCCCGACTTCTAACCGAAGTCGGGAGCTAATTGCAACTTTTCTTTAGGTGGTGCCACCAGGAATCGAACCGGGGACACAAGGATTTTCAGTCCCTTGCTCTACCAACTGAGCTATGGCACCTTTGTTTCTCGTTTGCGGGTGCAAAGGTATGTACTTTTTTTGAATGCTGCAAACTTTTCGAGAAAAAAGTGCAAAAAAAATGCCGTTTTTATGAGAAACGGCATTTTTCAGTGTTTTGAGAGGGATCAATTAGTCGATATTCGGGTTGATGCTGTGCCAATCCTTGATAGCGGGCAGCACACCCATCTCGATAACTTCGTCACGCAGCGTGCAGAGGTGAGCATAGCTCTTCTTCAGGTCTTCCATTTCCTCGGGAGTACCGATAACCTCTTCGTAAGCGCAACCGTTCTTCGTGATGGTTACTTCCATGGCCATCATGATGTGGTCGAAGCCCTGGAAAGAGCAATAACGACCGGCAGGCCAGTTGAAGGGCTTGCCACCCATAGCGGCAGCGATCATCTCTACAGACACGTAAGCCGGGCTTTGGAAAGAGGAACGGCCACGCAGAGCGATGATGTTGGAACCGCCCTTCGTTACTTTCTGCTGGATTTCAGCCCACTGCTCCTTCGTCAGTTCGGGAGTGCCGATGATGTCCGTCAGAGGCTTGCCGTCAACGGTTGCCGTGGAAGCGAATACAGCCATCTGCTCGCCGTGGCCGCCGTAGGTGCGGCAGTTCTGAATCTTGTCGGGGCACATATTGAAGTGCTTGGCCAGTTCGCTGCGCAGACGGGTGCTGTCCAAAGCAGCCAACGTAGTAACCTGGCTGGGCTTCAAACCAGAGTAAAGCAGTGTGATCAAACCGGTGATGTCAGCCGGGTTGAAAATAACTACCACGTGCTTCACATCCGGGCAGTAAGCCTTCAGGTTCTTACCCAGCTCTTCAGCGATGGCTGCATTGCCTTTCAGCAGGTCTTCACGCGTCATGCCGGCCTTGCGGGCTGCACCACCCGAAGAGATAACATATTTGGCGTCGGTCAAGGCTTCCTTGATGTCAGAAGTGAAAGTCAGGTTCACTCCCTCGAAGCCGCAGTGGAACATTTCCTCGGCAACACCTTCCAGACCCGGAGCATAGGGGTCATACAGGCAGATGTTCGGAGTCAGGTGCATCATAATGGCTGTCTGAGCCATGTTAGAACCAATCATGCCGGCTGCACCGACAATTGTCAATTTGTCATTTGTAAGAAATTCCATAACGATTATAATTTAAAAGTTGGATAATAATATGTCTCGTTCTTGTTATGATGCTGCAAAGATAATCCTTTCTTGCGAAATTTGTTCAGTCGGAATGGTTATATTTTATTGCAGAAAGTTATCTTACATATATGATTTACGCTATCTTTGCCCGAAAATTAGGAGATTATGGAAATCAAATTAGGAAGATTCAATACGCTGAAGGTCGTGAAAGAAGTCAATTTCGGCCTTTACCTGGACGGGGGCGAGGAGGGGGAAATCCTGTTGCCTGCCCGTTATGTGCCCCAAGGTTGCAAGCCGGGCGACGAACTGAACGTGTTTATATACCTTGACAACGAAGAGCGTCTGGTGGCCACCACCCAAACCCCGTTGGCACAAGTGGGCGAATTTGCCTGCCTGGAAGTGGCGTGGGTCAATCAATACGGCGCCTTCCTGAACTGGGGGCTGATGAAAGACCTCTTTGTCCCCTTCCGCGAGCAGAAGAGCAAAATGGAGGTGGGCAGACGATACGTGGTCCACGTCCACCTGGACGAAGAGAGCTTCCGCATCATGGCTTCGGCCAAAGTGGAGCATTACCTGTCGAAGGAGAAGCCCACGTACCAACCCGGAGACCGAGTAAGCCTGCTGGTGTGGCAAAAGACCAACCTGGGTTTCAAGGCCATTGTGGACAACCGTTACAGCGGCTTGCTGTATGAGAATGAACTGTTCCGCCCCCTGCAAACCGGACAACGCGTGGCAGGCTATGTGAAGCAAGTGCGCGAAGACGGGAAGATAGACCTCACCCTCCAGAAAACCGGACGAGCCCATGTCGAAGACTTCGCCACCATCCTGCTGGAGTACATCCGCACCAACGGAGGGCATACGCATCTGAACGACAAAAGCCCGGCCGATGAAATCTATGGCCTGTTCGGCATCAGCAAAAAGACATTCAAGAAAGCCGTGGGTGACCTCTACAAGAAACGGCTGATCACGGTGGATGAAGACGGTCTGACGCTGGTGCGCTGACCGCCTCCACCCGCCGGGAACTTATTCTATCGGGGTGCCCTGGTAGAAATCCAGTATCTTTACGCGAAACAGGTATTCGTACTTGGCCTGCAACTCATCGCCCTGCGCCTTCACCAGGTTCTGCTTGGCCTCGTTATATTCCACGGCATTGGCCTGTCCACATTCGTATTTCTTACGGGTCAGGCGGAAAGACTCGTCATTGGCCTCGGTGGCAGCCTGGCTGCTGTGATATTTGCTGATGGCCGCAGCAGCATTGTACCACGCCTGCTGGATTTCCTTGTACAATGTCTTCTTGGCATCGTCCAACTGCAAGGCGTAATTGTCCCGTTGCAGACGGGCCGTACGGACTCTGTTACGCGTAGCTAACCGATTGAACAGGGGCACACTGAGGCTGAAGCCCACATACTTGCTGAAGTTGTCCTGCGCCTGCTGCTTGAACGTGCGGTTGATGGTCGAGTAATAGCTTGTACCAATGCTGCCGTTCAGGCTAAGCTGTGGATAATAGGCACTTTGCGCGATGCGGATGCTGTGCAGACTGCCCTCCAGCCGATATTTAGCGGCCTGTATGGAAGGTTTGTCCGCCAAGGCAATTTGATAAATCTCGTCGGGCGGCGTCAAGGGAGCCTCCTCCACCCTATCCCCCGGCTCTTCCACCAGGAAACCTTCCGGCGTGTCCAGCTCGATGAGTTGCGTCAGGTCCAGGACAGCCAGACGGTAATCATTATCCGTCTGCACCACGCTCAGTTCATCCTGGGCCACACGGGCTTTGGCCTCGGCCACTTCCGAGGGCGAAGCCTTGCCCACCTCTGCCAGCCGGCTGATGCGCTCATACTGCTCGCGGCTCAACGCGGCCTGACTGACCGCCACCTCGTGCAACTCGAGATTGAAAAGCACTTGCAGGTAGGCCGAGGCGATGTTTATCGCCATGTCTTCCTTGGCCTTGGCCAGGTCGGCCAGCGATGCCTTCAAGTTCAGTTTGGCCAACGCATATTCATTCGGAATCTGCATACCCGTGAAGAGGGGGATGCCTGCGTTGAGCGAGAAGTTGGTCGTATTGTTGCTCGTATTGACGTACACCGTGTTGTATTCGCCGGTCTCCTCATCGGCCACAGCGGTCTGCGAACGTCCCCAACTCCAACTTTGTCCGGCACTTCCATTCAGCGACGGCAGTCGTGCCCATTTGGCCGTGTTCACCTCCACGCGGCTCTGCTCGGCCTGGTTGGCGGTCTGGCGGATGCTGACATTATGTTCGATGGCATAGTCGATGCAACGCTTCAACGACCACCGCTCTTGTCCCCGGGCCGTGCCGACCATGGCTAAAACCAGCAAAGCCATCAGGCCTTTCTTATATATACTATATCTATTCATCTTGATTCTATGCGACTAAAGGTTATCCTTATAATTCTTTCTGACCGTTACGGATTTTGTCTTGCACGGTGATTCCACCCTTCACAGCAATGCGGATGCCATCGCTCATGCCGACCTCTACGGGACGACGTTCAAACTGTTGTCCGTTGATGCTGTCCGTCAGCACATAGACAAAGGTCGAATCCCCGCTGAACTCCACAGCGCCCTCGGGGATGGCCAGTGTCTGCTTGGCATGCTCCAGCACAATCTCTGCGTTGGCCGAATAGCCCGAACGGATGGTGACGGTGTCCGGCACAGTGAGCGCAGCCTTGATTTCAAACTGATTGGCGCCATTGGCTTCGGTGGCCTTGGGGGCGATGTACTCCAGCGAGGCGTTGAACGTCATGTCCTGCAAGGCGCCGATGGTGATTTTGACGGGCATACCCTCGTGTACACGACCCACCTCGGTCTCGTCGATGTTGCCCCGGAAGATGAGGTCGTTCATGTCGGCCACGGTGGCAATGGTGGTACCGTCGTTCATGGTATTAGCCATGATGACGCTGTTGCCCACCTTGACAGGCACGTCCAGGATGAGTCCGTCGATGGTGCTGCGGATGAGCGTGCTGGAGATGTCGGCGCTGCTCTTCGTGATGCCGTCGCGCACGATGTCGCGGTTATCGCGGGCGGCTTGCAGTTCCTCGCGGGCCTGTTGCAGAGTGACGCGGCCTTTCTCATACTCCTCGTTGCTAATCAGCCCGTCCTTATGCAGGGCTTCCAAGCGGGCAAAATCCGTCTCGGCTTGTGCCCCGTTGATTTCGGCCAGGCGTACGCGGCTTTCAGCACTGTTCAACGTGCCCAGTTCGGGGATGACCTTCACCTTGGCGATGACTTCGTTCTTCTTGACAGTCTGGCCGGCCTCTTTGTAGAGAACGTCGATGATACCCGATATCTGGGGCTTGATGAGCACTTCGTCGCGCGGCTCCACCTTGCCGGTGGCCACGGTGGTCTTCTCCAGGTCGGTCACTTCCGGCGTGGCGAGGTTGTAGACGGTGACTTCCGGGCGCGATTTCTGCCACAGGAAGACGAACGTCCAAATGAATATGGCGGCTACAGCCACCAGGATTCCGATTTTCAAATACTTCTTGGTTTTCATACGTTCTTATGCTTATTTATTATTATTAATTGGCTATCCAATTCCGCTTCCGCCTTACCTCTGTCGGCAAAGAGTGGTGCTCTTCCGACGTTGCAACGACGATTAAACGACGTTTCAATGGAGTTCCAACGGCGGCGGAACCCAGTTCCAACGGCGGTGGAACCTAGTTCCAGTGGCGGTGGAACCCGGTTCCAGTGGCGGTGGAACCCACTTCTTTTCCCGTCTGGTTACTCATCACGTATCGCCTCTATCGGCTTGATGGCCATGGCTCGATAAGCAGGAGCCAGTCCGGCCAAGACTCCGAGGGCGATGACCAACAGACACGTGCCCACAGCCATGCCGAAGCCCACTTGGTAGTGCGTCTCCACCACACCGGGTGGATTGGCTGCTTTTTCCAGGACGTTGAGCACAAAGACGCCGAACGAGATGCCGGCCATGCCGGCCACGGTAGTCAGGACGACGCTTTCGCTCAGAATCTGCTGCAAGATATCTTGCGGTCGAGCACCGATAGCGCGACGGATACCTATCTCGGTGGTACGCTCCTTGACCGTAACCATCATGATGTTGCTCACGCCAATAGCTCCGGCCAGCAGCGTACCCAGTCCCACCATCCACGTGAGGAAGCGCACACCGGCCATCAGGTTGTCCATCATGCTGAACATGGCCTCCAGGTCCAACATCATCACCGCCTGCTTGTCCGTGGGGCTGATGTAGTGGGCCTCCTTGATGCGGCGTTCCACCTCGGGCTTCACGTCCTTCACCTTCACGCCCGGCTTCATGGTGAAGCAAACTACCTCCACCCGGTTGCCCAGGTTATACATCTTCTGCATGGTGGTGTAGGGCAAGGTGATGGATTCCGAGGCCTGTCCCTGTATGCTGACGTTACCCTCGCTGCTGCACATGCCTATGACCTGATAGTAGATGCTATCCACCTGCACGTACTTGCCGCACGGGTCGCCTCCGTCCTTGAAGATGCTTTCGTAGACGCGCTTGCCGATGACACACACCTTGCGCCCCTCGCGGATGTCCACATCGTTGATGAAGCGGCCATAGGCCATCTCCTGATGCTCCAACTGTTCGTAGTTGGGATACAACCCGCGGACGTTGCACTCGTATTTGTTCCCCTCGTACACGGCTTGCTTGCCCCATTGGGCGATGCTTGGGGTAGCCATGGCCACGCCCGGCACGGAGGCCACGCGATCCACGTCGTCTATTTCCAGGTCCCAATAGCGTCCTTTGCGGAAGCCCTTGTACGGTTCGTTGGTCTTGTTGGAGACAACGAAACCGGAATTGGTGGCGAAGCCCTCGAAGTTCTGCTGCAGTTCCTCCTGCATACCCCGTCCGCCTCCGCTCAGGGTCACCAGCATGAAGATGCCCCAGAAGACCCCGAAAGCCGTCAGGAGGCTGCGCGTCTTGTTGCGGGTGATGGTGACGAGGATTTCCTCGAACGTATCCTTATCTATTTTCATTGTGCTGAATGATTAGTAGTTAGGAGTAATCGATTAGTCGGCCCTCAATGCCTCGATGGGGCGTATCTTGGTGGCTTTCCGCGCGGGGAATAGTCCCGCCAGCGTGCCTGCCACAATGAGAGTTATCGTGGCTTGGATGGCGATGCTGATATCCACCGTAGGATTGCTGAACATCTTGGCCTCGAACATGCCGTTGTCCACGGTCTGACTGCCGAATGCCGCGTCCATCCATTCCGTAGCTCCGATGCCGGCCACCATGCCGATGTATCCGAAGACGGTGGTGATGACCACGCTCTCCACGATGATGAGCCACAGGATGCTGCGAGGCTTGGCGCCCAGTGCCTTGCGGATACCGAACTCGTGGGTTCGCTCGCGGACAGTGATGAGCATGATGTTGCTGACGCCCACGATGCCGCTCAGCAGGGTGAAGATGCCGATGACCCAGATGGCCGTGCGCAGGATACCCATGGCCGCCATAGCTTGCAGGTAACTGGTGAAGCGGTTCCAGAGCCAGATGGCCCCGTCGTCCGTGGGGTCGAAGCGATGGTTGGCGCCAATGACGCGACGGTAGTCGGCTTCGAACTGCTCGTTGCTTTCCTCCGTGGTCAGGCCCTTCGTGGTGAAGATGATGCTGTTCAGGTCGTTGCCCTTGTTGTAGATGGTCTGCAGGGTGCTGAAGGGGATGAAGGCCGAGCTGGGCTCGCTGCTTCCCTCGTCGTCGTAGATACCCACTACCTGATAGGCCACTCCTCCGGCATTGACGAACTTGCCCAAGGGGTCGGTATGTGTCTTGCCGAAGAGCACATCGGCCGACTTGCGGTGCAAGATGATGGACTTCCGCCGCTCGCGGATGTCGGTTTGGTTGACGAAACGCCCTTCCACGACCTTCACCGGCTCCACTTCGGGGTAGTTGGGGTGCACGCCGTTGAGGGAGAGGTTGACATACTCTGCCCCATAGCTGATGTCCATGGACGACTGGTAGAGGGTGGCGCCGGCTTCTTCCACCCGGTCGGTGAAATAGGCCTCGGTATCTTCCAGGTCACGGTTGTCCAAGCTGATGGAACGTCCTTCCTTAAGGCCGTCGTAAGGCTTGGTGGTCCATCCACCCCACACGCGGACCGAGTTCAATGCCCGTTCGCCCGAGCTTTCCTCGAAAGCATGAATGATGCCGTTTCCCGCACCCAGCAACACGATGAGCATGAAGATGCCCCAGGCCACGGCAAAGCCCGTGAGGAAGGTGCGGAGCTTGTTGCGCCGGATGGTGCCGTAGATTTCTTGCCAGAGGTCGATCATTTCATCAGCCCTCCCTGGCCGAAAGGCGACGCGTCGTGCCGCAGGTTCTCCTCGATGCTTCCGATGACGCCGTCCTTGATGTGGATGATTTTATCCGTCTGGTTGGCCACACCGCTCTCGTGGGTGACGACGACAATGGTCATACCCGTCTGGTGCAGGTCCTTGAGAATTTGCATCACCTCGACGGAGGTCTTACTATCCAAGGCACCGGTGGGTTCGTCTGCCAGGATGATTTGCGGCCGGGTGATGAGTGCACGGGCTATGGCTACGCGCTGCTTCTGTCCGCCGGACATCTCGTTGGGCATGTGGTGCGCCCAGTCTTTCAATCCCAGGCGGTCCAGGTACTCCAGGGCCAAGGCATTGCGTTTCTTCCGCCCCACGCCTTGGTAGAACAGCGGCAGAGCCACATTCTCCACAGCATTCTTGAAGGAGATGAGGTTGAACGACTGGAAGATGAAACCAATCATGCGGTTGCGGTATTCGGCGGCCTTGTTCTCGCTGAGGTCCTTGATGAGCGTGCCGTTCAAGTAGTACTCGCCCGTGTCATAGTTGTCCAGGATGCCCAATATATTTAATAAGGTGGATTTCCCGGAACCCGATGCTCCCATGATGGAAACGAACTCCCCCCGCTCGATATGGAGGTTGATGCCTTTCAGCACATGCAGGGGCGCACCGTTGTAGTAGGTCTTGTTAATGTCTTTTAAGTGTATCACTGTTTCTGTGGTTTTTGGTCACTAATTTGGTTGTTTTTTCTCATTAGACGCGGCAATGTTACGAAAAGTTGCAGTAGAATTGAAATTTTTTAGGGAAAGATTTTGCCGTCTCATTAAGTTTTGTGACTTTTGTAACCAATTAGGAACAACAAAACCCTTTAAAAACAAAATCTATCATGAACTCAAACATGGAGAAGCCCTACGTAGTGGGCATTGATATTGGTGGTACGAACACTGTTTTCGGCATCGTGGATGCACGTGGTACAATCATTGCAAGCGGTTCAATCAAGACCGGCGCTTATCCTGACGTGGATGAATACGTGGACGCCGTATGCAAGAACCTGTTGCCCCTGATCGTGGCTAACGGCGGTTCGGACAAGATAAAGGGCATCGGTATCGGTGCACCTAACGGTAACTATTACAGCGGAACCATCGAGTTCGCGCCCAACCTCCCGTGGAAAGGTATCATCTCGCTGGCCGCTATGTTTGAAGAACGCCTGGGCATCCCCACGGCTCTGACCAACGACGCCAATGCTGCCGCTATCGGTGAGATGACCTACGGCGCAGCACGCGGTATGAAGGATTTCATCATGATTACCCTCGGCACAGGCGTGGGCAGTGGTATCGTCATCAACGGCCAGATGGTTTACGGTCACGATGGCTTTGCAGGCGAACTGGGCCACACGATTATCCGCCGCGAGAACGGTCGTCAATGTGGTTGCGGACGCAAGGGTTGCTTGGAGACTTACTGCTCGGCTACGGGTGTGACCCGCACGGCACGCGAGTTCCTGGCTGCACGTACCGAACCCAGCCTGCTGCGCTCCATCCCCGCTGAGAACATCACCTCGAAAGACGTGTATGACGCAGCCGTTAAGGGCGACAAGCTGGCCAAGGACATCTTCGACTTCACGGGACAAATCCTGGGCGAAGCTCTGGCAGACTTCATCGCGTTCTCCAGCCCCGAGGCTATTATCCTCTTCGGCGGCCTGGCCAAGTCCGGCGACTACATCTTCAAGCCCATCCAGAAGGCTATCGACGAGAACATCCTGACCATCTACAAAGGCAAGACCAAACTGCTGATGTCCGAGCTGAAAGACTCTGATGCAGCCGTGCTGGGTGCCAGCGCATTGGGTTGGGAACTGAAAGATATCAAGTAAAAGCCTTTATTGATTTTTCGATCGTATGAAAAAAATCCCCCTTGTGGTCATATGCCATGAGGGGGGTTCGTTTTTATGCCGTTCTGCGCGGAGGGGACGTGAACAAACGGGATTATGGATTAGAGGTCCTTCAGCAAGACGTTTCCTGCGCTCTTGTAATACTCTTCCTTGGCCTTCATCAGCACGACCCATTCGTCGTTGTAGGTCGTATCCTTGTCTATCTTGAAGTCCTCCGAGCCGTGCGTGTCCAGACGGTCCAGGAGGACAGCCACGTTCAGTTGGTGGATATCCATGGAGGGCTGGTAAGCAATGTCTTCTCCTTTCTCGTCGCTGGCTACCTCGTGGATGAGGTTAATCTCCTGCAACTCGTAGAGCGTGCGTTGGGTCAGCTGGATGGGAATCTGACACTCTTCGGAGATGGCTTCGGCATTGTAGGGCGGCTCGTTACGGGCGAAGCGCTTGGTGATGAGCGACATGACCAGGATGGACACGAACTCGCGGTAGCGGTGGCTGATGTTGCGTGTGTCCTTGTCGAAGCTGAAGTTGCGGATGTTCTGGCTGGCATAGGTCAGCTGGGCGCCGAAGAGGCAGATGGTCCACGAAATCTGGAGCCACAGCAAGAACAGGGGAAGGGCGGCGAAGCTGCCGTAGATGGCGTTGTAGCGCGACATCCAAAGTTGTCCGCTGATGTAGAGGAACTGCAACGCCTGATGGGCCGAACCCGCCAGGATGCCTGCCACCAAGGCGTGGCGGAACTTCACCTTCGTATTGGGCATGAAGATGTACAGCCCCGTGAACATGAACCAGGTCAGGGCGAAAGGTATCAGCCGAATGAGGAACTTGCCCAGCGGAGCCAGCAGGGTATAATCTTCCACGTATTTCAAGGCCGTGCTCATGTAGATGGAGAGACCGCCGGACACCACCAGCAGCAGCGGGATGAGCAACAGCATGGACGAGTAGTCCGTAATCTTGCGGTACATGCTCCGCGCCTTCTTCACTTGCCAGATGCGGTTGAAGGTCACTTCCAAGCTGTTCACCAGATTGAGTACCGTCCAGAACAACAGGATGAGGCCCACGCCGATGAAGATACCGCTCTTGGTCTCGGACAGGTAGGAGTTGACGAATTGCAGGATGACATCCACCGCTTCGGTCTGTCCTCCGAAGGTCGAGGTAATCTGCTCGCGGATGATGTCGTCGAACCCGAAGCCACGGGCTATGGCGAAGACAATGGCCAAGATGGGCACGATGGCCAGCAGCGTGCTGTAGGTCAGGGCCGAGGCTTTATTGACCAGCCGGTCCTGCGTGAAGCGGTTGATGCAGAGGTAGACGCTCTTGATGACGTTGTAGGCCGAGAAGGTGGTCTTGGTGACCTCGTCCTCCGTGATGCGCCAAATATCGTAGGTCAGGAATTTCCAAAGGGCTTTGATTCGCTGGGACATGAAAGTTGAAAGTTGAAAATTGAAAGTTGAAAATTGAAAGAAGCAGCCGACCTGTAAGCCGGGTTCTGTTTCCCGTGAAGCACGGGACGTCTGTCATTTATCTCGTCCGCCTGTCACCAGACGGCTTTAGCGGTCTACCCTCCGACATGGGGCGAGCAACCCTCATGAACGCCGGTTTACATGACCTTACAACTCCCAAGACGCACAGCCCTTGTGTCGCCACAAGACTGGTGGGCTCTTACCCCGCCTTCTCACCCTTACCGCCGGACCGAAGCCCGGAGGCGGTTCTTTTCTTCTGCGTTACTCCACCCTCGCGGACAGCTTTCTGTTAGGAAGTGGGATGCTCTGTGTTGCCCGGACTTTCCTCCTGCACCCGAAGTGCAAGCGACAGACCGGCCGACTGCTTCGTGGGTGCAAAGGTACGAAAACTTGTCGGTGTGGCAAAGGGTTGGCTTGGAAAGTCGGCAAAGGCCGGTAGAATACGTGGTAAACTGCGACAGAAAAACTTCTCAATCCCTGGATTAAGTTACATCTCTAACCTAAAGATGTATATCTCCAGCCTAGAGATATATATCTTCAACCTAGAGATATACATCTCCAGCCTGGAGATAAAGAATTTCCCGTACTTCGGAGGCTTTTTCTGGCGGCTTCGCACAACCTTTGCCGCACCTTTGCAACCTGGTTGCAAAGCCGATGCCGTATCTTTGCATCCGTAAATCATAACGAACCGAACGATATGGCACATTGTCACTGTACTTGTCACGAACATCACCACGGCGAAGCCTGTACCGGGACAGACAGCCGGATGGAGTGGATGCGAATCATTGCGTCCGCCCTGCTGCTCTTCACGGGCATCGGGCTGAGCGCGGCAGATGCCGCCTTCTTCTGCAACGAGGGCCTGCGCCTCGCGTGGTACATCGCGGCCTACCTGCCCGTGGGGCTACCCGTGATGAAGGAAGCCTGGGAGGAAATCGTTCACGGAGACGTATTCAACGAATTTACGCTGATGACCCTCGCCACTTTCGGCGCCTTCTACATCGGCGAATACCCCGAGGGCGTGGCCGTCATGCTGTTCTATTCCTTGGGTGAACTGTTTCAGGAGCGGGCGGTCGGCCGGGCCAGGCACAGCATACGCGCCCTGCTGGACGTGCGCCCCGAAACGGCTACCGTCGTCCGCAACAGTCAGGAGTCGGTGGTCAACCCGCGAGAGGTACGCCCCGGCGAAGTGATTGAGGTGAAGACCGGCGAACGAGTTCCCTTGGACGGCACGCTGCTGAACGAAACCGCCGCCTTCAACACCTCGGCTCTGACGGGCGAAAGCCTGCCGCGCACGCTGCACGAAGGCGAAACCGTGCTGGCGGGCATGATTGCCACGGACAAAGCGGTGCGGCTCTGTGTGACCCGCCCCTTCGAGGACAGTGCCTTGTCGCGCATCTTGGCGATGGTGCAAGAAGCGAGCGAGCGCAAAGCCCCCGCCGAACTGTTCATCCGCAAGTTTGCCCGCATCTATACGCCGGCGGTCACGGGACTGGCCGCCCTCATCGTGCTCCTGCCGTGGATGTGGTCGATGATACAGCCTTCTTTTGGCTACGTGTTCGCCGACTGGCTCTACCGCGGGCTGGTGTTCCTCGTCATCTCCTGCCCTTGCGCGTTGGTGGTCAGCATTCCACTGAGCTACTTCGGCGGCATTGGGGCGACATCGCGGCTGGGCATTCTCTTCAAGGGGGGCAACTACCTGGACGCCATCACCCAGATTGACACCCTCGTGTTCGACAAGACGGGCACCTTGACGCAAGGCACCTTCGAGGTGAAGAGTTGCCGCTGCGCCGAGGACGTGAGCGAAGCCCGCCTGCTGCAAGCCGTGGCCTCCGCCGAACAAGGCAGCACGCACCCCGTGGCCAAAGCCATCGTCCGCCACGCCCGGCAGCAAGGCATCAGCCTCCTGCCCACCGACGAAGTGAAGGAGACGGCGGGCTTCGGCTTGGAAACGACCGCGGACGGGGCGACCATCCTCGTGGGAAACGCCCGGCTGATGGAGCGGCACGGCATCGCCTGCCCCGCTGACCTGCCCGGCGACGAAGGCACCCTCATCCTCTGCGCCATCGGCGGACGCTATGCCGGATGCCTCTGCCTGGCCGACACGCTGAAGGACGACGCCCCGCAAGCCATCCGCGACCTGCAAGCCTTAAACATTCAAAATATCCAGATTCTTTCGGGCGACAAACAAGAGATTGTGACTACCTTTGCCCAGCGATTGGGCATCACGCAAGCCTACGGCAACCTGCTGCCCGACGGCAAGGTGAAGCACATCGAGCAACTGAAGCAAGACCCCGCCCGCCGCATCGCCTTCGTGGGCGACGGCATCAACGACGCCCCCGCCTTGGCCTTGAGCCACGTGGGCATCGCCATGGGGCGGCTGGGCAGCGATGCTGCCATCGAGACCGCCGACGTGGTGCTGCAGACCGACCAACCATCGAAGATTGCCACTGCCATCCGCGCCGGACGACAGACGCGAAGCATCGTCTGGCAGAACATCGTCCTGGCATTGGGCATCAAGCTGGCAGTCCTCGTCCTTGGCGCGTGCGGGCTGGCTTCGCTTTGGGCAGCCGTTTTTGCCGATGTGGGCGTGGCTTTCCTCGCCATCCTCAACGCCGTGCGGTTGCAGAGAATCATCAAATAAAACGCCATAGCAATGAAAGACGAACAACGCTACCTCGACATGCTGGCTCACCGAGACATCCAGCCCACAGCCATCCGACTGCTGGTGCTGGACGCACTGGCACGTGCCCGTCAGTCCCTCTCGCTGGCCGACCTGGACAACCTGCTGGACACGGTGGACAAATCCACCATCTACCGCACGCTGACCCTCTTTCTGGGGCATCACCTCATCCACAGCATCGACGACGGTACCGGCTCGTTCAAGTATGCCGTATGCTCGGACGACTGCTCATGCGAGGTGGGCGACCTCCATGCCCACTTCCACTGCGAGCGGTGCAACCGCACGTTCTGCTTCGCCAACCTGCCCGCCCCCTTGGTCAACCTGCCCGAGGGATTCACCATCCGCAGCATCAACTACGTGCTGAAGGGTCTTTGCCCGGAGTGCGCGGCACGTCTCCACGAATAAAAAACAGGCGCGAACGGCATATACTAACCCGTTCGCGCCTGATTTCATACTCAGTTATAGAAAGGTTACAGCCCGATGACCGACTTCTCCAGCCAATAAACCACGATGCCGGCCAAATAGCCCACGAAGGCAATCCACGTGATGCGCTTCATATACCAGCCGAAAGTGATTTTCTCCAAGCCCATGACCACGACGCCCGCAGCCGAACCGATGATGAGCATCGAGCCGCCCACGCCGGCACAGTAGGCCAAGAGTTGCCAGAAGATACCGTCTTGGGCCATGTCGCCCACCTCGGCCATCGGATACATGCCCATACAACCTGCCACGAGAGGCACGTTGTCAATGATACTGGACAGTACGCCGATGATGCCCGTGACGAGATAATGGTTGCCCTCGAACACTGTGTCCAATCCGCGACCCACGGAAGCCAGCACGCCAATCTGCTGCAAGCAGCCGACAGCCATCAGGATGCCGAGGAAGAAGAGGATGGTGCTCATGTCGATGCGCGAGATAATGGAGGTGATACGCTTCTGCGTGCCGCCCTGCTCAGGCGTATTGCGGTAGAACAATTCGGTAGCAAGCCACAGCACGCCCAGCACCAACAAGATGCCCACGAAGGGAGGCACATGAGTAATGCTCTTGAAGATAGGCACGAAAATAAGTCCGCCCACGCCCAGCCAGAACACCGCCTTGCGCTGTCCATCAGTCAGACCGCTGTCCACGGTGCCCGCACCCAGGTCAGCGCCTGCACCCACATTGCCCTTCAACGAGAACGACAAAATGTAGGCAGGCACAACAATGGACACAACAGAGGGAAGGAACAATTCCTTGATGACGCCCGCCGCCGTGATGAGTCCTTTATTCCACAGCATGATGGTCGTCACGTCGCCGATGGGCGAGAACGCGCCGCCGGAGTTAGCCGCGATGATGATGAGCGAGGCATAGATGAGACGGTCTTTGTGGTCGTCTATCAGCTTGCGCAGAATCATCACCATGACGATAGCCGTGGTCATGTTGTCCAAGATGGCAGAGAGGAAGAAAGTCAAGATGGTGATGCGCCACAACAGTGCCCGTTTGCTCTTGGTCTTGAGCAAGTCGCGTACAAAGTTGAAGCCACCGTTCTGATCCACGGTCTCCACGATGGTCATCGCGCCCATCAGGAAGAACAGCGTGGTGGCGGTGCTGCCCAAATGTCCCTCGATGACAGAGCCTGCCGCAGCAGCTACGCCGCCCGGCTCGACGCCGATGAAATTACCGGGATCGAACATATAAAGCGTCCACGTGGCCACAAGCATCAACAGGGCCACAGCTGCCTTGTTGACCTTCGTGACGGTCTCCAAAGCGATACACAAGTATCCGATGACGAATACGATAACAATAGCTAGTGTAATGGTTGACATGAAATTAGATATTAATGATTAATTACAAGTTCTCCAGCAGCCGCTTCAGCACGACCGTGGCTGAAATCTCACGGTTCGCCGCCTCGGGGATGACAATGGATTGCGGGCTTTCGATGACATCGTCCGTCACAATCATATTGCGGCGCACGGGCAAGCAGTGCATGAAGTAGGCATTGTTGGTCACGGCCATCTGGCGGTCGCTCACCGTCCACGCGCGGTCCTTGCTGAGCACCTGGCCGTAGTTGTCGCCCGTGTAGGCAGCCCAACTCTTGGCGTAGACGAAGTCGGCACCCTCGAAGGCCTTCATCTGGTCGTACTCCACGCGGGCGCGGCCCACGAACTGCGGGTCAAGCTCATAGCCCTCCGGATGGGTGATAACAAAGTCGTAGTCCGTGGCGTTCATCCACTCGGCAAAGGAGTTGGGCACGGCCTGCGGCAACGGACGCGGATGGGGTGCCCACGTCATGACCACCTTGGGACGGGCCGTCTTCTTGTACTCCTCAATGGTAATTAGATCGGCAAAACTCTGCAGCGGATGGCGCGTAGCCGCCTCCATAGAGAATACCGGACGGCCGGAGTATTGGATGAACTGGTTGAGGATGACCTCGTTGTAGTCATAGTCGCGGCTCTCGAAGCGGGCAAAGGAACGCACACCGATGAGGTCGCAGTAGCAACCCATCACGGGGATAGCCTCCAGCAGATGCTCGGGCTTGTCGCCGTCCATGATGACGCCGCGCTCGGTCTCCAACTTCCACGCGCCTTGGTTGACATCCAGCACAATGACGTTCATCCCCAGGTTGAGGGCCGCCTTCTGGGTGCTGAGGCGAGTACGCAGGCTGGAGTTGAAGAAGATCATCAGGAGCGTCTTGTTGCGCCCCAATTCCACATATTTGAAACGGTCCTTCTTGATTTCGAAGGCTTCGGCCAGTGCAGACTTCAGGTCTCCGATGTCTTGCACGCAAGTAAATTTCTTCATAGATTATCGTATCATTTTTGATTATGCTGCCAAAGGTACGAATAATCCCCAGCTTCAAGCAACAAAACTCCCCCCTTTTTCACGGATTGTCGCACAATTGCTGTTTCTCCGCTAAAATAGCAGTGTTGAAGCGAAGGTGAAGCAAAGGTGAAGCAAAGGTGAAGCGAAGGTGAAGCGAA
>DXCV01000071.1 GCA_019115825.1 Candidatus Bacteroides pullicola
ACATCCCCGCCGTACACCTCCTGCAACAATACGGCGTGCCCAAGTTTCACGAGCTCCTGCGACAGGCGGGACTGACCACGCTCCATCGCCCGCCCTCGCACTACGGCCTGTCCCTCATCCTGGGCGGAGCGGAAGCCACCTTGTGGGACGTCACCTCGCTCTATGCAAAGATGGGGCGCAGCCTGCTGGGTTTGCCGCAAACGATGCCCCGCCTGCTCGCTTCGGAGACGGCGGAAGGTGACGGAAATTTCTTCCATCCCGGCGGCGTCTGGCAAGTGTTCAACGCCCTCACCGAGGTCAACCGCCCGGAAGAAATCGACTGGAAGTCCATCCCCTCCATGCGCCCCGTGGCCTGGAAGACCGGCACCAGCTATGGCTTCCGCGACGCTTGGGCCGTGGGCGTCACGCCCCGCTATGCCGTGGGCGTATGGGTGGGCAATGCCTCGGGCGAAGGCAAGCCCGGATTGGTGGGCGCACGCACGGCCGGCCCCGTCCTCTTCGATGTGCTGAGCCTCCTGCCCGCCGCCCCGACGTGGTTCGAGCGGCCGGACGGCGTCTTTGTCGATGCGGAGGTTTGCCGCCTGTCCGGACATCTGAAAGGCCGCTTCTGCCTGGACGCGGACACCGTGCTCATCCTGCCTGCCGGACGGCGCACTGCCCCCTGCCCCTACCACCGGCCGGTCATCCTCACCGCCGACGGCGCGTATCGCCTCCACCAAGAATGCGCCGACAGCGAGCCTACCCTGTCTGCCTCCTGGTTCGCCCTGCCGCCCGTGTGGGAGTGGTACTACAAGCAGCATCATCCCGAATACCGCCCCCTCCCCCCCTTCAAGCCCGGATGCGGCGGCGACGCCTCGCAGGCGATGCAGTTCATCTACCCCACCCCGGGGGCACGCATCACCCTGCCCCGACAAATGGACGGCACGCCGGGCCATCTCGTCGCCCGCGTGGCCTGCGGACAAGCCGGCGCCACCCTCTTCTGGCACCTGGACGACGACTACCTGGGCGAGACGCGGGATTTCCACGAAATGGCCCTGCAACCCGCCCCGGGCCGCCACGCGCTCACGGTCGTGGACGGGGAAGGGAACACCGTGTCCGTCACCTTCCATATCAGCAAGTAGGGCTTAATCCGGACAAGTCCGTACCTTGATGAGGAATCAATGCCAATGATTCCCCCCAATCATTGCCAATGATTCCTACCATCAATGCCAATGATGACCCCCATCAATGCCATTGATGGTCAGTCAAGTCCGGCAGAAGACAAGGCTTACCTACGGCTTTTACCCCGTCTTTTAGTGTTTTTAACGGAAACAAGCTCCGGGGAAGAAGGCATATTGCGGGGAAAATGCGTACATTTGTGACATTGAAAAACAATCTTCAATATTTACTCATAAACAACCTTTCGTTATGAAAACCAACTTAAGCTCCCAGATTACGCTCAACCGCGTATCGACCCGGTACTACCGTCCGGAGAACGCCTTCGAGCGTTCCGTGCTCACCCGTTTGGAGAAAATCCCCACGGACATTTATGAAACCGCCGAAGAAGGGGCCAACCAAATCGCCCTCGAAATGGCACAGCTCATCCGTGAGAAACAGAAAGCCGGTCGTTTCTGCGTGTTCGCCCTGGCAGGCGGCAACTCGCCCCGCAATGTCTTCGCCGCCCTGGTGCGTATGCACAAGGAAGAAGGCCTGAGCTTCCGCAACGTCATCATCTTCAACCTCTACGAATACTATCCCCTGGCGCCGGACGCCGTGACCAGCAACCTCAACTCGCTGAAGGAGATGTTGCTGAACCACGTGGACATTGACCCGCAGAACATCTTCAGCCCCAGCGGCACCATCCCCAAAGACACCATCTTCGAATACTGCCGCCTCTACGAGCAGCGCATCGAGAGCTACGGCGGCATAGACTTCGCCCTGGTGGGCATCGGCCGCGTGGGCAACATCGGCTTCAACGAGCCCGGCTCGCGCCTCAACTCCACCACCCGCCTCATCCTGATGGACGGCGCGTCGCGTAATGAGGCCGCCAAGATGTTCGGCACACTGGACAACACGCCCATCAGCGCCATCACGATGGGCGTCTCCACCATCCTGGCCGCCAAGAAGGTCTACCTCATAGCTTGGGGCGAAGAAAAAGCTGCCCGCATCAAGGACTGCGTAGAAGGTCCCGTCACCGACGCCCTCCCCGCCTCCTTCCTGCAGACGCACAACAACACGCACGTGGTCCTCGACCTCTCCGCCGCCTCCAACCTGACGCGCATCCAGCGTCCGTGGCTGGTGACCTCCTGCGAATGGACAGACAAGCTCATCCGCAGCGCCATCGTATGGCTCTGCCAGTTGACCGGCAAGCCCATCCTGAAGCTGACGAACAAGGACTACAACGACCACGGCCTGAGCGAACTGCTGGCCCTCTACGGCTCGGCCTACAACGTGAACATCAAGATATTCAACGACCTGCAGCACACCATCACCGGATGGCCGGGCGGCAAACCCAACGCCGACGACACCTACCGCCCCGAACGTGCCATGCCTTATCCCAAGCGTGTCATCGTCTTCTCCCCGCATCCGGACGACGACGTCATCTCGATGGGCGGCACCATCCGCCGGCTGGTGGAGCAGAAACACGACGTGCACGTGGCCTACGAAACCTCCGGCAACATTGCCGTGGGCGACGAAGAGGTTGTACGCTTCCTGCACTTCATCAACGGCTTCAACCAGTTGTTCAACAACAGTGACGACCAGGTCATCAACGAGAAGTACAAGGAAATCCGCCAGTTCCTGCGCGAGAAGAAGGACGGCGACATCGACACACGCGACGTCCTGACCATCAAGGGCCTTATCCGCCGCGGCGAGGCACGCACGGCCTGCACGTACAACAACATCCCGCTGACCCACTGCCATTTCCTCGACCTGCCGTTCTATGAGACGGGCCGCATCCAGAAGAACCCCATCAGCGAGGCCGACGTGGAAATCATCCGCAACCTGCTCCGCGAAATCCAGCCGCACCAGATATTCGTGGCCGGTGACCTGGCCGACCCGCACGGCACCCACCGCGTCTGCACGGACGGCGTCTTCGCCGCCATCGACCTGGAGAAGGAAGCCGGTGCCGAGTGGCTGAAGGACTGCCGCATCTGGATGTACCGCGGTGCCTGGGCGGAGTGGGAAATCGAGAACATCGAGATGGCCGTGCCCATCAGCCCCGAAGAGCTGCGCGCCAAGCGCAACGCCATCCTGAAGCATCAGAGCCAAATGGAGAGCGCCCCCTTCCTGGGCAACGACGAACGCCTCTTCTGGCAACGCAGCGAGGACCGCAACCGCGGCACGGCTGCCCTCTACGACAAGCTGGGCCTGGCTTCCTACGAGGCCATGGAGGCTTTCGTGGAGTATATCCCATTGTAAATTTATATAGTACGATCATAAAAAAAGCCCGCTGATTCGTGATGAATAAGCGGGCTTTGCAATTTTTGCTTTTTACGGCTATTATTGCTTCTCTTTCTTCAGTTCCTCAAAAATCAAGCCTTCCAGTTCTTCGGCCAGTTCGGGATTGTCCAGGATGACCTGCTTGGCGGCGTCGCGGCCTTGCGCCAGCTTGGTGTCATTGTAGCTGAACCATGAGCCGCTCTTCTTGATGATGCCCATGTCCGAACCGAGGTCGATGATTTCGCCGGCGCGGGAGATACCCTCGCCGAACATGATGTCGAACTCGGCCTTGCGGAAGGGAGGAGCCACCTTGTTCTTCACAATCTTCACTTTCGTCTGGCGGCCCAGGACTTCTTCGCCGTTCTTGATGGCCTGTCCCGGACGGATGTCGATGCGCACCGAGGCATAGAACTTCAAGGCATTGCCGCCCGTGGTGGTCTCGGGATTGCCGAACATGACGCCAATCTTCTCGCGCAACTGGTTGATGAAGATGCACGTCGTGCGTGTCTTGCTAATGGCCGAAGTCAGTTTGCGCAGGGCCTGGGACATCAGTCGGGCTTGCAGGCCTACCTTGTTGTCGCCCATGTCGCCTTCAATCTCGGCTTTCGGGGTCAGGGCAGCCACGGAGTCAATGACGATGATGTCCACGGCCGAAGAATGAATCAACTGGTCGGCAATCTCCAAGGCTTGTTCGCCATTGTCCGGCTGCGAGATAAGCAGGTTGTCGATGTCCACGCCCAAGTTGGCGGCATAGAAGCGGTCGAAGGCGTGCTCCGCGTCGATGAAGGCGGCGATGCCTCCCAGCTTCTGCGCCTCGGCTATGGCGTGTATGGCCAGCGTCGTCTTACCGGACGATTCAGGGCCATAGATTTCGATGATGCGGCCGCGGGGATAACCTCCCACGCCCAAGGCGGCGTTCAGCCCGATGGAGCCGGTGGGGATGACGTCGATGTCCTCCACCTCCTCGCTGCCCATGCGCATGATGGAGCCTTTGCCGAAGCTCTTTTCTATCTTGTCCATGGCGGCTTGCAGGGCTTTCAGCTTTTCGCTGGAGACCTGCGATGTGCCGCCTTCGTTCTCAAAGTTCAGTTCGTCTTTCTTTGCCACTTTGTTTGATGTATTAAAGGGTTATTTGTCTGCATTCAGTATTTGCGCGGCGTGTTCCTTGGTCTTCACTTCCTTGGGGGTGATGATGCGCTCCACGACGCCTTCTTCGTCCAGGATGAAGGTGGTGCGGAAGGTGCCCATGTATTTGCGTCCGCACATGGTCTTCTCGCCCCACACGCCGAACTGCTCCACCAGTTTCTTATCCGTGTCCGTAATCAGGGGGAAAGGCAGGGCGTTCTTCTCGATGAACTTCTGGTGCGACTTCCCGCTGTCCACGCTGACGCCTATCACGGCATAGCCCGCTTGGCGCAACTCGGCATAATGGTCGCGGAGGTTGCAGGCTTGAGCCGTGCATCCCGGCGTGTTGTCCTTCGGATAGAAGTAGAGCACCACTTTTTGTCCTTTATAGTCGCTCAGGCGGATTTCCTCGCCTTTCTCGTTGATGCCCAATATCTCAGGGGCTTTGTCTCCTATGTTCATGTCTATGTCATTAAAGTTCCAAATCTCCGTCAAACACCTCATGCCAGGGCAGTCCCTGCTTGTTCAGTTGCTCCATGAAGGGGTCGGGGTCGAACTCTTCCACATTCCATACGCCCGGACGCTTCCACAAGCCTTTGAGGAACATCATGGCACCGATCATGGCCGGCACGCCCGTCGTGTAGCTGACGCCTTGCATGCCCGTTTCCTGGTAGGCGGCCTGGTGGCTGCAGTTGTTATATACATAATAGGTGCGCTCCTTGCCGTCTTTCAGACCACGGATGCGGCATCCGATGGAAGTCTCGCCCTCATAGTTCTCGCCCAGGTCTTGCGGGTTGGGGAGGACAGCCTTGAGGAATTGCAGGGGCACAATCTGCATCCCGTTGTAGTCTATCGGGTCGATGCGGGCCATGCCGATGTCTTGGATGACACGCAAGTGGGTCAGGTATTCCTGTCCGAAGGTCATCCAGAAGCGGGCGCGCTTGATGGTGGGGAAATTCTTCACCAGCGACTCCAGCTCCTCGTGGTAGAGCAGGTAGGAATCGCGCGGACCGATGTTGGGATAGCTCAGCGACTTGTGGATTTCCAAAGGCTTGGTCGTAATCCATTGGCCGTTTTCGTAGTATCGTCCGTTTTGCGTGATTTCGCGGATGTTGATTTCGGGATTGAAGTTGGTGGCAAACGCTTTGTGGTGATTGCCTGCGTTGCAATCCACGATGTCCAGGTACTGGATTTCATCGAAGTGGTGCTTGGCCGCGTATGCCGTGTAGATGCCGCTCACGCCCGGGTCAAATCCGCAACCCAGGATGGCGGTCAGGCCGGCTTCCTCAAAACGCTGCTTGTACGCCCATTGCCAGCTGTATTCAAAGTGTGCCACGTCCTTCGGCTCGTAGTTGGCCGTGTCCAGGTAG
This sequence comes from Candidatus Bacteroides pullicola, assembly GCA_019115825.1. Classification (GTDB taxonomy): domain Bacteria; phylum Bacteroidota; class Bacteroidia; order Bacteroidales; family Bacteroidaceae; genus Bacteroides; species Bacteroides pullicola. Next base: position 5,916 of record DXCV01000071.1, read on the forward strand.
TTGACGCCCGTCTTCAGGCACGCCTCCATGATGGTCAGGTCTTGGTAAGGCAGGGCCACGTTGATGACTATTTCGGGTTTGAAGCTGTTGAACAGGGCCACCAGTTCGTCCACATTGTCGGCATCAACCTGTGCGGTTTGGATGTTCGGGTTGCCGATGGCCTTCACCACGGCGTCGCATTTCGATTTCGTGCGGCTGGCAATCATGATGTCGGTGAACACATCCGGATTCTGAGCCACTTTGTGCGCAACGACGGTTCCTACGCCGCCTGCACCGATAATAAGAACTTTACCCATTTCTTCTATAGTTATTGTTAGAGTTGAAAATTGATGTCTTTCGCTGCTTTGGCTCCGCGGTACATTGGCTTGCACTCCGCGGTACTTTGGCTCGCGTTCGGCGGTACTTTGGCTCGCGCCCGCTTGTACCCCCGCTTTGCGTCAGCAAATATACGGCTAAAATCTAACATATTCATAAAATCTTCCTAAATCATTTGGGCATTTGCAGGCAAAATGTGAACAAACCGCTTGCTTTCGGGTTTATTTCTTACCTTTGCGGCGCGATGTCCGGACGTGAAGATGCCGGATGCGCCGTTTGTTATCGTTTATTTATGTTCTAAACTAAAAGACAACAAAGCAATGAAGAAGATTTTAGTGACTTTTTGTTTGGCAGCCGTGATGACCGGCTTGTCCTCGTGTGGTTCCTCCAAGTATGTGACGGCTTCGGTGGCCGACATTGACGGAGAATGGAATATCATTGAAATAAATGGCACAGCCGTGGTGCCGGCTCCCGGACAGGCTTATCCTTATATCGGTTTCGACCAAGCTACAGGGCGCGTGCATGGCAATGCCGGGTGCAACCGCCTGATGGGCACCTTCGATGTGCTGGCTGAGCCGGGACATATCGACCTGAGCCAACTGGGCACCACGCGCATGATGTGCCCCGACATGACCGTCGAGCAAAACGTGCTGAATGCCTTGGCGCAAGTGAAGCGGTATGTCAAGCTGGACGATGAGAACATCGCCTTGTGCGGCAAGTCTGCCCGCCGCCCCATCCTGGTGCTGAAGAAGAAGGCGCCGGACATGACCGTTGCCGACCTGAACGGCAAGTGGAAAATCGTGGAAGCCATGGGCGTGGCCGTGCCCAACAGCCTGGAGAACCAGCCCTTCGTGGAGCTGAACGTGGCGGAAAAGAAACTGCACGCCCAGGCCGGATGCAACCTCCTCAACGGCGGTTATCAGACGGACGAAAGCAATCCGGCATCCATCTCCTTCCCGCAACTCATCAGCACCATGATGGCCTGCCCCGACATGGAGACGGAAGACCGCGTGAAGCAGGCGCTGAACACGACGTGCACCTTCGGCCGCTTGCAGGAAGGCCGCGTCGGATTCTATGATGCAGACAACACGCTGGTCATGGTATTGGCGGCGGATTGAAAGAATTTTCATCTTTTCTCTGATAATTTTTTGCTTTTTTCAGCGGAATAGTTTACTTTTGTCGCGTCTAAGGATTTGAAAGTATATGAGGACAGTCAATACATATCGCCATCATCATCACCTTTCCGACGAATAAAATCGGTGGGCGATGAAGTCGTGCGTATGAGTATGATTAAGGAATAAGGCTTACCGGTGGATTGCTGGCAAGCCTTTTTCTATTTATGATATTCAACTAAACAACATAAAAAAGTTATGCTGAGAATTGCAGTACAAGCTAAAGGACGTCTGTATGACGAAACCATGTCATTCCTCGAAGAGTCGGACATCAAACTGAATCCGACGAAGCGCACCTTGTTGGTGCAATCCACCAATTTCCCCTTGGAGGTGCTTTTCCTGCGGGATGACGACATACCCCAATCTGTGGCCACGGGCATAGCCGACATCGGCATCGTGGGCGAAAACGAATATGTGGAGAAAGGCGAGGAAGCCGAGATTGTGAAGCGTCTGGGATTCAGCAAATGCCGGCTGTCGCTGGCCATCCCCAAAGATGCGGAGTATCCTGGCGTGGAGTGGTTTGACGGAAAGAAAATAGCCACATCCTATCCGGGCATCCTGTCCGCCTACCTCCGGAAGCAACAGGTAAAAGCCGACATCCATGTCATTACGGGTTCGGTGGAAGTATCGCCGGGCATTGGTTTGTCGGATGCGATTTTCGATATCGTCAGTTCCGGCTCCACGCTGGTGAGCAACAGCCTGAAAGAGGTGGAAGTGGTGATGAAGTCCGAAGCCTTGCTCATCGGCAATAGAAACCTGAGCGAGGAGAAGCGGGAGATTCTGAAGGAACTGCTCTTCCGCATGGATGCCGTGAAAACCGCCGAAGACAAGAAATATGTGTTGATGAATGCCCCCAAGGACAAATTGGAGCAGATTCTCGCCGTATTGCCCGGCATGAAAAGCCCCACAGTGATGCCCTTGGCTCAGGAAGACTGGTGCTCCGTGCATACCGTATTGGACGAGAAATGTTTTTGGGAAATCATCGGGAAGCTGAAAGCCCTGGGCGCGGAAGGCATACTGGTGTTGCCGATAGAGAAAATGATTGTGTAAGTTATCAGTTAGCGTCATGAAACAAATTGAATATCCGGATAAAAGCCAGTGGGCGGAGCTGTTGAAACGCCCAAGCCTGAATGTGGAAAGCCTGTTCGACACGGTGCGCACCATTCTCGACCGGGTAAAGACGGAGGGAGACCGTGCTGTATTGGCGTATGAAGAACAATTCGACAACGTAAAATTGTCCGCATTAGCCGTTACCGGGGAAGAAATGCGGGAAGCTGAGACCTTGATCAGCGAGGAACTGAAAAATGCCATCCGCCTGGCCAAGCAAAACATAGAGACCTTTCATGCCGCCCAGCGTTTCATAGGTAAGCGGGTGGAAACCCTGCCGGGCGTAACCTGCTGGCAGAAAGCGGTGCCTATCGAGCGTGTAGGATTGTACATCCCCGGCGGCACAGCCCCGCTATTTTCCACGGTGCTGATGTTGGCGGTACCTGCCAAGATTGCCGGATGCGACAAAATCGTGTTGTGTACCCCTCCCGGCAGGGATGGCAAGGTGCATCCCGCAGTCCTTTTTGCCGCCCAAGTGGCTGGAGTGGATTGTATTTTCAAGGCTGGCGGCGTGCAAGCAGTCGGCGCCATGGCTTACGGCACAGAGAGCATCCCCCGTGTCTACAAGATTTTCGGCCCCGGCAATCAGTATGTCACGGCTGCCAAACAGTTGGTCAGCCTGCGCGATGTGGCCATTGATATGCCTGCCGGTCCTTCGGAAGTGGAAGTGTTGGCCGACGAGACTGCCAATCCGGTCTTTGTGGCAGCCGACTTGTTAAGCCAGGCAGAGCATGGCGTGGATAGCCAAGCCATTTTGGTCACCACTTCCCCGACGCTGTGCCAGGCCGTCCAGCAAGAGGTGGAGCGTCAGTTGGCGTTGTTGCCGCGCAAGGAAATAGCCGCCCGTTCGCTGGCCAACAGCAAGCTCATTGTGGCGCACAACATGGAGGAAGCCATCGAACTGACCAACGCCTATGCGCCGGAGCACCTCATTATACAGACTGCCGATTATGCCCATGTGGCAGAGCGGGTGACAAACGCCGGCTCCGTCTTCTTGGGACCGTATGCCACCGAGAGCGCCGGCGATTATGCTTCCGGCACCAACCATACCTTGCCGACCAACGGCTATGCCCGCGCCTACAGCGGTGTCAGCCTGGATAGCTTTATCCGCAAGATTACTTTCCAAGAGATTACTCGGGAAGGGTTGCTGCGCATCGGCCCTGCCATTGAAACGATGGCGGCGAATGAACAACTGGATGCGCACAAGAATGCGGTAAGCGTGAGGATGAAGTAAATTATCATTTTTGAACAACATCTATGAAACAACTACAAGAATTGACACGCCCGAACATCTGGCAATTGAAGCCTTATTCTTCGGCACGCGATGAATATCAAGGGATAGCGGCATCGGTTTTTCTGGATGCCAACGAGAATCCATACAATAATCCCAACAACCGTTATCCCGACCCCATGCAGTGGGAGTTGAAGAAAAATCTCTCCAAACTGAAAGGGGTGGCTCCTGAACATATCTTCTTGGGCAACGGCAGCGATGAAGCCATCGACCTGGTGTTTCGGGCATTTTGCGAGCCGCGGGTGGACAATGTCGTGGCCATTGAGCCTACGTATGGCATGTATCTGGTGGCTGCGGAAATCAATGATGTGGAGTACCGCAAAGTCCTGTTGGACGAGCACTTCCAATTCACGGCCGAGAAGATGCTGGAGGCAGCCGATGAACATACGAAAGCTATGTTTCTCTGCACGCCCAATAATCCGACCGGCAATGACCTGAACCGGAAGGAAATCGTGAAGCTGTTGAACGCTTTCGACGGCTTGGTCATTGTGGACGAAGCGTATAATGATTTCTCGGAAGAGCCTTCTTTCCTGACACGCTTGGATGAATTTCCCAACCTGGTCGTTTTACAGACCTTCTCCAAGGCGTGGGGATGTGCCGCCATCCGCTTGGGCATGGCTTTTGCCTCGCCCGACATCATCGGCATCTTCAACAAAATCAAATATCCCTATAACGTCAACCAACTGACGCAGCAACAGGCCATGGAGATGCTGCACCGGCATTATGAAAAGCAGCGTTGGGTGGAAGTGCTGAAGGAGGAGCGCAATCGTCTGGAAAGCGAGTTTGCCGCCTTGCATTGTGTGCAGCAGGTTTTCCCGTCCAATGCCAACTTCTTCCTGGTGCGGGTGACAAATGCCGTACACATTTACAACTACCTGGTAGGCGAAGGCATCATCGTGCGCAATCGCCATGCGGTGACCCTCTGTGGCAATTGCCTGCGCATCACCGTGGGCACCCGGGCAGAAAACGAAGCCTTGTTGGAAGCATTGAGGAAATATGGAAAGTGATAAATTATCATTTTATGAAGCAACGAGTACTTTTTATCGACCGCGACGGCACATTGGTCATTGAGCCGCCTGTGGATTACCAGTTGGACGCTTTGGAGAAACTGGAGTTCTATCCTAAAGTGATGCGCAACTTGGGCTTCATCCGCAGCAGGCTGGATTTTGAGTTTGTGATGGTCACCAACCAAGATGGATTGGGCACGCCGTCTTTTCCCGAAGAGACCTTCTGGCCTGCCCACAACCTGATGATGAAGACCTTGGCCGGAGAGGGCGTCACCTTTGACGAGATTTGCATTGACCGCAGCCTGCCCGAAGACAATGCGCCCACCCGCAAGCCCCGTACAGGCATGTTGCAGAAATACCTGGATGAATCCGCCTACGACATGGCTCATAGCTTTGTCATCGGCGACCGGGCCACAGATGTTGAGCTGGCCAAGAATTTGGGTTGCCGGGCCATTCTTTTGCAGGAAGACAAGTCGCTACTGGCGGGGGACAGGATGTTGGAGGAAGTCTGCGTGTTGGCTACCAAGGATTGGGACCGCGTGGCCGAATTCCTGTTTGCCGGCGAGCGGAGAGCCGAAGTACGCCGCACCACCAAAGAAACAGACATCCATATTGCCTTGAACTTAGACGGCAACGGACAATGCTGCATCCATACCGGCTTGGGATTCTTCGACCACATGCTGGAGCAGATAGGCAAGCATGGCGGCATGGATTTGGAAATCACGGTGAAAGGAGATTTGGAAGTGGACGAACACCACACCATCGAGGACACGGCCTTGGCTCTCGGCGATTGCATCTACCAGGCTTTGGGCAGCAAGCGGGGCATGGAGCGTTATGGCTATGCCGTGACGATGGATGACTGCCTTTGCCAAGTCTGCCTGGATTTCGGCGGACGGCCTTGGTTGGTTTGGGATGCCGAGTTCCTCCGCGAGAAGATAGGCGAAATGCCCACGGAGATGTTCCTGCACTTCTTCAAATCTTTCAGCGATGCCGCCCGCATGAACCTGCACGTCCGTGCAGAGGGAGCGAACGAGCACCACAAGATAGAAGGCATCTTCAAGGCATTGGCCCGCGCCCTGAAGATGGCCTTGAAGCGGGACATTTACCATTTCGAGTTGCCCAGTTCGAAAGGAGTATTGTAGGCATCATCGTGCATGATGCCTACAATCATCGTACATGATTCCTACAATCATCGTGCATGATTCCTCAAAAAGAAAGCCCGAGGATCCGGACCAACCGGACACTCGGGCTTTTTATTAGCAGAAGTTCTAAGAGATTACCAGCCGGGGTTCTGTTCCCAAGCACCGCTGGTCAAGTCATCCGGATTGACCATAGCTTCTTTGATGGGGAGAAGGTAATCGCGATCCAAGTTGAACTGCCAGCCGTTGGGATAACCTTCGTTGTTGAAAGGCACGACATAACGGAGGGCATCGCCCGGATTTCCGGTCAGGTGCAAAGAGTTGCCCGAAGCCTGGTCATAAACCAACAGACCGTCTGTTGCATAGAATCCATCCGCCTGGTTCTGTTCTTCCAAGTCACTGCCTACGAACAAGGCACCGACGGGCGTTTTGCCATGAATCAATACATCGGCAGCGGCCCAGCGCAGGATGTCATTCAGACGGCAGCCTTCAAGGGCTTTTTCTACGTGACGCTCACGACGGACAGCCTGGATGTACATGTCGAGGTCCTTGAACGGATAGTCCGATTCGGTGTTGTATTCGCGGGCAAAGTCCACACCCGGCATACCTACACGGTCGCGCAGAGGTTGCAGCGCGTTTTGGATGCGTGCGGCATTGCCTGCACCGTCCAGTTCGGCCAAAGCTTCCGCATAGTTCAGCAGCACGTCGGCATAACGTACCTGGATGGCAGGTGCCTGGCTGGAGAACTCACCCTCGACAGTGGGCTGGTACGTGGTGTTGAACTCCACATACTTCAGCACCGAATAACCGGATGTGTTCTGGTGATAGCTATTACCATTCAAAGGTGGATACTGGAATACATATTCATTGTTCGGGCGCAGGGGCTGTCCGGGGAGGCAAACGGTCTGAGACAGACGCGGGTCTCTGACATCCGGTTGCAGCTCGTCGCCATAGTGACGCTTAGCAGCCAATTTCTCATCGCCTACAAACGGGCGGCCGTCGATGGTCAGGTAGTCATCCACCAAGCCGGCCGAAGGACCGCACTGGCCACCACCCTTGTTCAAGAAACGAGTTACAGCATGGCCGATGCCGGCGGCAGCATCATACTTCTTCCACCACAGCACTTCCTGGTTGTCCGTCAGGTCCAGGTCGATGAACATGTCGCGGTAGTCCGTCAACGGGTTGCCCGTGTTGTGGATGCGCCATGTGCCGGCGTTCATCACTTCTTCGGCAGCCTGGTAAGCTTGTGTCAGGTAGTCTTGGATTTTGGCCTGTGCCTCGCTTTCGCTCAGCGAATGGTCATAGAACGGGGTGTTCTTTTGGCGGTGGTACTTCTCCCACGTGCCGGCGAACAGGGCCACTTCGCTCTTCAGGGCGCGGGCCACGTCCTTGTGGACACGCATCGTGGCGTTGCTGCCCACGGAACTCAAGTTCTCGATAGCTACGTCCAAGTCGGCCAGGATATGGTCGGTAATTTCCGTACGTGTGTTACGCGGCAGAGCCATCAGTTCCTTGTTCGGATCCAGCAGGTCTTCCATCCACGTCACGCCGCCGTACTTAATCAGCAACTGGTAGTAGCAGGCTGCACGGAAGTAATAGGCTTCGCCCAAGCACTGGTTGAAAGCCGCCGTTCCTTGTTCCTCGCAGTTGCCAATGTTCTTCAGCAGGAAGTTGAGGTTGCGGATAATGTAATACTCCGTCAGGCTGCCGGCATTACTCAAAGCTGTCTCACCGGCCAGACGCGTATTGATAACGGCACCAATCAGGTCGTCGCTGTTCAAGTCCGTAAAGGCGATACCTGACGCATTGCCCACATTGGTGGATTGTCCTTTGACGACCGTGTTTGAAACGCTTCCTCCACCCGAAATCTGTACCGAACCTTGGTAGAATTGATTCAGATACAGCGTTATTTCTCCCGTGGTCCTGAATGCGTTTGCCGAAGAAAGCTCGCCTTGCGGCTGTTGGTCCAAGTCGTAGCATCCGGACAAGGACATGCCCAGCAAAGCAGCTGCTATAAATAAGTATTTCTTTTTCATAATGTGATGATCGAATTTAGAGATTAACTACTACGCCAATTGAATAAACCTTGTTCATCGGGTAGTTCTTACCACCTTCAGAGGTATAGCTGTTGCTGGTGAAGATACCTTCCGGGTCGAACATGTCGGCCAGCTTCGTGAAGGTCAGCAGGTTCTCGCCCGAGAAGAACACCTGTACCTTGTTCAGGCCCACCTTGTTGACCCAAGCCTTCGGCAGGTCGTAGCTGATGGTCAGGTTCTTCAGACGGCAGTAGGCTGCATTCTGCAAGTAGCGGTCGCAAGTCTGCGAAGTCTTGTTGCGGAAGCGACCGATGGCACCGGCGGCAGCCGTGTACGGATTAGGATAGTAGGCATCCGGATTCTCCGGCGTCCAGTAGTCCAAGTGCTGCTTGAACACCGTTACCTGTGCAAACGAGCTGGAGCCCCAGAAGTAAACGGAACCGCTGCCCGGATTCCAATCGCGCTTGCCCACACCTTGGAACATCATGCTCAGCGAAAGTCCCTTCCAGCTGATAGAACCGTTGAAGGTGTATTGGTAACGCGGGGTCGAGTTACCGATGATGGTCTGGTCGCCCATGTCAATTTTGCCGTCTTCGCCGTCCAGACGATTGCCGCCTCTGTTGATGGCACCATCACCGTTCAGGTCTACGTATTTCACGTCACCCGGCTTCCACGGCTGTCCGCTCAGGTAGCTCAGATCCAACTTGTTATATTCATCAGCTTCTTCTTGCGTCTGGATGATGCCGGAAGCCCGGTAACCCCAGATTTCGCCGACCTTACGTCCTTTATACCATCTGCCGGCCGGGTCTGTTCGGCCTACGTTGAAGTATTCGGTTACTTCGGCTGTCGCATCAGACAGCGAACCACCTACCGTGTACTGAATGTCTTCCCCAATCTTGCCGCGATAGCCCAAGGTCAATTCCCAACCACGGTTACGCATACGGGCATTGTTGGTTTGCGGAACGGCAGCACCGAAGAAGTCGGCCAAGTCTGCCGTGGGACCTAACATGTCTTTCGTGTCGCGCTGGAAGAAGTCGATGGTACCATACAGCGTATTGTTGAAGAAGCTGAAGTCCAAACCGATATTTTTGCTTTCCACCTTTTCCCAAGTCACGTTCGGGTCAACCACGCTGGGCGGGTAGATGATGCCGGAACGTCCATCTTCAAAGAACCAGCTTCCCAACGTCGTGGAACCCATGGTCGAAGCGAATGTATAATAAGCGGCACCGCTCTGGTTACCCAGCAGACCCCATGACAGACGGAGCTTCAAGTTGGACAACCAGTCGGCCGTCTTCTCCATGAAAGCTTCCTGCGTGATGTTCCAACCCAAGGATACGGAGGGGAAGAAGCCCCAGCGATGGTCCTTGGCGAAGCGGGACGAACCGTCGTAACGTCCGTTCAGCTCCAGCAGGTAACGGCTCTTGTAGTCATAGTTGATACGTCCGAAGAAACCGCGGGTAGCCCAAGCATAGCGGGAGTCGCCTACCACATTGTCGCCGGTGGTCAAGCTCAGGTTGGGGTTGCTCGGAGAAATCAGGTCGTCTGCAGAATAGGACAGGTACTTATAGTCGTACTTTTCCTCTTGATAACCGGCCATCACCGTGAAGTTATGGGCTTCGTTCAGGGAGAACGTGTAGTTAGTGTAGAGGTTCACAGACTGATATTGGTTGGAAGTGTTGTAGCGTGTGTACGAACCGCCGGGGATAACACCCAGCTCACTACGGGCGCCGACGTCGTAGGTCACACCGTCAGCTCTCGGAATTTGCGGGGCAATCAGCGTGGCATCGTAGTCCGTGGCTCTGTAGCGGTACGTATAATCGTAGAAGATGTGCCAGTCTTTCAACGGCGTGATTTCCAGTCCGCCCGTGAGGGTCAGGGCATTACGTTTCGTATTGGCTTCCGTGCCGCTCTGCAGATAAGGAATCATACTCAACTCGGTAAAGTTGCCGTTGGGGTCGACTACGCTCAGCGTGGGGCGGAAACGAGCCAGGTTGTGGAAGAAGCCGTAACCCAGGGCACCGCTGCCGAACGGAGAAGTATTGTCGGAGTTCAAGAACTTCGTGTTCACTTTCAGTTTCAGCCATTTGGTCAGCTCGGACGTGATGCTGGCGTTGAAGTTGAAGCGCTTGAAGTTCATGTCGGCATAACGCAGGATGCCGTCTTCCGAATAGAAACCACCCGAAATGTAGTATTGAGCTGCTTTACCGCCACCACTCAGGCTCAGGTTGTGGTTCTGCTTGAAAGCTGCATCTTTATAGTGCAGGTCGAAATAGTCGGTATTGCCGACACCCAGTGCCGAGTTTTCGAAAGCGGCAACCAGGCTCTGTCCCGGTGTCAGGTCAGCCCACGGGTCCACACTGCTGGGGTCGCGCATGTATTGCTCCAGCAAGGCAATCTTTTCCGCGCTGTATTGCTCGGCTACACCGGCATTGCGGCAGGCGGCGTTGAAGTAGTTGGCAAATTCCACAGCATTGGCCATTTCGGGCAGCTTCGTGGGAGAAGTCCAACCCACGGTACCTTGGTAGCTGACGCGCATCTTGCCTTCTTCGCCCTTCTTGGTCGTCACCAGGATGACACCATAGGCGGCACGTGCACCGTAGATGGAGGCTGCAGAGGCGTCCTTCAGCACGGAGATGCTTTCGATGTCGTTCGGGTTGACGTCGGACAGGTTCATTTCCACACCGTCTACCAATACATAAGGTGTACCCGAGCCGGACAAGTTACCTTGACCACGCAGTTGCAACGATGCACTGCTGCCCGGCAGACCGCCGCTGCTGTTGGATACGAACAGACCCGGAACCAGACCTTGCAAGCTCTGCGTGGCATCGGCTACCGGACGGAACTCCAGTTCATCGCCTTGTACGGTGGATACCGAACCTGTGAGGTTCACCTTCTTCTGGACAGCGTAGCCCACAACGACCACTTCGTCCAGCATCTCATTGTCTTCGTGCAAGGTGACATTCATGGGTTTTCCAGGCGTCACTTGCACTTCCACGGTTACATACCCGATGTAGCTGATGACCAACGTGGCGTTTTCCGGCACCTTCAACGAGAAGTTACCGTCAATGTCCGTGATCGTACCGTTGCTCGGATTACCTTTTTCGATAACCGATGCACCGATAACGGTCATGCCCGTAGCATCAGACACTACACCTTTTGCTTCAACTGTTGTCTGTTGGACAACATTCACGATGCCACTCTCGCCCGTCGTGCTTTCTGCGCTTACCACTTGGGGATAAGCCAATAAAGCAGCCGTTCCTAAGAGCGACATTTGCTTGATAAAGCTTCTACTAAATAAATGCAGATTCATAAATTTTGGATTTTTTGTACTAAATTTAAGTTCTGTGTTTAACGATTCACGCACAAAGGTACGAAAAAAAGCTAATAGTGCAACATATATTGAAAAAATTCTTTATTTTTGCAGAAATTATTTATCCCAATAATAACATCTAAATGTTCATTGCTATGACAAAAAATCAACTGAAAACCATGGCCTTCTGCCTATTCTTTGCAGGGGGCTTGGTGTCATGCGGACCGAGTGACATCCAGTCCGGCGACTTGAATGTAATCCCCTTACCGCAAGAAATCACACAAGCGGAGTCGGCCGAACCATTCGTAGTGCGCTCTTCCACCAAGATTTGCTATCCGGCAGGCAACGAGAAGCTCGAGCGGACAGCCCATTTCCTGGCTTCTTATATAAAAGAGGTGACAGGCACGGAAGTAAAACTCAGCACAGAGGCCGGTGACAAGAATTGCATCGTATTGGGCCTGGATCCCTCCATCCCGCAGAAGGAAGGCTATGTGCTGAACATCACTTCCAACCAAGTGACCTTGAACGGACAGACTGAGGCTGGCGTATTCTATGGCGTGCAGACCATCCACAAGGCGCTGCCCATCACGAACGGTAAAGCATTGGGCGCACTGCCCGCAGGTACGGTGAAGGACTTCCCTCAATACGGCTACCGTGGCTTTATGATTGACGTGGGCCGTCATTTCTTCTCGGTGGACTACCTGAAGGAATTGATTGACGTGATGGCCCTCCACAATATCAACATTTTCCACTGGCACCTGACGGAAGACCAAGGCTGGCGCATCGAAATCAAGAAATATCCCAAACTGACAGAAATCGGCTCCGTACGCAAGGAGACCATCACGGCTCCCGGCTCCGGCAAGTTCGATGGCACACCCGTCAGCGGCTTCTACACACAGGAAGAGGCCAAGGAAATCGTGGCCTATGCCGCCGAGCGCTTCATCACCGTTATTCCTGAAGTGGACATGCCGGGTCACATGCTTGCCGCACTGGCTTCCTATCCCGAACTGGGTTGCACGGGCGGCCCGTATGAGGTGGCCACCAAGTTCGGCGTATTCCGGGAAGTGCTTTGCGGAGGCAACGAGAAGACCCTGCAATTCGCCAAGGACGTCATCAACGAAATCATGGACATCTTCCCCGATGCACCGTATATCCATATAGGTGGAGACGAATGTCCGAAGGCCGAGTGGAAAAAGTGTCCGACGTGCCAAGCCAAGATTCGTGAACTGGGCTTGCGCGACACCAAGGAGCACAGCAAGGAAAATCAACTACAGGTGTACTTCATGAGCGAAGTGGAGAAGGAAATCGCCAAGCGCGGCAAGAAGATGCTGGCTTGGGACGAAATCCTGGAAGGCAATCCCGACCCCGAGACCACGACCGTATGTGCATGGACCGGCGTGCCCGCCTCCATCAAGTCCGCCAAGCTGGGACACCAAACTATCGTCTGCCCCATCAGCCACTTGTATTTCAGCAATCCGGGCTATAACCGACTGAAGGGCGTGAGCAGCGTGGGACGCGTGTACAACTTCGAGCCGGCTTCACCCGAACTGACCGACGAGGAGAAGCAAAACATCATCGGCGTACAGGGCTGCATCTGGACAGAGTGGACAAAGGACAGCCTGAAGATGGAGTGGCAGATGATGCCGCGCATTGCCGCCTTGAGCGAACTGCAATGGAGCAATCCTGCCCAGAAGAACTTGGATAACTTCCTGGGCCGCCTGCGCCATCAGCTCGACTTGTACAGCCTCTATGGCTTCCACTATAAGGAAGACATTGAAGACGTGGTCATTGAGGCTACACCTACCGGCGAAGGCGGAAAGGCCAACGTAGCTTTGAAGACATTCGACAATGCTCCGGTCTACTACACCTTGGACGGTTCCGAACCCACGGCACAGTCTACGGCTTATGCAGAACCTTTCACCATAGACGGCACGACCACCATCAAGGCGAAAGCCATCCGCGACGGACGGGAAACGGGCATCGTAGAATCCACCATCGAATACAACTTGGCCACGATGCGCCCCATCACGCTGAACTCCGAATCGGCACCCAGCTATACTTACCAAGGCGCCTCCTTGCTGGTGGACGGCTTGACGGGCGATGACAACTACCGTTCCGGCCGCTACATCGGCTTCTACGGCAAGGACTTCGACGCCACCATCGACTTGCAGGAAGAGACGGAGATTTCCGCCGTGTCCGTAGGCACCTACCTCGTGCCCGGCGACTATATCTTCGGCCTGACGGGACTGGAAGTGTATGGCTCTGCCGACGGCAAGAACTTCAAGAAGATTGCCTCCAAGTCCATCCCGACTTTGCCAAAGGGAAGCAAGAACAATGTTCTGACAAGGGACGAGATAACCTTCGACAAGACGAAGACACGCTACGTCCGCGTGGTCGGCAAATGCACGCCGGTGCTGCCAAAATGGCATCCGGGCGCAGGCAGCAAGACTTTCTTGTTCATCGACGAAGTGACCATAAAGTAAGCATATAGCACATACCCAAAGCACGGGGACGCAGGCATTTTCACTGTGTTTCCGTGCTTTTTTTGTCGCTATACCCTCGTTGACAAACCGTTTCAAGACCGCTATTTCGCCCATTCATGGAAGAGAGGAGAAAGAGAGGAGAAAGAGAGGAGAAAGAGAGGAGAAAGAGAGGAAAAAGAGAGGAGAAAGAGAGAAATAGTGGAGAGGATGAACCATCGCGGCTTGGCATTGTTATTGTAAGTAGGAAACAGAATTATCAACTAAACTAAAGAACGTATGAAAAAATTTATTGTTTTGATGGCATTATTCATGGCGGGCGCAGTTGCCACGTCCGCACAAGCGCAAAAACAGGCAGAAGAAGACGCGCAAACAGATACCTTGTATGCTGCCGCCGTGCAGGCCCTGAAAGAAAACCGGTTCGTGATGGAGGCCGACAAAGTGGTCTTCAAATATGGCGACGTGGCTTTTGTCAACTCGAACACCAATTTCGTGTTGGTGAATGGGAAAGAAGGAACGGTGCAAGTGGCTTTCAACTCGCCCTTTGCCGGTCCTAACGGCATCGGGGGCATCACCGTGGACGGGATGGTCTCCGGCGTAAAGCAGAAGGAGAACAAGACGGGGAAGATGAATTACAGCTTCAACGTGCAAGGCTCGGCCATCTCGGCGCAAGTGTTCATTCTGTTGTCCCCCGGAAGCAATCAGGCAACAGTAAACATCAGCCCGAATTTCAATTCGCGCACCCTGACCCTCTACGGGAAAATTGTCCCGCTGGAAGAGTCTACCATCTACAAGGCGAGAGCACTGTGAGCGAGGGGGAGACATAAAATCTCCTCCCCCTTTGCCACCGCATAGTATCTTTTTTGTATTTTTGCGGCATGAAAGCAAGAAATATACTCATACTATTGGCGGGGCTGCTGACATTGCCCCTCTATTTTGGCGGGTGTGCCGTGGACCGCTGGGAGGCATACGCCGGACGGACGCAAACGGACCGATGGATAGACGACACGATGCGGGTGTGGTACTATTGGAAGCAGGACATCCCCCACACGAACGACCTGAACTACTTCAGTCCCCCGTTCGAGTTTTTTGCCTCTGTCCTTTCCGAACAAGACGGGAAAGGCGGGCAACCCTTCTCGACCATAGACAGCTTGGAGTCTGCCACGCGGGGCGTCGCCTCCACGGGATATGGCTATGGCTTTCAGTACACCACCAACCATGTGGAGGATAACGACACGGCGTTGTATGCCCGGCTGCTCTATGTCTCTCCGGACAGTCCAGCGGGCGAGGCGGGACTTGAACGCGGCGATTGGATTATGGAGCTGGACGGCAAGCCCATCACCGAAGACAACGCCGCCCGGCTGAACGGCTGCGACGGCCTCACGCTGACCGTGGGCTATTATGACACTGCACGGGACACCATCGTGGCCTACGCCGAGCCGCTTACTCTGGCTCCTGCACGCAGCTACACGGACAACCCGGTGCACTACCGCAATGTCTACGTGTCGGGCAGCAAGCGGGTGGGCTATCTGGTCTACAACCACTTCACCGGCGGCTTGACGGAGAGCAGCACGGAATATGACGACGACTTGCGCGAGGCTTTCCGCTATTTTGCCTCTGAACAGGTGAACGAGTTTGTGCTGGATTTGCGCTATAACAATGGCGGGCAACTGTCGTGCGCCTCCCTGCTGTGTGCGATGCTGGCGCCTTCGTCCGCCTTGGGACAGCCGTTGGGGTATTTGGAGTTCAATGAAAGCATCGGAGAGCAAGAAATGACGTTCGACGAAAGCCTGATACAAGGAGGGGCGAACCTGAACCTCTCGCGGCTATACGTCCTGACAAGCGCCGAGACGGCTTCCGCCTCCGAGATGGTCATCAACAGCCTGAAGCCTTATATGGAGGTGGTGCTTATAGGTGGCACGACGGTAGGCAAGAATGTGGCTTCGCGGGCGTTTGTCAACGAAGAGCTGATGCTGGTGATGCGCCCCATCGTCTGCAAGCTTTCCAACGCGCGCCACGAGTCGGATTATGCCGAGGGTTTCCCTGCGGATGTGTCTGTGGACGAGAACGGCGACATGGCGCGTTTCCTGCCGTTCGGCAATCCGGATGAACTGATGCTGCACACCGCGTTGGAACTGATAAACGGCAACCTGCCGGAGACGCAAGGCAGGACACAAAAGAAAACCACGGTGGTGTATAACTCCGTAGGACGCAAGGCATCAAAGGCCGTGGAGATGTGACAAGCGGACGGACGGGGTTTTATTCGTCCGCGGCGGTGTGCAGGATGAAAGTGGTGGCGCCAATGGTGACAATGGCTCCATCCTCAATACGCACGCGGTCTTTGTCGCCCAGAATCTCGTTGTTCAGGAAAGTGCCGGTCAGGCTGGGGGCATCGCGCAAGGTGTATATCAGTTTCCCTTGCTTGTTGCGCTTCACGTTGATGATGCAGTGGTAGCGGTCCATGCTCATGTCCGAGGTCTCGATGGGGACTTGCACCGTATTGCCCACACAGCGGCGGCCAATGACGTTGTCGCCTTCCTGCAAGGGAAGTATCTGTTTGAAGCCGAACACATTCTCAATGACCGTGATGCTGCCGAACGCATCCTTGTATTCCTCTTCGTCCATCTTTTCCTCCTTGCGCGTGGGTTGCGTTTTGGACTTGCCGAGACGGATGGCGAATTGCTTCTTGCAATGGTCGCAGACGAAGACCAGCGATTGGCCTTCGCTATATTGGGTTTCGTCAAAAGTCAGGTAGTTCTCGCACTTGGGGCAACGGATACGTTTCATGTCTGCTTATTTTTTCTTCAGAATCCACGCATTTTGATAGGTTTTGTCTTTCCGGAAGCGGTTCAAGGCGCTATAAGCCTCTGCCTCGCTGGCGTAGGAGTCGATGCACACGCGCATCTTCCCTCCCCCAATGATAGCCTTGGCATTGGCGAAGCCTTTGTTCCGCAATGAGCGCGCCATGTTCTCGGCGTCTTTCGTTGTGCCTACGCTGGCTATTATGATGTGATAAATGCGGGGCGAAACGGGAGTCTTGGGAGCCTTGGCCACGGCCTTAGGCGCCGGGTTGGCTTTGCGGGTTTCCTTGGGACGGGTTGCTATGGCTTTGGGCGCAGCCGGTTCCTCAGCCACGGGCTTAACGGTTTCCTGGGCAGGTTTCTTGGCTTCTGCGGCTTTGCTTTCCGCCTTGGGGGGTGCCGGGGCGGCTTCCTTTTTCACAGCCAAGGGAGTGATGGCCAAGGATTGCTGCTTCATCTGGCAGAAGGCGTCCGTCGGAAGCAGTTGGGCGTAATTCCCTTTGACCACTTCGGTGTTTTCCACCGGGATGGACAAGGCGAAACACAAAATGATGATGGCCACTACCGCCACGGCATTGGAGAGGAATGCCGCTTTTTCCCGCCACTGGATGCGGGGCATGACCGGCTTGTGTGGATGGGGAGCATCGATGGGCACAAGCCGGGGGGCAGGGGTTTCTTTTTTCTTGGGTTTTTCCAGCTTGCGTATGCCGAAACTTTCCAAACCATAGAAAGCAGGGGCGCAAAGCGGGGTGTTGCCGGGAATGAATTCCAAGGCATTGTGGATGGACAGGTGCAGTTGCCCGATGTTTCCCAAAGAGACTTCCCCCTCCGTATGCAAGAGGGACAGCAGTTCGTCCGCATCCTTTTCCACGAGCTTGGCGGCTTTGGCAAAATCAACGTGATGGGCGGTCATGTAGGATTGCGCCAACAAGCCGTCGTTCACCTTCAAGCGGGCATTGAACCCAATCATACGTGTGGGAGGGAGAAACATGTTGTCCTTCTCCATCCACACGGCGGGAGTATAGTGGACGATGAATCCACCCAATCCCGGAACAATGACGCAATCATTGCTCACCAATAAAGCCTCTATGTGTTTTGCCAAATCATTCATACGGGCAAAGATAAGAAATATCTCCGGACTTCGTATCTGTGAGAGGCGATTTTTTACGTATTTTCAGATACTGCCGCCCGTTTTGCTTCGCCGTTTAGGAAAATATGCCTACTTTTGCGCCGTAATTTTTAAGACGGAATATTGATATGAAGATAGCAATCGTTGGCACGGGATACGTAGGCCTGGTGACAGGCACCTGCTTTGCGGAGATTGGTGTGAACGTGATATGCGTGGACACCAATGCCGAGAAAATTGAAGCCTTGAAGAAGGGGGTGATTCCCATTTATGAAAACGGGTTGGAGGAAATGATTGTCCGCAATGTCAAGGCTGGACGCTTGCACTTCACCACTTCCCTGGAAGAATGCCTGAACGAGGTGGACGTGGTGTTCAGCGCCGTGGGTACCCCGCCCGACGAAGACGGGAGTGCCGACTTGAGCTATGTCTTGCAAGTGGCACATACCATCGGGCAGAACCTGAAGAAATATGTCCTGGTCGTGACCAAGAGCACAGTGCCCGTGGGCACAGCCGACAAAGTGCGTACGGTCATCCGCGAGGAGCTGGAGCGGAGAGGACTGGACATCCCGTTCGATGTGGCATCCAATCCGGAGTTCCTGAAAGAAGGCAATGCCATCAATGACTTCATGAGTCCCGACCGCGTGGTGGTGGGCGTGGATTCCGAGCGTGCCAAGAAAATCATGTCCAAGCTGTACAAGCCGTTCTTGCTCAATAATTTCCGCGTGATATTCATGGATATCCCCTCGGCGGAAATGACCAAGTATGCAGCCAATTCGATGCTGGCCACGCGCATCAGCTTCATGAACGACATCGCCAACCTGTGCGAACTGGTGGGCGCCGACGTCAACATGGTGCGCAGCGGTATCGGTTCGGACACGCGCATCGGACGCAAATTCCTCTATCCGGGCATCGGATACGGCGGTTCTTGCTTCCCCAAAGATGTGAAGGCATTGATAAAGACAGCTGAAACCAATGGATATGAAATGCGCGTGCTGCGGGCGGTAGAGGCCGTGAACGAATATCAGAAAGGAGTGCTGTTTGACAAGCTGCAACGCCTGCTGGAGAACGACTTGAAAGGGAAGACCGTTGCCCTTTGGGGATTGTCCTTCAAGCCGGAAACCGACGACATGCGTGAGGCACCGTCATTGATTCTGATAGACAAGCTGCTGAAAGCCGGATGTACGGTGCGTGCCTATGACCCCGTGGCGATGGATGAATGCCGCAGACGTATGGGCGACGTCGTGTATTATGCCAAGGACATGTATGACGCCACACTCGATGCGGATGCCCTCCTGCTGCTGACTGAGTGGAAAGAGTTCCGTCTGCCGTCGTGGGCGGTCATCAAGAAGTCCATGCGCAATCCTTTAGTGCTCGACGGACGCAACATTTACGACCGAATGGAAATGGAAGAGCAAGGATTCACTTACCATTGCATCGGTAAGTAATCCCCTGCCCCATCCGTATAGCTTCACTTGTTGACACAATTTATCGTTTCCCCCTTCATCCATGCGCGGAGATTCTCCAGCATAATGTGCATCAACCTCTCGCGTGCGGCAGTGCTTGCCCACGCAATATGGGGGGTGATGTAGCAATGGCGTGCCGTCAGGAGGGGATTGTCTGCACGCGGCGGCTCAGTGGAGAGCACGTCAAGTCCGGCGGCATAGATACGACCTTCGTTCAACGCATCGGCAAGCGCCTGTTCGTCTACCAACGGGCCTCGTGCGGTATTGATAAGGATGGCCGTAGGCTTCATCAAAGCCAACCGTCGGGCATCGACCAAAGATTGCGTGCTGGCATTCAGAGGACAATGCAGGCTGACGATATCACACTCGGCGAAAAGCCGGTCGAGCGAGTCGGCCTTTTGGATTTCCAGAGGTAATTGGGTGGCAGGCTTTGAGGTGTATGCCATCACTTTCATGGAAAAGCCAAGGGCGATGCGTGCCGTCTGTTGACCCGTGTGCCCCAATCCTACTATTCCTAACTTTTTACCGCGCAACTCTATCAGCGGCGTATCCCAAAAGCAGAAGTCGGGGCTTTGCGTCCAGCGTCCCCGGTGCACTTCTTCCGAATGATGCTGCACTTGTTGGGCGATGTTGAGGATGTGGGCAAACACCATCTGCGCCACCGAATCCGTGCTGTATGCGGGGATATTAGTCACCACCACGCCCTGCTTGCGGGCAGCATCCACGTCCACGATGTTGTATCCCGTGGCCAGCACTCCGATGTACTTCAGTGCAGGTAGCGCCTCGATATGCTCCCGACTGAGCACGGTCTTGTTTGTCAATAAAACTTCCGCATCTTTAGCCCGCGCTAATACTTCCTGGGGAGCGGTACGGTCATAAATGGTGCATTCTCCCAGGGTTTTGAGTTCATCCCAGCACAAATCGCCGGGATTGGCCGCATAGCCGTCCAATACTACTATTTTCATCATTTTTCTGTTATAAAAGTAAATTCACGCTCGGCTGCCTTTCCGGCTGTCCATGCGCGCAATGTAGAGTGCTGTAACCACAGCAATGGCGGTTGCCGTAAGAAGGAAGCAAATTAATCCCATGTTCATTCCTCCTTTCTTTTTATGCCTATATCAAGCATAAAGTCTCCGGCTTTCTCCTTTAAATCCATATCAGCTTTGTGAGTGGTTTCATATTGCAAAGGTACATTTTATCTATATAATATGAGGGCGAAGAATGCAACCACACCTAAAATTATAGCTAACATATCATTCCGTCCTCATATTTTTCCTCAATTCACCTTCCAGCCCGCTCAAATTAAGCGTAGGCAGATTGATAGTTCCCTTGCCCGACAACGAAGTCAGCAGAGACACGTAAGCTCGCACATACGGGAACAAGATAGCAGGAGCATTTCTCGTAAGGAAATCGGGCACATTGGCCTCCTCGTTCTTTAATGTGAAATAACCCAACACCTCGGCCTTTACATCAATAAGCCCGCCATTATCATACAGGTGTATACACAAAGTAAGGGTGAAATCTTTCCCGCGCTTCACTCCGCTCGGCTCAATGTCTATCCTCAACTCCTCACCGTCAGGAATGTTCTCACTCAGGTTAATCTCCGAGTGCTTCACGAGATAACCATTGAACTTGAAAGGTGAAATTTTCGTTTCCATAATATCAGGCAACTAATAAACAATAATCTGAATAGTAATCCTGGTCTTCACAGCTTACGCCAAAAGTAGGTGACGACGCATAAGTATAGCTGGGAATATCGTCATAACCGACCGAGAACAAAGGACAGACAATCCCGACGGAATCTCCTTCCGGTACAAAAAGAACAAGATAATACGGATGCTTCGCCTCAAACATGTTGGTGAAGTCAAACTCCATGCGCGAATAAGGCTCTTCATTTATGCAACCTTCCGGGCCGGACACCTCAACGATATAGGTATCGTCGCAAGCACCTTTGCCACACTTGAACCGCATGGATGGATTAGATCCTATAGCCTTAATCAAAAAATCGCGAATATCTTTTTCTTCAGCATTCATGTCCTAATAGTATTTATAATTCCAATAACAAACTTAGCCATATTTATACAATTCTCGCTTTCCTCCTTGCTGATACGGAACAACTTGTAATCCGAACGCTCCCGCATCTCTTTCAACTTCAAGATGTTGTTTTTGTATCTTTTCTCGTCTTTATAATCACTTATGCGGAGATGTTTCTTGATCTCGCTCAGCAATGCTTTGTGGCTATTCCCGCCATATTGGGAACTGGCAATAGACCATTGCCTATCCAACCCAACACCCTTGCGGATAAGTTTGTGCGACATCAGCTGTAAGCAGGCGTAATAAGCCGAGTGACAAACGCTGTCATAATATGAACACTCGAACATCTTTTCTGCGGCACTCATATTAAGTTCTGATTTATCTTTCAACTCATTCATTTTATGCGACAGTACCCATAATTCAAAATTTATACTGTTATATTAACACCGCAAATATACCCCCATCTAAGTTACCAAACAAACAAACCAACGTTTATTTCTTCCATTCACAAAATTTAACATGTTTCGGTTGCGAATTCGTTGCGAATCGCTTATTTTTGTAATATTTAGAACTTTACAGCAGTACGAAAACACACCAAACATTGCGGCATTTTTTGTGCCCATACATAGAAATAGTTATATCTATCCGCCTTATTATAGGCATGATGACTGACATTTACTTTATCCAAACTTGCGACCTCCTGCCTAAGTAAATTTCATTTGCACCAGATTTGCACCACGAACCGCAAAAATACGCCCAAATACGCCCAAATACGTCACTTTTTAACGCTGCTATTAACAAAAACAGACACCCAGATTTGTATCTAAGTGCCTGATTTCCAATCGTCGGGGTGAAAGGATTCGAACCTTCGACCCCCTGCTCCCAAAGCAGGTGCGCTAACCGGACTGCGCTACACCCCGTCCTCTATTCTTAAACCGGGCGCAAAGGTAAAGACTTTCTTTGATTTGGGCAAACGTTTCCCGGCTTTTTCTTTGCGCGGCGGATGAATTGGCTCACCGCACAGCGCCCAGTTGGAGCTGATAGCTCAGGCAACCTGCTCCGAAATCATGAACCGGCCAGTCGCTGTCGCCACTGAACAAGCCGTAGACGGACGAGCCGGAGCCGCTCATGGAAGCATAGATGGCTCCCATGCGATACATCTCTTCCTTGATTTCCGCAATGCGGGGAAAGCGGGGGAAGATGCTTTCTTCGAAGTCGTTGACCAAGCTATGACGCCACTCCGCCAAGGGGAGACGCACGCTTTCCTTCGGCGAGACCTCGGCTGGGCGAGGACGAACCTGGGCGAAGGCGTCGCGCGTGGAGACGAAGACATCGGGCTTCACCACCCAGAGTTTGTAGCCCTCCAGCGAGAGGGAGATGGGCGTAAACAGATTCCCGATGCCCTCGGCGTAGACAGGCTTGTTGCGGATGAAAAAGGCGCAGTCGGCTCCGAGGCGGGCAGCGTAGGCTTCCAATTGCTCTTCGGTCAATCCGATGGCGTACAACTCGTTCAGCATCTTCAGCATGAAAGCTGCGTCTGCCGAACCACCCCCCAATCCTGCTCCCGACGGGATGTGCTTGAAGAGGTGGATGTCAGTGGGAGGCAAGTCGAAGTCTTGGTCGAGCATCCGGTAGGCCTTCACCACCAGATTGTCTTCGGGATGGCCTGCCACCTCGTCGCCATGGAGGTGGAGGACATATTTCTGCGCGCCGGCTGCCTGCAGGGGGACAATTTCCAGCGCGTCCTCCAGCGGGATGGGATAGAAGACCGTTTCCAAGTCGTGGTATCCGTCCGGTTTGCGCCGGGTGATGTTCAGTCCCAAGTTGATTTTCGCGTTCGGGAATGTCAGCATATCCAATGATTTTTTGCGGGTATTCTTGAAAATATTTCCTGTTGGGAGGCAAAAATAGGAATTTATTGGATAATTCCACCGATTTTTTTTACTTTTGTGAGCGAACTCGCTTCAAAAAGACACTCATGAACAACATCAACTCATAAAAAAGATAAGATGATTCTATCAGATTTACAACACAGCGAGCGGATTGAACCGCTTCATCCTTTGTTCAAGACGCTCTTCGACTACGTCAAGTCGCACGACCTGCTCCACGCTGAACCGGGGCGTATCGAAATCGACGGGGACAACCTGTTTATCAACAACGTAGCTGCCCATGGCGTACCTGCCGAGAAGCAACCTTTGGAAGCCCATCGGGATTACATCGACGTGCACATCCTGCTGGAGGGCACGGAGCGCATCGGATGGAAGTCCATCGAGGCTGTCAGCAACGTCACGAAACCCTACGAAGCAGTGGGCGACTGCGCCCTCTACACCGAACCGGCCAGCGCCTACGTGGACCTGACACCCGGCCAGTTCCTCATCGTCTATCCGGAAGACCCGCACGCGCCGCTCATCGGAGACGGGCCCATCCGCAAGCTGATAGGCAAGGTGCGCATCGACGTGTGATTGTTTGAATTTTCATCATTAACTTTTATATTTAAGCACATGAAGAACAGCAAGTATTATCCTTGGATTGTGGTGGGTCTCCTGTGGGTGGTGGCCCTGTTGAACTACATGGACCGTCAGATGCTCTCCACCATGCAGGAGGCGATGAAGGCCGATATCGTCGAACTGAACAAGGCCGAAGCGTTTGGCGCGCTGATGGCCATCTTCCTTTGGATTTATGGATTCCTCAGCCCGGTGGCGGGCATGGTGGCCGACCGCTTCAGCCGGAAGTGGCTGGTGGTGGGCAGCCTGTTCGTCTGGTCGTTCGTCACGTGGATGATGGGCTATGCCGACACCTTCAACCAGCTCTATTGGCTGCGCGCCATCATGGGTGTCAGCGAGGCGCTCTACATCCCCTCTGCCCTATCCTTGATTACCGACTGGCACCCGGGCAAATCGCGCTCCTTAGCCGTCGGCATCCACATGACCGGCCTCTACGTGGGGCAGGCAGTCGGAGGCTTCGGCGCCACGATAGCCGCGATGTTCACCTGGCACTCCACCTTCCATTGGTTCGGCATCGTCGGCGTGGTTTATTCCTTAATACTGATGATGTTGCTGCATGAGAATCCCCAGCACGCCGCCCCGTCCAAGAAGCTGGCAACAGCGCCGACGGAGAAGAAACCGTCCGTCTTTGCCGGGCTGGGCGTATTGTTCTCCACGTGGGCTTTCTGGATTATCCTGTTCTATTTTGCCGCACCCAGCCTGCCGGGTTGGGCCATCAAGAACTGGTCGCCCACATTGTTCTCCGAGAGCCTGGGACTGCCCATGTCGCAAGCCGGACCTATATCCACCATCACCATTGCCGTGTCCTCCTTCATTGGCGTCATCATAGGCGGCTTGATGAGCGACCGTTGGGTGCAGCGCAATGTCCGCGGACGTGTCTACACAGGCGCCATCGGCCTGGGACTGATGATACCCGCCTTGCTGCTGTTGGGCTTCGGACATAGTCTGGTGGCCGTGGTAGGCTCGGGCCTGTTGTTCGGCATCGGCTATGGCATGTTCGACACCAACAATATGCCCATCCTCTGCCAGTTTGTTTCCACCAAATACCGCGGTACGGCCTACGGCTTGATGAATATGACAGGCGTCTTTGCCGGAGCAGCCGTCACCAAGGTGCTGGGCACATGGACGGACGGTGGCAACCTGGGACTGGGCTTCGCCATGCTGAGCATCTTCGTGCTGGTGGCTGTGGCTTTGCAGCTCTACTTCCTGCGGCCTACGACGGACAATATGGAGTGAATTGTGAATTGAGAATTGAGATTTGAGACAATTGAGACATTGAGATTTTGACAACCATATAAAATAATACAGAATTATGGAAAAAATTATTGGATTGATTGACGCACCGTTTACCCCGTTTTACGAGAACGGTGAGGTGAACTACGAACCCATCGAGGCCTACGCCAAGATGTTGCAGAAGAACGGCCTGAAAGGCGTGTTCATCAACGGCTCGTCCGGCGAAGGCTACATGCTGACCGAGGAAGAGCGCATGAAGCTGGCCGAACGCTGGATGGAGGTGGCTCCCGAAGGCTTCAAGGTGATTGTGCACGTGGGAAGCTGCTGCGTGAAGTCCAGCCGGATGCTGGCCGAACATGCCCAGAAGATAGGCGCGTGGGGCGTAGGCGCCATGGCTCCTCCTTTCCCGAAAATCGGGCGCATCGAGGAGCTGGTGAAGTATATCGAGGAGATTGCCGCTGGTGCTCCCGACCTGCCTTTCTACTACTACCACATCCCCGCTTTCAACGGCGCCTTCCTGCCGATGGTGAAGCTGCTGGAAGCCGTGGACGGACGCGTGCCCAACTTTGCCGGCATCAAATACACCTTCGAGAGCATGTACGAGTACAACCAATGCCGCTTGTACAAGGACGGCAAGTATGACATGCTGCACGGCCAAGACGAGACCATCCTGCCCTGCCTGGCCATGGGCGGTGCGCAAGGCGGCATCGGCGGCACGACCAACTACAACGGCCGCGAGCTGACGGGCATCATCGAAGCTTGGAAAAATGGTGACATCGAACTGGCGCGCGAACGTCAGAATTTCTCACAAGAGGTCATCAACGTCATCTGCAACTACCGCGGCAACATCGTGGCGGGCAAGCGCATCATGAAACTCATCGGGCTTGACCTGGGCAAGAACCGCACGCCTTTCCAAAACATGACCGACGAGGAAGAGGCCCGCATGAAACAACAGCTGGAAGCTATTGACTTCTTCAGCCGCTGCAACCAATTCTGATTTAATGGCACACAGATGACACTGATTGTACAGATGACCGCAGATTTATAAATTGAAAGTTGAAAATGAAAATTGGAGAATCTGCGCAAATCTGCTTAATCTGAGTCATCTGTGTGCCAACACCGATAAACCTAAATAAGTTATGGATATAAAGAATTACCTGCAAACCTGGGCGGCCTCCTACCGCGAAGACCTGACCCGCAACATCCTGCCTTTCTGGATGGAGCATGGCCTCGACCGCGTCAACGGGGGCGTCTATACCTGCGTGGACAGGGACGGGAGCCTGATGGACACCACCAAGTCCGTGTGGTTCCAAGGGCGGTTCGGATTCGTTGCCGCCTATGCCTACAACCACATTGAGCGCAATCCCGAGTGGCTGGCCGCCTCACGCAGCTGCATCGACTTCATTGAGCAGCACTGCACGGACACGGACGGACGGATGTACTTCGAGGTCACTGCCGAGGGTACGCCCCTGCGCAAGCGCCGCTACGTCTTCAGCGAGACGTTTGCTGCCATCGCCATGTCCGAGTATGCCATCGCCTCGGGCGACAAGTCGTATGCCGAGAAGGCCCTGGCACTCTTCCGCCAAATCCGCCGCTGGCTCGCCACGCCCGGCACGTTGGAGCCCAAATACCTGCCCGCCATGCAGGCCCGCGGACACTCCATCACGATGATTCTCATCAACACCGCCTCGCGCATCCGCGCCGCCATCGCCGACCCGGAGCTGGACGAGCAGATTGACCAGTCCATCCACGACCTGCGGACGTACCACGTACACCCCGAGTTCAAAGCCCTGCTGGAGACGGTCGGCCCCAACGGCGAGTTCATCGACACCTGCAACGGCCGCCTCATCAATCCCGGACATTGCATCGAGACCGCCTGGTTCCTGCTCGAAGAAGCCCGCCTGCGGGGCTGGGACAAAGACCTGACGCAGCTCGCCTTGCAAATCCTCGACTGGTCGTGGGACTGGGGCTGGGACAAGGCCTACGGCGGCCTCATCAACTTCCGCGACTGCCGCAACCTGCCCGTGCAGGACTACTCGCAGGACATGAAGTTCTGGTGGCCGCAGTGCGAAGCCATCATCGCCTCCCTCTACGCCTACCTCGCCACGCGCGACGAGAAGTACCTCCTGATGCACCGCATGGCCAGCGACTGGACCTACGCTCACTTCCCCGACCCGGACTATGGCGAATGGTACGGCTACCTGCACCGCGACGGCACCGTGGCACAGCCCGCCAAGGGCAACATCTTCAAGGGCCCCTTCCACATCCCCCGGATGATGATGTACGGCTACGGGCTGTGCAACGAGATATGCCAATCGCTCGGTTAGGCCACGCAGCTCACCATGCCCGGCGTGATGCCTATAGCCGTCAGGGGACATAGGTGGCATATTTCCCTTTTGGGACAGAGGAACATAAGAACAGATTTTGTTTGATGGATTGGAACGAATATGTTCCTATGTTCCTATGTCTTAAAAATCAGCCGAAAACTGAAAAGCAGTGCGCGCGATAAGCTTTTCATTTTCCATTCTCCCCGATTTTTAACTTTCAATTTTCAATTTTCAATTGTTTCGCTCTGTCTTGGACTTGACGGAACAAAGGTAGGCATTATGTTCGGCATATCCAAATTTCCGGGGGCGTCGGGGAGCAGTTTTTTGTAAGGATTTTTGAAAAAATTAAATTAGCCTGAGAGACAAGGGGTTATGTGTGGCTTTTGGCGCAAATGTCGATCCCGGCGTCTCAATTGTCTCAATTGTCTCAAATCTCAATTAGCGAAAATGATTTTCCAGCAAGGGGTGTTATATTGTATAATATATAATAT
>DXCV01000072.1 GCA_019115825.1 Candidatus Bacteroides pullicola
CCGTCAAGGTGGGCAGCAACGTGCTGACCCGTCCGGACGGCACGTTGGACGTGACGCGCATGTCGGCTCTTGTGGATCAAGTGGCCGACTTGCGCCGACGGGGTATCGAGGTCATCTTGGTCTCCTCCGGTGCAGTGGCTTCGGGACGCAGCGAAGTCCGTCCTATCCGTCGGTTGGACAGTGTGGACCAGCGCCAGCTTTTCTCCGCCGTGGGGCAAGCCAAACTCATCAACCGCTATTACGAACTGTTTCGCGAGCACGACATCGCCGTGGGGCAGGTGCTCACCACCAAGGAGAGCTTCGGCACGCGCGGGCACTATCTCAACCAGAAGAATTGCATGACCGTCATGCTGGAGAACGGCGTCATCCCCATCGTCAACGAGAACGACACCATCTCCGTCAGCGAGCTGATGTTCACCGACAACGACGAGCTGTCCGGACTCATCGCCTCGATGATGGATGCTCAAGCCCTCATCATCCTCAGCAATGTGGATGGCATCTATGACGGTCCGCCTTCCGACCCCGCTTCGCGCGTCATTCCCGAAATCCGTCCCGGCGACGACTTCGCTTCGTGCATCCAGACCTCCAAGTCCAGCTTCGGACGGGGCGGCATGCTGACCAAGACCAGCATCGCCCGCAAGGTGGCCGACGAGGGCATCACGGTCATCATCGCCAACGGGCGGCGGGAGAATGTGTTGGTGGAAATCGTGGAAAATGAAGGGCGGAGAATGCAGGATGAAGCCACTTCGTGGGCTTATACCCGTTTTGTGCCCGCTCTCCGTCCGGCTTCGAGCGTGAAGAAGTGGATTGCCCACAGCGAGGGCTTCGCCAAGGGAGCTTATTACGTGAGCCAAGAGACGATGGATGTGTTGCTGTCCGACAAGCCCGCCAGCATCTTGCCCGTGGGCATCTTGGCTGTCGAAGGGCGGTTTGACAAGGATGACATCGTGCGCATCTATGGGCCCGGCTCCCGCTACATCGGGGTGGGCAAGAGCGCTTTCAGCTCCAAGGAGGCTGTCGAACTGATGGGCAAGCACGGACAGAAACCGGCGGTGCATTATGATTATCTGTATATTGAATAAATGATCATTTTATGGACATAGACCAAACCCTCTCCGCCGTCCAAGACGCCAGCCGACACCTGCTGACTGTGGACGGCGAACGAATCAACGAGATACTGTGTGCCGTGGCCGATGCCGCCGTGGCGCAGTCCTCCTACATCTTGGAGGGAAACCGTAAAGACTTGGCGCGGATGGACCCTGCCAACCCCAAGTACGACCGCCTGAAACTGACGGAAGCCCGCTTGCACGAGATTGCCGACGGCCTGCGCCACGTGGCCGCTCTGCCTTCCCCCCTGGGGCGTGTGCTGAAAGAGAGCGTCCTGCCCAACGGACTGCACATCCGGCGCGTCAGCGTGCCCTTTGGCGTCATTGCCATTATCTACGAGGCGCGGCCCAACGTCAGCTTCGACGTCTTCTCCCTTTGTCTGAAGGCGGGCAGCGCCTGCGTCCTGAAGGGCGGGAGCGATGCCGATTGCTCCAACCGCGCCATCGTGCAGGTCATCCACGAGGTGCTGAGCCGCTACGGCATGGACACCCACGTAGTGGAGCTGCTTCCTTCCGACCACGAGACTACGGCCTACGTCCTCCGCGCCGACCGCTATATTGACTTGGTTATCCCCCGAGGCAGTAGCCGCCTGATTCAGTTTGTCAAGGAGAACGCCACCATCCCCATCATTGAGACCGGTGCGGGCATCTGCCACACTTACTTCGACCGTGCCGGCAATGTGCAGATGGGGGCGGCCATCATCCACAATGCCAAGACGCGGCGCGTCAGCGTCTGCAACGCCTTAGATTGCCTGCTGGTCCACATTGACCGCCTGGCCGACCTGCCCGCCCTCTGCGCTCCCTTGCAGCAGAGCAATGTCCTCATCTATGCAGACGAACCGGCCTTTGCCGCCTTGTCGGGGCATTATCCTGCCCGCCTGCTTGCCCCTGCCACGGCAGACAGCTACGGCACGGAGTTCCTGGACTATAAGATGTCCGTCCGGACAGTGGCTTCATTGGACGAGGCTTTGAGGCACATTTACCGCTACTCCTCCAAACATAGTGAATCCATCGTCACGGAAGACCGTGCCAGTGCCGACCGTTTCCTGCGCGAGGTGGATGCCGCCTGCGTCTACCACAATGCGCCGACGTCCTTCACCGACGGCGGCCAGTTCGGCCTCGGGGCGGAGATAGGCATCAGCACGCAGAAGCTCCATGCCCGAGGCCCGATGGCTCTGGAGGAAATCACAACCTACAAATGGCTGATAGAGGGGGAGGGGCAGACCCGGAAGTGACGTGGAAAGATAGCTACATTCCCCTTTTTCCGCATCAGGCGGGTTATATGGATATTTTATTTGAATGCCATATAATCCGCCTATTTTGCGCCTTATCCTGTGTGGTTGCCAGATGTCTCGTATTTCTGACTTTCTCTTTGTACTGTCAAAATAAAGTTTTCGTGTCAAAATGCTCGTCTTTGGGATTAATTGCTTATATTTGCGACACGAATAGATAACATCTGCCCATGATATACACAGGTCTACTCATCAGAAATACGTTGCGGGAGCAAGGCCATACGGTCACTTGGTTCGCGGCCCAACTCTGTTGCACCCGCTCCAATGCGTATAAGATTTTCCGCAAGAACAACATTGACATCGAGTTGTTGTGGCGCATCTCGCTCGTGCTGGGCCATAACTTCTTTGGTGAATTGTCCGGCATCTACGAGGACAACCCGATGCTGCTGGATGAGGAATGAAAAATATTTTTTGGACGCGGATTGGACGAGTTTTGCCCGATTCGCGTCTCTTTTACCTTCGCTTCACCTTCGCTTCACCTT
>DXCV01000073.1 GCA_019115825.1 Candidatus Bacteroides pullicola
TATCTCTTGTCTTTCTACCATAGTCTTCATTTTTGCCTTTGCTTTATGGAATGCAAAGGTCTGTTCTTATAACTATGGTGGCGCTATTTTAATTTAGAATTATGGCGCACTTTTCAATTAGTATATACATAAAATATAAAATATGTTCTTCTGTTCCTTTGTCTTTCTCCCATAAATTCCGTTCCTTTGTCCCTAAAAAACGAAGAACCATGTCCCTCTACCTCGACTTCCCCACCTTCCTGCGCCGCCATTTCCCCTTCAAGGTGCAGAAGGTCAGCCTCAACGCCGGATTCACCTGCCCCAACCGCGACGGCGCCAAGGGGCACGGCGGCTGCACCTACTGCAACAACCAGACGTTCAACCCCGACTATTGCCGGACGGACCGCAGCATTGCCGTCCAGCTGGAGGAGGGCAAACGCTTCTTCGCCCACAAGTATCCGGAAATGAAGTACTTGGCCTACTTCCAAGCCTACACCAACACCTACGGCGAGCTGGAGGACCTGAAGCGGAAGTACGAGGAGGCGTTGGCCGTGGACGACGTGGTGGGGCTGGTCATCGGCACGCGCCCCGACTGTATGCCGGACGCGCTGCTGGACTACCTCGCCCGCCTGGCCGGGCGGACGTTCGTCCTCGTGGAGTATGGCATCGAGAGCACCAACGACCGCACCCTGCGCCGCATCAACCGGGGACACACCTGGGCGGACACCGTGGACGCCATCCGCCGCACGCACGGGCGCGGGCTGCTCTGCGGCGGGCACGTCATCCTGGGCCTGCCGGGCGAGACGCGGGAGGACATCTGGCACCAGGCGGGGGAAATCTCGCGCCTGCCGCTGGACACGCTGAAGCTGCACCAGTTGCAGCTCATCCGGTGCACACGCATGGCGCGCGAGTACGAGGAGCGGCCGGAGGACTTCCACCTCTTCGGCGTGGAGGAGTATCTGGAGACGGTCGTCGGCTACATCGAGCGGCTGCGGCCGGACATCGTGCTCGAGCGGTTCCTCTCCCAGTCGCCCCGCGAACTGCTGCTCGCGCCGGATTGGGGACTGAAAAACTACGAGTTCACCCACCGGTTGCAGAAAAAGATGCGGGAGACGGGCGCATATCAAGGGAAAAAATATATGGATATGTGAAGAAAAACCATTAACTTTGTGGCGTACTAAGAAAAAAACGACGAGATAATGAACGAAAGAACTCTGATAAAAGGGAAAATCCACTACGTGGGCGTCAACGACCGCCAGAAACACCTCTTCGAGGGGATGTGGCCGTTGCCCTACGGCGTATCCTATAATTCCTACCTGATAGACGACGACATCACCGCCTTGGTGGATACGGTGGACGCCGCCTATTTCGAGACCTACCTGCGCAAGATCCGCGCCATCATCGGCACGCGCCCCATACAATACCTCATCATCAACCACATGGAGCCCGACCACTCCGGCTCCATCCGCCTCATCAAGCAGGAGTATCCCGACATCGTCATCGTGGGCAACCGCCAGACGTTCGGCATGATAGAGGGATTCTACGGCGTGACGGGCGAACGCTACGAGGTGAAGGAAGGCGACTTCCTCGACCTGGGACACCACAAACTGCGCTTCTACTTGACGCCCATGGTGCACTGGCCGGAGACGATGATGACCTTCGACGAGACGGACGGCGTGCTCTTCGCGGGCGACGCCTTCGGATGCTTCGGCACGCTGGACGGCGGATTCCTGGACGCGCGCATCAACACGGACCGCTACTGGGAGGAAATGACGCGCTACTACGCCAACATCGTGGGCAAGTATGGCAACCCCGTGCAGAAAGCCCTGGCCAAGCTGGGCGGCCTGCCCATCCGCGCCATCTGCTCCACGCACGGCCCGGTGTGGACCGAGGAGATTGCCCGCGTCGTGGGCGTCTACGACCGCCTGAGCCGCTACGAGGCGGCGGAGGGCGTGGTGATAGCCTACGGCAGCATGTACGGCCACACCGAGCAACTGGCCGAGACCATCGCCGCCGAGCTGTCCGCACAAGGCATACGCGACATCGTGATGCACAACGTCAGCAAGAGCCATCCGTCCTACATCCTGAAGGACATCTTCAACTACCGCGGGCTCATCATCGGCAGCCCCACGTATTGCAACCACATCTACCCCGAGGTGGAGGCGTTGCTGGAAAAGATTCTGCTGCGCGAGGTGAAAGGCCGCTACCTGGGGCTCTTCGGCTCGTTCACGTGGGCGGGTGCAGCCGTCAAGCGCATGGGCGAATTTGCCGAGAAGAGCAAGTTCGAGCTGGTGGGCGACCCTGTGGAAATGAAGCAGGCCATGACCCCGCTGGTGCAGGAGCGCGCCGAGCAACTGGCACGCGCCATGGCCGCCCGCCTGAAAAGCGACAGGCGACAGTAACGACAGTTTTTCCTGCCTCCGCACATCGTTTTTGCAACCTATAGAACATTAACCTTTTAATACAAAAAAATTATGCGAGTAATCATCGAACCGGATTATCAATCCGTATCCAAGTGGGCCGCCAGCTACGTGGCCTCCAAAA
Organism: Candidatus Bacteroides pullicola; assembly: GCA_019115825.1. Classification (GTDB taxonomy): domain Bacteria; phylum Bacteroidota; class Bacteroidia; order Bacteroidales; family Bacteroidaceae; genus Bacteroides; species Bacteroides pullicola. The sequence continues at coordinate 2,524 of DXCV01000073.1, forward strand.
TCAAAGCCGCCAATCCGACGCCTGAGAAACCTTTCGTATTGGGATGCCCCACAGGCTCTTCGCCCCTGGGCATGTACAAGGAACTGATTGACCTGAACAAGAAGGGCGTTGTCTCCTTCCAAAACGTGGTCACGTTCAACATGGACGAATACGTCGGCCTGCCGAAGGAACACCCCGAAAGCTACTATTCCTTCATGTGGAACAACTTCTTCAGCCACATCGACATCAAGCCGGAGAACACCAACATCCTGAACGGCAACGCCGCCGACCTGGATGCCGAGTGCGCCCGCTTCGAGGAGAAAATCAAGTCGTATGGCGGCGTTGACCTCTTCATGGGCGGCATCGGTCCCGACGGGCACATCGCCTTCAACGAGCCGGGCTCTTCGCTGAGCAGCCGCACGCGCCAGAAGACGCTGACCACGGACACCATCATCGCCAACAGCCGCTTCTTCGACAACGACGTGAACAAGGTGCCCAAGACGGCTCTGACCGTAGGTGTAGGCACAGTGCTCAGCGCTAAGGAAGTGATGATTATCGTCAACGGACACAACAAGGCACGCGCCTTGTATCATGCAGTGGAGGGTCCCGTGATGCAGCAGTGGACCATCAGCGCCCTGCAGATGCACGAGAAGGGCATCATCGTCTGCGATGACGCCGCTACCGACGAACTGAAAGTGGGTACCTACCGCTACTTTAAGGACATCGAATCCGAGCATCTTGACCCGGCTTCGCTGCTGAAGTAAGTAGGATTCTTTTTTAGATTGACGTTGTATTTTTTCAGGCGCGGATTACACTCAGTCTGCGCCTGAATTTTTTTCTGTCTGTTCCTCCGGATAATTGACCAGGTACAGTGTGCCCGTGGCGCGGGTAAAAGCCGTGTAGAGCCAGCGGAAGAAGTCGGGCGTGAGGTACTCCTCCGGCATGTAGGCTTGGTCGAGGAAGACGTTTCGCCACTGTCCGCCTTGCGCCTTGTGGCAGGTGACGGCATACGCATACTTGGCTTGCAGGGCGTTGTAGTACGGGTCGGATTTCAGTCGTTTCATCCGTTCGGATTTCACGGGGATGTCGGCATAGTCTTCCAGCACGGCGTGGAAGAGGCGGTCGCTCTCTTCGCGCGTCAGGGCGGGTGCTTCCGCGCGCAGGGTGTCCAGCAGGAGGCAGACCTCCGACTCCTGTTCGTCGTTGTCGGGAAAGCGTAGGGTGACGTCGGCGAAGCGGAAGCCGTACATCTCGCGCGTGCGTCGGACGCGTCGGACGATGGCCATTTCCCCGTTGGCGATGAAGTCCGTTTTCTTTTCTTTCTCCGGCCAATAATAATTGTTC
>DXCV01000007.1 GCA_019115825.1 Candidatus Bacteroides pullicola
TCGTATGCCCACCGCGTCATCAGCGGACAGATGGAGGACGCCTTCGTCGAATCGGGTTGCGGCCTGGGCATCTCTTATCATCGCAACAAATTCTATTTCCGTATAGACCATATCTTGAACAGCCCTGACCTGAAAGCTTATGATGGCAAGGTGGACCGGCGCATCAAGGCTTCGGACCATTATCCGATAGAATGCCGCATCGCGCGGGAAAGGTAAAAAATAAGGTGTCAACGACTTAGATTTGTGAAAAAAAACCTATATTTGCAGCCTTGTAGACAGCAGAAATTAATTAAATAAGTAATCATAATAAACTAAAAGTAACATGCAAAACAAAGGATTTGTAAGGGTTTTTGCGGTATTACTTACACTGGTGTGTCTGTTTTACCTGTCCTTCTCTTTTGTGACTCGCCACTACACCAACAAGGCGAAAGAGTACGCAAAGGGGGATGTGCAGTTGGAGCAGGACTATTTGGACTCATTGGCCAATGAGAAGGTGTATTTCGGCAACTGGACCCTGAAAGATTGTCGCGAGATGGAAATCAGTTTAGGTTTGGACCTGAAGGGTGGTATGAACGTCATCCTGGAGGTTTCGGTGCCCGATGTCATCAAGGTATTGGCCGACAACAAACCGGACGAAGCGTTCAACCAAGCCCTGGCCAACGCCGCCCAGCAGGCCAAGGAAAGCCAGGACGATGTGATAACCTTGTTTATCCGAGAGTATCACAAGTTGGCTCCCGATGCCACGTTGGCTAGCTTGTTCGCTACCCAGCAGTTGAAGGACAAGGTCAACCAGCAGTCTACCGACGTGGAGGTGGAGAAGGTGCTGCGCGCGGAGGTAGATGCTGCCATCGCCAACTCCTACAACGTGCTCCGTACGCGTATTGACCGCTTCGGCGTGGTTCAGCCCAACATTCAGAGTCTGTCCGACAACCTGGGTCGTATCATGGTGGAGCTGCCGGGTATCAAGGAGCCTGAACGTGTAAGAAAATTACTGCAAGGTTCGGCCAACCTGGAATTCTGGGAGACTTACAACGCCAAGGATATTGTCCCCTACCTGCAAACGGCTGACAGCAAGCTGCACAACCTCCTGAGCCTCCAAGAAGGCAATGACGAGGCTGAAAAAGATTCTGCTGCCGTGGAGGTGAAAGAAGAAAAGACTGTAAGCACGGCAGACAGCCTGGCCGCCGCCTTGAAAGGCGCGACCGCCAGCACGGAAGCCGACCTGGAAGCCTACAAGAAGCAAAATCCTTTGCTGGCCATCTTGCAAGTGAACCCCAGCGCACAAAGCCCCATTGTCGGCTTTGCCAACTACAAGGACACGGCTGAAATCAACCGCTACCTCGCCATGCCGGAAATCATGGCCGAGTTCCCCAAGGATGTCCGCCTGAAGTGGGGTGTTTCTCCCTCGGACTACGACCCGAAAAAGCAGACCTTTGAATTGTATGCTATCCGCTCCACGCAGCGCGACGGACGTGCGCCGCTGGAAGGTGATGTAATCTCCAGCGCAAGCGACGACTACGACCAGTATGGCAAGCCTTGCGTCAACATGACGATGAACAACGACGGCGCACGCCGCTGGGCGCAACTGACCAAGCAGAACATCGGTCGCTCCATTGCCATCGTGTTGGATGGTTATGTATATTCCGCTCCGACGGTACAGAACGAAATCACGGGCGGTAGCTCCGTCATCACGGGTAGCTTCACGCCCGACCAGACGAAGGACTTGGCCAACGTGCTGCGTTCCGGTAAGATGCCTGCTCCCGCACACATCGTGCAGGAAGACATCGTAGGTCCGTCGCTGGGTGCCGCTTCTATTGAGGCAGGTTTCATCTCCTGCGTGGTGGCCTTCATCCTTCTGATGGTGTACACGTGCTCCATGTACGGCTTTATCCCCGGCATGGTGGTCAACGGCGCCCTGCTGTTGAACGTGTTCTTCACTTTCGGTATCCTGACATCCTTCCAGGCTGCGCTGACCATGTCCGGTATCGCCGGTATGGTGCTGGCCATCGGTATGGCAGTGGATGCCAACGTACTTATCTATGAGCGCACGAAGGAAGAGCTTCGCAACGGCAAGACCGTGAAGAAGGCATTGGAAGACGGTTACAAGAACGCCTTCTCCGCCATCTTCGACTCCAATTTCACGTCTATCATCACCGGTATCATCCTGTTCTACTTCGGTACGGGTCCCATCCGCGGATTCGCCACGACGCAGATCATCGGTATCGCCATTTCGTTCTTCACCGCCGTTTACCTGACCCGTCTGGTTTACGACTACTTCATGAGCAAGGACAAGTGGCAGCACCTGACGTTCGAGACGAAGCTGTCCCGCGGCGTGCTGCAAGACACGCACTTCGACTTCATGGGCCGCAATAAGACGTGGGCTGTAGGTACGCTTGTATTCGTAGTGCTGTGGGTAGGCTTCCTGGGCGTACGCGGACTGAGCCAAAGCATCGACTTCACGGGTGGCCGCAACTACCAGGTGCGTTTCGACCAGCCCACCCAGCCCGAGCAATTGCGTGAGGTATTGGAAGGCAACTTGGACGATGCCAACGTGAGCGTCATCGCCATCGGTACGGACGGCCGCACGATGCGTATCAGCACCAACTACCGCATCGCCGAGGAAGGTGCCAATGTGGATGCCGAAATCGAAGCCAAACTGTATGAACTGCTGAAGCCGTTGCTGACCGAAGGCACCACGCTTGAACAATTCGTGGACCGCGACAACCAAGAGGGCGGCACCATCATCAGTTCGCAGAAGGTAGGTCCGAGCATCGCAGACGATACTACGGTGGCCGCATTCTGGGCCGTATTCTTCGCCTTGATTGCTATCGGTCTCTATATTCTGTTCCGCTTCCGCAATGTGGCGTTCAGTGTGGGTTCCATCGCCGCCTTGGCTTTCGACACCTTGGGTATCTTGGGTATCTACTCCATGTTCTGGGGCATCCTGCCGTTCTCCATGGAGATTGACCAGACGTTCGTGGGCGCCATCCTGACGGCTATCGGTTACTCCATCAATGACAAGGTGGTTATCTTCGACCGTGTGCGCGAGTACCTGCACCTCTATCCGAAGCGCAACAGCTACCAGCTGTTCAACGACTCGCTGAACTCCACGCTGACGCGTACGTTGTTCACCGGTTCTTCCACGTTGATTGTGCTGGTGGTTATCTTCTTCCTGGGTGGCGAGAGCATCCGTAGCTTCTCCTTCGCCATGATTCTGGGTGTGGTAATCGGTACATTCTCGTCCCTGTTCATCGGTTCGCCCATCGCCTACGCCATGATGCACAAGAAGCGCGATGCCGGCAAGGGTATTGAACCGATGCCTGCCAAGGAGGCTTGATAAAAGCAGCAGAGTTGGAATCGGACTGTGAAAGTCCGTATAAACATAGCGTAAAGAAGTCGCGGATTGTGCGCGGTAGAACACGGGTTTCCGTGGAGCCGCACAATCCGCGACTTTGTTTTTGTGTGTACTCGTGGATAGAAAATTTCCCATTCTCTTTTTCGTCTTCCTGTAATTGTGTACCTTTGTCCCAAACGAAATGCACAGTATGGTACGCATCTTTCTGACCGGCTATATGGGAGCCGGCAAAACGACTTTAGGAAAAGCTTTCGCCCGCGAATTGGGATTGTCGTTCATTGATTTGGATTGGTATATCGAATCAAGATTCCATAAGACGATACCCCAGTTGTTTGCCGAGCGGGGCGAGGATGGTTTTCGCCGGGTGGAGCAGAATATGTTGCACGAGGTGGGCGAGTTTGAGGACGTGGTGGTTTCCACTGGCGGAGGGACGCCTTGCTTCTTTGACAACATGGACTATATGAATGTCCAAGGACAGACTGTCTTTTTGGATGTGGATGTGGAAACGCTGTTCCAACGCCTGCGTGTGGCTACACAGCAACGGCCCATCCTGGGTGGAAAGTCCGAAGAAGAGTTGCGTGTCTTTATCGAAAAGGCATTGGCCGACCGTTCCCCTTATTATACGAAAGCTCGCTATCGGTTTGATGGCAGCCAGTTGGAAAACCGTGAACAGATTGCCGATTCGGTGCTGCGGCTAAGGAAGTTGTTAGAGGTGTGAAACTTTACTGATATTCCTGCACCTCCAGTTCCCCCCGCAACGCCCCCAAAGCATTCTGTGCCAAGGCTTCCAACTCGTCCTCGCCGGGATAGACATGGACGGGGGCAAGGAAGGACACGCGCTCCGTCAGGCGGGAGACCACGTAGTCGCTGTGCGCGATGCCGCCTGTCAGCAGGATGGCATCTACTTTCCCGTAAAGCACGGTGGTAGCGGCTCCGATACTTTTGGCCGTCTGGTAAATCATGGCATCCAGCACCAATTTGGCGTGCTCGTCACCTTCTGCTATGCGGGCAACGATGGTGGGCACGTCCGTCGTACCCAAGTGGGCGGCCAGTCCGGCGCGTCCAGAGATGCGTTTCTTCAGTTCTTCGCGGGTGAAGCGGCCCGAATAGCAAAGGTCTATCAACGGTCCGGCAGGGAGGGTTCCGGCACGTTCGGGTGAGAAGGGGCCTTCGCCGTCCAAGGCGTTGTTTACGTCTATGCAACGGCCCCGCAGGTGGGTGCCAATGGAGATGCCTCCGCCCAAATGGCAGATGATGAGATTAAGGTCTTCGTAGCGTGTGCCCTGTTCGCGGGCATAGCGGCGGGCAATGGCGCGCTGGTTGAGGGCGTGCCAGATGGTGATGCGCGGCATCAGGGGCGATCCGGTGATGCGGGCCACCTCGTCCAGTTCGTCTGTCACGCCCGGGTCGGCGATGAAGGCCCGGCAGCCGGGGATGCGGGCGGCCAGTTCGGCGGCAATCAGGCAACCCAGGTTGCAAGCATGGGGATGCGCGGCACACTTCGCATCATGTAACATCTGTTCGTTGATTTTGTACACGCCGCCTGGGATGGGTTTGAACAAGCCTCCCCGGCCGATGACGGCATCAAATGCCAAGGGTATGCCGTCGGCTTCCAGTTCGCGCAGGATAAGGTCTTTGCGGAACCCGAATTGGTCGGTAACTTGGGGGAATGCGGAAAGTTCTTCCACCGAATGGCGCAGGGTGCGCACCAAACGTGGCGTTTCATCCTCGAAAACGGCCAGCTTGGTGGAGGTGGAGCCGGGATTGATGGCAAGTATCTTCATGGGATAATGGGCGATTAGAGTTTAGGGGGTAATGAAATACTAACTGGTCAGACACGCCATGGCAATGCTGTAATACTTTGAAAGGCCGGAGTCACTACGCGAGGGCAGTACGACGGGACAGACTGGCCCTTGGAGTAATCCTGCCATGTCGGCGTGGCAGAAGAGGGACACTGTCTTGTAGAAGGCGTTGCCACTCTCGATATTGGGGAAGATGAGCACGTCGGCCTCCCCCTCGATGGGCGAGACGATGCCCTTGATGTCGCCACTGGTCTTCTCGCAGGCGGTTTTCACGTCCAGCGGTCCGTCGATGATGACGTCGCCAAACTCGCCCGCTTCGGCCAGCTCGACAATGTTCACATAGTCTAATGAATGGGGGAATTTGGCACTGACCTTCTCCGTGCAGTGGATGAGGGCAATGCGTGGTCGCTCGATGCCGAAGTGGCGGCAGGTGCGGATGGCATACTGTATCATCTCGATGCGTTGCTGAAGCGTGGGGCGGGGGATGACCGCCGCGTCGGAGAAGAACAACAGCTTGTCGTACGTCGGAATCTGTACCACGGCCAGGTGCGTCAGGATTTTGCCCTTGGGCAGCAGGCCGTGTTCCTTGTCCAGGATGGCGCGCAACAGATTATCCGTGTTGATGATGCCTTTCATTAGGATGTCCGCCTCGCCATCGCGCACAATCTGCACGGCACGCCGCGCGGCGGTGTCCGGGTCGTTCTCCGGGATGATGTGTACGAAGTCGGGATACTGTTTCAAAGTAGGATAACGTTCCAGGATGGCAGGATTGCCAATCATCAGGAACTCGGCGATGCCCTCCTCCAGTGAGCGGGCAATGGCATATTCCGTATTGGGGTCGTTGGCGCAGACCACGGCGATGCGTTTCCGCCGGTTCAGCGTCTGCAAGTGTTGGGTCAGTTGGTCGAAACTACGTATAGGCTCCATGGTGTCGGATTTTTGGCAAATATCGGAAATTCTGTCGAGAAACACGGCATAAAAGCAGATGATTTTTCGGGGATTTAATATCATTTTGACAATGTTCGGAAGCGTTTGCTTACCCGTACCCCCGCCCGTGCTTACCCATACCCCTAAGCACGGGCGCAGGTACGGGTAAGCACGGGCGGAGGTATGGGTAAGCAAAACGCGGAAAAACATGCAAAAAAACGCGGATTGCACGGGACAAACACCCGCACAACCCGCAATGGTCCATACCCTCTTCAAATGGGTCAGTCCGGCCCGTTATTGTTCGGCCTCATATATTTCCTTGATTTCACTGCCCGAAAGCATCCGGTTGTCATACACGCGGAAATTATCCACGGTCATGTTCGTGGCATTCAGGGTCACGCTGTTCGACAACTTCAGGCTGCCTCCCATCACGAATGTCGTGCCCGTGTCATACGAAGACTGGCTTCCGCCGTTTTCATTGAAATGATTGGCGGTCTCTGTTACAGAGCCTACACGCAAACCGTCCACATAGAGTGTGTTGGTAATGGTTCCATACGCCGTTGTCTCAAAGTCGGATACAATGGCGATATGATGCCACTTCCCGTCCGTAAGTGCCGGATGGGTAAAAGCGGTTGCCGCGCCATATTGGTAGATGTTGTGGTAGCGTGTAACCACGAACTTCAAAGCCCCTCCATCCAGGCTCAGCGTGAACATGGGGTCGTTGGCATTGGAAGACAGCAGATGGAAGATGTGCCCGTCGGCAAAGTCCTTGCCCCAGAAAGAGAAGGTCATTTCGCGCGAATCTATAATGGGGCTGCCTACCGTGAATGTCGTGTTTTCTGTCCGGCTGAACTTCAATGCCTGCCCGCCGGACACGCCATCCACGAATGTGCATGTGCCGAAGCCATGTATGGCATTCTCGGTGGCATCTTCGTAGTTCCCGTCGAATTTGTAATAGGTATACAGTCCCTGTGTCACCACGGTCTCTCCGGCCACCGGTTCATCGTCACCGCCCTCCGCCTTCGTGGCTGTGACGGTTACGACGGTTTCCTTTGTGCCATCGGAAATGACAAATGTTGTGTTGACCGCAGAGGGCATCAACTCCCGGTCCAAATTCACTTTCAACACTTGGTTGCCGCCTGCGGCCACAGTACCGGACATCGCAGAAACCGTAAGGTAATCCACCGTCAGGCCGGACACTTGGTAATTCAATTCGGCATTGCCCGTGTTCCGAATGTCAAGGGAGAGTTCCGAAAGTTCTGTGCCGAAATCCAAGATGGTGGGAGACACCGTCATTTCTGCCGCTTCCGCCCGTGGAGAGCAAGACACGGAAATCGTATAAGAATTGCCGAATGCCGCTAACGTCACCCTGGCCGTCTTGGCTTCTGCCAGTTGGTCGCGGTCTACGGCGAACACGATGCTCTGTGTGCGTCCTGCCGCAATGTTGCCCGAAGCCGGATTGGCGGACAACCAAGGGTTCTCCCCCAAATTTAGGGACCATTCGGTGGTCGTGTTGCCCTTGTTGGTGATGGTGACGGCCATTTCGCTTTGCGTACTGCCGAAATCCAGTGTGGAAGGTTCGATAAGAATGGCCGCGTCTGCCTGTTCCGGTCTTAACTGCATGTCGCAGTTGGCCGTTTCGCCTACCAAGACCGTCACACTGCGCGTGTTGGTCTCATAGCCATCCTTCATGAATTGCAGGTTATAAGTTTCCGCATCCAGGTCATGGAAACTGAATTGTCCGTCACTGCCTGTGGTAGCGCTCAAACCATTGCCCACGATGCGGACCTGCACACCGCTTAAGGGCGTGGTCGTGCCGCTTTCCGTCACAACGCCTTGGATGTTTCCCGTCAGAGGTTCCGCATCCTTCGCGCACGATGCCGCCAGCCATACGGCCGCCAGGCATACCCATAGATTGATTAATCGCTTCATAATGAATAAGTATTAAAGAGTTGTTGTTTTGACATCAATACCGCTCGGTCCACTCCTTCCGCACTGTCCTCGACGTGCTGCCAACGGTTTCTTCATGATCCATGTCCCACTTGTGCTGGCAATGGTAGCAGGTGTGATGGGTTTGCCATTTGCTCACCTTGTTGGTGGTTTCCACCAATCCTTTGGCATCGACCACTTCCGAACCGCTGATGCGTCTCTTCACGGAAGACTCGTTGATGTCTTTCCATGACCAGTTGGTGCGATATTCGTAGCCCAAATCCGTAAGTCCTGTCTGGGCCGTGTCGAAGCTGTGGCAGTTGCCGCACCGGTGTTCCGTGATGGAGGTCCATGCCCACATCAGCGTACACAGAATCACAATGATTCCTATCACGTAAGCCAGCAGGCACGTAAATCCCTTGAAGTTGTAGTCCAGCCATCGGCCTTCGTACAACATCATTCCCCAAACCAACACAAACGACATGATATGTACCACGCCTTGGTTGGCCGACGGAAACAGATAGCGCACGATGACATAAGGCCATACCCACTTGGCAATGAGCATATTCACCCCGACTATCACGGCCATGGTGATGAGCATGGCAAGAAAACTGTCGGCGGTCTGGATGACCGGGGCAAAACCGATTTTCCACCAAATCTTGGCCAACGGGATGAGCAAAAGACACCAAAGGATGTTGCCCAGCCAACGCCCTGTCTGGTAATGGGACGAACCATCTATGCGCCATTTCCCATTACCTCGCATACCATACAACTTGATTCGCCAGGCAGCATGAAGCATGGCACAACCTGTGGCCAACAGCATCAACGTAAAGAGGGTGACCGGCCAAAAGCCTTTGTGCATCAACATCGCCTTGTGTATAAAGATGCCCGGCAAAGTCAGCGACGCATAAAGCAAAAGAACGAGGTAAAGCCAGACAGCAGAAGGCTTGCAAAAATCGTAATGATACTTCGTTCGCATGACTACAATCACGACTGCCTCTATCACAAACGCCAATGCCAGGAATACCAGTGCCACGCCGATGTCCAGCCCCAACAAATAGAGGTAGACCGCGTAATACCATCGTAGCCAGAAAGGTACGCGCCAAGAATAATCATCCTTCAAACGATCTGCCCGATACGCCTGTTCGTCAGGGGTATAATCCATTTGCAGGAATGAGCAAGACACATAACCTTTCAAGCCCGAGCCGTTGTTCACCTGCACCCAACCCTCGGTTTCATGCGTGCGGTCAATCACCTCCACAACTTCGCCAGGGGCAAGCTGCCCGATTGCTTCGTAATTTGTACCCGGCCCCGAGCGTACGTTCAAACGGCTGCTTGTATTGACCTTGGCCTTGGAAGAATCACCGGCGAAAGCTGATACAGGCATACAGAGCCAAATGCCTATTGTCAAGACAAGGACGGTCACGAGCCAAGTATGCAATCTATTGTGTTTCATGATAAAAACGGTTTAATCCTTCAACTTTACTACTTCTATGGGAACCTCCATCAAGTCGGGCATGCCCATTCCCAGGCTTGCACCGATATAAGTGGGGTCGCATACCAGATATTTCTGCCCGTCCACCAGTACATAGTCTCCCCGCGTGGCCGGATTGTCAAACCGGACTGCCGCAGCCAGGTGACGACCCGGATAATAGAGCAAAACCACCTTCATGCCCAACAGACGACGTACCAACTGGGAAAACAGAATGGCACGGTCTTCGCAATCGGAATAAGCCGAAGCAATGGTTTCTTCCGGAAAGAAGAAATGTTCGTAACCGAACTGATCGCCATCTGTCTTGTACTGAAAGGCGTATTGGGCAAAATGCAACAACGTGTTTACCGCCTCTTCCTGGGTCAGACCTTTCAAGACGGGCGTAATCTGCTGTTGCACGCTTTCCCAAAATGCCTCGCTCAGGGCTGCTTCTGCATAGTAATTGAAATCCACGCAGGGGTAAGTCTCCAGGAAACGGCTATATCCCGGATGATACTGCAAGGTGTAGCTTCGCTGTTTGTCCCGCAGCACTTTGGCCTGTGAACGGTCTCCCAATGCGGGAGCTACATCCAGTGACATGTCGAACCGTTTTGTGGCACCTCCATACTCCATGCGGCAAGTCTGAATGGAAGTCAAATCTTTATGTCCGGCATTGACCACAGTGTAAACCACGCCTTGCTCATTGCCATAGCGGAAGAATACCGTGTTGCTGACGTTACAGCCAAAGGCTATCAAAGGGAACAAGTCCTGCCGCACACGGCCAATTTTCGCCCGATAGCCCATTTGGTTCAGGGTGAAAACCGCGAACACCACCTGTTCATTGGTGCTGCGTCGTGGGAAATAAGCCGTAAAAACATGATTAATCAGTTGGTACATGCCCCAATCATTCAGTGACAAATCATCCTTGCAAGCCAGCACACTACCCACCCACTCCATATAAGGCAACCGGGACAGGTGGTTCCAATACGTGGAAACAGCCTTCTCATCTACTCCAGCCAAAGCAGGCAACGCGTATGAAGCCTTCCTCAAGGACACTAAGGCTCCATAAAAATCAACTTTCAGCGCAGGGACTTCCACAGGGATAGGCGTCAGTTTCCTCTTGTCCTCATGGGGAGAGGGGAGGGGTAGGCTGGGCGGTTCTATCTCGCCACGTACCGGCACTTTCACCGGGTCGGGACGAGGAGTGCCCGGTTCATAGACATCAGGCGGTACCGGGTCCTTGATGGGCGGCTCCTTTTTACTGAGGGGATAGTCGGGCCAAGTCTCTGCCAAATAACGTCCGAATTCCCGGTTGATGGAATCATTGTATGCCTTGAAACTCTCCTCTTCCGTTCGGACGTATGTGTCGAAAGCAGCTTCCTGCTCTCTTGCATATTCTTCAAAGTCCTTATCCGTCTGGGCATACGCGCCCAAGCAGAAAAGAATGCAACCGGATAATAGCCAATTCCGCTTCATGCCGTTCTGTTATTAAAAATTCAACGACAAGGCTATGCCCCCGGATTGGGAAGCCGCGTAGGGCGATATGCGCAATCGTGCGTCTCCCAGCATGATGGCTTTCCGTTTCCCTTTGGCTGCAATGCCATCTATCACATTCCATAGATATAAAGCCGCCGCACCGGCTATCAGTCCGTTGCGGATGTTTGTACAGTTGTCCGCCCGGTTTCCATAAGTCTGCATTTGGTGGGCATCGTGGGTGGAATTGTACTTCGATTCGTAGGAAGCCCGCAGGCTCTCCGCTACTACGATGCCTGTGACACAGGCGACTTCCCCGATGATGAAGAACAAACCTTTCCCTTTGCTGCCTTTATGGAACTGCGCCCATCCCGGCACAAAGACTCTGCCAGAGAAGGGATAGCGTCCGGTGATGGACGCATTATATTCCTTCAACTCCCTGTCAAAAGCTGCATCCCGGAACTGGCCGGCATTCAATGTATAGAAGTCGTCCGCCCCATTGACATTCCGTTGCACCTGTATCAGGATATAAATTTTCAACCGTCCTCCGCTTAATGCGATAGGTTCCGTCGCGCTGACTATACGCCTTTTCATCCGGTTGAACTTCACCACGGCATTAATGCCTTTTGACGCAATGGTATTGATGTCCTGCTGCGTGATGCCTACCACGCCCAGTTCGTGCAATGACCTCTGCAAGGCATCGGCCCATGCCGCATTTACGGCTTCTTGCTCATCATAACCTTCGCCCACGCCCCAATTGAGGAAATAATTGGCTCCGGCAGGCGTGGCGGGAACCGAATTGGCCCAATACGGGCGCAGCTCCGTCGATGACTGGGCAAAAGCCAGAACTCCCATCAGCCAAAACATACATATAAATAATACGTTTTTCATTCTTCTTGATTTAAAATACAGTTAAACGACTTGAAATCCGGAATCATATGCACATCCTTGGCCACTTGGCATAGGATATAGGTACGGTATCCTTGGCGCGTGGTCAGTGACACCGTATGTTGGCATACCTTGTTGATGGGTATTTTCACATAACGGTTGGCCTCCACCAACAGGCTGTCCCCCTCCAACTGCTCCAGTTGTTGCAGGTTCAACGGCACGCCTATGGCAAAAGCACTTTCCAACACAGCTATGGCGAAAGCTTTCTTTTGGGAAGCCTCTTCGGTGGTTCCGTCACCTTGTGAAACCCGGTAATAATAGGTGTTGCCCGAAGGCGGTGGCGATTGCACCCATCGGGGCAGGACATATTGTCCCCACGATGAAAGAGCCCCTGCCCACATCAGGATCAGGCAAAGGCTAAGTTTCAATCTCATCTTGACACGTGTTTTACAAGGTTATTGATTTGTGCTCTTGTCCAACTGTGCGTCCATTTTCTCCATGAATTTGTCCTTGTCGAAATCCACCTTGCGCACCTCCAGTTCCTCGGCCAGCCCTTTCTTGGCATTGTCCCATTGCACGTGTAACGCCACATAGCACGCATACCCGCCGGTGGCACTCTGTGTCAGTTTGCGGCAAGCCACTTCGGCATATTTGTCAATGACTTTGCTCCCAATCATCTTAAGACCGCCCTCCAATTCGCTCTCGTACATCTTTTTGCCGCCGGGCACATTCACGTCCTTGGAATAATCCTCCATAGCATTCTTGATCATGCCGATGAACCGGGACGAAATATCGGCTATGGCAACTCTATTGGCATCCACAATGGCCCTTGAACGGTCTGGGCAATCTTCGGCAATGCCCAGTCCGGCCATATATTCACCGGGGACATCACGTGCCTCGTCCTCACAAAAAGTGACCAGCACTTGTTCACCCGCAGGCATTTGGGGTTGGGTAGGGTCGTTCTGCACTTGTACAGGTGCAGGCGTTTGAGGTACAGTGGTCACGGCAGTCCTGCTGCTGCCGCAGGAAGCCAACAGAAAAGATGCGGAGATTCCACCACATAACAGAACCGTTCTCCAGGTGAAGACATTTTTCTTTTTCGTCATCGTCCAAATACTTTTAGTCATCATAGCAATTTCAGTATTAGCAGCCTATAGAACTTCCCCTGATTCGGCATGGTAAAAAAATAAAAAAAGGCATGGGAGTCTGTGCCGTCGCTTATCCCGAACTCAGGCTCTCGCATGCCCATCAACAAGGATAAGCAACGCGAGCTAGCCCACGCCAAGATAGCATATACAGCACACCATGCCAAGGCACGATGACAGATATACATCTCAACCGGACGTTCTCCCGTTGCCGTATCTTCCTGTTGATTCAAACTTGCGAGATTTATAAACTAAGGCTGTAAAATGAAAACAAGAGCATAGTAAGTGAAAATAAAGTTGCTTATAATCAATATGTTATGATGATTTTTGATTTTCATTGGTTTTCATTGTTTTCTCTTGCTTGCGTGATTTTTGGTGCATTTTTGTTTCTCTTTTGTTTCTCGGTTTGAGATATATTTTGTACCTTTGCAATAGTAAATCATAAATCAACTGCTATGGCAAGACCGAAGAAAATCAATAAGACCAAAGAGCCTGTCCGGCTTAGGATGAAAAACCTGAGCAACGGCAACAAGAGCTTGTACTTGGATATATACCATGACGGGGAACGCTCTTACGAGTACCTGAAGATGTACTTAATCCCGGAAACGGATTACAATGCAAAGATGCAGAACCAGGCCACGCTCACGGCGGCCAACGCCATCAAGTCCAAGCGCATCATTGAAATGACCAATGGTAAAGCTGGCATCAAACCTGCATCCGACACTCCAAAGGTCTATATGCTGGACTGGATGAAAACCTACATGGAGAACCAAGCCAAGCGTGGCAAGAAAGACAAGTGGCAGATAAAGAAAGCAATAGACATCATCAAGGCATACGCCGGTGAACGTGTCACAATGGATATGATTGACAAGCCCTTTTGCCAAGGCTATATCGACTACCTTTTAACGGAATACCGTCCGAAAGGAAAGGTTGTCTCGAAATTCACCTGCCACAACTACTACCGGGTTCTCAATGGAGCGTTGAACGCTGCCGTCCGTGCTGAAATATTGAAGGAAAACCCGTTCAATAAAATCAGCAGCTCGGAAAAGATACACAAGCCTGAAAGCAAACGCGAATACATGACGATTGACGAAGTGAGGTCTTTGATAAATACCCCCATGAACAATGAGGCGGTGAAAGGGGCTTACCTGTTCTCTTGTTTCTGTGGGCTGCGCATGAGCGACATCAAAGGGCTGAAGTGGAAGAACGTGTTTTGTGACGGCGAGCAATACCGCTTGGAGGTGATGATGCAAAAGACGAAATCGCCACTGTATCTGCCCTTGTCATCCGAGGCGTTGAAATGGATGCCAAAGCGAGGCGACAAGTCCGGGGAAGATAAAATATTTACTCTTCCCTCTCCCGCCGGGATAAACAGGCTGCTGAAACCTTGGGTCCAAAAGGCAGGCATTTGCAAGCACGTCACCTTTCACACCGCCCGGCATACGTTCGCGACCATGATGCTGACGCTTGGTGCCGACCTTTACACAACTTCCAAATTATTAGGGCATACCGATATGCGGACAACCCAAATTTACGCCAAAATCGTTAACCGGAAAAAAGACGAAGCCGTAAATTTAGTTAATGGGCTGTTCGGGTAACTGGCAGATGCTTTTTTCGACACAACAGGCACGGCGCGCTGAACACCAGTATTCCGTGCCGCATTTAGGTATCACAATAGTTTACAATCATATTTTTAACAACTTAAAACAAGAAGCAATGACAAAGACGATTGTTATCCCTCTCTCTTTTTGAGGGTAATTGCAACGAGTGTCCTTTGAAGGGCAAAAATCCCTTTATGGGAAAAGACGGGCTTTACAACTTGGCCCATGCCGCCTACCGGCAATACATGGATGAAGTGGTAACGAACGGGAAACCTTACGGGAGGTTTGCGGAAGATTTCCTGAACGGCCACACCTATTCCATTTGTCCCTGTTTTCGAGGGAAGAACGAACACAAGAAGAACCTTGGCATCATCAAGGGGATTCTCCGGAACTGCCAAGGATTGACAGAAGAACTGTGGCGAAAAGGACGTTTTGAGAAAGACGACTTCATGGCCATGCAAGATTTCTACGACACCACGGATGTACCCTCGAACAACACTCCCCAGCCTCCCGCGCCTGGCGACAGCGCGGTTCTAACGACGTTTGAATGTTATCTGAACAGAGAGCAAATGAGCCCCATTGCGGAATGTGCGAATGAGGCTCATTTGTTTTATACGCGCGTCTCTGTGGACGACATGTATTCCTTGCTGCACTGCCGGACCGGCTTCCACCTGTACGCAAACCGCATCAACCTGATAGCCAAACTGTTTGATTGCCTGAGCTACCACAGGCTGGTCTGCCACAAATGGCAATCCGTCCTTTTCGCGAACAAGCTCATACTTTCCTCCAAGACCGGGAAGCCCATCAGCCCCAGCAGCTACTCTTCCGCCCTGTCCAAGCTCAACAAACGCGAGGACCAGGCTGCCGAATACATAGGAATGATGGTGAAAAGAGTGAAGGAAATGGGTCAAACTGACGAAAGTGAAAACAAGTGAAGACTGAAAAGATGACACTCTAAGCCATACTTCCGAACTGTCATTATACTTCTGCGCTCAAGGCCGCGCGCATGGGGTAATTTTGTCCTCCGAGACCGGTTGGTTTCGGAGGGCAATCCTCCTTTTGTCTAACATAAATGATTTCAATCATGCAAACTATCATGGAACGTATGGAAGAGCGTCTTTCTTCCGTGGAAGCCACCCTGCAACAGTTGGGGCCCGTGCAGGTCTTGCAGGAACGCTTGTCTCAACTGGAAAGCAACATCTATTCGACGAAGAACATGCTGACATTTGACGAAGCCTGCCGATACCTCGGCGTGTCGGAAAGCCTCTTGTACAAACTGACCTCCACCAAGGACGTGCCTCATTTCAAACCAAGGGGCAAGATGCTGTACTTCTCCAAGGCGGAACTGGACGCCTGGCTCAGCCAAAACCCCGTCAAGACCTTGAAACAAGCTTCGCAGGAAGTGGCCGACGAAGCCCGGATGACACCTTACTTCAACAGGAAACGCTATGGAAAAAGAACGAAATGACGGCTGTGTGCAGGAAACGGCCGCAGAGGACAGCCGCCTGTCGAAGATTCTCAACGACGCGCTCATCAAGGCCACGGACATTTACGAGAACCCACCCCAGATTATCTGGGTGGACAACTCCACCATCGCCACCCTGGGCAACTTCAGCGCATCTACCGGCAAGGCCAAAAGCCGCAAGACTTTCAACGTGTCCGCCATCGTGGCGGCATCGTTGGCCGGCGGCAAAGTGCTGAACTACCGCGCCTGCCTGCCGGAAGGCAAGCGGAAAATCCTCTATGTGGACACCGAGCAAAGCCGTTACCATTGCCACGGCGTGCTGGAGCGCATCCTGAAGCTGGCAGGGCTGCCCACCACGATTGACAACGAGAACCTGGACTTCATCGGCCTGCGCGAGTACACCCCGGCCTTGCGCCTGCAACTCATCGACTATGCGCTGCGCAGGGAAAAAAGTTACGGGCTGGTCATCATCGACGGCATCCGCGACCTGATGTACGACATCAACAACGCCGGGGAGTCCGTGGAACTCATCAACAAGCTGATGCAATGGTCGTCGCGCTACGACCTGCACATCCATTGCGTACTGCACCTGAACAAGGGCGACGACAACGTGCGCGGCCACATCGGCACCGAACTGAACAACAAGGCGGAAACGGTGCTGGTCATCAGCAAGAGCGGCAACCACCCTGAAGTGAGCGAAGTACGCTCGATGCACATCCGCGACAAGGACTTCCAGCCTTTCGCCTTCCAGGTCAGCGAGGACGGCCTGCCTGAAACGGCCACCGGTTATACCTTTGAGGACGCGCCCAAGCGGAACGTGCGCACCCATTTCCGGGAACTCTCCCTGGAACAGCACCGGAAAGCATTGGAGGCCGCCTTCAACGGGAAGCCCATCAAAGGATTCGAGAACACCGTGCAGGCCCTGTGCGCCGGTTATGCCTCCATCGGCTTTGAGCGCGGACGCAGCGTCATGGTCAAACTGCTGCAATACCTGACCGACGAACTGAAGCTGATAACCAAACACGACAAGTGCTTCTACTTCGGCGACGCGGAAACGGAAGTCGGGCTGTTTGACGACGAAGGCGCGTGAAAACACTTCGGAAAACGCTTTTCTTTAGTCCGTGTATATATAATAGATATACGAAGTAAAGCGTTTGGCGGAAGCAAACAATGAAACCAAATAGAACGAGAAACATCAACAAGAACCGTGTATGAACATATTAGAAGCGAAACAGATACGGATTGTGGATTACCTGCGGCTTCTCGGCCACGAGCCGAGGAAAGCTCAAGGCGGCCAATACTGGTACCTTTCCCCTCTCAGGGAAGAAAAGACACCGTCTTTCAAGGTCAACGACCACCGGAACGAATGGTACGACTTCGCAATGGCGCAAGGCGGCGACATCATCGACCTGGGCAAACTGCTGTTTGGCACCTCTTCCATAGAAGAAGTATTAAGGAAAATAGAAGGGCGCGCCTGTGCCTGCCCCCGCACCCCGTCCTTTACGCCCTCCCATGAACGGGTGAAAGAGGAAATGCGGAATGTGGAGGTGACGGTCCTTGGGCATCCGGCCCTGCTGTCTTACCTCACCTCCCGGCACATAGACCTGTCTGTCGGCAGACTGTATTGCAGGGAAATCCACTATGAGTTGCGTGGCAGGCACTATTACGCCATCGCCTTCGCCAACCAGTCGGGCGGCTTTGAGGTGCGAAATCCCTATTTCAAGGGATGCCTGGGCGGTAAGGACATCACCGTGGTCAGGTGTGGCCACGCAGGGACGCAAGGCCGTTGCTGTGTGCTGGAAGGATTCATGGACTTCCTGTCCTACCTGACCTTGCAGGGCAAGGGCGACAAGACGGTCTGCCTCGATGAGCCGTGCGACTTCGTGGTGCTGAACTCCGTCCATAACCTGAAGAAATGCCTGGCAAGGCTGGACTGCTACCAACATGTCCATTGCTACCTTGACAACGACCTGGCCGGGCGCAAGACGGAGGAAACCATCGCCGGGCTGTACGGGGAACGGGAAACCGACGAATCCACCCGCTATGCAGGCTATAAAGACCTGAACGATTACCTGCTTGGGCGAAGCCAATAACCATACCTATAATAACCATCCATTTATTGCCAGGCATTCGGCAGCCTGTCCGAATGCCTGAACAAGCCTTCCGCAAACGGAGGGCTTTTATTTTGCCCCGACCCGTGAAAACACATCCGAGTGCGATTTTCAAGTATGATTTTGAGTATGATTTTGAATACAATAATAAATCAGGTTAAGAGAAGGAAGAAATACGACCGAACATTCTTTTTTGTCAAGTTTAGCCTATTATTTTGCGCCTGAAATCGGAGTTTCAACCACATCGGAACGATTTTGGAGGCTTCGACAAACGTTCATCCATATAATCACAACAATTAAAATCATACTAAAAGAATGAGTCCGTTTTTCATATTTGCCACCGTGCTGACCGTCGCCTACCTTATCTATTATACGGTAGTCATCCTTCACGACCTTTACGGCAAGAAAGGAGAAAAGAAGTCCGAAGAGGAGACCTTTGAAATCGACCCCTCCGAAGAGCCGGAAGAAAGCGTGGAGGTGAGCGAGAGCGAAATGGGCTTCAGCATAGGCGGCAATGACTACGAAGTGGACGTGGAAACACCATCGTCCGCCCCTGCGGCAGACCGGCAAGAGGAAACGCAGGATGAGAGGAGTTCCGGCGGAAAGGCTTTGGAGAAAGTGATGGCCAAGGTGGAACCGCATCTGGAAGAGTTCAATTCCGACATGTCCAACCCGTATTACGACCAGCAGCTTTACAAGCTGATGATGAGCGGAGGACGGATGGACGGGCGGCCTGTGATAGAAGCCATCCCTATAAAAAACGAAATCTGATGAAAACGAATGGACAGGACAAAGAACACCCTGACGGTACTGCTCGGAACGGCCATCCCCATCGTGGCGTTTGCCAAAAGCGGCAGCGTGGACTACAGCTGGGGAGCGGACGCACTGGCGACGATGCACGACTATGTAATCACGCTGGCACTGTACGTCCTGTACCTATGCTACGCCATCGCCGCCATCATGGCCGTCATTTCCGCCGTGCAAATCTACATCAAGATGAACATGGGCGAGGACGGAGTGACCAAATCCATCGTGACGCTCATCGGGGCCTGCCTGTTCATCATCGGCGCGTCCATCGTCCTCCCGGCGTTTTTCGGCTACCGCATATAAAGGAAAGAGAGACACGAACATTATAGTAACCATCAAAATTTAGAAGCATGATTGAAAGATTGAGACAGAAAGTGAAAACGGCGCTCTTCTCCGAAAGGACGAAGATGATTTTCCTCATGTTGCTGGTCGGCGTGACGGCGGCCGTGGCGCAGAACTCCGCCGGAGACTACACGGCAGGCACCAATGCGCTGACCACTGTGACGGAGGAAATCGCCAAGTACGTACCCATCGTGGTGAAGCTCTGCTACGCCATCGCCGGTGTGGTTGCCGTGGTCGGTGCCATTTCCGTGTACATCGCCATGAACAACGAGGAGCAGGACGTGAAGAAGAAGATCATGATGGTGGTCGGCGCCTGCATCTTCCTGATTGCGGCCGCGCAGGCATTGCCGCTGTTCTTCGGCATCACCACCTAAACCGCAGGCAGGATGGGAAACGGGAAAGAGCGTTTTCAGGATTACCCGGTGTTCAAGGGGCTGCAACGGCCCCTTGAATTCCTGGGTCTCCAAGGCCGCTACATCTATTGGGCGGCAGGCAGCGCGGGCGCGGCCATCGCCGGATTCATCGCAGGCTACTGCCTGTCCGGTTTTGTCGCCGGGCTGGTCATCCTGGCCGTGGTTGCCTCGGCAGGCGCGGCGCTCATCCTCTTCAAGCAGCGCAAGGGGCTGCACAGCAAAAAGGACGGGCGCGGCATATACATCTATGCCCGCTCCAGACAGACTTGACGTACTTACACACCCCCGATATGCCTGATGTGTGGCATGAATGAGAATGTTGGACGCGGCAGGCTCTCTCCGCAAGGACGGAGCCTGCCTTTATTGAATGGAAACGTAACATGGTAACTTACATCTTATTATCCCTCGCGGCCCTTTGCCTGGGCATGGGCATTTCCGTCAAAGCCTTCGGCACGGGCGGAAAGCGCAAACGCATCTTCCAGGACATCTACTTCTCCGTGGAGGACACGGATGGCATCGGAGTGATTTATACCAAAACCGGGGAATACTCCGCCATACTGGAAATGGAGAACCCGGTGCAGAAGCACTCGGCCAACACGGAGAGCTACTACGACTTCACCCGGCTGCTGGCCGCCTTGTCGCAGACGCTGGGCGAAGGGTACGCCCTGCACAAGCAGGACGTTTTCGTGCGCAGGAAGTTCGAGGAAGAAAGCGGCCAGAGGCACGAGTTCCTGACGGAAGCCTACTTCCGCTACTTCAAGGGGCGCGTCTATACCGACAGCATGACCTACCTGACCGTCACGCAGGAAGCAAGGAAGAGCCGCCTGTTCTCCTTCGACAACAAGAAATGGCGCGACTTCCTCGTGAAGACGCGCAAGGTGCATGACCAGTTGCAGGACGCAGGCATCCGTGTGCGCTTCCTGAACAAGCAGGAGGCCAGCCGCTACGTGGACCGCTTCTTTGCCATGAACTTCCGCGACAAGGTGGTGTCCATGACCGGTTTCAAGGTGGATGACGAGTGCATTTCCATGGGCGACAGACGCTGCAAGGTGTACAGCCTGGTGGACGTGGACTGCGTCAACCTGCCTTCCGTGATACGCCCCTACACGAACATGGAGGTGAACGGCGCGGAAATGCCCGTTGACCTGGTGTCGCTGGTTGACCACATCCCGAACGCGGAAACCGTGGTGTACAACCAGGTGGTGTTCATTCCCGGGCAGAAGAGGGAGCTTGCCCTGCTGGACAAGAAAAAGAACCGCCACGCCAGCATACCGAACCCGAACAACCAGATGGCCGTGGAGGACATCCGGCAGGTGCAGGAAGTGGTGGCAAGGGAAAACAAGCAACTGGTGTATTCACACTTCAACCTGATTGTGGCCGTGTCGCCTGACACGGACTTGCAGAAATGCACCAACCACCTGGAAAACAGTTTCGGGCGGTTGGGCATCCACATCAGCAAGCGCGCCTACAACCAGTTGGAACTGTTCGTCGGCTCGTTCCCCGGCAACTGCTACAGCTTGAACGAGGAATACGACCGGTTCCTGACGTTGGGTGACGCGGCGGCCTGCCTGATGTACAAGGAAAAGGCCCAGCACAGCGAGGACACGCCGCTGAAAATCTACTACACCGACCGCCAGGGCGTGCCGGTGGCCATCGACATCACCGGAAAGGAGGGAAAGGAAAAGCTGACGGACAACTCCAATTTCTTCTGCTTAGGGCCTTCGGGCAGCGGCAAGAGCTTCCACATGAACAGCGTGGTGCGCCAGCTCCATGAACAGAACACCGACGTGGTGATGGTAGATACGGGAAACAGCTATGAAGGACTGTGCGAATACCTGGACGGGAAGTACATCAGCTACACGGAAGACAAGCCGATAACCATGAACCCGTTTCGCATCAGCCGCCAGGAGTTGAACGTGGAGAAGACAGGCTTCCTGAAGAACCTCGTGCTGCTGATATGGAAAGGCTCGCAAGGCACCGTGACCAAGACCGAAGACCGCCTGATAGACCAGGTGATAACGGAATACTACGACGTGTACTTCAACGGCTTTGACGGCTTCACGCCCATGCAGCGCGAGGATTTGCGCAAGAGCCTGCTGGTGGACGCGCGGAACGACGGCCGTGGCACGTCGGAAGTGGAAAAGACGGAACGCATCGAGCGCGAGATAGACGAGATGGAACGGCGGCGCAAGGAACTGAAAGTGGAAAGCCTGTCGTTCAACACCTTCTATGAATACTCCGTGCAGCGCATCCCCGACATCTGCCACGAGAATAAAATATCGGGCATAGACATCTCCACCTACCGCTACATGATGAAAGACTTTTACCGGGGCGGCAACCACGACAAGACCCTGAACGAGGAAATGGACGGCACCCTGTTTGACGAGACATTCATCGTCTTCGAAATCGACGCGATAAAGGATGACCCGCTGCTTTTCCCCATAGTGACGCTGATTATCATGGACGTGTTCCTACAAAAGATGCGCCTGAAGAAGAACCGCAAGGTCTTGGTGATAGAGGAAGCGTGGAAGGCCATCGCCTCGCCGCTCATGGCCGAGTACATCAAGTTCATGTACAAGACCGCCCGAAAGTTCTGGGCCAGCGTGGGCGTGGTGACGCAGGAGATACAGGACATCATCGGCAGCGAGATAGTGAAAGAAGCCATCATCAACAACTCCGACGTGGTGATGCTGCTCGACCAGAGCAAGTTCAAGGAACGCTTCGACGGCATCAAGTCCATCCTCGGCCTGACCGACGTGGACTGCAAAAAGATATTCACCATCAACCGTCTGGAAAACAAGGAAGGACGCAGCTTCTTCCGCGAGGTGTTCATCCGCCGCGGGCACGAAAGCAACGTGTACGGCGTGGAGGAGCCCCGCGAGTGCTACATGACCTACACCACCGAACGGGCGGAAAAGGAGGCCCTGAAGCTCTACAAGAAAGAACTGGGATGCAACCACCAACAGGCCATCGAAGCCTATTGCCGTGACTGGAACGCTTCGGGCACCGGCAAGTCGCTGGCATTCGCCCAACTGGTGAACAAGGCCGGACGGGTATTGAAACTGGAATCCAAACCACAACTTAAAAAACAAGACAATGAAAAAGATTGACATCCACCAGCGTGTGACCACGCTTTATTTCGGCTCCATGCAGAACACGCGCATCCAACGGGTGTGCGCGGCCATGCAAATCGGCACCATCCGAGACTTGTGCATGTGTACGGAGCATGACCTGGCGAATATGCGGAACATGGGCCGTGCCAGCCTGAAGAAAACCAAGGACGTGCTGGGCGAGTACGGGCTCCGCCTGGGCATGACGAAGGAAGAAGTGAAAGAATATGCCAGGCCGGACAGCCGTGCGGACGAAAAGCCGGAGGGGCGGCCCGCCCCGCAAACGACGGCCACCGCCGATTGGGAACAACGGAGATACGAGGTGGCCAAGGAACTGCTCTTGAGCCAAACGATGCCGCCGGTGGAAGCCGTGAAGAAAGCGGACGAGTTTATAGAAGCCCTGCGAAAGACGGACGCCCCCTGCCTTTCGCAGGATTGAACAACCATTGTACAGTACAACGAAAATCAAGGGATGAAACGGATATTCTTCCTCATAATGACCTTCCTGTCAACTGCCGCAGTACCCATCCGCGCGCAGTATTACAGCGTGAACTACGACAAGGAAACCGTGGCGGCGATGGCCGCCGCCTTTGCCGCAGAAGCCGTGGCTGAAGGCTATTATGACGAGCAGGTGGCCGCCATCCTGAAACATTACCAGGCCGCCGAGGTGGCCGCCGCCGGGATTTTCGCCGCGAAGTTCATGGAGCGGAAAGCCCTGACCGACCTCGGCATCTGGAGCAGCAGCACCGAGAACTATTACTACCGCCGCATCTACAACATGGTGGCCCATAAAATCATGCCCAAGATATGGACGGTGGCCGGGATGATGCTGGATAGCCCCCAGACCGCCCTGTATTGGGGCAGCTACCTGATGAAGATATGCGACGAGACCAAAAACCTGTGCATGCAGTTCGAGTCCGTGGTGACAAATTCCACGCTCACGTTCTCCGACATCGCGTTTCTGGAACTCAACCCGGAGATTGCCGCCCTGCTCAAGCTGTCCGACATCGGCGAGGTGGACTGGGAACGGATGCTGGACGACCTGGCGGCGGTGCCGGGCAATTTCACCGTGGACAACCTGAAGTCCGACCTCGACAACCTGTACAACATGGGCGTATCGCTGGCCACCGCCGGCATTGACAACCTCGGCGACGCGCTGCTGCAGCAAAACCAGTTCCACGACCTGTTCCAAGGAAAAATCGGCACGGTGCTGACCCTTGCGGAACACTACCACGGCCTGTTCAGGAGCGTGGAGAACAGCGTGGGCAACACCCTGCTCGGCATGATTGGCGGCAAGGACAACGTGGCCGGGCTGTTCAGTCTATCCAACTACAACCTGACGGCATGGATAACCGACTACCTGGACGAAGCTGCCGGGAACTACTACACCCAACGCTGGTACATCGCACGGCGCGACCAAGGTTCGGAGACGCTGTGCGACTACCATCCCCCAACGGACGACAACAGCATCATCAACGGAAGCGCCTGGACGCGCTTCAACACCACGGACGCGAACTTCTATCCCAACTCGACCCAACGGGAGCAGGTCATCGCCAATTCGGAGAACCACGCCGGATGGTCGAGAAGCCGGGTGCAGCAACTGAACAACTCGAATGACGGCTTTACCTACACCATCAGCTACCCGATGAGCGGCTACATCATCAGCCGGAACGGGAAGCAGACCAAGAAAGCCTACGCCTGCGAAATACATGTGCGGAAAAGCTGGAACAACGTGGAAGAGGTGTACGAGGACGTGTTCGATTCCTATTCGATGGACCTTAACACCTTCAAGGCCCAACTCAACGCCCGCCTCTCGGAGTACAACGACAACGAGGAGGGCTACGTCTATTACATCGGTTCCGACGCAAGGAACTACTACCAGGCGACGGACGCCGCCAAGCTGGCCGGGTGCGAGAGCGTGACCATCAGCGTGACCTGCTCGGACGGCGTGACGCTCGGCCAGGGAACGACCCAATACAAATGCCGTGGCTGCGGAAGCTCGCTGGACGGACATTCCAAGGAGTGCGCCATGCAGACCACCGTGACGGACAACGAGCTGGACACCTCGGAACTGGACGGGATGGCGCAAGAAGCCGACAGCGAGATAGCCGCCCTGCAAGCGCAAATCGGCACGTTGGAAGCGGAGAACGCCGCCCTGCTGGACAAGATAGCGAACGCCAGCGTGGAGGACGCCGCCACCTACCGCCAGGAATACAACCGGAACAAGGACGAGATAAGCCGCCTGAACGGTGAACTGTCCGACTGGCGACAGAAAAGGCAGGACATCACCGACGCGCAGGCCGAAGCCGCCGCCGACAACAGCGTGGCCACGGACGACTATTACCGCATACCGGCCATCATGCAAGACTGCAAGACCGCCTACGGCCTGACCTGGCAGGGCGAAGGCTCGTGGAACGGCTATTCGTATGTGCGCAAGGCCACCATGCCCAACATCAACGGCATCATCACGTTCACGGCCACGCTCTCCATCGCCCGCAAGCCCAAATACTTCCTTGGCATCAAGATACACAGGGCCATCCTGCAGATCAGTTGGGAACTGACCTCGGAATACAGCACCACAAGCGTGGCCGACGTGCTGACCCTCGACGCCAGCCAGACGGACGCGGAAAAGGCGGAAACCGTGAACCGGCGCATCTCGGAAATCGCGCAGGAGCATCCCGGTTGCGACATCACGACCGAATACGCCCGAAGCGCGCCGCAGGAAGAGAACGCCACGAACGACACTTACCACCTGCTGTGGTCCAGCGACCGCCTGGAGATAGCTCGCGAGGTGGACACCCGCATCACGAACATCTATGCCGACTTAGTGTCTCTGGAGAAGATGATGCACTACAAACGGAGCATCCTCGACGTGTTGAAAGACATCGCCCCCGACATCGACAGCGACCAAGGGCGCAGGCTGACACTGGTGGAAGAATGCCACGAGCGGTGGATGGAGAACGCAAGAATACAAAACAGGGAGGACGCGCCATGAACAGACAGACCATAATCCTCATGCTCCTATTCCTGCTTGCGCCCCTTGCGGCGAAAGCCCAATGGAGCTTTGACATCACCTCGATAGAGGCGTACATCAACGACCACAAGAAACAACGCAGCCTGCTGCTGGCCCGCAGCACCCTGGAATACAGCAACAAGTTGCTGCACGAGTACAGCCGGGACGCGACGGTGGAGTACAAGGAAATCAACATCGACCTTGACAAGTACACCCGCGCCTTCGACATCATCGACGTGATGTACCAGTCGCTGCGCACCGTGCTGAACGTGAAGGACAGCTACGAGACCGTCCGGGAGCGTTTGTCGGACTACGAGCGGCTGATGGGCGACTTCCATGAAAAGGTCATCAGGCGGAACCGCATCGAGCTGTCCGACACGCTGCTGATAGCCATCAACGCGAGGGCCATCCGAAACATCGCGGACGAAGGCGAACACCTGTACCGCTCGTTCTCCGACCTGGTGCTGTACGCCACCAGCGCGGCAGCCTGCTCCACCGCCGACCTGCTGATGGTGCTGGATGCCATCAACACCTCCTTGGACAACATCCAACGCCACCTGAACCGCTCCTATTTCGAGACTTGGCGGTACGTGCAGGTGCGCATAGGCTACTGGAAAGAGCAGGTGTACCGGCGAAGGAGCGTCAAGGAAATGGCGGAGGACGCTTTCTCCCGTTGGAGGGTGGCCGGGAAGCTGGACTATTAAGAATGAAGAATTAAGAATGAAGAATGAAGAGTGAAGAATGAAAGGTGAAGAATTAAGAATTGTGTAATCCTATAATAAATGAAGGTATATGAGACATACGGGAACACTTATCGGCTTGGGACTGCTATGGCTGTCTGGAGGGAACGTCCTTCATGCGCAGAGCGTGACCTACAACCATGATTCGTCGAAAAAGAACCAGGTGACGGTGATGGAGACGGGAGGCGGCTCGCTGACCCCTGAAATCTATTACACCCTGTTGCACAACAGTTACAAAAAATCGGCGGCCGCCAAGAACAAGCTGTCGTTCCGCACCCAGGCAGGCATCCACCTGTACAACCAGGTGGACGAAGCGGAAACCATCGATTCGGCATTGGTAAAGCGGGCCGAGATAGAGGCTCTGAACATAGCGGACCGGACCGTTGATTTGGCCTGGCTGGCCGAAGGAGACAAGCTGAACGGCCAGATGGAGCAATTCAAGGAAAACATCGACCGCATCCTCCTTGTGGGCGGCACCCCGGCGGAAAAAGAGCGGTGGACGGAGTATTACCATGTGTATGACTGCGCCATCCGGGCGACCAAAGATGCCTATATGCCCAACGCCCAGCGGAAAAAAGAATACCTGCGCATCCATGCCGACGTGGCCCGTCAGAACGAGACGCTGGTGAAATACCTCGTGCGGCTGCACAACGCCACCCTGACGGACGAATTGCTATCGGCCACCCACCAACGGACGACTGACAACGGAAGCATCGCGGCGGAAGCCATGAACCGGTGGAGAGCCGCCCGTCAGGACGTGCGCGGCCCATCGTCCGACGGTGGAAACGGAGATACGGACAACGGAAACGGAGAAGAAACAGTAGAAAGATAAACCATGGCAGACAACATACTATCCGATTTTGGCATCAACATCCTTGAGGAAGAGATTGATGACGTGATATTCCAGACCAACGAGTTCCTGACCGACGCCACGTTTACCGGCGCGCAAGGCCCGTTCTGGTGGATTCTCCAGATGTGCATGGCGTTGGCCGCCCTGTTCGCCATCGTGATGGCGGCGGGCATGGCCTACAAGATGATGGTGAAGCATGAACCGCTGGACGTGATGAAGCTGTTTAAGCCGCTGGCCGTGTCCGTCATCCTCTGTTGGTGGTATCCACCCGCGGACACGGGCATGACCCACAGCGGCAGCGACTGGTGCTTTCTGGACTTCCTGTCCTACATACCGAACTGCATCGGGTCGTACACCCACGACCTGTACGAGGCGGAAGCCACGCAGATAGCGGACAAGTTTGAGGAGGTGCAGGAACTCATCTACGTGCGCGACACCATCTACACCAACCTGCAGGCTCAGGCGGACGTGGCCCATTCCGGCACCTCCGACCCCGACCTGATAGAGGCCACGATGGAACAGACCGGCGTGGATGAAGTGACCAATATGGAGAAGGACGCAAGTCGCCTTTGGTTCACCTCGCTGACTGCAGGCATCGTGGTCGGAATCGACAAAATTATCATGCTCATAGCCCTTGTTGTATTTAGGATAGGCTGGTGGGCGACAATATACTGTCAGCAAATTTTACTTGGTATGCTGACGATATTCGGGCCGATACAGTGGGCTTTCAGCCTGCTGCCCAAGTGGGAAGGTGCGTGGGCGAAATGGACAACGAGGTACTTGACGGTACATTTTTACGGGGCCTGCCTCTACTTCGGAAGTTTCTATTCACTTGTATATCATTGATTATCAATTATCTATGTTTTAAAAAATACTTGCGTAACAAATGTGCAACAAAAATCCGAAAAACTATTTCCCACGTATTTAACACTATTGTAATCGAATGTTAAGAATCAGACTTGCAAGTATGAATGTTAAATCTTCATTTTCCGTCAGATGTTTTTGGGTTGGCATTTGGACTGTCACATTAGCCACTGCAACCGACAGAAATATGCTTGTACACTCCAATATTCAAGGTTGTGGCAAAGTTAGCCAATTTCTGCTGTTATAAAAACCTGTATGCAAGGTTAAAAGTGAATGTTGCCAATGGAATTTTGCCGCTGTATGACTTGTACACTTGGTACGGAAAACCGACATCTTTTGAGTTGGCATTTTAGCTGGATATTTGTAATATAAATCACTGTTATACAATTAGTTAAAGCTGAATTAGAGTGTTGTTTTCATATCCTTTTCGCTTTAACTTTGCACTTGCCAACCTAAAGAAACACAAGCGAATGGCAACGATTAAGAACAACAATTAAACAGATAAAGACTATGTGTAAAACAGAACAGAACCCAAACGAAACCGCCTTACTCCGAAAGATGGTGGATGGGCTTAAACAGGAGGTTGAAAAGGTTAAGAGTGTGGTGTATGCCTCAAAGGAAGTGCTGAACTTGGAAGAAGCGGCAATGTTCCTCGGCATATCCAAAAGCTCGCTCTACAAGATGACCCATAACCAAGTCATCCCTTATTTCAAGCCGAACAACAAAATGGTTTATTTTGAGAAATCAGAGCTTCTGAAATGGCTGCGGCAGAACCCGGTCGCATCACAAACACAGGTTTCTGAGGAAGCACAGGCCATCATGCGTAAACTCGCCCGTGCGGATTGATTTTCCCTACATTCAATAATTCATTGATATGACAGACAACGAACCATTGCATATGTCTTTTGACAATCTGCCCCGTGCCGTGGCAGAACTCCACTCCAAAATCGACACGCTTACCGAAATGGTGGAGAAACTGATGTCGGCAAACGCAGCACAGCTTTTGCCGGAGATAATGACAGTGGAGGATGTATCGGCGATGCTGTGCAAATCCGTTTCCACTATCTACGCCATGACTTCTGAGCGTCGCATACCTTACCGCAAGCAAGGCAACAAGCTCTACTTCATGCGCACGGAGATTAGGTCATGGCTCAATGACTCCGTAGTGCCAAAGGATGCGCCCAAGCGAAAAAGTGTGCATGAGACCAAAGACTGCGGCAACTTTCCAGACGAACCGGCTCCCGAAAAAGAGAGCGGACAAATCGAGGAAGTAACCGGAACACAAGACATGCAAACAGGCGTACCCACACCGGATAACTGCGCCGGACAGGAACAACAAAATCCACCTTACATCATCGAACAAAGGACGCACTCAAGGAGCGGTGCGGAGATTTTCGCCGTGCGTTTCTCCAATGAATATGAAGCAGCCGGAGAACGGAAATTTAACCCAAGAGCACGGGAGTTCAACGGCTACTGGAGCGACTATGGGAACGGCGGATATGTGTTCAACACATCAGCAGATGCAGAGAACTTTGCCAATGCGATAACAGGGAAAAAAGAAACCGAGCACCCCCCAACCGATGATGCAGGGGAACAATGTCGTGACCACAATTCATCATGGCAGCCAACGCAAACGGGCATACTTTAGACTGTAATACCTCTTATACAAAGGTGGGAAATAGGGTATGGAATGAAGTATTTATAGGGGCGTTTTTTTAGGGCTGGCAAGTTAATGTTTTCGTCCACGAAAACCACGCCACCAACGGCGACCTGACCATGCGGATAACGGCAAGACCGGATTGCAGCCCTAAAAAACGCCGACCCATTTATAACAGACAATAGAAAGCGGATGACAGAACAAGATACCAATCATAAAGGAGGCCGCCCCAAGGCCGTAAAGGGCAAGGCGCGGACTAAAACCATATCCACACGGCTCACGCTGGCCGAGTGGAAAACGGTCATGAAACGGATTGCCGACGCTGGCAAGAAACCGTCGCATTTCTTGCGTGAACTGCTACTTCAAGGCAAGGTCGTGGCGGCACGGACACAGGAGGACAGGCAACAGATAAGGATGCTGGAGGGTGGTTGCAACAACCTGAACCAACTGGCGAAGCTGGCACATCAACATGGCTTTCCGAGAACCAAAGAAAAAATCACCACCCTGCTGGACGAGTTCAACAAAATCATCGAGAGGATATGATGGGCGACTTGAAGAAACGGGCGAGCTTCGCCAAGTTGGTGAACTACGTGAACAACCCAAAAAAGGCACGGCTCATAGACAGCAAGGACGTGAGGCTTGATAATAATGCAACCATAGCAGCGAGTATGCAGGGACAGGCTGATGACAAGTCGGGGCGCAAGCTGAAAAATCCGGTGTACCACATCTCGCTGGACTTTGCCCACGAGGACACACCAAAGCTGACGGACGCTCTGATGGCTGAAATAGCCCGTGAGTACATGAAGCGCATGGGCATTGTGAACACCCAATATATTGTATGCCGCCACACCGACAAGGAACACCAGCACTTGCACATCGTGGCCAACAGGGTGGACAATGACGGGAACACCATCAGCGACCGGAACGATGCCATACGCAACGTGGCGGTATGCAAGGCTCTCACGAGGGAATACGGCCTGCACTTCTCCAAGGGCAAGGTGAATGTGAAGCGTGACCGTCTGCGCGGCAAGGACAAGGTGAAATACCAAATCCATGATGCCGTCAAAGCGGCCTTGCCCCGTTGTAACAGTTGGTCGGAATTGTGCGGCAGGCTGGTTAAGCAGGGCATCGGGGTAAACTTCAAGCTCGACAAACGTAACGGCAATATCATTGGTGTGTCGTTCACGAAAGATGGAATATCGTTCAGCGGTTCACGGATAGACCGCAGCATGGGCTTTTATAAGCTGGACAAGCAGTTCGATGGCCATATTGCTGAGGGCATGGAATGGAAGAACAATCTGTACCATACCCAACCAAAGGTTGAAAGCGGAATAAGCCAAACGGAAGCCATATATAAACCGGAGCATCCATTTGAACAGACGGATAAGGCCTATTCTACCGATGGCCATGCGGAAGTATCCGGCAACGGAACTTTCGCCGATGCCGAAGCGAATACAGACATAGTCCAAGTGGGTATCGGCGCACTTATCGAGTTGTGCGTCCAACCTCACCAAGCCAAAGTTTCATCCGGCGGTGGAGGTGGAGGAAACGAAAGCGGCTGGGGCGAGAACGACAAGGAAAAGAACAAATACAAACCAAAAAAGATGAGAAGATGAAGGACAACTTACAGAATATATCCGACCTTATCGGGGCATTGGCTGAGGACATCGAAGAAATCAAGAAGATACTGGCCGCAAAGGACGCTTCGGACAAGGACGAGGCGGTGAAAAGGCTTGCGGTGAAGCTGGAGCCAGTCATACGTTTCTTTGGCGGCAGCACGCCGGAGAATATCAACGGCATTTTTAGGAGCAAGGAAACCATTGAGGCATACAAAAAATCATTGGGCGGCGAAATGATTGTTAGCTTGCAGGAATACACCGATGCCAACGACAAAGATATGCGCAAACGTGGCATCCCCACCACCAAAGATTTGTTATACAAGATATTGGAAGTGCTTACCGACCATGTGGAGAAAGACAAACAGGTTTCACAAAAAGCACAGCAAAAGCAAGGCTTCACACGGAAACTTTGTCAGGCTATCCACTTTTACAAAGTAACAAGCGGTATCAGGCGAGTATGGAACAAAATACCCGACGGCTGGTACAAGAACCCTTACGCATGGGCTGGTATCATTTTCACGCTCGTGTTCTTTGCCTTGTTTGCTATCAGTTGGATGCAGTGGCATGAATACCGGGAGGAAAACATGCGGTTGAGAACGGTTGCCGACAAGTATAAAGTGACCACGGTCATGCTCAATGAACTTTACCCGGAACTGGCCGTGACCGTAGGAGCCTATGAAAAGCTGGTGGAGACGGTCGGAGTGGATTCTACTCTGACCGTGTTCAACAGGCAGCTTATAAAAGTGAGAAATGAAAACGAATCCAAACAATAAAAATAAAGTGAATGGCATCCATCAAGGTAAAATATCGTCCTTCCGCCGCAAGCGGCAAGGAGGGCAGCATCTACTATCAAGTAATCCACGGGCGAACAGTCCGCCAAATCGGAACGGACTTCCGCGTGTTTAATATGGAATGGGATAAGGAAACATCGTCCGTCCGAATCATACCGGAAACAAACGAGAACAGAAAACGGTATCTCCACAGCGTTGCGGAACATATCGGTTGGGACATCCGGCGATTGCAGGCCATCATCGCACAGTGCGACATGCAAGGCGGGAAATACTCCGCAGATAATATCATAGAAAAGTTTAACGGACAGATGGATGGGCAATCGCTATTCAGTTTCATGCAAGGAGTTATCGGGCAGTTGAAGCAGCTTGGCAAGGTACGCACTTCGGAAACCTACACTGCGGCCTTAGCCAGTTTTATGAAGTTCCGCGAGGGACAGGACATTCTCCTGTGCGAGATAGACAGCGACACCGTGATGCTCTATGAGGCATGGCTCAAAAGCAAGGGAATCTGCCCCAATAGCACTTCCTTTTATATGCGCATACTCCGTGCCGTCTATAACCGTGCCGTGGAAAAGGAACTGACGGAGCAGAAATATCCGTTCAAGCATGTTTATACGGGTATCAGCAAAACAGTGAAACGTGCCCTCCCGTTGAAAGCGATAAAGCGCATCAAGGAACTTGACCTGACCTTGAAACCGCATCTGGACTATGCACGGGATATGTTCCTCTTTTCATTTTATACCCGTGGAATGTCTTTCATCGATATGGCTTATTTGAAGAAATCGGACTTGAAGAACGGCGTCATCATATACCGCAGGAAAAAGACGGGGCAGCAACTGACAATCAAATGGGAGAAGTGCATGGAAGACATCATCACCAAATACATCGGCCGCTCCACAACACAATATCTACTGCCTATAATTACCAACCCATGCACAAACGAGCGGACGCAGTACCGCAATACCATCAGCCGTATTAACGTGGCACTGAAAGAGGTCGCCCGTTTAGCCGGGTTGAATATGCCGCTGACCATGCACTGCGCCCGGCATTGTTGGGCAAGCATCGCCAAGAGCAAGAACATACCGCTTTCGGTCATCAGCGAGGGGATGGGCCACGATTCGGAGGAAACCACACGCATCTACCTTGCATCGTTTGATACAAACGTGGTGGACAAGGCTAACAGCCTAATATTAAAAGATTTGTAACCGCAAAACCTCAATGGAATCTGTTTAGCAAAAATCGTAATCTCTTGGTAAGAGATAAATGTTCGTTGCAAATTTACGAAATATTCTGCAAATTGCTATGTTTATTGGGCAGATTTTTTTATTTCATGAATAAAAGTTCGCTCAATTCTGTTTATTTGTTTTGCGTACTTTACAGTTGTA
>DXCV01000008.1 GCA_019115825.1 Candidatus Bacteroides pullicola
GGTGGGGGCGGGCAGGGTGTCCTGCATCCGGGTGATGGCGCGCATCTCTTCGGCCAGTTCATCGACGGGGCGGCGGGGCGTGACGCGCAGGAAGCGGTGGAAGGCTTCGGTGTCGGCACACATCCGTCGGGTGAACTTGTGGAGGGACAGGGGCGAGAGGTTGTCCAGCGTGCCTTGCCAGATGGCGGGCGGGATGCCCTTGCCGGCGTCGATAGGATAGGGCGTGCCGTTGATGGCGATGCTTTTCCCGATGGGCACGCCCAGCATGGGAGCCACGTGCGAAGCCGCCCATACGCCCATCGACCAAGCCACGATGTCTGCTTCGCGGTAGGTGCCTTGCGGGATGAAATCGCTCTCCAGCGTGCGGTAGTCATAGCATACGACATAATCCCTGCCCGCCGGCCGATAGTTTAGGAAAGGGGTAGGGTCGGAAGCCCAGCCGGCAAAGAAGACCAGGAGGCGGGGATGTCCGGATTGGATGATATACGAGTGTTTCATACGTTTCCTTTTTATTATTTCATCAGGGCGTTACAGTACGGATGTAACGCCGTTACAGTACGGATGTAACGCTGTTACAGTACGGATGTAACGCCGTTACAGCGCGGGTGTAACATCTGCTTGATATAAGCAATCAGTTGTTCCATCTCTCCGTCTGTCATGTCGGCGCGGAGCGAGATGCGCAGGCGGGCAGTCCCTTCAGGCACCGTGGGCGGACGGACGGCGCGGACATAGAATCCCTGGCGTTGCATGTCTTCGGCGCGGCGCACGGCCTCGGCACTGTCCCCGATGAGGAGGGGGATGATGTGGCTGCTGGAAGGGCACTTCATTTTCTGTACGCGCAAGGTAGTGCGAAGGTGCCGGGCAAGCTGGTCCAGCCGTTGGCGTCTTTCGCCCATCTCGGGCAAGAGGTGGAGCACGTGTCGGCTCCACTTGGCGATGACGGGCGGCAGGGCTGTGGTGAAGATGAAGGACCGCACGTGGTTCACTAGATAGTCGCGTATCACCCGTCGGCAGATCACAAAAGCCCCGGCAGAGGCTGCGGCTTTTCCCAAGGTGCCCATCAGGAAGTCTATCTCGGGGATGCATCTTTGCTCTTCGCAACAGCCCAGCCCGCGTGCCCCGCGAAGGCCGAAAGCATGGGCTTCGTCCACATAGAGCAGGACGTTGGGATAAAGTTGCTTCAGGCGGACCAGTTCCTTGAGGGGAGCTTCATCGCCGTCCATGCTGAACACGCTTTCGGTGACGATGAAGACGTGCCGGTAGTTGGAAGCATACTGCGAGAGGATGTGTTCCAAATGTTTGACATTGTTATGCTTGAAGCGTACCCAACGGGCACGGCTTAGGCGCATCCCGTCGATGAGGCTGGCATGCGCCAGCTTGTCGGCCAGAATGAGGTCTTCCTTCGTGGTGATGGCAGGGAGTATGCCCGTATTGGCATCGTAGCCGCTGTTGAAGACAAGGGCAGACTCTGCGCCGTAGAGGCGTGCCAAGGCTACTTCCAGCTCGTTGAAGGCCAGGTGGTTTCCCGTCAGGAGGCGCGAGGAGGAGGATGAAGGCAGGAAGTCTTCAGGCGTCAGGCTTTCCAGGAAGCGGGTGCGAAGCTCCACGTCGGCGGCCAAACCCAGGTAGTCGTTGGACGAGAGGTTCAACATCTTTTGCCCTGCGGCATACAGGTAACGGCCCTCGTGCAAGACAAGGGGCAGCGTGCGCAGGTTGCCTTGGGCGGATAGTTCGTCCAAGGCGGTTTGCATATATTCGTATGGATTTTCCATTTGCTAGATGATAATTTCTTTTACAATCTTCACCAGCCCTTGCGTCAGCTTCGTCAGTTGTTCCGGCGCGATGACGTAGGGCGGCATCACATAGGCCAGGCGTCCGAAGGGGCGCACCCAGATGCCCTCCTGCACGAAGCGGCGTTGCATCTGCGCCATGTCCACGGGGTGTTTCAGTTCGATGACGCCAATGGTGCCCAATACGCGGACATCTTCCACTTGGGGCAAATCCTGCGCAGGCATCAGCTCCTCTCGCAGTTGGCGTTCGATGCGGCTCACCCTGCTTTGCCAGTCATACTCCGGCGAGGTGAGCAGGCGGATGGAAGCGCAAGCCACGGCACAGGCCAGCGGGTTGCCCATGAACGTCGGCCCGTGCATGAACACGCCCGGTGTGTACGCCGAGAGGGTATCCGCCACTTGGTTCGTGGCCAGCACAGCCGCCATGGTCATATAGCCGCCGGTCAGCGCCTTGCCGATGCACATAATGTCCGGCTCCACTCCGGCATGTTCCCAGGCAAAGAGTTTGCCTGTCCGTCCGAAGCCCGTGGCAATCTCGTCGAAGATGAGCAGGATATTGTGCTCCCGGCAGAGGCGTGCAGCTTCCACTAGGTATTGCGGATGATAGAACCACATGCCGCCGGCGCCTTGTACTACGGGTTCGAGGATAAGGGCAGCCAGCTCGTCGGCATGGGATTCGATGAGTGTGCGCAGGGGGAGGATGTCCGTTTCATCCCACGTGCCGCCAAAGCGGGAGCGGGGTTGCGGTGCAAACCAGCGGGCAGGCAGGGCAGAGCCGAAGAGGGTGTGCATCCCAGTGACGGGGTCGCAGACGGACATGGCGTTCCACGTGTCCCCGTGGTAGCCGTTGCGGATGGTGATGAAGTTCTGCTTCTTGGCCAGATGACTGCAACCGGGGGCAGAGAGACCCAGGGCTTGCCAGTATTGCACGGCCATCTTCAGGGCCACCTCGACAGACACTGAGCCTGAGTCGGCATAGAATATCTTCTGCATCGAGGGAGGCACCAAGGGCAGGAGGAGACGCGCCAACTCGATGGCAGGCTCGTGCGTCAGTCCGCCGAACATCACGTGGGACATCTTTTGCAGTTGCTGTTGGGCGGCTTCGTTCAGTTCAGGGCGGTTGTATCCATGTACGGTGCACCACCATGAGGACATGCCGTCCACCAACTGTTTCCCATCCTTGAGGGTGAGGACGGCACCCTCGGCACGCTTCACTTCATAGACGGGCAGCGGATGACTGGTGGACGTGTAGGGATGCCACAGGTGCAGGCGGTCGAAAAGTGTGTCGTCCATGGCGTATCCTGCCTCTTGCATCAGCCGGTGGTCCTCCGTGGCGGTGGAGCCGGTGGTGGTGAGCAGGTCGCCCGTGATGGCGGCGTTGATGCCGATGTAGGCGGCTTTGCGTTGTACGTCCTTGGCGAGCCGTTTCCTGCCTCCGGCGAAGCGCAAGGCGGCACGGGGGTGGATGAAGCGGAAGAGGGCTATGGTGGTCAGTATCTCCTCGTCGCTCAGGAGCGGCTGGTTTTCCAAGGGTGTGCCGGGAATGGGGGCTAATATATTAATAGGTATAGAGGGGATGTCCAGCTCGCGGAGGGTGAAGGCCAGTTCGATGCGTTGTTCCATCGTCTCGCCCATGCCGATGATGCCTCCGCTGCACACCTCCAATCCGGCTTTGCGGGCAGCGCGGAGGGTGGCGGTCTTTTCAGCTTGGGTGTGCGTGGTGCAGAGGGTGGGGAAGTGCGACGGGGCAGTTTCCAGGTTGCAGTGGTAGCGGGTCACGCCTGCCTCTTTCAGTGCCAGCATTCCCTGCTCGTCCACCAGGCCGAGGGAGGCGCAGATTTGTATGGAGGTATGCTGCCTGATGTGGCGCACGGTGTCGCATATCCGTTCCAACAAGGCAGGCGAAGGTCGTCGCCCGCTGATGACAAGTGAGAAACGGCCGATGCCTTGTGCCTCGTGCAGGCGGGCCATTCTCAGGCATTCGTCTTTGTCTACCAGGTCGTACACATCGGCTTGGGTGTGGTGACGGGCGGATTGGGCGCACCATTTGCAGTCTTCCGGACACCGGCCGGAGCGGGCATTGATGATGGAGCAGAAGTCGGGGCGGCGTTCAGCCATTTGTCGGGTGATGTCGTGCGCTGCCTCGTAGAGGGCTTCCCGGTCCTTGCTATGGGCCAGGAAGAGGGCTTCATCGGGAGTGATGTGTCCGCCGGAGAGGACACGGTTTTTCAGTTCGTTCAGAGTCATAACATTGTCGTTTTGGGGTTAAAAATTTGGCATGGGCCGGTTGGGGGACAAGCCATGAAAAAGGCAGGACCCTCCGGAAAGATTTCAGAAGGATGCCTGCCCGGTAGAGGGGGATGCCTGTGCCCGCCTGTTTGGCTAAGGAGCTGTCGGCTATGCCTTTATGTACACAGCCGATGGTGACGTGCCGTCCCACGCTGGCAAAGGCGGCGTATGCCTTTCGGCTCCATCGGCGGAAGCGCAGGCTGGGGGCAGAGGTTAGGGGCTGTTGATTCATTGTTTGGGTCATTGGTGTGCAAAAGTAGCAAAAATATCCGTTCCGTCGGGTATGTTCGGGGAAACTTGTTTCCTATTCCTTCAGCCGGAAGCGCCATGCGCAGCAACACGTGGGGTCGGTCACCTCGGGGAAACAGCTCAGGCATTCGCACGTGATGCGGTCATCTATCGTGCGGGCAAAACCTGCATATTCTATTTCGCCTACGGGCTTGCAAGGGTGAAAAGGCATCTGTTTGCGCTCTCTTGCCTTTTGCACGCGGCATTCCCTTGTCCGGTAGACCAACGTCTTCCCTTCGTCTTCCATAAGGATGTCCGCCTCGCGCCGTCCATGGCCAGCCAGTTCTTGGAATAATCCTCAATCAGCTGAATCAGCTCGTCCTTGGTCAGCGATTGCAAATATTCGTTCTTCATATCTATCTGTGTTTTTATACTATGTTGATTATATTTACTAAATCCTTCGTTGACGCCTCTTTGCTGTTTCACCCTTGTCTTCCCCTTATTTCTTCCCTATCCCTTCGTTATCCCTCCGTTATCCCTTCGTTATCCCTCCGTTATCTCTCTTATGTTTTAACGGAGAAATAGCGGTTTTATAGCGAAATTGCTCTGATTTTGGGACGTTGGGGTAGGAGGCGGACAAAGACGGCTTGATGCCCGAAAAATGCGATATGTAAGGATAAATGTACACTAGGACAACATCAGCGTAGTGCGGGACTTCTGCTTTGGCGATGACAGAAAGGGGATGTGTCGAAATGTGTAGTGGTAACTGGATTCTCCTCCTCCGGGGAGGAGGAGTACCCGAAGGGGGAGGTGGTAGCGAATTATAATTAGCTTATATGTATGTTCTTATTTCTCACCTACCACCCCGCCCGTTGGGCACCCCTCCTCCGGGGAGGAGGGGAAATAGATAGTAGCCTCTATTTCGACACACTCCTTCTTCGGACGACATCTTACTTGGATGCTGCCTCCAGCAGTTCGTCGAAGGCAGGCAACAGGTATCTGTCTCCGCACTTTACGCCGGGCTGGCTGGCTTTCTCGTTGAGGTGTTTGCCGGTCTGCTCCATCCATGTGCGTTGGAGGCGGGCTTCCTTCAAGGCTTGTTCCATGGACTGTCTGCCGTCCTCTTTCATCTCCAGGGCGTGCAGCACGGTTTGTCCGTACAGGCCCAGTTGCTTGAAGTAGATGAGCCACGGGGTGATTTCTGCCAGGAGGGCGGGATTCTCGTCAGTGACAATCAGCTTGTCGGCCGCTTGGCAGATGGCTTCGCATTCTTTCTTCACTTGGGCAAAAGCTTCCGTGTCTATCTTTCCGCTTTCCTTGTAGGTCTTGCAGAGGGCGGCCAAGGCCGGCTGGATGTTCTGCGACTCCTCGCGGCGGAGCTTGTGGTTGTTCTTGCCCAGGTCCGAGCTGTGGATGGCGAAAGTCCGCAGGTAGCTTGCGTTGCGTGGCATGAGGACGCGGAGGGCGTGCTCCCAGGATTGCTGGCTGTCATAGTCTTCCAGGTTCCACGTGTAGTCGGCCACGCCGTAGAGGGCAATCTTCGAGGCTTCGGCATGTTCCATGGGGTTGGAGACGAAGGCGGTCATGTCATCCTTGATGTCCGTGCCGTTTCCGTAGACGGGGCCCATGAGGATGCGGTCCTGCACATAGTCGGACACGGGGAAGTTCCACCAGATGTATGCCTTGCGTTGGATAAGCGGGTTGATGAACTCCATGGTCGGCTTGTCGATGGTGGCCACTACGCGGTCGCCCGTCCACATCACCTGGATGTCCGGGTTCAGTTTTTCGCCCAGCGTGGTGAGGTAGCCGCCCTTCAGGTTGGTCCATGACTTGTTGTATTCCGTGGGACACATGATGAGGGGCGATACATCGTCCTTCGCTTGGATGAAGTGCTCGTCGATGTAGTTCAGCAGTTCGGCTTGCTTGTCCGCCTTGGTGCCTTCGCCGCTGATGTCGTCGAAGAAGACGGCAAAGCCGCGTACGCCCAGTTGGTACATGCTTTCAAACTTCTTCAGGAGCAGGTCGCGGTCTTCGTCGTTCCACTTGATGTCCTGTCCCGGATGGATGGCCCAGTAGAAGATGACGTTGTTCTGCTTGGCGCGCTCCACCAGTTCCTGCAGTTGCTTGGCTTCCTTTTCGGGATAGGGCTTGCGCCAGTTGGGCGTGCTGTGATAGGGGTC
This sequence comes from Candidatus Bacteroides pullicola, assembly GCA_019115825.1. GTDB lineage: Bacteria > Bacteroidota > Bacteroidia > Bacteroidales > Bacteroidaceae > Bacteroides > Bacteroides pullicola. The sequence goes on from DXCV01000008.1 coordinate 6,488, forward strand.
GTCCTTGGGACCGTAGATGTAGACGTTCATCTTGTTGCGTCCGTAGAAGTCCAGTTGGCTGAGGCGTGCCTCGTGGCTCCAGGGCTGGCCGTAGAAACCTTCCACCACGCCGCGGTAGGGGATGTCGGGATAGTCCGTGATTTCCACCATCGGGAGCTTGGACAGGGTGAGGAGTTGTGCCAGGGTCTGCACGCCGTAGTAGGCGCCGCGCTCGTCGTTGGCGGCCAAGGTGATGCCTTTCTTGTCTATCTTCAGGTAGTAGCCTTCAGCCTGCTGGGGGATGTTGCGGTTGAACTTCTTGATACTCTTGTCGCCCCGTACGCCGATGCGGATTTGGAACTTGGCTCCTTGGGCTTCGCCCGGAAGCAGGTTGCGCAGCAGGGTCAGGGATGGGGACGAGGCCTCCAGAGAGGTCTGCAAGCTATATTGCGTCGGGATGTCGATGCTGTCTTCTTGCGCTTCATACACTTGGGGGAGAGGGCTCAGGCGGAAATCCTGTGCCTGGAGCGTGCCCAGTGCCAACAGGCCCAGCACGCCGGAAAGTAAAAGATTCTTTTTCATGAAGTAAATTTTGATGTTATTGTATGGTCTGAAACAGTCAGGCGCGGATTTCACGGGTAGGACGGATAAGAGTGTATGGTCTCTCAGTTATCCGTGTTGTCCGTGCAATCCGCGCCTTCTTAGATAGTCAATGTGTCACAATACCTTTATATCAGGAATCCGAGCAGGATACCGGCAGCGATGGCCGAACCGATGACGCCTGCCACGTTCGGACCCATGGCGTGCATCAGCAGGTAGTTGGTCGGGTCATATTCCAAGCCGACAATCTGCGAGATGCGGGCCGAGTCGGGCACGGCGGATACACCGGCATTGCCGATGAGCGGGTTGATCTTGTTGCCTTTCTTCAAGAAGAGGTTGAAAATCTTCACGAAGAGCACGCCCGAAGCCGTGGCGATGAAGAACGAGATGGCACCCAGGACGAAAATCCAGATGGAGTCCGTGGTGAGGAACTCCGAAGCCTGCGTCGAGGCACCCACCGTCAGACCCAGCAGGATGGTGATGGTGTCAATCAGCGGACCGCTGGCCGTGTTGGCCAAGCGACGGGTCACGCCGCTTTCCTTCAGCAGGTTGCCGAAGAACAGCATACCCAGCAACGGCAGGCCGGAGGGCACGAGGAAGCACGTCAGCAACAGGCCCACGATGGGGAAGATGACCTTTTCCGTGTGGGACACCACGCGGGGCGGCTTCATGCGGATGAGGCGTTCTTTCTTCGTGGTAAGCAGACGCATCACGGGCGGCTGGATGACCGGTACCAAGGCCATGTACGAGTAGGCCGACACGGCGATGGCGCCCATCAGGTTCGGAGCCAGCTTGGACGACAGGAAGATGGCCGTGGGGCCGTCTGCACCGCCGATGATGCCGATGGCACCGGCCTGCATCGGGTCGAAGCCAATGGCTAGGGCAATCATGTAGGCGCCGAAGATACCAAACTGGGCAGCTGCGCCGATAAGCATCAGTTTGGGGTTGGATATCAGTGCCGAGAAGTCCGTCATGGCACCTATGCCCAGGAAGATGAGCGGCGGATACCAGCCGGACGTGACACCTTGATACAGGATATTGAGCACAGACCCTTGCTCATAGATGCCGACTTGTAGTCCTGCCTCCATGTTGAAGGGTATGTTGCCGACCAATATGCCGAAGCCGATGGGGATGAGCAGCATGGGCTCAAACTCCTTGGCTACAGCCAGGTAGATGAAGAACAGGCCCACCAGTAGCATGATGACGTGGCCTACGGTGGCATTGGCAAAGCCCGTGTAGGTCCAAAAGTCGGCCAAGTTCTGACTTAAGAAATTGATGAATTCTCCCATACTATTCAATGATTACGAGGTCAGTACCTTCAAGCACGGAGTCTCCTTGCTTGACGTTGATGGCGGTTATCTTGCCGTCCTTGTCGGCGTTGATGCTGTTTTCCATCTTCATGGCTTCCAGGATGACGACGGTCTGTCCCTTCTTCACTGCATCGCCCACGTTCACCTTGATTTCCAGGATGACACCCGGCAGCGGGGATTTCACGCCCGACTTGCTGGGGGCGGCGGCAGGTTTGTTCACCTGCGTGGTCTGGGGAGCGGGAGTGGTGGCTGCCTGACGTACGACGGGCTTCACCACTACGGGCTTGGGTTGCGGCGCCTTCTCCATCTCCACTTTATAGTGGGTGCCGTTCACTTCCACGTCGGCAATGTTGTCTTCAATGTTTCCTACAGTCACCTTGTAGAGGTTTCCGTTGATTTTGTATTTATATTCTTTCATTGTCTTATTCTGATTAACTGGTTTGTTTTTCCCTTGTCGACTTGTCAACTCGTCAACTCATTAACTCATCAACTTGTCAACTCATCAACTTGTCTCTTTACTTCTTATGCGGCGTGTGCTGGGGCGTCTCGCGCAGCGTGTAGATTTTCGAGCTCCAGGGCGAGTAGCTTCGCTTGACGCGGGTGATGGTCAGCACCGTTTCTTCCACGTCGTGTACGTCGCTCTGCATCTCGTGCAGGGCCATGGAGATGGCGGCATATACCTCGCCCGGTGCATTGCCCAACTTCTTCTCCTTAGCTTCTTCGCGGTCCGTGATGCCTTTGGCCTTCATGGCGCGGTTGGTGCGCAGGTAGATGGATGCCTTGCCGATGAACTTGAAGAAGATGTACAGCAGGATGAGACCGATGAACACGACCAGCATGGCGGTGACGGACATGCCGATGCCGATGCGGTCATGGAGTTCAAACTTCTCCATCTTTTCATTCTTGTCCAGCGTCTTGTTGTTGGTGCTGGGGGTTACGTATTTCTCCGGAGACTCGTCTTTCACTTCCCATGTGGTGGCAGCATCGTCCACGCGGGCATACGACTGGTCGGCACTCAAGGTCCCGGCAGGGATGGTGACTTGGTCCAGCAGGTTGCGGCCGGAGTCATAGAGGCCTATCCAGTTGTCCTTGTCCGCTTCCAGCAGGAAGTTGGTGTGGAAGGTGCCCCGGTTGGGTTTGTTGTCTGCCCAGAATAAGGCGTGCTGGCGCGGGGGAATCTGCGTCTGCACGTCGCCTTTGGGGATGAAGTACACAGCCGTGTCGCCCGCCTGGCTGCTGTGCTTCAGATAGCAGCCTGCCAAGTTGGCCGACCCGTATGATTTGTTGAATATCTCAATCCATGCGCTGTGGATGCCGTAGTCGTCTTGGAAGTTGGTCTGGTTGTCCACCAGCACTTCGTTCAGCAACAGCTTGCTCTCCGCGTCTTGGGTACACGACGAGCAGATGCCCAGCGTCAGCAGCACTGAAAAGAATATTCCTAGATTTGTTTTCTTCATTTTCTACATGTTTTAATGGGGTTCAATCAAAGAGGAATATTCCCGTGCTTCTTGGCCGGGTTCGTCAGCTTCTTGGTCTGCAACTGCTGCAAGGCGCGGATGATGCGGAAGCGCGTGTTGCGCGGCTCGATGACGTCGTCGATGTAGCCATACTTGGCCGCATTGTACGGGTTGGCGAACAGCTTGGTGTATTCGGCTTCCTTCTCCGCCAGGAATTGGGCGGGATTCTCGTGTTCCTTGGCTTCGCGGGCATAGAGCACTTCCACGGCGCCGGCACCACCCATCACGGCAATCTCGGCTGTGGGCCATGCGTAGTTCATGTCGCCGCGCAGTTGCTTACAGCTCATCACGATGTGCGAGCCGCCGTAGGACTTGCGGAGCGTCACCGTCACCTTGGGCACGGTAGCTTCGCCGTAAGCATACAGCAGCTTGGCGCCGTGCAGGATGACGCCGTTGTATTCCTGTCCCGTACCAGGGAGGAAGCCCGGCACGTCTACCAGCGAAACGATAGGGATGTTGAAGGCGTCGCAGAAGCGGACAAACCGTGCACCCTTGCGCGAGGCATTGCTGTCCAATACGCCGGCCAGATACTTGGGTTGGTTGGCCACGATGCCCACCGACTGGCCGTTGAAGCGGGCGAAGCCGATGATGATATTCTTGGCATAGTCTTTCTGCACTTCCAGGAACTCGCCGTTGTCGATGATGGCGCCGATGACTTCGTACATGTCATACGGCTTGTTGGGATTGTCGGGGATGATTTCATTCAGCGAATCTTCCAGACGGTCGATGGGGTCGGTGCAGTCGATGTAGGGAGGTTCCTCCAGGTTGTTCTGGGGGATGTAGCTCAAGAGCTTGCGGATGAGCTTGAGGGCGTCTTCCTCGGTGGGGGAGGTGAAATGGGTCACGCCCGACTTGCTGGAGTGTACGCTGGCACCGCCCAGGTTTTCCTGCGTCACGTCCTCGCCCGTCACAGTCTTCACCACCTTCGGACCGGTGAGGAACATGTAGGAAGTGCCTTCCATCATCAGTGTGAAGTCCGTCAGGGCCGGAGAATATACGGCACCGCCCGCACAGGGACCGAAGATGCCCGAAATCTGCGGGATGACACCCGAAGCCAAGATGTTGCGTTGGAAGATTTCTGCATAGCCGGCCAGGGCATTGATGCCTTCCTGGATACGCGCACCGCCCGAGTCGTTCAGACCAATGACCGGAGCGCCCATCTTCATGGCCTTGTCCATGATGTGGCAGATTTTCAGTGACATGGTTTCGGACAAGGAACCGGCGGAGACTGTGAAGTCTTGTGCGAAGATGTAGACCAGTCGGCCGTCGATGGTGCCGCAGCCCGTCACCACGCCGTCGCCCGGGTAATGCTTCTTGTCCATGCAGAAGTTGGTGCAACGATGCTCCACGAACATGTCCATTTCCTCGAAGCTGCCTTCGTCCAGCAGCATGGCTATGCGTTCGCGGGCTGTATATTTGCCTTTATCGTGTTGTTTGGCTATCGCTTTTTCGCCACCGCCCAGGCGGGCTGCCGCGCGGCGGTCAATGAGTTCTTTGATTTTTTCCAGTTGGTTACTCATTTTCTATTCTGTTTTTAGGATTGAAGTCTGGTTTAGTTCCTCTGAAAATGTCATTCGGGTTTCTCGCAGAGTTCCGTCAGCACGCCCAGCGTGGACTTCGGGTGCAGGAAGGCGATGTTCAGTCCCTCGGCGCCTTTGCGGGGAGCCTTGTCAATGAGGCGCACGCCCTTCTCTTCTGCGTATGCCAGTGCGTTGGCCACGCCGTCCTCGATGGCGAAAGCCAGGTGGTGCATACCGCCTTTGCCGCCGTTCTTCTCAATGAACTTGGCGATGGTGCTCTCCGGCGATGTCGGCTCCAGCAACTCGATTTTTACTTCGCCCACTTTCAGGAAGGCAGTCTTAACTTTTTGGTCTTCAACGGTCTCAATGTTGTAACATTTCAGTCCCAGTACATTTTCGTAGTAGGGCAGGGCTTCTTCGATGCTTGTCACGGCGATGCCCAGGTGTTCAATGTGTGAAATCTTCATAACGGTAAAATTAATATTGATTGAGGGCCTTGTTGCCAACGCCCGATATGTCCCACAAAGAAAGGAATTTCTTCCAAGATACCGAAATATTTCGCGCATAAAATACAAGCAAAGCCGCATTCGGAAGGCATTTTTGTCGATTTGCATTCCCGAATGCGGCTTTTTGTAATCTCAACAAGGCACTTTGTGGGTCTTTAAGAGGCACTTTGTGCTCTCCAAAGAGGCATTTTGGCGTCCTAAAGAGGGACTTTAGCTTGCCCAAGAGGGTGTTTAGGATTTGCCTTCCTTTTCTTCCCTTTCCAACGCCTTGGCTTCCTCCCAGAGTTTGTCCATTTCGGCCAGGGTCATGTCGTGCAGGTTCTTGCCTTCCCGGATGGTGTGCGCCTCCAGGTAGTTGAAGCGGCGGATGAACTTCTGGTTGGTGCGCTCCAGGGCGTTGTCCGGGTTGATTTTGTAGAGGCGGGCGGCGTTGACGAGGCTGAAGAGCACATCGCCGAACTCGGCTTCGGCTTTCTCCTTGTCCAGGTGGGCCACTTCGGCTTGGAACTCTTGGATTTCTTCCTTCACCTTGTCCCATACCTGTTCGCGCTCTTCCCAGTCGAAGCCCACGTTGCGTGCCTTGTCCTGGATGCGGTAGGCCTTGATGAGGGAGGGCAGGGCGGCGGGCACGCCGCTCAATACGGTCTTGTTGCCGCCTTTTTCCTTCAGTTTCAGTTGCTCCCAGTTTTCGGTGACTTGTTCGGCGGTGTTGGCCTGCACCTCACCGAAGACGTGGGGATGGCGGAAGATGAGCTTTTCGCAGAGGCGGTCGCAGACGTCCTTGATGTCGAAATCGCCCTTCTCGCTGCCTATCTTGGCGTAGAAGGCCACGTGCAGGAGGACATCGCCCAGTTCCTTGCAGATGTCCTGTTTGTCGTCGCGCATCAGGGCGTCGCACAGTTCGTAGGTCTCTTCAATGGTGTTGGGACGCAGGCTCTCGTTGGTCTGTTTGCGGTCCCACGGGCATTTCTCGCGCAGTTCGTCGAGAATGTCCAGGAAGCGTCCGAAGGCTTCCATTTGCTCTTGTCTGGTATGTGGCATGATAAATAAGTAGATGTTTAAAATTAGTTTATATCACGATTTTTGTATAGCTTTGCATGTACATATAAATCCATACCACTATGGCAAAGATCAAAATTATAGAATTAACAGCCTCCCAACGTCTGCAATTGGAGA
>DXCV01000074.1 GCA_019115825.1 Candidatus Bacteroides pullicola
GAACAAAGGTAGGCATTATGTTCGGCAAAACCAAGGAATAGGACGCCGCGCGGGGGCGTTTTTGCTGAATTTTGGAGGGAAATTGATGTAATATGCTGAAAGCCAAGTTATTGCGATGAAATTTATATGCGATAAAGTTCCCCCACTCTTGCAAAATCTAACAGTCTAACAGTCTAACAGTTATTTTTTTCGATTTCATCCCCCAACCCTGAAATAATAGGTTATATTATATATATAATATATATATAATATAAATATATAAATATATATAGATATAAATATCTACTCTTACACTCACGTCGCAACTCGTTTTAAAAAACTGTTAGACTGTTAGACTGTTAGATTGCAATGGGGACGAAGCGCATTCATATCAGCCCGAACCGGACGCTATCCTCATGCGTGGCGTCGCGTACACTGTCTCGGAGGGGGAAATGATGTGGATAACGATTCGGTAAAAAATCAATCTTTGCGCAACGCCTTCACCACGGGGATGAACACCAGCGCGCCACTGAGCACAATCATCAGGATGACCGGGCCGTCGATGCGCGGGGCGGTGGTGAGGACCACGTAGCAGAGCAACGCCCACAGCAGGGTGATGCAGACGCATTGAGAGCGGGAGAGGCGACGCCTCCCCCGCTTGTTGTTGTATCCGGGTATCAGCATTATTGCTCAGCCTGCTTCTTTGCCACGATGGCGTCGATGGCAGCCACGGCAGTGATGTTGACAATGTCGCGCACCGAGCTTTCAAAGTCCGTGAAGTGGATAGGCTTGTTCAGTCCCATCTGTATCGGGCCTATCAGTTCACCGTCCGTGTGCATGCCTTGCAGCAGTTGGTAGCCGGCGTTGGCCGAGCTGAGCGTGGGGAAGATGAGCGTATTGACATCCTTGCCCAGCAGGCGCGTGAAGGGGTACTTCTGGTCGCGCAGCTCGCGGTTCAGAGCGAAGTTGACCTGCATCTCACCGTCGATGGCCAGGTCGTGATAGTGCTCTTGCATGTACTCCACGGCCTTGTGGACGTTGACGGGGCTGCCCACGGTGTCCGCGCCGAAGTTCGAGTAACTCAGCATGGCGATGACGGGCGTCTGGTTGAAGAAGCGGACGGTCTTCTCCGTCAGCTTGGCGATGTCTATCATCGTCTCCGCGTCGGGGTGGCGGTTGATGAGGGTGTCCGCCAGGAAGAAGATACCCTTCTTGGAGTTGAGGATGTGCATGGTGGCGAAGGTCTTATAGCCGGGCTGTATGCCGATGACTTCCTTGGCCACCTTGATGGTGTTGCTGTATTTGGTGTACAGGCCGGTGATGAAGGCGTCTGCCTCGCCGGTCTCTACCATCATCATGCCGAAATAGTTGCGCTCGAACATCTTGTCGTTGGCCTCCTCGTAGGTGGCTCCCTCGCGGGCACGCTTCTTGGCAAGAATGTGGGCGTAGCGTTCGCGGCGCTCCTGCTCGTTGGGGTGGCGCAGGTTCACCACTTCGATGCCGTCGAGGCTGAGGTTGAGCTTCTTGGCCATCTTAGCGATGAGCTCGTCGTTGCCCAGCAAGATGGGTTGGCAGATGCCTTCGGCCTTGGCCTCTACGGCGGCTTTCAGCATCTTGGGGTGAGTGCCTTCGGCAAAGACCACGCGCTGCGGATTCTGGCGGGCCAGCTCGTAGAGTTGTGCAGTGAACTGGCTCTCATAGCCCATCAGCTCCAACAGGTGCTTCTTGTATTCCTCCCAATTCTCGATGGGGGTGCGGGCCACGCCGCTCTCCATGGCAGCACGCGCCACGGCACAGGACACCTCGGTGATGAGGCGCGGGTCGACAGGCTTCGGGATGAAGTAGTCGCGCCCGAAAGTGAGGTCGTTGACGTGGTAGGCATTGTTCACCACATCGGGCACGGGCTGCTTAGCCAGGCCGGCAATGGCACGCACAGCAGCGATTTTCATCTCTTCGTTGATGGCCTTGGCATGGGTATCCAGAGCGCCGCGGAAGATATAGGGGAAACCGATGACGTTATTAATCTGATTAGGATAGTCGGAGCGTCCGGTAGCCATCAGCACGTCGGGACGTGCGGCCATGGCGTCTTCGTAGGAAATCTCCGGCGTGGGATTGGCCAGGGCGAAGACAATGGGATTGTCCGCCATGCTGCGCACCATGTCCTGCGTCAGGACGTTACCCTTGGAGAGGCCGAGGAAGACGTCTGCTCCCTGAATAGCTTCGGCCAGGGTATGTATGTCGCGGTCGGTGGCGAAGTAGCGTTTCTGCTCGTTCAGTCCCTCGCGATCCTTGCGGATGACGCCTTTGCTGTCCAGCATCACCACGTTCTCCAGGCGTGCGCCCAGCGAGATGTAGAGCTTGGTGCAGGAGACGGCTGACGCGCCCGCGCCGTTCACCACGATTTTGACGTCTTCAATCTTCTTGCCTGCCACTTCGAGGGCGTTGAGCAATCCGGCGCTGGAGATGATGGCAGTGCCGTGCTGGTCGTCGTGCATGACGGGGATGTCCAGCTCTTCCTTCAGGCGGCGCTCAATCTCAAAGCACTCAGGCGCCTTGATGTCCTCCAGGTTGATACCTCCGAAGGTGGGCGCAATGGCCTTCACGGCTTCGACGAACTTGTCGGGGTCGGTCTCGTTGACTTCGATGTCGAACACGTCGATGCCTGCGTATATCTTGAACAACAATCCCTTACCTTCCATCACGGGTTTGCCGGCCAAGGCGCCGATGTTGCCCAATCCGAGGACGGCGGTACCGTTGGAGATGACGGCCACGAGGTTGCCTTTGGCGGTGTATTTGTAAGCGTCGATGGGGTTCTTCTCAATCTCCAGGCAAGGCTCGGCCACGCCGGGCGAATAAGCAAGGGAGAGGTCTGTCTGCGTACTGTAAGGTTTGGTGGGAATCACTTCGATTTTTCCGGGCTTGCCCATGGAGTGATAGAGCAAGGCGGCTTCTTTGGTTATCTTTGCCATATACTACTAAAAAATTTGTGTTATCGTTTCAATCGGGCGCAAAATTAGCGATAAAAGTTGAAAAGTGTAAGAGGGGAAGTGATAAATTGTGTTAGATTTTCTGTTTAATCAGATTCATGAACTCCTCCCTCGTCTTCGCCTGGTTGAATCCTCCGGAGAAGTCAGAGGTGGTGGTGATGGCATTCTGCTTCTCCACCCCGCGCATCTGCATGCACATGTGGCGTGCCTCGACAACCACCATGACGCCGAGCGGATTGAGCGTCTCCTGGATGCACTCCTTGATTTGCAGGGTCATGCGCTCCTGCACCTGGAGGCGGTGGGAGAAGATGTCCACCACGCGGGCAATCTTGCTCAACCCGGTGATGTAGCCGTTGGGGATGTAGGCGACGTGCGCCTTGCCGTAGAAGGGCAGCATGTGGTGCTCGCAGAGGGAGAAGAAATCGATGTCCTTCACAATGACCATCTGGTTGTAATCTTCGCGGAATTTGGCGGAGAGCAGCACTTCGTGGGGGTCCATGGCGTAGCCTCCGGTGAGGGTCAGCATCGCCTTGGCCACGCGCTCCGGAGTCTTCAGCAAGCCCTCGCGGGTGGGGTCTTCGCCCAGCAGAGTGAGGATGCGGTGGTAATGTTCTTTCAGTTCGTCCAGGTAGGGGGAGGTGATTTCTTCTTTATGTAGCATGATTAGTTTTTTAGTTTCTGAGTTTTTTAGTTTCTGAGTTTTTGAGTTTTTGAGTTATTAAGTTTCCAATACGCTGCAACCAAACAACTTAAAAACTTAAAAACCTATAAACTCAAAAATTACTCCAACGGGATATTGATTTGCTCGCGCACGATGGAGACGGCTTTGAAGTCGCCTACGGCGCGCAACTGCCGCATCACGGCATCGGCTTCTTCGATGGTGCTGAAGTCGCCTGCACGGCAAAGCCAGCGGGGCGGGTCGAAGGAGGTATAGACAGGCAGGTCGGGGAAAAGCTCCTTGACGCGGACACCCACGGCATGGGCCGCATTCTTCGCCGCGCGCGTGTTGTTGCCGGCATACACCTGTATGCGATAGCCCGCCTTCTTGATGACACGGCTTCCGTCGGCACCGGCGGGGACGGCGTCGGAGCCTACCAGCGCCGCAATGCGTGCATCCTGATGGATGGTGACACGGCCTTGTCCGGGCACGTCCTTCTGCAAACTCGTCAGGATGTCCGCGCTTTGGGCAGAGGCGATTTGTATGCCCAGGAAGCAGGCGGAGAGGAGGATGAGTAGTCTTTTCATAAACCTATTATTTTTTAGACGCGGATTGAGCGGATTAGGCGAATCTTTTATTTTTCAAATCCGCACCATCCGCACTATCCGCGTCTAAAGGATTAACCTTTTTCGTTCGCCTTCAAGGATTAGTTGAACGCGTCGATGATGCCCTTGAAGTCAGCAGCCTTCAATGCAGCGCCGCCAATCAAGCCGCCGTCCACGTCGGGGTTGGCGAAGAGTTCCTTGGCGTTGCTGGGCTTGCAGCTTCCACCGTAGAGGATGGAGCAGTTCTCGGCCACTTCCTGACCATACTTCTCGGCCACCTGCGAGCGGATGAAAGCGTGGATTTCCTGTGCCTGTGCGGGCGTGGCAGTCTTGCCGGTACCGATGGCCCAAACAGGTTCGTAAGCCAGGATAATCTTGGAGAAGTCCTCAGCAGAGAGGGAGAATACGGAAGCCAGCTGGGCGGCTACCACCTCGTTTTGCTTGTTGGCTTCGCGCTCTTCCAGCACCTCGCCGATGCAGAAGATGGGCTTCAAGCCGTTGGCCAGAGCCAGTTTCACCTTCTCGGCCAGAATCTCCACCGTCTCGTGGTAGTAAGCGCGACGCTCGGAGTGGCCCAGGATGACGTATTGCGCACCCGTAGAAGCTACCATGGCAGCAGAAACCTCGCCCGTGTAGGCGCCGGATTCCTTGTCAGCGCAGTTCTCAGCACCTACGCCAATCTTGGCGGGGTCAACCAGCGGAGTAACCGATGCCAGGTGGATGAACGGCGTGCAGATGATGACGTCGCAATTAGGCTTCTCGTTAGCCAACATTTCGTTCAATTCTTTTGCCAGAGCAATGCCCTCCTGGAGGGTCTTGTTCATTTTCCAGTTTCCTGCAACAATGTTCTTTCTCATACTTGTTTTTATTTAAAAGGGTTAGTGAATCTCTATTTCTTTTTCTCCGCCTCGCGCGCCAACCTCTCCGCCTCGCGCCGTTTCTCTTCCCGGCGCTTCACCACAGCAAGGTCCAAGGCCACCACCAGCGTCAGCGGCACGAAGAACCACAGAAGCACGTAGCCGACGGTGCGCAGGTCGCTCACGTCCTTCTGACGGCCTATCTCGAGGCGGTCGAGGGTGTCGGTCAGGTCATATTCGTCGGGCAACTGGTTGTCGCTCCACTTGTTCAGGATGGTGCCGCCTTTCAGCAGCAGCAGCCCCGGATTCGAGCGGATGACAGTCTTCAGCGTGATGTCGTCCATCTGGCAGAAGGAATACTCCGCCCCGGTGCGGTCGCACCACAGCTCTATCTCGTCCCTCGCCGAGGAGGTCAGGGCGTAGAAGCCATAACCGTGCTCCACGCTATAGTCGTATATCTCGTTGATGAGGTCGATGTTGCCGTCGTCCGCCTCCTCCACACGGTTCACCACCAGGAGGAAGACGTAGCCGGTGTCTGTCAGGACCTCTTGCGTAATGTCCTCGCCCGTCTCCACGTCCATCATCGCAAAATTCTGTATGGGCGGCTCATAACCTTCCTCCACCAAGACGGAGCGCGCCTCGACGAACGTCCACGTGCTGTCCGGGTAATCCTCCAGGGTGAACTCGCGCCGCTCGCCGTCCTTCTCGAGGATGAAGCGCGCCTCGAAGACGCTGGGTTTGGCGCCTTCCGGCATCTCCATGCCTTGCCGGATGTTGACGCCTATCCGGTAGGGACGGAAGTCGAACACGGGCAAATTGGCCAGGCAATAGAAGGAAAAGACGAAGATGAACAGGAAGGAATACAAGGACACCATCCACTCCATCTTCGACGAGACGAAACGCCATATCCGCTCCGCCCGCCTGAACACCACGAAACCCGCCGCCAGGAGCACCACGTTCTTCCCGAAGGTCTCCCAGTTGGTCAGCACCACGGCGTCTCCAAAGCATCCGCAATCGGACACAGGATTGAACAACGCCAGGTAGAGGGTCAACGGCGTCATCACCGCCATCAGCAGCAAGGCGATGGGAGACGCCACCCGCCGGCGTATGCCGAAGGTGAGGAAGATGCCCACGCAAAACTCCACCGCGGACAGCCCTATGACAAAGAAGATGATGAAAATGTAGGGCACCCACTGTCCGATGCCGAAGGCTTCGAGATAGTCCTCCACCTTGTAGTAGAAGCCCATGGGATCTACCGCCTTGACAAAGCCGGAAAAAACGAACGTGACGCCCAGCACGAAGCGGCACACGTTCACCACCACCCCCTCAATGATATGTCTCTTCTCAGTCTCCAAATTCAATCTTTATCAAGCCGAACACGGAATAGTTTATCATGTCCATATAGTTGGCGTCCACGCCTTCCGACACCAGCGTGTGCCCGGCGAGGGACTCTATCTGCTTGGTGCGGTATATCTTCATCAATATCAAGTCGGTGTACGAGCTGATGCGCATCCCCCGCCACGCCTCGTCATAATCGTGGTTCTTGGCCAGCATCAGGTCGAGCGATGCTTTGGCGTATTTGTCATACAGGGCAAGAGCCTCCTCGTTGGTGATGTCCGCCATGTCGGCATAGCCCAACTCCAACTGTATCAAGCCGATAATGCCATAGTTGACAATAGCCATGAACTCCGAGCGGATGCCCTCGTCCACCAGCGCCACGCCTTTCGTCTCGATGCTGCGGATGCGGTTGGCCTTGATATACAACTGGTCGGTCACCGACGCCGGACGAAGTATGCGCCAGGCAGGGCCGTAGTCGTGCAACTTCTTGGCATACAGGTCGCGACAGATGGCAATTACATGCTCAAATTGCTCTTTGGTATCCTTCATATCCTTAAAAAATGTATGCAAAGGTAGGAATAATATGACAGAAAAAGAAAAGGAGGGCACTCTAAATTATATTAAAGTGTCCTCCCGCTATGATTGTCTACGTTTATTTACGAACAACGCAACACTTGGCCGGGGCGCAGGATGGTGCGGCGCGTGATACGGTTCAGCTTGCAAAGTTGGCTGACTGTGGTGCCTTGGCGGCGCGCAATCTTGGCCAGCGTATCTCCCTTCTTAACCTTGTAGAAGAGGCCCTTGGGCGAAGTACCCTTCTTATCATCAGCCTTATCTTTATGGAAAGTATAGGTGTCGGCCACAATGTCTTGCTTTTCAAAATCGAACATCAGCGCGGGATTCAGCGGTTTGCCCAGGAAGCGCGTCTCAAAGTGCAGGTGCGACCCGGTGGAGCGTCCGGTATTACCTCCCAAAGCGATGGGTTCGCCCGCCTTCACCAGTTGGTCAACCTCCACCAGTTGTTTGGACAGATGCCCATAGACAGTTTCCAAACCATTGTCATGACGAATGACCACATATTTGCCATATCCGCGGCGTCCTTGGTTCTTCACCACACGCACTTTTCCGTCAAAGGCAGCACGGATGGTGTCACCCACATACACCTTGATGTCCAGCCCATAGTGTCCTCTGCGACGGCGCGGACGGTAGCCGAACACGTCGGTTATCTTCGTATGCTCTGTGGGCATGCAGAAGCCGGTAAGGTCAAAAGTATAGGATTCGGGGAAGACGACATCTTTATAAGTAACCATCTCGTTATTCCAAGAGGGGTATATGTCGAAAGCGGGGTAGAGGGATTGTTCAACGCGGATTTGCTTTTGGAGAGCCAGGGAGTCAACGGCCTTTAACTTCCGGTCGATGGGAGCTTGGCGGGCGATGAGGTCTTGCGAGAAGGTATTCACGCTGAATACAGTCATCGCAGCCAAGCACAAGGTTTTAATCAAGGGCAATTTCATTCGATTTTGTCTATATTTTGGGGGCGTACCACCTGTTCGTAATCGGGTTTCTAAAAAAATTCCCTCAAAGTTACTACTTCTTTCTAAAAAGATGAATGCCCCATTAACTATTTTTCACCCCCGC
>DXCV01000075.1 GCA_019115825.1 Candidatus Bacteroides pullicola
GAATTTATGGCACGCAGATGACACAGATAGTACAGATGACCGCAGATTTTAATAGGCAGATAATAAAGAATCTGCGCAAATCTGCTTAATCAGTGTCATCTGCGTGCCATCACCGATAAATTATCATTTAATCCTCTTCACTATGAAAGTATTAGTCGCAACCGATAAGCCGTTCGCCAAGATTGCCGTGGACGGCATTCGAAAAGAGATAGAAGCTGCAGGCTATGCACTTGCCCTGCTGGAGAAATATGGCGAAAAAGCCAAGTTGTTGGAAGCAGTGGCCGATGCAGACGCCCTCATCATCCGCAGCGATGTGGTGGACGCCGAAGTGCTCGATGCCGCCAAGCAACTGAAGATTGTTGTTCGTGCAGGCGCAGGATATGATAATGTAGACCTCGCTTCTGCCACCGCACACAACGTCTGTGTGATGAATACGCCCGGACAAAACTCCAACGCCGTGGCCGAGCTTGCATTTGGCCTGATGGTGATGGCCGTGCGCAACCTCTACAACGGCACGTCCGGCTCGGAGCTGAAAGGCAAGAAGCTGGGCATCCACGCCTATGGCAATGTCGGCCGCAACGTCGCACGCATCGCCAAAGGATTTGGCATGGAAATCTTCGCCTACGATGCCTTCCCCGCTGCTGTGGAAGCCATGAAAGCCGACGGCATCACGCCCGTGGACAGTGCTGAAGACCTCTATGCACAATGCAATGTCGTCTCCCTGCACATCCCCGCCACGCCGGAGACGAAAGGCTCCATCGGCTATGACCTGGTGAACCGTATGCCGAAAGGCGGCGTCCTCATCAACACCGCCCGCAAGGAAGTCATCGACGAGGAAGGCTTGCTCAAACTGTTGGCCGAACGCGCCGACCTGAAGTACATGACTGACATCATGCCCGTGCGCAACGCCGACTTCGAGCAGACAGCCGCCGGCCGATACTTCTCCACCCCGAAGAAGATGGGTGCACAGACGGCCGAAGCCAACATCAACGCCGGCATTGCCGCCGCCAAGCAAATCGTAGGCTTCCTGAAGGATGGCTGCGAACGTTTCCGTGTGAACAAATAAAGGAGAGGGGCGTATGGCAACAATCAAGCCTTTTAAGGGACTTAGACCTCCACAAAGTTTGGTGGAGAAGGTGGCTTCGCGCCCTTATGACGTGCTCAACTCCGACGAGGCACGCCGCGAGGCCGAAGGCAACGACATGTCCCTCTACCACATCATCCGCCCGGAGATTGACTTCCCCGTCGGCACGGACGAGCACGACGAACGCGTGTATCAGAAGGCGGCGGAGAACTTTCAACTTTGGCAAGACCGCGGCTGGCTGGTGCAGGACGAGGAAGAGCATTACTATATCTATGCCCAGACGATGAACGGCAAGACGCAATATGGCCTCGTGGTGGGCGCTTACGTGCCCGACTACCTCAACGGCGTCATCAAGAAGCACGAGCTGACGCGCCGCGACAAGGAGGAAGACCGCATGAAGCACGTCCGCGTCTGCAACGCCAACATCGAGCCGGTGTTCTTCGCCTACCCGGACAATGACGCGCTGAACGCTATCATCGCCCGCTATACGGCGCAGCAGCCCGTGTACGACTTCATCGCGCCGGGCGACGGCTTCGGACATACCTTTTGGGTGATAGACGACAAGCAGGACATCGACGCCATCACGCAGGAGTTCGCCAAGATGCCCGCGCTCTATATCGCCGACGGACACCACCGCAGTGCAGCGGCGGCGCTCGTAGGCGCGGAGAAGGCGAAGCAAAACCCGCAACATCGTGGCGATGAGGAGTACAACTACTTCATGGCCGTGTGCTTCCCCGCCGGACAGCTGACCATCATCGACTACAACCGCGTGGTGCGCGACCTCAACGGAATGACACCTGCGCAACTGCTCGATGCCTTGAAGAAGCACTTCGACGTGGAAGACAAAGGCACCGCCGAACCTTACCGCCCGACCTGCCTGCACAACTTCTCGCTCTACGTGGACGGACATTGGTACTCGCTGACCGCCCACCCGGATACGTATGACGACCACGACCCCATCGGCGTGCTGGATGTCACCATCTCCTCGCGCTACATCCTGGACGAGTTGCTGGGCATCAAAGACCTCCGCTCGGACAAGCGCATCGACTTCGTGGGAGGCATCCGCGGCCTCGGCGAACTGAAGCAGCGCGTGGACAGCGGCGAGATGGCGATGGCTCTCGCTCTCCATCCCGTCAGCATGAAGCAGCTGATGGACATTGCCGACACAGGCAACATCATGCCGCCCAAGACGACGTGGTTTGAGCCGAAGTTGCGCTCGGGATTGATCATTCATAAACTGGATTGAGCAAGACGTATGCTGCTTATAGAAATCACTTCGCTTGCCCATCCCGGCATAGAACTTTTCAGTGCCCTTACCGAAGCCCAGCTGCGCAACCGGCTGGAGCCCGGCAAGGGCATTTTTATTGCCGAGAGTCCCAAGGTCATCCGCGTGGCGCTGGAGGCGGGTTATACGCCTGTCGCCCTCCTCTGCGAGCGGCGGCACATCACGGGCGATGCTGCGGACATCATCGCCCGCTGCGGCGACATCCCCGTCTACACCGGCGAACGCGAACTGCTGGCGAGCCTCACCGGCTACACCCTGACGCGCGGCGTGCTTTGCGCCCTGCGCCGACCTGTGGAGAAGAAGCTGGAGGAGGTATGCACAACAGATGCCCGCCGACTGGTGGTCATCGACGGCGTGGTAGACACGACCAACATCGGCGCTATCTTCCGCTCGGCGGCAGCCTTGGGGATGGACGGGGTGCTGCTGACGCGCAACTCCTGCGACCCGCTAAACCGACGGGCAGTGCGCGTATCCATGGGTTCGGTATTTCTTGTGCCGTGGACGTGGCTGGACGCTCCCCTGACGCGCCTCCACGACTTCGGCTTCCGCACAGCGGCCATGGCGCTGACCGACCAATCCATCCCGCTGGATGCGCCCGCATTGAAGCAAGAAACCCGTCTTGCTCTCGTGATGGGTACGGAGGGAGACGGGCTTCCGAAAGAGGTCATTGCCGAAGCCGACTACGTGGTGCGCATCCCGATGGCGCACGGCGTGGATTCGCTCAACGTGGCTGCGGCATCGGCCGTGGCGTTTTGGGAGTTGAGAAACAAGTAAGATTAAGATCGGATTACTTCGTCATCCTGACCAGCGTCCACCGCTTGTCCGACTTCTGGTGCACGAACGTCAGTCCCAGCCGTTCACCTTCGGCGCGGATGAGGGGTACGTCCTCCTCGTAGAAGCCGCTCATCAGCAGCGTTGCGCCGGCTGTCATGCGGGCGACGTATTGCTGCATGTCGCTGAGGAGGATGTTGCGGTTGATGTTGGCCAGCACGATGTCGAAAGGACCCATGTCTGCCAACGCCGATGCGTCGCCTTGGCGCACCTTGATTCCGTCCACGCCGTTCAACTCGATGTTTTCCAGCGAATTGTTGACACACCACTCGTCGATGTCCACCGCTTCGACTTCCTTAGCGCCGCGCATCTTTGCCAGGATGGCGAGGATGGATGTGCCGCAACCCATGTCCAGCACGGTTTTCCCCTGCAAATCCATCTCCAGCAACTCCGCCATCACCAGTCCTGTAGTCTCGTGATGTCCCGTACCGAAAGCCATGCGGGGATTGATGACAATGTCGTATTCAGCGTCGGGCACGTCGTGGTGGAAGGTGCTGTGCACCACACATCGTCCTGCGATGACAATGGGTTGGAAGAAATTCTTTTCCCATTCCTCATTCCAATCGCGGTCTTCGGCTTCCTGCCAGGTGTAGGACAGGCGGGTGTCCGGCAGGGGGAAGCTGTCCAAGGCGATGCGCAGGCTGTCCTCGTCGAAGGTGTTAGCGGGGATATAAGCATCCAGCAGGCCGTCTTCCTGTTCTTGGAAGCTCTCGAAGCCGGCATCGGCCAGGACGGCGCACAGCAGGTCTGTAGCGGTCTGTGAGCGCGGGGTGGGGATGAAGGTGAATTGCAAGTACTTCATAACTTTCTGATTCTTGTTGTTTATCTGAATTTCTGCGATTGTTTGTTAAATAACAGACGCCCCTGTACCGGGGTGAACATTATAATTCTTATCTTTGTTCAAACTATACTGCAAAGGTAGGTATTTGTTTAATCATTAAAGAAGAAGGATATGAAAAAGATTGTTTTTTTATCGCTTGTGGCCTTGTGCCTCCCGTGGGGACTGATGGCGCAGGGCGTGGTGGACGACCTTTATTACGTGCCTTCCAAGAAAGAAAAGGCTAAGCCGAAGAAAGAAGATACCCGCACCACCGTTGTTGTCCGCGACACAGACGGACGCACGATGGACGTGGATGCCTACAACCGCCGCTATGATGCGTCAGACTATGACTTCACCGCACAAGGCGATACCCTCTACATCGACCAGCAGGAGGACGATGGCTTGGACGGCGAGTGGGTGGGCGGCTTCGACGGCTCGCAGGACGACTACGAGTATGCCACGCGCATCACCCGCTTCCGCAATCCACGCTACGCCATACCCGTCAGCAGCCCGCTCTACTTCGACGTGGTGTACGGCTTGAACACGTGGGATTGGAACGTGTATTATGACGGGCTTTACGCCTACGCTTTCCCCACCTTCACCAACCGGTTGTGGTGGGATTGGCGCTTCAATTCCGTAGGCTGGTGGGGCTATCCCTACTACGGATGGGGATGGAGTTGGAGCAGTTGGTACGACCCTTGGTTCTATGGCGGCTGGGCGTGGCATCATCCGCACTGGTATCATCCGTGGCATCACGGACCGGGGTGGGGTGCTCCGTCGCGTCCGTGGGGCACATACTCCCATCGTCGGCTTTACGGCTCCCGCGGAGCTGCTGTGCCCGGACGTCCCGCTTCCGTCATCAACGGAGGCAATTCCCTGCGAGGCAACAGCGTGCGCCGCACCGGCACTTCGGGGACTTCCCGCCGCGTGGTGGGCACCCGCACCGGTGTTTCCCGGCGTAATACGTCGGCAGGCACGCGGGGTACGGGAGTCCGTTCGACCACCCGCCGCACAGGAGGCACTTATACCCGTCCTACGGGCACTTCGTCGGTGAACCGCACCGGCACCGCACGCCGCACGGGTACGACCTATGGCACAGGCTCCCGCACACGCTCATACAACCGTGGCTCCAGCACTTCGACCCGCCGGACGTATGATATGAACACCCGGAGCAACAACTCCTCGCGCAACCGTTCGTACAGCACGCCGCAACGCTCAAGTTCGTCGCGCTCCAGCTTCTCCACGGGAGGCGGAGGCTCGTTCCGTTCGTCGGGCGGCGCACGGAGTGGAGGAGGCTCACGTTCGGGCGGCGGCAGAAGACGCTGATTTTGTGTGTAATGTTTTTTCTAAACAGACTAAAGCAATGAAGACAAAATTTTTCATAATAGCCTGCGCCCTCCTGACGGGAGCAAGCGCGGCCGCACAAACTGTATATGACGCTACGGCCATTGCCCAGAAAGACCTGAACGGCACAGCCCGCTTTGTGGGCATGGGCGGAGCGATGGGTGCCCTGGGCGGCGATATATCCGTCATTGGCACCAATCCCGCCGGCATAGGCATCTACCGCAGCAACGACGTGATGACCACCTTCGGCTATTCCTTGTCGAACACCGAGATTGATAACCGGGGCACCACCCTGTCCGCCGACAAGGCCCGTTGGAATTTCGATAACATCGGCGCTGTCATTTCCACCAAGATTGGCAACGTGACCCCGCTGCGCTATGTCAATTTCGGCTTCAACTACCACAAGGCGAAGTCCTTCTACCGAACCCGCCGTGCAGCGGGCGACCTGGGCGGCCACACGCAGCTGGACGTCATCGCCACGCAGGCGGACGGCTTGACGCCCGACTACTGGAGCAACGGCAATATCTTCGACAACAACGACATTGGCTGGCTCTCCGCCTTGGGATGGGAGGGCTACCTGATCAGTCCCACACTGACCGACCAAGTGACGGACTACCGTGCCCAGGACGAGCAGGGCAATCCCCTCTACTTCGGTGCAGACGGTGAGTTGACCACGTCGCCCACCGGCGCGGACGGACGTCCCAATGCCCCGGCCTATGATGATTATGATTTCTATGGCAACATCGCCGGGCAGCATCCCTACCTCCGCGAGTTCCGTTCCTACGAGCGCGGCGGGGTGGACCAGTATGACCTCAACGTCTCCTTCAATGTCAACGACCGCGTCTACCTGGGCCTGACCGTCGGCCTCTATGACGTGGACTACTCCAAATATTCCCTCTACAACGAGGACAGCGAAGGCGAAGGCGGCGGCGGTTACCTGCTGGAGAGCCACAACAACATCAGCGGCTCCGGCGTGGACATGAAGTTCGGCGTCATCCTCCGCCCGTTCGAGTACTCCCCCCTGCGCGTGGGACTGGCCGTGCACACGCCCGTGTTCTACAACCTGACGTACAGCACGTCCGCCATCCTCACGTCGGACTATACCGACCAGGTCATCGACACGTACAACTACGTGGACGGCGACATGTGGTATGACTTCAACCTCCGCACGCCGTGGGTCATCAATGCCAGCCTGGGCTACACCGTGGGTTCGTTCCTGGCCTTGGGCGCCGAGTACGAGTATGCGGATTACTCCAACATGGACTTCACCTACGCCGAGGGCGGCGCCATGGACTTCCTGAACGACGAAGCCGGCTATTGCCTGCAGGGCGTCCACACGTTGCGCCTGGGCGCCGAATTGAAGCCCGTCCCGGCCTTCTCCTTGCGTGCAGGCTATAACTTCACCACGTCGGCCTACAAAGGCGATGCCTTCAAAGCCTTGGCGCTGAACTCCCTGACCACCGACACCGACTTCGCCAACCTCAAGTCCGCCCATACCGTCACCCTCGGTTTGGGCTACCACACCGGTTCCTTCTATGCCGACCTGGCGTATAAGCTGGATACCTACAAGTCGGACTTCTATCCCTTCATGTCCGAGGGCATCCAGCCGATGAAGGAGACGGACCTGCGCAGCAAGGTGCTGCTGACGTTGGGGTATCGCTTCTGACTGCCCCGGACAGCGTCCGCACGACGCCACGCATGAGGATAGCATCCGGTTCGGGCTGATTTAGGAAAAGAATAGACAGAAAGCGTTACCCGGTGTATCAGTGTCTCAATTGTCTCAAATCTCAATTACCAAAAGTCGATTTGCCGACAGATAGTAAAGAATAGTATATCTATATATATATAATATATAATAT
>DXCV01000076.1 GCA_019115825.1 Candidatus Bacteroides pullicola
TTTGGTTTTGCGGGTGCAAAGATAGAGGCTATTTTTGAACTGACCAAACATTTTGCAGAAAAAATGTCGAAATACGCTGATTTTTCTTCATTTCTTGTCTTCTGACGGCCTGTTTCCCTTGAAAAACGCCCCGTTTTCTCTGTTTATATAAAGTTTTTCGCTCCTATTATACTACAGTTTTTTTGTCCCGTTAAACATGTGCAGTAGCACAAGCTATTTGCTTATCGCTTAGTTTCCTCCATTACATGGCTTATACATTGCCCTTATTTCTCCTATTCATGAGATTGGAGAAATAGTGGAGAAATATTGGGGAGGAATTGGGGAGGAAGTGGCGAGATAGTGGAGGGATGACGGAGAAAAAACAAGGGGAGAAGTCGTGTTTCGTTCTGCATAACATTATATAAATGTATCCTTTATATAAATGTATCCTTTGGGTGCAGGACAGGTAAACACGAACGCCCGGAAATGCCACTCGTCGTGCATCTCCGGGCGTCCGGTTTTAGCTTTTGTCTCTATGGTCTCTTTTTTATTCTAACTCCAGCTCTGCACCGGGTTTGAACTTCACCACCTTCTTGGCAGGGATTTCGATGGGCTGCTTGGTGGCGGGATTGATGCCCGTGCGGCCGGCACGCTCGGACACGGAGAAAGTGCCAAAGCCTACCAAAGCTACTTTATCCCCCTCTTTCATGGCATTCGTCACTGCTGAAACGAACGCGTCCAACGCCTTCTTGGCATCAGTCTTCGACAAGCCGGATTCGGCTGCCATCGCATTGATCAATTCTGACTTATTCATAATGTATAACTATTAAGATATTAATAATGTAACCACTCTCTCCCCCACGTGGAAGCCAACGGAATCCTAAAAAGGGCGGTCAAAGCAGAGGTTGACGCATTCCCTTTTTGGGGCGGTGCGACAAAAATAGGGCAATAAATCTGAATATCAAATAAAAACACGAAAAAACAGTCCAAAAATATCGCTTTTTGGAGGAATCGGAGGCTTTTTTCTGCTGTAGAACAGAATTTATTCGTACTTTTGCGACGGAAATGCCGCGTGGAGGCTTTCAGACGGCATCCGAATACGTAATACGCTTTAATTTTATGAATCCACTACCTACAGTCACTAAAAACCTGCTTATCATCAACGTGCTGATGTTTCTGGCCGCACTTGTGGCCGAACGCTACGGCTTTGACTTGGGCGACTACCTGGGCTTGCATTTCATTCTCTCCGACCGGTTCAATGCGGCGCAGCTCTTTACGTATATGTTCATGCATGGGGGCTTCTTGCACGTGTTCTTCAATATGTTTGCCGTATGGATGTTCGGACGCATCTTGGAGCAGGTGTGGGGGCCGAAGCGTTTCCTGACCTACTACCTGGTGTGCGGCATCGGGGCGGGACTCATCCAGGAGGCCGTCACGGGCATTCATTATTATACCCTCCAGGCGGGCCTCTCGCCCGAAGCCGTGGAGGCCGTGATGGATCAAGGCGCCCAAGCCCTGCGGAATTACCAGAACTTCGTGGATCCGACCATGGCCACCCTGAACCTGGTGCTGAACAGCAGCACGGTGGGCGCGTCGGGTGCCGTCTATGGCATTCTGCTGGCCTTCGGCATGTTGTTTCCCAACGAGCGGATGTTTATCTTCCCCCTCCCCTTCCCCATTAAGGCCAAATGGTTTGTCATCGGCTATGCGGTCATCGAGCTGTATGCAGGCCTGGCCAACAATCCGGCGGACAATGTGGCGCACTTCGCCCACCTGGGAGGCATGATATTCGGTTTCTTCCTGATTATGTATTGGAAAAAGAACAACAGAGGCAATGGCTACTATTATAACTGACCTGAAGAATAATTTCCGGCGGGGAAACATCCATATCCGCCTGATTTACATCAATGTCGCCATCTTCGTGGTGGTGGCGCTGACCGGCATCGTGCTGCGGCTCTTCAACATTCCTTCGGCGAACCTCGTCCAATGTTTCGAGATGCCGGCCTCTTTGCCAAACTTTGCCATGCAGCCGTGGGCGATACTGACTTATATGTTCCTGCACGCCGACTTCCTGCACATCTTGTTCAATATGCTTTGGCTCTTCTGGTTCGGCGACCTGTTCTTGCGCTTCTTCTCGGCCAAGCATTTGCGGGGATTGTATTTCCTGGGTGGCATCTGCGGCGGATTGCTCTACCTGCTGGCCTACAACGTCTTCCCGTATTTCCGTCCGGTGGCCGACTATTCTTTCCTGCTGGGTGCTTCGGCATCCGTGTTGGCCATCGTGGCGGCTACAGCTTACCGCGAACCCAATTATCCGATAAACCTGTTGCTCATCGGAACCCTCCGGCTGAAATACCTGGCGCTGATAGTCATCGGCATGGACGTGCTCTTCCTGACGTCCGACAATGCCGGCGGGCACATCGCCCACTTGGGAGGCGCGCTGGCCGGCTTGTGGTTTGCCGCCAGCCTGGGCAAGGGGAAAGACCTGACGCGCTGGATCAACGTGGTGGCCGACCGCGTGGCCGGGCTTTTCCGTCCCCGTCCGCGGAAGCCGAAGATGAAGGTACACTACGGCGCCAACGCCGACCGTCAGAAAGACTATGACTACAACGCCCGCAAAAAGGCGCAATCGGACGAGATAGACCGCATCCTGGACAAGCTGAAGAAGTCCGGCTACGAAAGCCTGACCACGGAAGAGAAGAAAAGTCTGTTCGATGCCAGCAAATAAATGAAGGGAGCTATGAAGCATCTGGGCAAATTGGTCATCTTACTGCTGGGAGCCGTCAATCTCCTCTTCGTGGTTATCATGCTCTGTACGGCGTATAGTCCTTACATCCAGCCCGTGGAGCATCCGGTATTGTCCTGCCTGGGATTGGCTTTCCCCATCTTCCTGCTGCTCAACGTGGGTTTCCTGCTCTTCTGGCTCATCATACAGCAATACAAGTGCGCCTTGCTGCCGTTGGTGGGATTCCTGTTGTGCATCCCACAGATACAGACCTATTGTCCCGTCAACTTCGGGACGGACAACCTGCCGGAGGAGAACCTGAAGCTCGTCTCCTACAACATCATGGGATTCGGCGACCAGACTTCAGGGAAAGGCATGGACAATCCTGTCTTGAACTACCTGAAGGACAGCGATGCGGACATCCTCTGCCTGCAAGAATACGCCACGAAGAAGACTTCACGCCATCCCTCGCAGCGGGACGTGGACAAGGCTCTAGCAGCCTATCCCTACCACCGGACGGACGCCGTGGGCAAAGGCAAGCTCAACGTCATGGCCTGCTACTCCAAGCTGCCCATCCTGTCCGCCAAGCCTTTGGACTATGCCAGTTCCTCCAACGGGTCGATGGTGTATGAGCTGGCATGGGGCGCAGACACCTTGCTGGTCATCAGCAACCACTTGGAGTCCAACAAGCTGACCCGCGAAGACAAGGAAACCTACGAAGACATGCTGAACGATCCGGAAAAAGAGAAAGTGAAGTCCGGCGTACGCCTGTTGCTCCATAAACTGGCGGAAGCCTCTGCTATCCGCGCCCCGCAGGCAGATGCCGTTGCGCGGGAAATCGCCCGTTCGCCCCACCGCTACATCGTGGCGTGCGGCGACTTCAACGACTC
>DXCV01000077.1 GCA_019115825.1 Candidatus Bacteroides pullicola
ATCGCGGGCTATTCCGCCGACGGAAAGGCCAATGCCACCCGCATGGCGCTGACCGCCCTCTGCCGCTTCTTCGGCCTGAAGCCCGACTTCCACATCGCGCCGCCCAAGCCGCTCAACCCGGTCATCACCGCCTCCACCGAGACGGAGGCCTACCTGCAGATGTATGACCCCCGCCGCGACAGCGACGCCCTGAAGGCAAATCCGGAACTCTTCGAGAAACTACGGGGAGATTATCCGCTGCGCAGGGAAAGGCAGGCGTATTTGTTCAGGCAAGGGTAAAAGGCTGACAGCAAGGATAAAAAGAAAGAGAAAGGTTGTTGGAATGTAAGAAAATAGCCTTAACTTTGCAACATAGAACCGCTAAACGACTGACGACTATGACAACTATGACGACAATGGAACTGAGGCACGCCCTCAACGAAGAGTTGAAAGCCATCGAAAGCAATGATGAACTGATGAAGTCCGCTATCCGTCTGCTCCGTAAGTTGCGGAAGGATACCGAGACGAAAGAACAACGCCATGCCCGTCAGCGACAAGAAATGTTAGACGAACTGCGCGAGGCATTCCGCTGGTTGGACGAGGTAAAGGCCGGAAAAATAAAGCCCGAGCCCGCCGAAAAACTGATTAAGGAACTGAAAGAGGAATTGGCAACTGAACAGGTATGATTGAGATTGGATATTCTCCCATTTTCCGAAAAGACTCCAAACGTTTGAGCAAGAAATACCGTTCCTTGCCCGAGGATCTTGCCCAATTGGTTGCCAAATTAAGAGACAATCCTTACCTTGGCACAGACTTGGGTGACAATGTCCGTAAGATACGCCTTGGCATTGCCAGCAAGGGCAAAGGGAAACGAGGAGGTGCCCGCGTCCTGACCGATACTGAAGCGGTGGTCAGCATAGAAGAGGGGCACATAACCCTCTTGACTCTTTATGACAAGTCGGAACGCGAAACACTTACCGATGCGGAAATTAAAGAATTGTTACGCCTGTCCCGCTATTACAAATAGCTCCTTATTATACTACTGCACCGACTTCGCCTTCCCGAAGAACCACGGCGACACGCCCACCTTATCCATCGCCCACGCCAATCCGATGCTGCCCGCCACGCCCAAGGCCACAGACACCACCAGGAACAACATCCCCGTCGGCTCGAACCTGAAATAAGGAAGATAAAGCTTGGAAACAAACGTAAAGACAGGCGAGAACAACAGAACAGGCAATGTGTTCCGCCCGACAAAGCAGGCCATCCGCTCCACACGCCGGGGCAACCACCGGTAAGTCCACAGCAGGAAACAAAGGCAGAAGAACGTGATGACCACCCCGCCCAAAGTCCCCCGGTCCAGGTTAAAAGGAAACAGACACAACGCGACCACCGGCAGCAGCGCCACCCCCGACGGACGGAACACTTCCGTAAAGCGGAAGCCCGCCCCGGCCACCGCCCATCCGGCCCCGAAATACATCGCCGTGGGGAAAGAAAGCAGCCCGCACACGTCCAGTCCCCACAACGCCAGCCCGAAGGCCACCAGCTTGGTGAACAGTCCGGCACGCACCCCGTGCCACACCACCGCCTGAAGCAACAAGCAGAGCATCCACGTATGCAGGTACCAATAGGGTCCCAACGGATGCAGGAACACCTTCTCCAACAGCACTGCGGGCGTCAACCCATCCAGATGCTCACGCACAGGCAACAGGCTGCACATCACCGTGTAGCCCGTCTCCATAATCAAATAAGGAATGAACACCCACAGCAGCTTCCGCCCCAACGCGCCCCACGACTTGCGAGGATGAGCCAGATAACCCGAAATCAGCAGGAAGCCGGGCATGTGGAAGGTGTACACCACTTGCTTGGCATACGGATAGCTGTCGCCGATGTACACCAGGTGGAAAGCCACCATCAGGAGGATGAGGACACAACGGAGGTAATCTATTTCAGGAATACGGGTGGGCATGGGCAGATGTTTCTTTATGTCCCTGCAAAGGTAAGGCATTTTTGCGAAGCCTGACAAAACTGTCCCGGGCAAAACACGCTCAGAAGCTATATTTCACGCTCAGCAGCACCTCCAACGGACGAAGCGCAAATGAATACACGTACAAGTCATACCGGCTGAACTGACTGTAGGCATACACCCGGCGGTCTGTCAGGTTGCGCCCGGACAATTCCCAGTCAAACTTGCCCAAAGAATAGCGGATTCCACCGTCCACAAAAACATTGGTCCGGCCATCGCCACCCGACAGCGACGAACAACTATAATACGCCCGCACATACACCTCGAACGCTTTGAACGGAAAGACCGATACGCCGCCATTCACCGTCACATCGTCCACCGACGCGAGCGATGCCAGCACGTCGGATGCCTGGGTGGTCCGCATGTACTCCCCCGTCAGCGACAGGGACAGCTTGTCACCGAACAGATAACTTTGCACCTCCCCGCGCAACGTGTACAGCCGGTTCTTGATATCCATCACAGTTCCCTGTCGTTGGGTGGACCGCTTCAGGAAAACCGCGCTCCCCAGACACGAGAAGGTCGTGTTCCACGCATGGACGTTCTTGGAGACATAGGCCTGCACATCGGCATTGCAGCCCTTGTTGCGGGCCTCCACCTGCCCGGTCTCCGTCTGTTCCGCATCCGCCGCCAGCGTCCTCATCCGATTGTTGACCGTCCGGCTGAACATTCCCCGGAGCGAGCAGAACAGACCTTCCACCGCATTGCGGTAGCGCACGGACGCCGACACATAATCGCTGCGGCGCACGCCCAGCACGCCCGCGCCGATGGTGCTGCGCTGGCGGTAACTGACATAGACCGGACGGACGGCAAAGTCCTCCATACCGCCCAAGGAATACCGTCGGCCGCCCTCTATCATGGCCTTCACATTGCGGGGCAGAAAGAGATGGAACGAGGTGCGGAACTCCACATAAGGCTTGTGCAGGCTATACAGGTCACCTCCCCGGACATCCCGGTATCTCAGGTCGTGCATCCTGACCGGCACCGATGCGCGCCACGTCACCCAATCCCCCTTCCACTGGAAATAAGGCTCCGCGGACGTCACCAGCTTGTAGCCGCTGTCATCGTTCACATAACGCTCGCCCGCCGCCGCACCCGGCCACCCATCCGAACGGAATGTCTCATAGAACGACTCGAAGGACAAGTCTGTACCCACGCTGGCATGAGGCCCGGCCAGCCAGGAAAAGCCCGTGCTCTCCAAGGTATGGAACGACAAGCCTTCGGCCGACTGACTGACCAGCAGCGAATCCCGCGAGGGAATGGAAGCCCGCAGGACATTGGACGGCGTATGCGAGACGGAAACCAACGACCGCACCTCGTACACCCGACGCTCCCGGCGGAACACGGCACTGAATTGGTTGCTGACGTTGAAGTCGCGGTTGCGCAAGGATTGCTCCATGGGAAGTGTCTGGGAAAGCCGGTAATCGTTGGCATTGAAGCGGCCCTTGAAGCGCAGTTCGTTGAACACATAGCAGGCCGGGGCATTGTTCTCCACTTTGAGGGAGGCATTGGCCTCGTGGCCGCCCAGCCGTGACCGGCTATCCTCAGCTACGCGCACCGGCTGTTCGCCCGTGGCATAGTATTCCGTCACCCGGCTGTTCCGGTACGAATCCTTGTCCCGGATGTAATCCGCGGTGAAGGTCAGCGTCAGGTGCTCGCGCAACTTCTGTAAAGTGTTCACCGAAGCCGTGGCCGAACGATTCTCCAGATAGCGCGACCGCGGAATTTGCGCCTCGCCGAAGGGCATCTGCGAGAACAGCCCGTAAGCCAGGGTCTTCGTGTCGAACAAGTCGCCTATCAACTGTTGCGTCTCGTTGCGATAGGTCTCGCCGAAGTTGTTGCCCTTCGCGGTGACGAGGGTTTGGTTCTTGGGCGACACCAACATGCCGAACAGTTCTCCCTGCCACTTCATCTCTTCGCCCCAACCGGCTCCGCCCTTCACATAACCGATGGGCTTCAACATGCGCTGCCGCTTCAAGGTCAGGTTCAAGGCCGCGCGGTCGCTCACTTTCAAGTCTTTCAACGCCTGCACGGGCTGGTGGTTCTCGTAGACGCTGACCGAAGCAATGTCGTCCGGCGAAATGTTGCGCGTGGCGATGGCATAACGGCCGCCCAGCAGGTCAAGATTTTCTATATAAAACTTGTTGATGGCCTCGCCGTTGTAATAGATGCGCCCGTCATTCTCCACCCGTATGCCCGGCAGCCGTTTGATGACATCCTCGATGCTCCGGTCGGACTGACTGCGAAAGGATGCCACGTCATACAGCAACGTGTCACCCAAGGCCCGGACAGGCGGCACCCGCACCACCAGTTCCTTCAGTTCGAACGCTTTCTCCCGCAAGCGCACGTCCACCAGCTGAGCCAGGTCGTCCACCGTCCGCTCCAGCGTCTCGTAACCCATGCACGAGAACACCAGGCGCAACGGTTCGGGCAGGGGCTCCAGCAGCAGTCTGTAACGTCCCTCGCCGTCGGCAATGGCATAGGCCAGCACCCCGCCATCGGCATCCACCGCCTTGACCATCGCACCCGCCAAAGGTTCCCCCTTGTCCGAACGCACCACGCCTTTCACTTGGGCGGACAGACAACCGCACAATCCTATTGTCCAAAGGATTATCAGCACAAACGCACGCCTCATCCGCCTACTCCAGTTCTATCGGGTTGTAAAACATCTTCGTTTTGGGGATTTCCACCGCAGAACCATCTACATTCTTGGGTTGATATTCCGTCCCTTCTATCATCTTCCAAGAGTGATTCTTATACTCCCACAAAGCCTTGTTGAACTTTTCCCGGGTGGTTTTCATATAACTGCGCTTCTTGTATCCGAAATCAATCTTGTCCCGTTTGAAACCGACTGCCTCAAAAGAATGTTCCCCCCTGTCATCCTCCACCTTCAGGATGAGTCCCGGCAAATTGCCGAATTTCCACGGACCGTTGTTCAAAGGGATGTCACTATACCAAGCCGTCCATGTCCTGCCCCTGAATTTTGCCACGGCCTTGTGACAGACATAGCCACAAACCTCCTGCGTGTCCGGTTGCAACGACCACGCAATGGCAGGCACAGGCTCTTCGTAGACAAAATTGTCCACAAACACCTGATCGTACATCGTCAATTTCGCACCTTTCATATCCTTAATAAGGTGTTCCAAAGTCGGTCGGAATTGGGAAAAGAACTCTGAATGCAGCCCCGAAGTAATGATTTCTCCTGCCTTTATTCGGGCATTAATCAAGGAGTCCAACCGATAGGCACCATAATTCTCATACTTGCTATACCTCGTGCCTACTTCCAGTATCTCATACACTTTTTTCCTAAAATCCAGCCCCGGATCATAAATCTCGTGAAGATACACACACTGGAACTCACTTTTGTCCAGCAATTCCACTTTGGCCAGCCTGGCTGGTCTATTGCTACTGTCATCCCTCAAAATTCTTTGAGCGAAACACAACTGAGTGACTATGGACAAAAAAAGAAGTAGCTTTATTCTCATAACAAATCAGTTATCATACATTAAAACTCTAATACTCGCTTAAAACACAATCGCCGGACAAATAATATGAGGGTGAGGATGAATCAGACATCCTCACCTCATTAAACAAGTCTTACATACCTAAAATGCCGCACGAAAAAGGGCATTCCACTATGAATTTAATTCACGCAATTTAAGGCCTCGGCCCACAAAGAGCTTCATCTATTGCGGCATGATAGGCGTCTGCTTCTTCTTGAGAATCAAACCAACTATTATCTACCGTTGTCACAACTTTACCGCACCAAGTCTGATAAATCAATGCGGCACTGGCACCTCCTACAGAAGCCACTACCAACATGGCTAACAAAATAAATTTTCTCATAAAATTCTAATAATTAAAAAGTTAAAAACACATATTGATTGCAATCATACACTCAATGCACATATAGTCAAAAGAGCAAGAAGATGTTTCTCTTATTCCACTTCGAACTCCCCGACATACATCGTCTCGTCCACCAGTACCCACAGGGTATATGTACCCGCGCCGTTTCCCGGAATCTCCAAGGAATACTCCGTATCTCCCAAACTATCCGGCATCCCGGCAAACACCCTTATGC
>DXCV01000078.1 GCA_019115825.1 Candidatus Bacteroides pullicola
TCTCCGTGGCGGTGGCGGCCACCAGCTCCAGCGTCTCCACGTAGGTTTTGCGGGCCTCCTGGTAGCGCACCGGCTCGATGCGCTTGTCCCACTTCAGGCTGTTGTAGCCGAAGAGGCTTTGCCGGTAGCCCACCATCACGGGCGAGGTCTGCCACGACGAGCTATGGTCGCTCAGCATGTCCAGCCGCTGGGCGGAGGTGCTGAGGAAGAAAGTGCCGCCGGTCAGTGCCACGTTTTGCGTGACGCTCAGGGTGAGGTCGGTGCTCAGCAGGTTTTGCTCCACGAAGCGCACCGAGCCGTCGCCCAGGGTGATGCGGTTGATGGCACGGTCCATATAGGGTTCGGAGCTGAGCGTCAGGGCGGGCAGGTAGTTGGCGCGGTAGTAGCGGTAGTTCCAATAGGCGGAGCGGAAGGTGTGGCGGGCGCTCTGCGCGTCGGGCGACAGGTCGCGGGCACGTTCGATGGTCTGCTGCAACGTCAGCGTCAGGGCCTGCCCCTGTGCGGCGGCGGGCATCGCCAGGGCGAGGAGCAGGAGGCTGTATAGGATACGATGCTTCATAACAATGCTATTGGTCACGGATAAGGTATCAAATCCCGTGCCAAACAGGCAACGCATTGTTTTACAGGGATTAAGACGATGGTGGAACCGCCCGGCCGTGTGCGTTCCCGCACAAAAAACGTGCGTATCCGCACGCACAACACACGGATATTATGCCTATCTTTGCGGGCAGGAAGATAAATAGGAATTTAGCGCGCGCAAGCGCGCTTTAATGAAGAATTAAAAATTAAGAATGAAGAATTGGCGCGTGGCGTCTGAAGGGGTTCCTACAGAATTCTTCATTCTTAATTCTTAATTCATCATTCTTCATTAAATAGATAAATTATCATTTATACAATGGACAAACTCGGAAAAATCCTCATCGTGGACGACAACGAAGACGTGCTCTTCGCCCTCAACCTGCTGCTGGAGCCGCTGGCGGAGAAGGTCAAGGTGGCCGTCACGCCCGAACGCATCGAACACTTCATGCGCACCTTCGGCCCCGACCTCATCCTGCTGGACATGAACTTCAGCCGCGACGTGGTGAGCGGGCAGGAGGGCTTCGACGCACTGAAGCAGATCCTGCGCCTCGACCCGCAGGCGGTGGTCATCTTTATGACCGCCTACGCCGACACGGACAAGGCCGTGCGTGCCATCAAGGCCGGCGCCACCGACTTCATCCCCAAGCCGTGGGAGAAGGAGAAACTGCTGGCCACCCTCTCTTCTGGCATGAAGCTGCGCCGCTCCCGCTGTGAGGTGTCCTTGCTGAAGGAGCAGGTGGAGGTGCTGAGTGACCCGGCGGGCGGCATGGGCGACGACCGCTTCATCGGACAGTCCGAACCCATGCGCCAGGTATTGGCCACCGTGGAAAAGTTGCGCGAGGCCGATGCCAATGTATTGGTGTTGGGCGAGAACGGCACGGGCAAGGATGTCATCGCCCGGATGCTCTACCGCTGTTCGCCCCGCCACGGCCGCCCCTTCGTCACCATCGACCTGGGCAGCATCCCCGAGCAACTGTTCGAGAGCGAGCTCTTCGGCTACGAGAAGGGCGCCTTCACCGATGCCCGCAAGTCCAAGGCCGGGCGTATGGAGGCGGCCACGGGCGGCACGCTCTTCCTCGACGAGATTGGCAACCTCTCCCTGCCCATGCAGGCTAAGCTGCTCACTGCGCTGGAGAAACGGCAGATTGTCCGCCTGGGCGGCACGCAGCCCACGCCCATCGACGTGCGCCTCATCTGTGCCGCCAATGCCGACATCCATCGCCTGGTGGAGGAGGGGCGCTTCCGCCAAGACCTGCTCTATCGCATCAACACCATCGAGCTGCACATACCCCCCTTGCGTGAGCGGGGCGACGACATCCTTCTCCTGGCCGACCACTTCCTGCAACGCTATGCCCGCAAGTATGGCAAGGAGATGCGTGGCTTGACACGCGAGGCGAAGAACAAGCTGCTGCGCTATGCCTGGCCGGGCAATGTGCGCGAGCTGCAACATACCCTGGAGCGGGCCGTGCTGCTGGGCGGCGGGTCGTTGCTCCGCCCGGAGGATTTCCCCCTGCAGCCGTCTGCCATCCCCTCCGCCAAAGCCGCGGAGGAAAGTCGCACGCTGAATCTGGAGCAACTGGAGCGTGAGGCCGTGGAGCAAGCCTTGCGCCTCAGCGGCGGCAACATGACCCGCGCGGCGGAGTATCTGGGCATCACCCGCTTCGCCCTCTATCGTAAACTGGAAAAACTGGGCTTATGATACGCTATTCCCTCCTCGTCATCCTCCACGTGGCAGGTATCGCCCTGCTGTCCGTGGCTGCCTACTGGCTGGGCGTGCGCGGCTTGTGGTTCAGCACGGCGGCGTGCGGCCTCCTGCTGGTGGTCCTCGGTGTGCGCCTCTACCGGATGCAGTTGGTGCAGTTGCGCATGATGCGCCGCCTGGCCGAGAGTCTTCGGCATGAAGACATGAACCTGTCCTTCCGCTCGCCCTATCGCAACCACGCCATGGAGGAGATGGCCGACGAACTGAGCGACGCCATACGTGAGTTCCGCACCCGCCAGTTGGAGCGCAACGAGATGGAGGCGTGGCAGAAGCTCATCCGCGTCTTGACCCACGAAATCATGAACTCCATCACTCCCATCCTTTCCCTGAGCGAGACGTTGAGCGACCGCCCGGTGGACGAGCGCAGCTACGCCCTGATGCAGCAGGGCATGCGCACCATCTGCCGCCGCAGCAAGGGTCTGCTGGAGTTTGTGGAGAACTACCGCAAGCTGACGCGCCTACCGTCGCCTGTGCGCCGTCCCGTCTCCATCCGCGAGCTGCTGTCCGACCTCCGCAAGCTTTACCCCGACCATCCCGCCCTCCGCATCTATCTTCCCGCGGACGACATCATTGTCTATATGGACCGCCCCCAGGTGGAGCAGGTGCTCATCAACCTGGTGAAGAACGCCCTCGAGGCCTGTGCCAAGCGCACCGACCCCCTCATTGAGGTGGGCACGTCCACTGCCCTGTCGTGGAAATGCCTCATCTATGTGCGCGACAACGGCGAGGGCATCCTCCCCGGCGTGCAGGACAAGGTGTTCGTCCCCTTCTTCACCACCAAGCCCGGCGGCTCGGGCATCGGCCTCAGCCTCTGCCGCCAAATCATGAACCGCCACGGCGGCAACATCGTGTTGCAGTCCGCCGTGGGGCAGGGCAGTTGCTTCACGTTGCAGTTTCCGTGAGAGCGGGTAAATGATGATGGCTGGTTACATCCGCTCCGGCACCTCGATGCCCAGCAGACCCATGCCCAGCTTCACGATCTTCGCCACTTCGGCCGAGAGCACCAGGCGGAAGAGGCGCACGGCCTCGTTCTCCTCGCGCAGGATGCTGAAGTCGTGGTAGAACTGGTTGTACTCCTTCACCAGGTCGTAGCAGTAGTTGGCGATGACGGACGGGCTGTAGTCCGTGCCTGCCTGACGCACCACGCCGGCAAAGTCGGCCAGCATCTGCACCAGTCCTTCTTCCTTCGTGCTGAGGCTGATGCCCTCGGGCAGGCGTTCGGGCAGGGAGATGCCTGCCTCGGCGGCCTTGCGCAGCACCGAGCGGATGCGGGCGTAGGTGTACTGGATGAAAGGGCCCGTGTTGCCGTTGAAGTCAATGGACTCCTTGGGGTTGAACGTCATGTTTTTGCGGGCGTCCACCTTGAGGATGAAGTACTTCAGTGCGCCCAGGCCCACGATGCGGGCGATGTTTTCTGCTTCCTCCGGTGTCAGGCCGTCCAGCTTGCCCAGGTCGCCGCTCGTCTCGCGGGCGGTGGCAATCATCTCCGCCATCAGGTCGTCGGCGTCCACCACGGTGCCCTCGCGGCTCTTCATTTTGCCTTCGGGCAGCTCCACCATGCCGTAGGAGAAGTGCACCAGGCTCTTGCCCCACTCGAAGCCCAGGCGGTCCAGCAGGATGGAGAGCACCTGGAAGTGGTAGTTCTGCTCATTGCCCACGACGTAGATCATCTTGTCGATGGGGTAGTCGGCGAAGCGCTGCTCGGCGGTACCGATGTCCTGCGTCATGTAGACCGACGTGCCGTCCGAGCGGAGCAGCAGCTTGTGGTCCAGTCCTTCGTTCGTGAGGTCGGCCCACACGGAGCCGTCTTCCTTGCGGTAGAACAGACCTTTGTCAAGGCCTTCGGGGACTTTCTTCTTGCCCTCCAGGTAGGTGTTGGATTCGTAGTATATCTTGTCGAAGCTGACGCCCATCATGCGGTACGTCTCGTCGAAGCCCGCATACACCCAGTCGTTCATCTTCTGCCACAGGGCGCGTACTTCAGGGTCGCCGGCTTCCCACTTCACGAGCATCTCGCGTGCTTCCTTCATCAGCGGGGCGTTGGCCTCGGCCTCTTCCTTCGTCTGACCCTGCTCCATCAGTTCGGCCACCTCGGCCTTGTAGTGCTTGTCGAAGGCCACGTAGTAGTCGCCGATGAGGTGGTCGCCCTTCTTGCCAGAGGATTCGGGTGTCTCGCCGTTGCCATACTTCAGCCACGCCAGCATGGACTTGCAGATGTGTATGCCGCGGTCGTTGACGATGTTGGTCTTCACCACGCGGTTGCCGTTGGCGGCGATGATGTTGGCCAGGGCGTTGCCCAGCAGGTTGTTGCGCACGTGTCCCAGGTGGAGGGGCTTGTTGGTGTTGGGCGACGAATACTCTATCATCACCAGCGGCGATTGCTCCGTGGCGGGTGTCAGTCCGTATTGCTCGTCTGCGTGGATGTCGTCCAGCAGTTCAATCCAAGCGGCGGGAGCCACGGTGAGGTTCAGGAAGCCCTTGATGACGTTGTAGGCGGCCACAGCGGGTTCGTTGGCCACGAGGTATTCGCCTATCTCCTGCGCCGTCTGCTCGGGCCCCTTGCGGGACATGCGCAGGAAGGGGAACACTACGAGTGTCAGGTGTCCTTCAAACTCTTTCTTCGTCTTCTGCAACTGCACTTGCGCTTCGGGCACGTCCTGCCCGTAGAGTGCTTTCAGGCCGCTCACGACGGCGGCGGTCAGTTTTTCTTCTATCTTCATTGATGGTAAATGTTTTCTGTTTAATGGGCACAAAGATACGACAATAATTTGATTTTGCTGATATATATAGTGCTCATCAGGCTATAAGGGCTGTCCGGTTGCATGAATAGTTGCAATCTGCGCATTTCTTCGGCTGTGCAACGGTCTCTGCCTTCTTTTATCAAGTTGTCCTGTATGTTTATGATAACTTTTGCAATTCTGTTCAGCCATTTGGCTCGTTTGCTGTCCAGCAGTTCCGTGTTGAGACGATATTTTTGGATGGTATTCAAACCTTTTACAGAGCCGGGTACAGCCCGTATTACTTCGTCTTCAAACGTGATGTTGGCTTGGATTTCCTCGTCGCTGTCCCGACAGGGGTCGAGGGCAGCGGTTACGGGGATTACATTGGCCGGTGCTTTGTCGTTGCAGTTGGGGCAGGCCAGGTAGAGATTGCCCCATTCATACGCTTTGGATGCATCAACAGATACTTCCACTAGATGGTCTACCTCCTTGGGCGTGTCGGTCAGCGGGCTTTCGCAATAAAAGCACTTGCCATGCGACATGGCCCATAGCTGTTCCCTTACATCCTTGTGGGCATATTTGCTGCTGTCAGGCCTGGCTTGTGGATGGGTCGCCAGCTTTTCCTCATATTTCCGTTGCCATTCTGCCTGCTTGCGGGCGAGGATGTCCGGGCAAGGCAATCTGTCTATGTGTCTCATTGTTCCAATCCTTTCAGTTTATCCTCAATGTCCAGATATGCAAAATACTCCGGGTTGATGCGTGAAAGTTCCTTGGCTATGTCCTGGGCTTTTCCCAGTTCGTTGGCTTCGATGGCCTTTTTCCGGTCTTGTTGCAGTTGTGTAATCCGTTCGTTAAACGGTTGCACGTTAAATGCATCGCTCATCAGTACTTCATCCACGGGGAGGTTGTCATAGACATCCGTCTCGTCAAAGACCTGGCTGCAGCCGGGTTGTGGCTTGCAGGTGTAGATGCGCATTCCCGGCAGGGAGGATACGATGAATGGGGAATGCGTGGTAAGTATGATTTGCATTTGTGGAAACATCTTGCGCAAGATGGACAAGATGGCCTTTTGCCATTTGGGATGCAAATGAGTCTCAATTTCGTCTATCAGGAGCAAGCCGGGAGTCTTCTGAAGTTGGGCTATCGGTGCATTGCGCAGCGTGGTGACCGAATACATCTTGCAGAGCAGGAGCACGATATGTTCTATCAGGAAGATGTTGCCACTGCTCAATTTGTCTAGGGTAACTTCCCTTCCATTCTGTTCGATGACGGGTTGCAGATCTGTGCGGCGCACATATTTGAATTGGCCATTATCCACGCAGAGGTTGATGGCATGCTTGATTTGCTCATACAAGTATGTACCGGTAGTTTTTTCTTCGGGTACATCGCTGCTGCGCAGGTAGTCCACGTGGCAAATGAAGTTGGTCAACTGGAGATTGCTTTTCCTGTCCAACATCACGTCTTTCAGCACTTCTTCGTGTTGAATGCCCGTGATGGCGTGTATGGTGAAAGAATCTGTGGCAGTTCGTGAAGACCAATAATCTATGATCCAAGGCTGGATGTCATCCCCCATTTGGTAGCCGCGCTGCAGATATTGGGCAACCCGTTTGTAATCTGCGGATCTAATATGACCGCCCATTAATTCTTGGGAAACCAACTGTACATCCGCTCCATTGATGCAGGAGTCTATTTCTATTTTGAAGTTGGAGATGTCCGCTACAATGTTGCGCTCCAATGGCTGTCCGCTCAATGCTGCCCGGATAGCATCAATGATGACGGATTTTCCTGCACCGTTGACGCCGGTGATCACCGTGACCGGTTGTTTGTCTTCAGTAGCTTTCCAGGCAAACTGGAGCTCGGCTTCCTTGAACGGTCCTATGTTTTTCAGAAACAGACGTTTTATGTACATAAGTAGTAGAATTAATAAAATGAAAAAGCTACAGGTTCGTTAATGAATACACCTGCAAAGATACGACAATAAAACGAGATGGCGGGCAATTCGTTCAAGTTTCCTGCGTTATTCTTGAGTCATATCCCCGTCCTTGCTTACCCGTACCTCCGCCCTCGCTTAGCCATACCTCCGCCCGTGCCCGCAGGTACGGGTAAGCGCGGGCGGGGATACAGGTGGGCACAATGGGGTGAACGGGAGGAAAAAGTGGCGGGGCGGAATGCTTGGTATCAACGCAAATGCTTACCTTTGTCCTCAAAACAACTGAAGATGGAAACAGACCGTTTGAAAGGTATCAATACGTTGCGTTACTCGGACATTTTTCTGACCATGTATTCTGACAATGGGAGCAGTTGCCTGCATCGCAACCATTCTCATGTATTGGTCTATATGTATTCCGGAGAATTGGAAATAAAGGAGCATGAGAAAGTCACCCGGCTGCACAAGGGGGATTGTGCGTTTATCCGCAAGGATTTCGGTGTGCAGCTCACCAAGCAAGCCTACAAAGAGGAGCAGTTCAAGGCTATCTTCTTGATGTTCACGGATAAATTTCTGCGCAGCTTTTACAGCCGTTTGGATAAGGAAAGCCTGCCGGAGAATGCACGGCGAAGCAAAGTCAGCGTGTACAGACTGCCGTCAAACCGCCCCGACATAGTCAGCCTGTTCGAGTCGATGACTCCTTATTTTGATTCCGGCATCCGCCCTACGGATGAGTTGCTGGAATTGAAGATGACAGAGGGCATGTATGTGCTGCTGAACACGGACCGGAATCTGTATGCCTCGCTTTTTGATTTTACCGACCCGTGGAAACTAGACATCATGGGCTTTATGGAGCAGAACTACATGAACGACCTTACCTTGGAGGAAATGGCCAATTACACCGGGCGCAGCCTTGCCACGTTCAAACGCGATTTCAGCAAAGTGAGCAGCCTGTCTCCTCAAAAATGGGTGATTCGCCGCAGGCTCGAAGCTGCCCATGCACTCATCCTGTCCGGCGCACGGAAAGTGACAGACATCTGTTACGAGGTAGGTTTCAAGAACTTGTCCCACTTCTCAAAGGCATATAAAGGGCTGTACGGCTGTTCACCCGTTCACAGCGTCTGATATTCCATATTGAACTGTACGGCAAAATACTTTGAGCCGGCGGGCAAAGCCTTTCTCAATAAGCCCAGCTACCTTTGCACCGAAATCTTAAAACAGAAAACAATATGGATATTTTCGAGAAAGACCTTTCGGGCGCAATGGTTTCGCCTGACGAACCCGGTTACGACCAACTGATCAGTACCATCTTCGACACGATGAAGACGGCTGCCGAAATGAATGCCAAAGGATGGCTTTCGCAGGAAGAAGTGCACGACTACCTGCATCGCATCACGGGCAGGGAGATAGACCCCAGCACCACGCTGCTGCCTCCGTTTTACGTGGATTATGGCAAGAATATCCGCATAGGCAAAGGCTGCTGGATTCAGCAAGGCTGCACCTTCTTCGACCGTGGCGGCATCACCATCGGCGAGGGGGTATTCATTGCCCCGAAAGTGAACCTTATCACCATCAACCACGACCCGAATCCCGATAACCGCAGTGCCACATACGGCCGTCCCATTGTCATTGAGGACAAGGTATGGATTGGCATTGGCGCTACTGTCCTGCCCGGTGTGCGCATTGGCTATGGTTCTATCGTTGGCGCCAATAGTGTGGTTACGCACGATGTACCGCCCATGACCATTGTCGGTGGTAATCCGGCGAAGTTCATCAAAGCGATTGAGATAAAAGACAAGCACTAAGCGCGATTATTCCAGCGATATTTCCTACTTTTGCGGGGGGGAACGGACAACGATGTGCGTTTTTCCATAGGATTTATATGCGGAATATGCTTTTACTGAAACAGTTATATACGCGTCTTGCCTGCACGGCGGGGCTACTCTCCCTGCTGCTGGCTGGATGTAACAGCGACGTGTTCATCGACGAGTTCATGCCCGGTGAGCCTCCGTCCGTCACCATCGAGCGGGCGGACGAACCGGTTACCGTCTCCTTTGAGGCGGACAACTGGGGCGTACGCTATTTTGAAGACTTGGGATATGGCTTCAGCACGCAGTGCACTGACAAGGATGGCAATAGTTGTTATCTGCCGCTGGAAGAAGGACAGGTGGGCACCGTCCGCATCTACAATGAATTTTTCGACTTGGAGGCGGCGCGGCGCGGCGGGCACGAGCTGGAGCTGACACTCCGGGAGAACCTTTATGACCATCCTGTGGAGTTCGGCCTGGCCGTGGGCAATATGTACGAGGAAAAACTGATTCCTCTCCTCCTGGCCCCCGGCTCCAAATACCGCGTGGACAGTGTGGCCTATGATTGGAGTCAATTCTTCACCTACGACTACAAGGCGGAGTGGGTGTACAGTCTTATTGTAGACAATACGTTGGCTGCCGACACGGTATGGGTCAATATCCGCCCGTATGAAAAGGCCGTGCGCCGCGTCCGCTTCTCCATCCCCGGCCAGGTGATGCCTGCGGATTACTATACCACCATCCTGGGCAACCCCTTGCCCGAGGTCGCCATCCCCGATGTGGAAGGAGGAAAACCCGTCATGCGGGATACACGCGCCACTTTCAGCCTGGGAGAACAGGACTTGCCTGCCGGCTTGGACAAAAACTTCTCCGCCCGTGTCCCCGTGCCCGCCGGCAAAAAGATGGAGGTGGGCGTCTACGTGTCGGTAGAGAACTACTCTGTCCCCTTCACCCTGCATTGCTCCAATCCCGACAACGGCCGGACGCGCACCTTCAGCGGCAAGCTGACCAGCGACCGTCCTTATGACTATTTCTATATCCGAACTGACTTGAACCACACCGATGAAGAATAACCCTCGCTCCCTGTTCCTACTTCTGGCCTTGGCCCTTGCGCCCTTTGCGCAAGCCGCCCTGCCCGCCGACAGCACCGCGCGCCCCCGCCTGAACCATGTACTCAGTGCAGAGTTCCGTCCGGCCTACGTCTTTCCTACCGGTAGTTTCCTACGGGGGGACAACCAGGCGGACCGCCCCATCAACACCAACCTTTCCGGTCACCTGAAGTACGGCTTCCGCTTTGCGCCGGACACGTATTGGGGACGGATGTTCCCCCACGTCGTGCAGGGCATCGGTGTGGCATACAACACTTTTTTCAATGCCTCCGAGCTGGGCAATCCCGTGTCCGTCTATGCCTTCCAGTCGGCCCGCATCGCTACCCTGGCCCCGCGGCTGTCGCTGGACTATGAGTGGAACTTCGGCGCGTCCTTCGGCTGGAAGAAGTTCGATGAATCCGACAATCCGCGGAATATACAGGTGGGCAGCAAGATAAATGCCTACATCAACCTGGGCCTCTTCCTCAACTGGAAGATTGATGCGCAGACGTATCTCAAGGCGGGTGTGGACGTGACGCACTACAGCAACGGCAACACGGGTTATCCCAATGCGGGCATCAATACCATAGGCGCTGCGGTGGGGCTGACCCGCTGCTTCGGTGCGGCAGAGCCTGAGGAAACTTCCGCCGCTTCATCTACCTTCTCGTCCTTGGGACAGGCGGATTTCCACCGCCGGATGAGTTATGACCTGGTGGTCTATGGAGCCACGCGTAAGAAGGCTGTTTATCCTGCCCAGGCCGACCCCGTGCTGGTGCCCGGCTCGTTCGGCATCGCGGGGCTGAACTTCACGCCCATGTACAACTTCAGCCGCTATTTCCGCGCGGGCGTCTCGCTGGATGCGCAGTATGACGAGAGTGCCAACATTGGCCGGCACATTGTCGATGGTCTCATCTATCCCAGCGAGGACAACATCCGCTTCCACCGCCCGCCCTTCCGCGAGCAGTTCTCCGTGGGGCTTTCCCTCCGGGCGGAGGTGGTAATGCCTATCTTCTCCATTAACGTGGGAGTGGGGCGCAACGTCCTCTGCAAGGGGCGTGACACCGATGCGTTCTACCAGATACTCGCCCTGAAGACCAGCCTGACGCGTCGCCTCTTCTTGCACGTGGGCTACCAGCTCAGCCGCTTCAAGGACCCTAATAACCTGATGCTGGGATTGGGATGGAGATTCGGGAGGATATAACTTATCATTTATGTTGCAGAAGACCCAAGGCATCGTACTCCACACCGTGCGCTACAAGGACACGGCGATGATGGCTACCATCTATACCGAAGTGGCGGGGCGGGCGTCGTTTGTGGTACCTGTGTCGCGCTCGCGCCGTGCGGCGGTGCGCTCCGTGCTTTTCCAGCCGCCCGCGTTGGTGGAACTGGAGGCCGATGTGCGCCCCAACAATCCCGTCAGCCGGGTGAAGGAGGCGCGGACGGCGCACCCTTATTTGTCCCTGCCCTACGACCCGTGCAAGGCGGCCATCGCCCTGTTTCTTTCCGAGTTTCTCTACCGCGCGCTGCGCGAGGAGGCGGAGAACCGTCCGCTCTTTGCCTACCTGCGCTCGTCGTTGTTGTGGCTGGACGAGTGTCGTGCGGGTTTTGCCAATTTCCACTTGGTCTTCCTGATGCGCCTTTCGCGTTTCCTGGGCCTCTATCCCAACCTGGAGGGCTATGCCGACGGCGACTGGTTTGACCTGCGTGCCGCCTGCTTCACGCCCCTGCGTCCCGTGGGTCATGGCGACTGCATCGCCCCCGCCGAGGCCGCGCGCATGGCCCGCCTGATGCGCATGGACTATGCCACGATGCACCTCTTCCGCCTCTCGCGCGAGGAGCGTGCCCGCTGCCTGGACGTCATCCTGACCTACTATCGCCTGCATCTGCCGGATTTCCCCGAGCTGAAGTCGGTGGAGGTGTTGCGGGAGGTGTTTGATAATTAAAAATTAAGAATGGAGAATTAAGAATTAAGGATGAAGAGTTGGGCAATGAACAAGGAATGCGTATGAACACAAAACGGGCCACGAAGTCAGGAAGTCTTTCCCCTCTCCGTGGCCCGGCATTTTTAATTGTTCACTTTTAATTGTTCAGCAGTTCCTTCACCTTCGCTGAAATGGCGCGTCCTTCGGCCACGCCGGCCAGTTGCTTGGTGGCGGTGCCCATCACCTTGCCCATGTCCTTGGGACCGGTGGCACCCACCTGGGCGATGATGTCGCGGAGGGCAGCCTCCAGCTCTTCGGGCGAGAGTTGCTTGGGCAGGTAGTTCTCCATAACCTTTACTTGGGCCAGTTCTTCGTCGGCCAGGTCTTGGCGTCCCTGCTCTACGTAGATGGCAGCGGCATCCTTGCCCTGCTTGGCCAGTTTCTGGATAAGCTTCAGGGCATCCTCGTCGCTCAAGGTGTCGTTGGCGCCCGGGGCGGTCTTGGCCTCCAGGAATACTTTCTTGATATTGCGCAGTGTCTCGAGGGCCACTTTGTCCTTGGCCTTCATCGCGGTTTTAATGTCTTCGCTGACTTTGTCGAATAAACTCATAGTGCTATTGTTTTTTGATTTTGTTTAGAACGTGATGACCCCTTCTTCTTCCCCTTGCTGTCCGCCTTCGGCCAGGGCAGCCGTACGCTCCTGTTCGGCCTTGGTGCGGATGGCGTTGAGGGTGGTCTTGTCGCGGCGGTAGGTGGGCGATTCCTCGACCATGGCCACCACGCCGGCGTTGTCCAGGTCTTCGGGGGAGAAGAGGTAGATGTGGCGGCGGCGCGTGGGCTGGTATTTGGCGCGTGTGTCCTTGCCGTAGTAGGTCTCGCGGCGTTTGCGGCGTTCTTCCTCCTTCTCTTCCAGTTCGGCCAGGCGTTTCTGTTCCTCCAGGCTGCGCTGTTCGATGCGTTCGTCCATTTCCTTCATGTGGATGTCCTGGATGCCGAATCCGGTGGCCAGGAGGGTGATTTTCACCTGCTCGCCCAGTTCGGGATCTTCGGCCATGCCGAACTTGGTCTCGAAGTCGCGGTTGAAGTGGCTCATGAAGTCGTCCACCTCGTCCATCTCGCTCATCATCAGTTCGTGGTCGGGGCTGTAGGAGATGTTGAGCAGAACCTTCTTGGAGTTGAAGATGTCGTTGTTGTTCAGCAGAGGAGAGTGTCGCGCCTGTTCGATGGCCTTGCTGACGCGGTTCTCTCCCTCGCCGAATCCGGTGCTCATGATGGCCACGCCGCCGTCCTTCATGACGGTCTTCACGTCGTTGAAGTCCAGGTTGATGATGCCGCGCATGGTGATGATTTCGGCGATGCTCTTGGCGGCGACGAGCAGGGTATCGTTGGCCTTGGCAAAGGCG
Source organism: Candidatus Bacteroides pullicola (assembly GCA_019115825.1). GTDB lineage: Bacteria > Bacteroidota > Bacteroidia > Bacteroidales > Bacteroidaceae > Bacteroides > Bacteroides pullicola. The sequence goes on from DXCV01000078.1 coordinate 13,210, forward strand.
TTCTTGACGGAGAGGTCGGGATAAATCTCGCCCAGCTTCTCGTTGTTGATGACCAGAAGGGCGTCCACGTTGCGGCTGATTTCCTCCACGCCGTCCAGGGCCTGGTCAATTTTCTTGTCGCCCTCCCAGCGGAAGGGTATGGTGACGATGCCCACGGTGAGGATGTCCATCTCCTTGGTGATGCGGGCGATGGTGGGTGCGGCTCCGGTGCCGGTGCCTCCGCCCATGCCGGCAGTGATGAACACCATCTTGGTGCCATCGTTCAGCATATTCTTGACTTCTTCGATGCTTTCTTCTGTGGCTTCTTTGGCTTTGCTGGGGCGGTTTCCGGCGCCGAGTCCCTCGTGTCCCAGTTGCAGTTTGATGGGCACGGGCGATTCTTCCAGTGCCTTGCGGTCGGTGTTGCACACCACGAACGCCACTTCGTGGATGCCTTCGCGGTACATATGGTTGACGGCGTTGCCGCCGCCGCCGCCCACGCCGATGACTTTGATGATTTTAGGCGAATCGGTGGGGAAGTCGAATTGTACTCTGTCGTCCATTGTATGTAATGGTTAATGATTAATGCTTAGGGTTAGTTGTTCATCGTGTCGCTGTTGTCGTCCAGGACCTCGTTTCGGAACTTGTCGAACAGGTTGCCGAAGAAGGAGCCTTTCTTGCCTTTTTCCGTGTCAGTGGCGGGCTTCTTCGTGGTTTTCTCCTTCTCCTTGTCTTTCTCCTTGCCCTTGGTATCTTTGGGTTCGGGTTTGGGCGGTTCGGGGATTTTTACTTCTTCTTGCTGGAAAATAGTGGGCTGCGGCGCCGGTTCGGGCTTGGTTTGCGGCTTGGGTGTCGCGGCGCAGTTCACCGTGCCTTCGGCCAGGAGCCCCAGCAGGGTGTTCTGCCGTCCGTCCGTGGGCAGGGTGCCCGGGACGTCGTGCACGTCGGCCTGTATGGTCAGTGCCGTGCGCACCTTCTCCGTGCGGCTCAGCTTGCGGAAGAGGGCTTCCGTGCCTTGCAGGGAGGCCCCGCCGCCGGTCAGGACGATGCCTGCCAGCAGTTCGCGCTCGTAGCCTGACTGTTGGACCTGATTCCAGGCATTGGCCAGGATTTCTTCGGCACGCGCGCCGATGATGTCGTTCAGTGCGGACAGCTCGATGTTGCGTCCGTCGTTCAGGGTGCAGGTGGCCGAGGCGTCGGCAGCCGTGTCTGTGTCGGCGTCGGGCTGGGTGCAGGCGTCGCCGTATTGCAGCTTCAGTTGTTCGGCTTCTTCCTCTTCAATCTTCAGTTGGGTGAGGTCGCGGGTGATGTTGCTCCCGCCCAGGGGCAGCACGCAGAGGTAGCGTAGGATGTTGTCCTTGTAGACCTGCACGGTGGTGGTGTCTGCGCCGATGTCCACCAAAGCGCAGCCAGCGCGCAGCTCGTTCTTGGACAGCACGGCGCGGGCCAGGGCCAAGGGGGCTACGGTCAGGTCGGCCGTCTTGACACCTGCCTTCTCGAAACTCTGCTCCAGGTTTTTCTTCAGCTGGTGGCGGGCAATGAGGTTGAGGAATTGTCCGGTGATGCGTTGTCCCGCCACGCCTACCGGGTCGGCGTGCAGGGTATTGTCTATCTTGTATTCCTGCGGAGCCACGTCCAGGATGCACATATCCACCAGGGTGAGCTGACGGTTTTCTTCGTTCAGTGCGTCCACCAGCTCGTCGGAGATGATGCCTTCCTCGTCCAATGTGCGCCCCACGGCGTTGCGGACCGAGCGCAGCGACTGGCCTCCGATGCCTGCGTAGACCTTGGCGATGGATTGTCCCAACTGCCCTTCCAGCGCGGAAACGATGCCGCAGATGGCGTGGGCGGCCTTGTCGATGTTGTAGACGATGCCCTTGCGCACGAAGGAGGACGAATCCTCGCTGGTGCAGGCCAGGACTTCGAGGCTCCCGTCGTCGTGCTTCCGTCCGGCGATGCCGGCGATGCGCGAGGAACCCAACTCGATGGCGGCGATAAATTCTGTTGTTGACATAATTTCTGTTTTTAGTATTTGGCTGCAAAGTTAGTTATTTTCTGTCATAGGCTAACGCCGTGTGCAGATGATTTGGTTGTCAAATTCCACGTTGATGCGCGAATATTTGTTCCATCCCACGCGGTTCAGGGCTTTTTCGTAGAATAACTTCACCCGTCTGAGCTTGTGCTCGTAGCCTTGCAGCTTGCCCAGGTAGATGAGGTGGTCGCCCACACGGGGAGCCAGTTCGACGGTCTGGTCGGGCAGGATGTGGATTTGTTCCGTCTGTGCCTGCCAGAAAGGATTGCCTTGCAGGAAGAGTCCGAAGCCATACAGCGGGCCGGTGGCAAAGTCGCGGCTGACGTGCCCCGTGACGACGGGCAATCGTGCCACGCACTTGGCCGAGAGGGGCATCACGCGGCCTTTGCTGTCCACGTAGTAGCTGTCGTCGCCGTCGCCCATGACGCGCAGGATGGGGAGTCGTTGGCTGACCTCGACGCACACCCGTCCGCCGGGGGTCTTGTAGCACTCCACCCCGTCAATCAGCGGATGGCCGGCCAGGACTTGCTCCATGCGGCGCGTGTCGATGCTGTCCGTGTTCTTTCCCGCGGGGTCGAGATTGTGGCGGCGCAGCAAGGCGGAAATGTCCTGGTTGGTGACAAAGCCTGCGTAGACACTGTCGCGCACAATCAGCTCCAGGCCGGGGCAGGCCTGTCCTGCGGGCTTCCGGTTGAAGGCTGTGACGGCCAGGAAGAGGTAGGCGGCCGCCACGGCGGTGCAAATGGCTATCAGAATCTTCTTGAACATAAGCGGTCGTTTTTTAGGGTTTCTCGGCGTTCAGTCTCTCGGACAGCATTCGGGCGATGCCGGGGGCTTGGCTGTCAATATCCCCTGCGCCCAGCACGATGACCACTTCGAGGTCGGTCTCTTGCCGGAGTTGGGCAAGCAGGTCTTCCTTGCGGCAGAGACGCTTGGCGATGCCCTCGCGCAGGCCGTCCAGGATGAGCTGGCTCGTGACGCCGGGGATAGGCTCTTCGCGTGCCGGATAGATGTCCGTCAGGATGACCTCGTCGGCCAGCGAGAGGCTCCGGGCAAAGTCGGCGTGGAAGTCGCGCGTCCGGGTGTAGAGATGCGGCTGGAAGATGACGGTGATTTTCCGGCCTTCGTACAGTTCGCGCACGGAGCGGATGCTCTGGGCAATCTCTGCGGGGTGGTGGGCGTAGTCGCTCAGCACGGCGTGTGTGGCAGTCTTCAGCTTGAAGTCGAAGCGGCGGTCCACTCCGCGGAAAGTGGCCATGCCCAGCTTGATTTCGGCGTCGGTGGCGCCATTCAGGTGGGCCAGTGCCATGGCGGCCACGCCGTTCTCGATGTTGATGCTGACGGGCACGCCCAGTTGAATGTCCGCGATGCGCGTGTCAGGTGCCACGAAGTCCAGGAATATCTTGCCGCCGCCGATGCGGATGTTCTCCGCGTGGAAGTCGCCTTCCGTGCGTCCATAGGTATAGACGCAGACGCCTTCCTGCATATCGGGCTGCAAGGCCAGGTCCTTGTGGATAATGAGTGCGCCGCCCGGGCGGATGAGAGTGGTATAGTGGCGGAAACTCTCCAGATAGGCCTCCGGCGTGCCGTAGATGTCCAGGTGGTCGGGGTCGGTGGCGGTGATGACGCTCATCCACGGGCTGAGCCAGTGGAAGGAACGGTCGAACTCGTCTGCTTCGATGACCGTGAAGGGGCTGGTGGCGGACAGCAGCAGGTTGGTGCCGTAGTTCTTGGAGATGCCGCCCAGGAAGGCCGTGCAACCCACGTGCGACTGGTAGAGCAGGTGGGCAGCCATCGTACTGGTCGTGGTCTTGCCGTGGGTGCCTGCCACACACAGGCCGCGGCTGCTGCGGGTGATGAGGCCCAGCACTTGGGCGCGTTTGTGCGGCTCGAAACCATGCTCACGAAACCACACCAGCTCGGAGTGGTCGGCAGGTACGGCAGGGGTATAGACCACGAGCGTTGTGTCCGGCCGCTGGCAGTCGTCGGGGATGAGGTTGGGATTTTCTTCGTAGTGCAGGCGTGCTCCTTCGGCAATGAGTTGCTTGGTCAGGGGGCTGGGCGTGCGGTCGTAGCCGGCCACCTGCTTGCCCCGCGCCAGGAAGTAGCGGATGAGGGCGCTCATGCCGATGCCTCCTGCGCCGACGAAATAGACGGATTGTATGCTTTCGATGTTCATGTCGTTTCCTTTCATTGTTGTATGAGTTTCAATACTTCCTTGGCGATGCGCTCTGCGGCGTCCGGCATGGCCAGGCGGGCGATGTGCTCGGACAGGCTGTGCAGCTTGGCATCGTCGATCACCGTCCGGAGGGCCAGGCTGACCAGTTGCGTGGGGGCGTCGGCGTCCTTCACGTAGAGGGCGGCGTCCTTCTGCACCAGGGCCAGGGCGTTCTTGGTCTGGTGGTCTTCGGCCACGTTGGGCGAGGGCACCAGGATGACGGGCTTGCCCAGCAGGCAGAACTCGGATATGGAGCCTGCCCCGGCACGGGACACCACGAGGTCGGCCAAGGCGTAGGCCATCGGCATTTCGCGGATGAAGTCGTTGACGTAGAGGTTGGGCAGGCTCTCCACGCGGACGTTGCGCATAGTGTCGCCCGTGAAGGAGGTGATGGCTGCCTTTACCTCGTCAATGTAGATGCGTCCCGTCTGCCAGATGAACTGCACTTCGGGATGCCCCTTGATGTCGCGCAGGGCGGCTTCCATCGTGCGGTTCAGGGTGCGTGCGCCCAGGCTTCCGCCTAAGATGAGTACGGTCTTCTTCCGCGGGTCGAGGCCGAAGTGGTCCGCGGCCTGTTCGCGGGTGACGGTGCTGTCCAGCAGGTTCTGGCGCACGGGGTTGCCCGTCAGGATGATTTTTCCGGCGGGGAAGAACCGCTCCATGCCGTCGTAGGCCACGCAAATCCGGGCAGCCTGCTTGGCCAGCAGCTTGTTGGTGACGCCGGCGTAGGAGTTTTGTTCCTGTATCAGGGTAGGTATGCCTGCCATGGCGCATACTTTCAGCATCGGGCCGCTGGCATAGCCACCCACGCCCACGGCCACTTGCGGGCGGAAGTCCTTGACGATGCGTCGTGCCCGCCACTGGCTGCGCAACAGCTTGACGAGGACGGCGAAGTTCTTCCACAGGTGCTGGCGGTCGAAGCCCGCCACGGGCAGGCCGATGATGGGGTAGCCTGCATCGGGCACGCGCTGCATCTCCATACGGCCTTCCGCGCCGACAAAGAGGATGTCCGCGTCGGGGCACAGGGCCTTCAGCGCGTTGGCGATGGAGATGGCGGGGAAGATGTGCCCGCCGGTGCCGCCTCCGCTGATGATGATGCGGGGCGCGGCTGGATGGGATGTCTGTTGTTTCGTATCCATATAGGTCTTTCTTTTTTCTTGTTCAATGTCTCAGACCAGTTCGTCGTCGTTGTTCAACGCGGGCGAGCGGGGCGATTCGGCTTCGTTGGCATCCGTTGCCGGGACTGGCAAGAGCTGGTTGGCGGCTGCGGCTTCGCGGCGTTCCTCCAGTTCGATGGTGTAGCGGCTGACGCTGAGGATGATGCCGATGTAGATGCAGTTGATCAGCGTCGAAGTGCCGCCTCGGCTGATGAGGGGCAGCGGCTGTCCCGTGACGGGAGCCAGTCCCACGGCTACCATCATGTTGAACATGGCCTGCACGGCCAGCAGCAGTCCCACGCCCAAAACCAGGAAGGCGGGGAAGGCACGCTCGCACCGGTTGGCGATGCGCCAGCAGCGGATGAGCAGCCACAGGTAGAGCGACACCACGATGATGCCTCCCGCCAGTCCCAGCTCTTCGATGATGATGGCAAAGATGAAGTCCGAGTAGGCCTGGCTCAGGAAGTCGCGTTGTACCGAATTGCCCGGCCCCTTACCTACGAATCCGCTGGTGGCCACGGCGATGCGGGCGTGTCCCACCTGGCCGTTGCCGTCCACGTCAAACTTGGCGGGGGGTACTTTGTCGCCGCTGGTGAAGTCCGCGATGCGGCTTTTCACCGTGGTGAAGCGGTGGCCCAGGGGAATCTTCTCCAGCGTCTCGTTGGGCGTGATGAAGAGGAAGCCGACGAACAACGTCGCCGCCGCCACCAGACTTCCGCCCAGGGTTAGCAGCTTGCGTGCTTGGATTCTGCCCACGAACATCATCAAGTATATCACGCCGAACAGCAGCACAGCCGTGGAATAGTTTTCGGGCAGGATGAAGACGCACGTCAGCCCAGCCACCCATAGGATGTGTTTGAAGGCGTTCGGGTCGGCTCCATCCATGGTCTGTCCCCGGGACAGACGGTAGGCCGTGTAGATAATGAGTCCCATCTTGGCAAACTCCGACGGTTGGAAAGGAACGCCGAAGAACTTCACCCAGCGGCCCGCCTCGTTGGTCTTCTCGATGACCAGGATGCTGCCGATGTGCAGGTTGTCGAAGGCCAGCAATAGGATGAGAAACACCCCGGCTACGGGCAGCAGCAAGGTGGGAAACAACTGGTACCACCCGTATTTGATGCGGTGGAAGAGCCACACCAGCACGGTGCCTGCCAGCAGGAAACCGGCATGGCGTGTGATGGGGGCCCAGTGGTCGCCGCTCTTGTAGGTCAGCGTGCTCGATGCGCTGAACACCTCGATGATCGAGATGACACACAGGCAGAGGAAGATGATCCATACCACCTTGTCGCCCTTGAATATGTTGCGTAAAAAGTCCACTCTTCTTTAATGATTGATGGTTAATGATTAAAGCGCCCTGACGCACGCCTTGAACTGGTCGCCGCGGTCCTCGTAGCTCTGGAAGAGGTCGAACGAGGCGCAGCAGGGGCTCAGCAATACGGTGTCGCCGCGCTGGGCCAGGCGATAGGCGGCTTCCACGGCATCCTTCATGCCGGTCTGCACCTCGGCCACGGGCAGGCCCATCGGGTCGAAGAAGGCGTGCAGCTTCTCGTTGTGCAGGCCCAGGAATACCAGCGCGCGGCACTTCTGTCGCACCAGGTCTTCGATTTCTTTGTAGTCATTGCCCTTGTCCTTGCCGCCTAGGATGAGGACGACAGGTGTCTTCATGCTCTGCAAGGCATACCAGCAGGAGTTGACATTGGTGGCCTTGGAGTCATTGATGAAGCGCACGTCGCGCACCGTTGCCACGTATTCCAGCCGGTGGGGCACGCCTTCGAAGTCGGACAACGCCTTGCGGATGTCGGCCTTGTCGATGCCTGCCACGTTGGCCGATATGCCGGCGGCCAGCGAATTGTAGAGGTTGTGCGTGCCCGTCAGGGCCAGCTCTTCTTGCTCCATGTTGAAGGCGATGGGCTGGTTAATCTTCACCTCGTCGTCCTCCACGTAGGCGATGGCCCCATCTTCCTTGACGGCGGAGAAGGGGTAGAGGCGTGCCTGCAGGCCGTGCTTGGCCAGTTCGCGGCGGATGATGGGGTCGTCGTTCCAGTAGATGAAAGCATCGTCCGGCGTCTGGTTCTGTGTGATGCGGAACTTGGCGTCTACGTATTTCTGCATGTCGTGCTCGTAGCGGTCCAGGTGGTCGGGCGTGATGTTCATCAGCACGGCGATATTGGCGCGGAACCGGTACATGTTGTCCAGTTGGAAGGAACTAAGTTCGATGACGTAGTAGTCGTGCTCTTCCGTGGCCACCTGCAGGGCCAGGCTGCGGCCGATGTTGCCCGCCAGGCCCACGTTCAGCCCCGCGCTCTTGGAGATGTGGTAGATGAGCGACGTGGTCGTGGTCTTGCCGTTGGAGCCGGTGATGCAAACCATCTTGGCATGGGTGTAGCGTCCCGCGAACTCTATCTCCGAGATGATGGGCGTCCCCTGCGCCTTCAGCTTCTGCACGAGGGGGGCGTCGTTGGGGATGCCGGGGCTTTTCACCACCTCGTCGGCGCAAAGGATTTTCTCCTCCGTGTGGTGGCCTTCCTCCCACGGGATTTGATAGCTGTCCAGCAGCTCCTTATACTTGGGCTTGATGCTCCCCGTGTCGCTCACGAAGGTGTCGAAGCCCTTCACCTTGGCCAGCACGGCGGCTCCCGAGCCGCTCTCGCCGGCGCCTAATATCACGATTCGTTTCATATCCATAAAGATTCCTTTCTTTTTGTTTACTTTGTATAGATTTCATACTCTCGCAGCAGGATTCCTGCGCCATCCGTCCGGAAGTGCCCTACAGGGCATTCTGGAGGGGGTGGAATACCCCTTGCATGGGGTGCGGGAGGATGATATTTGTATGTATGTTTTATCGGTCATGCCTGCCCTCCTACCTTATCTTCAGCGTGATGATGGTTATCGCCGCCAGCACGATGGTCACGATCCAGAAGCGGACGGTGATTTTCGACTCGTGAAACAGCTGGTCGGGTTTGGTGAAGACCACGCTGCAGCCCTGCTCTATCTGCGACATCGACGTGCGGAAGTGGTCGTGGATGGGCGTGCGCTTGAAGAGGCGTTGTTTCCGCCCGTGCCGCTTGCCCACCTTATAATATACCCGTTGCAGGATGACCGACAGGTTCTCCACCAGGAAGACGCCGCACAGGATGGGTATCAGCAGCTCCTTGTGGATGATGATGGCAAAGACGGCGATGATGCCGCCGATGGTCAGGCTGCCCGTGTCGCCCATGAAGACCTGCGCCGGATAGGCGTTGTACCACAGGAAGCCGATCAGCGCGCCGATAAAGGCGCAGATGAAGATGACCAGCTCCTCCGACCCGGGGATGAACATGATGTTCAGGTAGCCCGCGAACTCGATGTGGCTGCTGACGTAGGCCAGTATGCCCAGCGTCAGGCCGATGATGGCCGAGTTGCCTGCCGCCATGCCGTCCATTCCGTCGTTCAGGTTGGCGCCGTTGCTGACTGCCGTCACCACGAAGATGGTGACCAGGACAAACAGCACCCAGCCCGCCGCCTGCGCGTGGTCGCCCAGGAAGCCCATCAGGTCGGCATAGTCCAGGTTATTGCTTTTGAAGAAAGGGATGGTGGTCTGCGTGGCCTTGATTTCCTTGGCGGCGTGCACCACCTCCACCTGTCCGTCGGGCTGCTCCACCTCGATGTTTTCGCGGATGACCACCTGCGGGCTGAGGTAGAGCGTCAGGCCCACGATGAGGCCCAGGCCCACTTGGCCGATGATTTTGAACTTGCCGTGCAGGCCCTCTTTGTCCTTCTTGAATATCTTGATGTAGTCGTCCGCAAAGCCCAGCGAGCCCAGCCACACGGTGGTGATGAGCATCAGCAGCATGTAGATGTTGTCCAGCCGCCCCAGCAGCAGGCAGGGGATGAGGATGGCCACAATGATGATGATGCCGCCCATGGAGGGCACGCCCACCTTGTTCACCCCGAACGGGTCTATCTTGGCGTCGCGCTGCGTCTCGGTGATTTGCTTCCGCTTCAGCAGGTGGATGAAGCGGTCGCCCCAGATGCTGGAAATGAGCAGCGCCAGGATGACGGCCATCAGCGAGCGGAACGAAGTGTAGGCAAACATTCCCGCGCCGGGTATGTCGTATTTATCAAGCCATTGGAATAAGTAGTATAGCATTTCTTAGTGTTTAGCGGTTAATGATTAGTGCCTGCGAAGATGTTCCTGATCTCCTCCTTGTCGTCAAAGTGGTGTTTCACGCCCTTCACCTCTTGGTAATCCTCGTGTCCCTTGCCTGCCACCAACACGACGTCGCCCTTCTGTGCCAACATGCAGGCGGTGCGGATGGCCTCGCGGCGGTCGGTGATGCAGAGGGTCTTCTGCATCTCCTCGGCGTTCAGTCCGGCCACCATGTCGCGGATGATGTCCTGAGGTTCCTCGAAGCGGGGGTTGTCGCTGGTGAGGATGAGGCGGTCGCTCTGCCGGACGGCCTCCTTGGCCATCATGGGGCGTTTGCCTTTGTCACGGTTGCCTCCGGCACCCACGACGGTGATGACCCGTCCGCGTCCTTCCAGCACGCCGTGTATGGCATTCAGCACGTTGACCAGTGCGTCCGGCGTGTGGGCATAGTCTACGATGGCGGTGAAGCCTTGGGGCGAGCGTATCGTCTCGAAGCGTCCGGAAACGGGATGCAGCGTGCTCAGCCCGATGAGCACCTCCTCCGGCTTCTGCCCCAGCAGCACTGCCGCGCCGAATACGGCCAGCAGGTTGTAGGCGTTGAAGCGGCCGACGAACGGTACGGCCACCTCCTGTCCGTTGAAGTCCAGCAGCATGCCTTCGAAGTGGCTCTCCAATACCCGTCCCTTGAAGTCGCACAGGCTGCGCAGCGAGTAGGTGTGGATGTGCGAGCGCGTGTTCTGCACCATCACCATGCCGTTCTTGTCATCCAGGTTCACCAGGCTGAAGGCGTCGCGGGGCATGTCGTCGAAGAATTTCTTCTTGGCGCGGATATAGTTGTCCACCGTCTTGTGGTAGTCCAGGTGGTCGCGCGTCAGGTTGGTGAAGATGCCCCCGGCGAAGCGAAGGCCGCTGATGCGCTTCTGCGCGATGGCGTGCGAGCTGACCTCCATGAAGGCATATTGGCAACCCGCATCGGCCATACGGCCCAGCAGTTGGTTCAGCGTGATGGGGTCCGGCGTGGTGTGGTCGGTGGGCACCGACTCGTCGTCGATGTAGTTGCACACGGTGGATATCAGTCCTACCTTGTAGCCGAAGTGGCGGAACAGCCGATAGAGCAGCGTGGCAGTGGTGGTCTTGCCGTTGGTGCCGGTCACGCCCACCAGTTCCAGTTGCGACGTCGGGTCGCCGTAGAACAGGGTGGCGATGCGTCCCGTGGCATCCTCGCTATCCTTCACCGTCACGTAAGTGATGTCCGGCTGCGTCTCGGCGGGCAGTTCCTCGCACACGATGGCGCAGGCGCCCTTCCCGATGGCGGCAGGGATGTAGGTGTGGCCGTCCGTCTGCGTACCGCGCATGGCCATGAAGAGGTGGCCCGTCTCCACCCGGCGCGAATCGATGTCCACGCCTGTTATTTCGATGTCCGTGCTGCCAATGACATCCACCGGCTGCACGGTCTTCAGTAGTTCGTTCAGTTTCATGCTCTATATATTATAATAGGTATATATGTCATTTCAATGTCAATGTCACGGTGCGTCCCTTCACAATGCGGCTGCCTGCGGGGAGCGACTGGCGGCGTACACGCCCTATGCCACTGAGGTGGACTTTGAGGCCCGCGCTTTCCAGCAGGTAGACGGCATCCTTGGCGCCCATGCCTACCACGTTGGGCATCAGCCCTTCTTTCGGCTCGCGTTCGTGCAACACCACGGCTGCGGTGTCCCGTCGCTGCACGGCCCAGGCATCCGTCCCGCCCTCGGCCTTGGTGGGGATGTCCAGGTCGGCCAACACCGTGCGGGTGTCCTCCAGCTCGCCGGCCTTGACGTCGGGGATGGGGCACGAGGTGCTGTCTATGGCGGCGGTCAGGTCGAAGCGCAGGTCTTGGGCATACACCTGTCGGGCTATCTTGCCGAACACGCTACCCGCCATCAGTCCGCCCGATGCCGGCAAGCCCGGCTTCTGGATGGAGACGATGCAGCTGTACTTGGGCGCCTCCGAGGGGAAGTAGCCGCAGAAGCTGACCAGGTAGTTCACCCGGCCGGACTTGTAGCCCTCCTTGCCTTTGGAGATTTGGGCGGTGCCCGTCTTGCCGGACACGGCGAACTCCGGGTTGCCGGCGGGCTTGGCCAGGCCGTGCGACACCACCCGGCGCAGGATGACGCGGATTTGGCTCAACGTGCTGTCTGAGCATATCTTCGGGTTGATGACTTCCGTGGGATACTCCTTCACCACCTCGCCGTCGCGCAGCAGGGCCTTGACGAACTTGGGGCGCACCATCTTGCCGTCGTTGGCAATGGCGTTGTAGAAGGTCAGGATGTTCATCGGCGGCAACTGCGATTCGTAGCCGATGCTCATCCACGGCAGGGTGGTCTTGGCGAAGTAACGCTCGTCCGGCCCTTTCAGGTTGGGCTTGCCCTCGCCATGGATCTGGAGGTGCAGGGGCTGGTCCAGACTCATGCGCTTCAGTCCGTCCACGAACTTCTGCGGGTCGTCTCGGTAGTGCTTGTCTATCAGATAGGACACACCGATGTTGGACGAGACCTCCAGGATGCGTGTGACGTCTATCTTGCCGTAGCCGCCGCGGTGCCAGTTGTGGTCGCGCATCTTGCTGCCATACATGTTCATGATACCGTTGCCCGTGTCCACCATCGTGTGCGGGGTGATTTTCCCGTCTTCCAGGGCCACCATGATGGAGGCCGTCTTGAAGGTGGAGCCGGGTTCCAGCAGGTCGCTGATGGCGTTGCTGTTCATCTCGTAATATTTCCCGTCACTGGCCTTGGTGAGGTTGACGATGGCCTTGACCTCGCCTGTCTTCACCTCCATCAGCACAGCCACGCCCACCATGGCGTTGATGCGCTCCAACTCGTCGCGCAGGGCTTTCTCGCAGATGTCCTGCATCCCCACGTCGATGGTGGACACCACGTCGTAGCCGTCCTGTGCCGGGATGTCCACGATGTTCAGGTAGTGGTCCATCACCTTTTGGCGGTGGGTGATGCCGTTGCGTCCGCGCAAGACGGAGTCGAAAGCCAGCTCGATGCCGCTGCGTGCGCCCTTGGCCGTGTCGGCATAGAGGCGTCCCAGGGTCTGCGAGGCCAGCGAGCCGAAGGGTTTCTTGCGCTGGTTGTAGATTTGCGCGTGGAATCCGCCCGAGTAGGTGCTCTGGCGGAAGACGGGCAGGCGCTTGGCTTCCTTATATTGGATGTACGAGATGCGCTTGGGGTAGATGAGCCAGTGACGGCTCTTCTTCTTGCGGCCTTGGCGCAGGTGGCGCTTGAAGTAGGCCACGCTCTTGTCCGGGAAGATGCGGTGCAGGCCGATGCAGATGCTGTCGATGCTGTCCGTCAGGGCCTTGTCGCGCCGGGCCTGGTCCTTCTTGCGGCGTTCCTCGTCTGTCCGTTCGCCGGACATGAAGTCCATGTAGATGCGGTACTCGGGCAGCGAGCTGGCCATCAGCTTGCCGTCGGCCGAGAGGATGTTGCCGCGGTTGGGGCGTATGGTGACATTCTCACGCACGAAGCGGTCGGCTACGGCTTGCCAGTAGTCCCGCTCGGCATACATGATGACCGCCGCTTTGACGATGACAAATACGCCCAGCAGCAGCATGATTACCACGATGAAGAAGTAGCGGTTGACGATGTTCTTTTTGTTGATGGTCATGGTGAGTACCTCCTTTTGTCGTTAATCGTTGCGTATCAGGTAGGGTGGTGTCGTGGCGCTCTGCAGGTCGCTCTGCTGCGTGGCGATGTATTCCTCGATGCGCGACTGGCGGCTGTGCTCCATCAGTTCCGAGCTGCGCGTCAGGGCGTCGTATTTGATGTCCGTCAGGTCCTTCTTCAGTTCCTCGATGCGTATCATTTGCTGTTGGCACTCGTAGCGGTTGTTGATGTAGAAGATGACGAGCACCATGACGAGCACCAGCAGCTTGACCTGCCGGCGGAAGAATTCGGTGGCCAGGATGTCACCGCCGATGATGCCCCTCCACGCTGTGCGGCGGGCGGATTTTTTGGCTTTCTTTTTCTCGGTTCCCATGTCGGTAGTTCTCTCCTTTGTTTAGTTGTCGTTGTTGTCGTCCCGTTTTTCGGCGATGCGCAGTTTGGCGCTGCGCGAGCGCGGGTTGCGGGCCACTTCGTCCTCGTCCGGCGTGATGACTTTGTTGTTCACCGTGCGGAAGGGTGTCTGCACGTTGCCGTAGAAGTCCTTCACCACCGTGCCCTCCACGTTGCCGGTCTTCATCAGGTTCTTCACCAGGCGGTCTTCCAGCGAGTGGTAGGTGATGACCGCCAGTCGTCCGCCCGGCCGCAGGGCCTCAGTGGCGGCTTGCAGCATCTCGCGCAGGGCTTCCATTTCGTGGTTCACCTCGATGCGCAGGGCCTGGAAGACGCGGGCCAGTTCTTTCTTCTCGCGTTCGCGGCCGAAGAGGGGCTTCACGATGTCCAGGAACTGGCCGATGGTGGCGATCGGCGCGTTGGCCCGTGCCTTGGCGAGGACGGCAGCCAGCTTGCGGCTGTTCTTCAGCTCGCCGTAGAGGTAGAAGACGTTGGCCAGGCGTTCCTCGTCGTAGGTGTTCACCACGTCGGCCGCCGTCTGTCCGGCCCGCTTGTTCATGCGCATGTCCAGCGCGCCGTCGAAGCGGAAGGAGAAGCCCCGCTGGCTGTCGTCGAAGTGGTGGGACGACACGCCCAGGTCGGCCAGCAGCCCGTCGATGTGGTCGATGCCGTGGTAGCGCAGGAAATTGTGCAGGTAGCGGAAGTTGCTGCGCACGAAGGTGAAGCGCGGGTCATCCGGGATGTTGCCCTCCGCGTCCTCGTCCTGGTCGAAGCCCAGCAGGCGCCCGTTGGGGCCGAGGCGGCGCAGGATTTCACGCGTGTGGCCGCCGCCGCCCAGGGTGACGTCCACGTAGATGCCGTCCGGGCGGATGTCCAGTCCGTCCACGGCGGGTGCCAGCAGCACCGGTATGTGATAGGTCGTAGTGTCTTGTGTCATTGGTCTTGCCCTCCTTCCTTGTCTTCCCACAAATCGTCGCCCAGGACTTCTTGCAACGCCTGGCTGAAGTCTTCAGCCTCCATGAAAGGCTGTTCGGCGCGTGACTTGGCCCAGATTTCGATGGTGTTGTCCATGCCGATGAAGCGCACTTCGCTCTCGATGCCGGCCATTTGCAGGTAGCGGCGGGGGATGAGGATGCGCCCGTTGCCGTCCGGCACCACCACTTCGGCATCGCTGACGAATTGGCGGAACACGGCCTGCTGGCGGGCGTTCCAGCGGTTTAGCCGCCGGCGCAGTTGCTCCTGAGTCTTGAACCACACGCTCTCCGGGTAGAGCACCAGGCAGTCCTGGAACACGTCTTTGCGCAGCACGAGGCTCTCCTCGGACGCGGCTTGCAGCTGCTTCCGGAAGGTGGCGGGGATGAACACCCGTCCCTTGGCGTCGGTTTTGGCCTCGATGTTGCCCAGAAAACGTAGCATTTCTTTCCTTATTATAATATCAGGGTGTAAAAGTACACAATTCCCCACAATCCCCCACTATGTTTCAGCGAAAAACTTTCAAAGAAGTTTTCAACACCCTGTTGATTATTTATCCTCCTGAAAATTAGGAATCTTCTGAAACGCTTTGCTGGTGGGGGATTGCGGGGAAATTACCCTTCGGCGGGGAGAGAAAAACGGGGGCTTCGGGCGGGCGTACCTGCGCCCGTGCTTACCCGTACCCCCGCCCGTGCTTAGGCGTACCTGCGCCCTCGGGCGGGGATATGGGTTAGCCGACGTAGCCGACAGTTCAGCGGAAATCCTTCAGTTCCTGCTGCAGGCGTTGCCGCGTGAAGAAGATGCGGCTCTTCACCGTCCCGATGGGCAGGTCCATCTTTGCGGCAATCTCGCGGTACTTGAAGCCTGAGAAGTGCATCAGGAAGGGGGTGCGGTATTCCTTGGGCAGGGCGTTCACCGTGCGGTACATTTCTTTCAGGTCGTAGGCGGCCTCGGTGTTTTCCGAAGCTTCCTTGGTCGACGCGTTCAGGAAGTAGTGGTTCTCGGTGGTGTCCACGAAGGTCTGTTCGCGCACGTTGCGGCGGTAGTTGTTGATGAAGATGTTGCGCATGATGGTGTATGTCCAACCCATGAAATTGGTGTCGGGTTCGTACTTGTCTTCGTTGTCCAAGGCTTTCAGCGAGGTCTCTTGCCTCAAGTCGTGGGCTTCGTCATGATCTGTCGTCAGTTTGTAGGCAAAGCGCAGCAGTTCGTCCTGCACGCCTACCAGTTCTTTTGCAAATGTCACACTGTTCATAAAATACTGTTTTTTTAGGTTCAGGCCGGTACCCGTCTCTCGGGCCGGATTTTTTGTTGATGCAAGTTTACGAAATATTTCCCACAGGCGCCGACGGATTTCAGCCATTCTTTAGGGTGGAAACTGACATGGGACAGTAAACCCGTGCTGCAGGAGAGATTCCCCGTCGTTTGCCTATTTTATTGCACACTCTGGGGACTTTTGCGCAATAAGACAGGTGAAAATGGGGAATTGGCAGATAAACTATGGGTTTTGATAGATATCGGTGGCAGTTTTCTGTCAAATCTTTGCGATTAATGAAAAAGATGCGTTATTTTTGCGCTGTAAAATCATCGGAACGAGCATGGCTGACGATTCATTGTTTTTGATAGATATAGACAAAGTGTTGCAGGAGAAGGCTCCGCAGAAGGCGAAGTACATCCCGCGCTTTGTTGTCTCCTACCTGAAGCGCATCGTCCACCAGGACGAGCTGAACGGCTTCTTGCGCGGAGCGCAAGACAAGGTCGGCGTGGACTTCCTGAAGGCCAGTCTGGACTTCCTGGACGCGAAGCTGGTGGTCCGGGGCGAGGAGAACCTGCCCAAGGACGGACGCCTCTGCACCTTCGTTTCCAACCATCCCCTGGGCGGACAAGATGGCCTGGCTTTGGGCTACGTGCTGGGCACGCACTATGACGGCAAGATAAAATACCTGGTCAACGACCTGCTGATGAATCTGCACGGCCTTGCGCCTCTCTGCATCCCCATCAACAAGACAGGCCGGCAAGCCAAGGACTTCCCCCGCGTGGTGGAGGCGGGGTTCGCGTCGGACAACCAGTTGCTTATGTTCCCCGCCGGGCTGTGCTCGCGGCGCCAACAGGGCGTCATCCGCGACCTGGAGTGGAAGAAGGCGTTCATCGTCAAGAGCGTGCAACACCACAGGGACGTGGTGCCCATCCACTTCGACGGGCGCAACTCCAACTTCTTCTACAACCTGGCCAACGCCTGCAAGACGCTGGGCATCAAGTTCAACATCGCCATGCTCTACTTGGCCGACGAGATGCTGAAGAACCGCCACAAGACTTTCACCATCACCATCGGGAAGCCCATCCCCTGGCAGACCTTCGACAAGTCGAAGACGCCCCTGCAATGGGCACAATATGTTAAGGACATCGTGTATAAACTCTGAACACCAACTGAATATGGAAGATATCATTGCACCGGTTAGCAAGGAACTGCTGAAAGCGGAACTGACGGAAGACAAACGCCTGCGCATGACCAACCGCAGCAACAACCAGATTTACATCGTCACGGCGCACGACTCCCCGCACACGATGCAGGAGATTGGACGCCTGCGCGAGATTGCTTTCCGTGCCGCCGGAGGAGGAACGGGCAAGTCGGTGGACATCGACGAGTTCGATGTCATGGAGCATCCCTACAAGCAGCTCATCGTCTGGAACCCGGAGGCCGAGGAAATCTTGGGCGGTTACCGCTACATCCTGGGCACGGACGTCCGCTTCGACGATAAGGGGCAACCTCTGCTGGCCACCGCCCATATGTTCCACTTCTCCGACAAGTTCCTGCGCGAATATCTCCCCACCACCATCGAGCTGGCCCGCTCGTTCGTCACGCTGGAATACCAGCGCACCCGCATGGACAACAAGGGCCTCTTTGCCCTGGACAACCTCTGGGACGGGTTGGGCGCACTGACTGTCGTCATGCCCAACGTCCGCTATTTCTTCGGCAAGGTCACGATGTATCCCAACTATTCCCGCCCGGGCCGCGACATGATTCTCTACTTCCTGAAAAAGCATTTCGGCGACAAGGAAGGTCTTGTCACTCCCATTGATCCGCTGCAAATCGAGACCGACGAGCGCGAGCTGGCCGACCTCTTCTGCAAGGACACCTTCAAGGAGAACTACAAAATCCTGAATGCTGAGGTGCGCAAGCTGGGCTACAACATTCCCCCGCTGGTGAACGCCTACATGAGTCTCAGCCCCACGATGCGCATGTTCGGCACCGCCATCAACCGCGAGTTCGGCGACGTGGAGGAGACCGGAATCCTCATCGCTGTGGACGAAATCCTGGTGGAGAAGCGCATGCGCCACATCCAGTCCTACATCGAGAACGAGGCCAAGCGCGGCGAGGGCAAGTGTTTCTGATTTATCCCTATTGCTGTATAAACCAAGAGGGTGTGTCAAAATAAGGAATGGCACACAGATGACTCAGATAGGGCAGATGACCACAGATTATATGTAACTGATTACGAGCAAAATAAATCTGTGATCATCTGATTAATCCGTGTCATCTGTGTGCCATGTCTATATTTTGATACACCCCCTTCTGTTATACCCTGTCTTCGCCCGTGGTATCCGGGCAGAAGGGGCCGTCGCTCGCCTTATGGACGGGCTTCGGGCAGCGTCACGCGGAACAGTTCGCTGGGTCGGTGTTCGCGCAGGATGATGTCCGTCATTTGGCGCACGATGTCGGGGTGCTGGGCGGCCACGTCGTGGTCCTCGTGGATGTCGGTGGCGAGGTCATAGAGGCGGGGCGTGCCGCGCACCACCACCAGTTTCCAGTCGCCCATGCGCACACCTATCTGATCCGTCTCGTGGAACTCCCAGTAGAGGAAGTCATGCTTGGCTTGGCGGTCGTCCTGTCCCAGCAGGGTCGGGGCAAAGGAAATACCGTCGAAGCAGTCGCCTTCCAGCTCCTTGTTGATGTACTTTTTGGGGAACTTCTTGTCGCCTATCAGCTCGCAGAAGGTGGGCATTACGTCGTAGAAAGCCAGTTGGTGGTCGTTGACCTGCCCGGCGCGGACGTGCCCCGGCCACCAGGCTATGAAGGGGACGCGGATGCCGCCCTCGTAACACTGGCGTTTCAGACCACGCAGCTTGCCGTCCCGGCCGAAGAAAGCTGGATCCGCACCGCCCTCCTCGTGGGGGCCGTTGTCGCTGCTGAAGATGACCAGCGTGTTCTCTGCCAGGCCCTTCTCCTCCAGCTTGGCCAGAATTTCGCCCACGTAAGCATCCAGTCGCGTAATCATGGCGGCAAACTGGGCATGCGTATGTTCCACCGGGTTGTAGCGCGAGCCTTCGCTGCCGCCCCAGGTCTTGTCGGTGAAGAACTTCTTCTTGTACCCCTTCAGGATGGAGTCGTTTGGTTGTGCCAGCTCGGCGTGGGGCAGGGTGTAGGTGAGGAAGCCGTAGAACGGTTGTGAGCCGTCCTGCCGGTCCAGCCATTCCAGGGCCCGCTGGTGGATGAGGTCGGCCGAGTATTGCGTGCGGTTGAAGTAGTCGTCGCCGAACATGGCGTGGCGGATGTTCTCCTCCATCACCTCGCGCACAACGGCCGTGTCGCCCATCGAGCGGCTGAAGCGGTTGAGGAAGTTGGGATAATAGAGGTGGGCCTGGAACTGGCAGATGTAGCCGTAGTACTCGTCTACGCCGCGTTTGTCCGGGGTGGAGGCGGAACCTTCATAACCTCCGGCCCACTTGCCGAACATGCCTGTGGTGTAGCCGTTGCGTTTCATCACTTCGGGCAGGATGATGTGTCCGGGGTCGTAAGGCTCTTGGCCGACGATGGCATAGTCCTTGTTTTGTCCGTACATCACCTCGCCCTGCCAGTATTCCTTGTTGCCGCGGACGTGGCCGTGTCCGGAGTGCTGTCCGGTCATCAGCGAGGCACGCGACGGCGCGCTGACGGGGCTTCCGGCGTATGCCTGGGTGAAGAGCATTCCCTCCTGGGCCATGCGGTCCAGGTTGGGGGTGTGGATGTATTTCTGCCCGTAGCAGCCCAGGTCGCCGTATCCCATGTCGTCGCACAGGATGAAGATGATGTTGGGGTTCGGGTCCTTGTTCTTGTCCGCCGCTTGGGCGCCCGTCGCGCAGGCCGTGGCGAAGAGGCCGGCGCAGAGGAGGGGGAATCGGTTGGTTTGCATTATCGGTAATTTGTTTTTAGGGTTGTATATGATGAAAACAGCCTTAAAGGTAGGGAAAACCTTGTGTAGTCCCTACGCTTCAAGGCTGTTCTTCTCAGATATTAACAATCTTTACGGGGCGACAATGGTTAGTAGCCCGGATTCTGTGTGATTTCGGGGTTGAGCACAATCTCGTCCGTCGGCACCTGGTAGAGGTAGTACTTGTCCAGCCAGCCCGCACCTTGCACCACAGGGTCGTTGAAGAGGTACAGGTAGCCTTCGGTCATGCTGCCGTTCGTGCCGTCAGAGTAGCCGGTCTCGGGGTTGTAGAGGGTGCGGCCCTGGTTTTGGGCGTATTCCTTGGTGACCCAGATGCCCTTGGCCACCTTGTTGATGAACCAGGGCGCCATGCGCCAGCGGCGGACGTCGTAGTAGCCGAAGCCCTCGCCCAGCAGTTCGATGATGCGTTCGCGGCGCACTTCCCACAACAGGGCGGGCACTTGCACGCCGGTGGTGTTGCCTTCGGGATAGTAGTAAGGACGGTCGGGGTCGAAGTCATCCGTTATCTGGCTGACGTTCATGCGGGCCACTTCGGCACGGTCGCGCAACTTGTTGATGGAGCGGTCGGCGGCTGCCTGGTCGAAGCGGCCCAGTTCGGCCATGGCCTCGGCATAGTTCAGCAGCGTTTCCTCAATCTTGAAGATGGGCTTGTCCGCCACGTTCAACGAACCGGTGTTCAAGTTCTCCTCCCAGTTGTTGTAGAGCTTCCAGAGGTAGTAGCCCGAGCGGCATTGCAGGTAGGCACCGCCTTCGCCCAGGCGCGGGATTTCGTTCACCAGCGAGGCCGACCAGTTCTGCACGGGCAGGCGCTTCATGCCGATGCCGGGGTTGCTGCGGCTGTAGTTGGCTCCCATGATGTCGATGTATTCGCGTTCCACGGGGTTGTCCGTGTAGCCCCAGTCCGCGTTGGGGTTCTCCACGGGGGTGTTGGCACCGCCGGCTTCCACCTTGTAGGGCGGGATGACGGTGTGGTAGAGGCGCGGGTCGCGGTCGCGGAAGGTGTCATACATGGTCTTGTCGCCGTAGTAGCCGGACTGCGGGTTGTGGATGGGCAGGCCGTTCTTCATCAGGTAGAGGTCCACGGTGCTTTGGTGTACCTCGACGCTCTGGCTGGAGGTGTGTTCCAGGTAGCATCCGCCTTGCACGGCGTTGATGCCGGCCACGTATTCCTTGTAGAGGATGACGCCCGGCACGCCGTTCAGGTCGGCCGTGGTCCACATTTCGCCGTAGCCGGCACCCGGCTGGCCGTCCGTGCCTGTGTACAGGGTGGGATAGTCGGCCATCAGGTCTTCGGAGACGCGGACGCACTCTTCCAGGTACTTGTCAGCGCCTTCCAGACCGTGATATTTGCGCCATGTGCCTTCGCGCAGGGTGAAGCGGGAGAGGGCGGCGCGCACGCAGTCGCGGTCGATGGCGTTGTCACCGTCTTGCGACTCGAAGTCGCCGATGTTCTGTTCGGCCCATTGCAGGCGTTCCAGCACCTTGTCGGCCACCTCGGTGCGTGCCACGCGCGGGCCGTAGGTCTCTTCGGAGCTTTCCGTCAGCACCTTGTCCACCCAAGGGATGTCGCCGAAACGGTCTATCAGCTCCATATACCAGAAGGAGTGGAAGAAGTAGCCCACGGCACGCCAGTGGTCCTTCTCCTCCTGGGTCATGTCGGAGGCATCAATGTGGGACAGCATGATGTTGATGCGGCGGATGAAGGAACTGAAGTTCCAGCCGTTGCCGGAGGCCACCAGTCCCACGGTTTGGTAGGCGAATTGGTTGAAGCCGCTGGACGAGCGGTTATTGAAGTAGTTGGCGTCCACGTCGCCGTCATATTGTCCGCCGGGTCCCCAGCCGTTGCTGCGGGTGGAGGTGCGTATGGTGGTGTTGGTGAACATCTCGTAGCAGGGCCACATGAAACTTTGGAAGTTGGCATAGGAACTGAAAGCGTTCTCTTCCGTCAGGTCGGTGATGGGCGTCTTGTCCAGGAAGCTGTCGTTGCATCCCGTCAGTGCCAGGCCCGATACCAACGCCATGCCTATGAATATCTTTTTCATAATCAGTCTTTGTTGTTTTGGTTAATATTATAAGGAGAGATTCACGCCGAATGACACCGTGCGGAAGGCCGGGTAGTTCCACGACAGCGTTTCGGGGTCGATACCCTTGGGCAGCGAGCTGAACGTGGCCAGGTTCTCGATGCTGACGAACAGCTTCAGTTGCGACAGCGTGAGTTTCCGGATGAGGTGTTTCGGGAAAGAGTAGGACAACGTCACGTTCTTGATGCGCAGGTAGGAGGCATCGGACAGGTAGCGGTCGGATTGGCGGTAGTTGGAGCCCATGTTGCCGTAGCTGTCATAGATGCGCGGATACTCGGCACCGGGATTGGCGCAGGTGTAGTCGCCGTTGGCGGCATCTACCGGACGCCAGTAGTTGTCCAGCCCCTCGTACAGCGGCAGGAAGGTATAGTCGCCGTACATCGGGAAAGTCAGCACGTTGGCCAGCCAGTAGTCGCGCTTGCCGGTGCCTTGCAGGAAGACGCTGAGGTCGAAGCCCTCGTAGCTGACGCCCAGGTTGATGCCGTAGAGGTAGCGGGGCAGATGGTTGCCGATGACCTGGCGGTCGCCGGGATTGTCCAGCGTGCCGTCGCCGGCGGTGATGAGGTTGGTGCCCTGCTCGTCGTCGCGCAGGTTCTTGAACTTGACGTCGCCCGGACGCACGGCAGTGCCGTTGATGTCCGTCACGCCGTCCTTCAGTTGCCAGCTCTGTGTGTCTACAAAGTCGTCCACGGTGTAGAAGCCGTCGTAGACGTAACCCCAGATTTCACCCAGTTCCTGGCCTTCGTAGAAGTTGGACAGGAGCTTGGACTCGTTGCTGTCATACTTGGTGATGACGCTCTTTGAGTCGGAGAGGTTGAAGCCCACGTTGTAGCCCCACTTGCCGATGTGGTCGCGCCAGTTGAGGTTGATTTCCCAACCACGGGTGCGCATGTCGGCCGTGTTTTGGTAAGGAGCCGACGCGCCTACCACGGCGGGCAGCTGCATGCCCGGTGCCAACATGCCTTTCGTGTCCTTCTGGTACCATTCGAAGAGACCGGACAGACGGCTGTTGAACAAGGCGAAGTCCACGCCGATGTTGGTCGTGCCCACCTTCTCCCACGTGAACGACGTGCTGACCAGCGAGGGCAGCGAGGTGACGGCGGCCACCAACCACGTTGCTGTTCGTCAGCCAGCCGGTGTAGTTATTGTTGATGGTCATCGACGGGATGTAGGCATATTCCACGATGTTCTGGTTGCCTATCTGACCGTAGGAGCCGCGGATCTTCAGTTGGTTCAGCCAACTGCGGGTGTTTTCCATGAACTTCTCTTCCGTGATGTTCCAGCCGACGGATACGGAGGGGAAGAAACCGAAGCGGTTGTCCTTGGGGAAGCGCGACGAGCCGTCGTAGCGGCCGTTCACCTCCAGCAGGTACTTGTCCTTGTAGTTGTAGTTGACGCGGAAGAACCCGCCGCGCACGGCGTACTCCGTGTAGTAGTCATTGGACGTCAACCGGCCCGTGCCGCCTCCCAGCGAAGGTACCTCGATGACGGCCTGGTTGTAGGAATAGTTGTCCACTGTCTCCTTGTAGCTGGACTCTTGGTTGAAGCCGGCCATGACCTTGAAGTGGTGGTCCGTGCCCAGGTCGAAGCCGTAGGTGGCGTAGGCGTTGATGGCGTTGTAGTTGGTGAACTGCTTGTACTTGCGCAGGTAGTCGTTCGTGGGCGAGGTGTTGGCGCCGCCCTGGATGGTGGTGAAGGTCACGCTGCTTGTGTAGTAATGGTAGTCGTACATGTTCTTGTCGAACGTGTATTCAAAGGCCACTTCCAGCCCCTTCAGCGGCTTCAGGATGGACTTCAGGAAGATGCGCGGGTTGTCGTAGTTGTTGCGCGAGGGCTGGGCGTTGAGCACCTGGTTCTTCGGGGTGAAGAAGGGCAGGTTGTCATCGCCGCCCACGCCGTAGCCTGCGGGCATGTTGCCTTCCGGGTAATAGGAACCGAGTCGGAGGCTGTAGATGCCGCCTGCAGCCGATTCTGGATTGGTGCTCTTGCTGTGCGCATAGCTCAGGGTGGCTTCCTGCGTGAACCACGGCGTGATGTCGGCCGAGATGAACGAGTTGACGTTCAGGCGGCGGTAGGTGTCCTTGTTGCCGATGAGGACGCCGTCGTTGTTGGTGAAGCCGCCGGACAGGCGGAAGCGCAGGCGTTCCGTGCCGCCGCTGACGGATAGGTTGTGCGTTTGCTGGAAGCCGGTTTCAAGCATATTCTTGATAAGGTCTTTCTCGTTGAGGTAGTAGAGGGCGCCGTTGTCGTCACGGAAGATGCCGTCGCCTTGCGTGGGCACGGACGAGGGGTCTTGCTGGTATTGTTGCAACAGTTCCCGCCAGCGCGTCACGCTGGGCGAGCCCAGCGACCAGTAGTCATCGCGGCCCGTGTCCTGGTAGGCTTGCAGGAAGGTGTCCAGCGATGCCTGCTTGGGCAGGTTGATGGCATTGGTGAAGGCCAGGTTGTTGTTGTAGTTCAACTGGAAGCGTGTGGCGCCCTGGGGACGCTTGGTGGTCACCAGAATGACGCCGCCCGCAGCGCGTGCTCCGTAGATGGCGGAACTGGCTGCGTCCTTCAGGACGGTGATGGACTCGATATCGTCCGGGTTCACCAGGTCGATGTCGCCCTCCACGTTGTCAATCAGGATGAGCGGGGCTACCGTAGCACCATAGCTGCCGTCGCTGTTCTGGATACCCAGCGAGTAGGCACCGCGGATCTGGAAGGATTTCGAGGCTGTGGGGCCGTTGCCGCCGCTGCTCACCAGCAGGCCGGGCACGGCGCCTTGCAGGGCGTCCGAGGCTTTCGCCAGCGGGCGGTCGCCCAGCACCTCATCCATCTTCACGGTGGTGACAGCACCGGTCAAGTTGGCCTTCTTCTGCGTGCCGAAGCCCACGACTACTACTTCGTCCAACTGCTGGGTGTCCTCCTTGAGGGTGACGTTCAGCGGCTGGCCGTTCCACGTGACGGTCTGCTTGATGTAACCGATGTAACTGATTTCCAACACAGCACCCGGACGGACGTCGGCGATGCTGAACTGACCGTCGAGGTCGGTAATCATGCCTTGGGTGCTGCCTTTTACTACAACGGAGGCGCCGATGATGGGTTCTCCGTTAGTGTCTTTCACTACGCCTCGGCACTCACCGCTTTGCTGTACGATGCGGGTGTCCGGAGTGGCGGGCGTTGCCTGTAACAGGCCTGCAGGGAGCAGGGATAGCAAGAGTATTATGCTTGCCCTTCTGATTCTTTTCTGCATAAGTTGCGCATTTTGATGGTAAATAAAAAGGTTATAAGGTCTCATTGGAAAGAAACCCGTCACAGAGAGCGTCGGGATTTCTCTTTGGGGACTTTCCGCAAATGTAGGGAAAGTTCAGCATATTTGCAAGATTTTAAGTGAAAAGATTCGCCTTTCCTACAAAAAGTGTTTCGTTTTGAGGCGGATTGCGTATCTTTGTGCAGAACATTGACCGTTGCAAAGCTTGGTAAATAGTATAATTATATAATGTGGAAAACCTGCAAGCTCTGGTTCAGCTCCCTGGCCCGCCTGTTCGTGCCGAGGCGTTGCGTGGTGTGCGGTGTCCCTTTGGATGATGCCGAGGAGGTGCTGTGCCTGGAGTGTGACGTCGCTTTGCCCCGCACCGGCTATCACCTGCGGGCGGACAATCCCGTGGAGCAGCGTTTTTGGGGGCGGTTCCCATTGGTGCGTGCCACCTCTTACTTCCGCTATCACAAGGGTGGGGATTACCGGCGCATCTTGTTTCAACTGAAGTACGGGAACCGCAAGGATTATGCCCGGGCGATGGGACGGCGGATGGCGGCGGATCTTTCCCGGTCGGGCTTCTTCGAGGGGGTGGATGTGCTGCTGCCCGTGCCCTTGCATCCCGACAAGGAGCGGCGCAGAGGATATAACCAGAGTGCGTGTCTGGCGCAGGGGGTGTCGGACGTGACGGGCATCCCGGTGTCG
Source organism: Candidatus Bacteroides pullicola (assembly GCA_019115825.1). Lineage (GTDB taxonomy): Bacteria > Bacteroidota > Bacteroidia > Bacteroidales > Bacteroidaceae > Bacteroides > Bacteroides pullicola. The sequence goes on from DXCV01000078.1 coordinate 38,971, forward strand.
GTGGGGAACGTGCAACGCTGGAAGTTCACGGAGACGCAGACTCGCAAGTCGTCCTATCAGCGTTGGGGTAATGTGGACGGGGCCTTTGTGGCGGTGGATGTGGCAGCCTTTGCCGGGCAGCATGTGCTGCTGCTGGATGATGTGCTGACTACGGGAGCCACCCTCACGGCCTGTGCCGATGCGTTGGCCGGCGTAGAGGGAGTGCGCTTCAGCGTGCTGACGCTGGCGGTGGCGGAGGATTGAAGGTGGGCAAAAAAAAGAGGAACACGGTGGCGTTCCTCTCTGCTTTCTTTGCTCTTCGTCTTGGACTTGAACCAAGGACCCTCTGATTAACAGTCAGATGCTCTAACCGACTGAGCTAACGAAGAGTGTTGTTTTTTCTCAAATGCGGTGCAAAAGTAGTGGTATATTTTGAATTATGCAATATCTTTGCAGAAAATTTGCTCCGAAAGGGCAAAAAAAGTGATTTTTCATCTAAAACGACGTATAAAATGAGACGATTTCTGAAATTACGCTGGCTTTTGCCCCTGTTTTTTGGGGTAAGCCTCATTGCCCTCTGGGGATTCGCAAGCGGTGACAACCGGAGTTTCCAGATGGCCAAGAACCTGGATATTTTCAACTCCATTGTGAAGGAGCTGGATTTGTTCTACGTGGACACCATCGACCCCAACAAGACTGTCCGCGAGGGCATCGACGCCATGCTCTATTCGCTGGACCCCTATACCGTATATTATCCCGAGGACGACCAGGACGAACTGGAGCAGATGCTGAAGAACAGCTACGGCGGCATCGGCTCCGTCATCATGTGGAATCCGGACTTGAAACGCTCCGTCATCTCCGAGCCCTACGAGGGAATGCCTGCCGCCGAGGTGGGCCTGAAGCCCGGCGACATCCTGCTGGAGATTGACGGCCAGGACCTGATGGGCAAGGACAACCAGGAGGTCAGCGAGATGTTGCGCGGACAGGTGGGCACCAGCTTCAAGCTGAAGGTGCAACGCCCCGGCACGAAGAAGCCCCTGGAGTTTGACATCGTGCGCCGCTCCATTGAGCTGCCCATTATACCTTATTATACTATGCGCCCGGACAGCATCGGCTACATCAACCTCACAACTTTCTCCGGCAATCCCTCGCAGATGTTCAAGGAGGCCTTCCTCGACCTGAAGCGGCAGGGCATCAAGGCGCTGGTCATCGACCTGCGCAACAATGGCGGCGGCCTGCTGGACGAGGCGGTGGACATCGCCAACTTTTTCCTGCCCCGGGGCGAAACATTGGTCACGACGAAAGGGCGCTTGAAGCAGGCCGACAATGTCTACAAGACCCTCCGCGAGCCGATTGACCCGGACATCCCTCTCGCTGTGCTGGTGAACAGTGTCACGGCTTCGGCTTCCGAGATTCTGGCCGGTTCGCTCCAAGACCTCGACCGCGCCGTGCTGGTGGGCACACGCACCTTCGGCAAGGGACTGGTGCAGACCACGCGCACCCTGCCCTACGGCGGCATGATGAAGGTCACCACCTCCAAGTATTACATCCCCAGCGGCCGTTGCGTGCAGGCCATTGACTATGCCCACCGCAACGCGGACGGCAGCGTGGGCCGTATCCCGGACAGCCTGACCACAGAGTTCAAGACCCGCGCGGGCCGCATCGTGCGCGACGGGGGTGGCGTGACGCCGGACGTGGAGGTGAAGGCCGAGAAACTGCCCAACATCCTGTTCTACCTGGTGAACGAGAACCTTGTCTTCGACTATGCCACGGACTATTGCCTGAAGCACGACCGTATTGCCGCGCCTGAACAGTTCGAGGTGACGGACGCCGACTATGCCGAGTTCAAGGAGAAGGTGAAAGCCGCCGACTTCAAGTATGACCAGCAGACGGAGAAGATGTTGAAGAGCCTGAAAGAGATGGCCAAGTTCGAGGGTTACCTGGACGGTGCTTCCGCCGAGTTCGACGCGCTGGAGAAGAAGCTGCAGCACAACCTGGACCGCGACTTAGACCATTTCTCCAAGGAAATCAAGGGCTTGCTGGCCATCGAAATCATCAAGCGTTACTACTACCAGCGGGGCAGCATCATCCAGCAACTGAAAGACGACCCCGACCTGAAGGAAGCCGTGAAGGTGCTGAACGACCCCGCGGCCTACCGGAAGATGCTGAGCGCGCCGGCCGCCGACGAACAGCGGACGGACAGTATATAAATAGGAATTTATGGCACACAGATGACACTGATTGTACAGATGACCACAGATTTTATTAAGCAGATAATAAAGAATCTGCGTAAATCTATTTAATCTGCGTCATCTGTGTGCCATCACCG
>DXCV01000009.1 GCA_019115825.1 Candidatus Bacteroides pullicola
ATTTTTTTCTTGGATAACGGTTCTGTGTTACAAAAAACATGATGAATCCGCATCATCCGCTCAATCCGCGTCTAAAAAATGATTTGTGTAATTTGCGTAATTTGCGTTCCTATCACACCGATAAATTATCAATTAATTTTGAACACTTGCTTACGAAATCTTTTTGAAACACAGCGACACGAAAGCATAGGGATTTTGGAATCCGCGCCCTAAAGTTCACCTAAAGCTCCAGCGAATTTTCCTTCAGCAAGAAGTCATAAATGCTGATGGTCGTAATCCCGGATTCATCCCTCGTCACGGGGCTTTCTTCTCCGGTGACGATAATCTTCTTGAAAGAATCGTCCACGCGTAACAGTGACGCCCGTTCCTGCCTTATCTTCTCGTCGGATTCCATCCGGTAGGCCGACTGTATGTAATAACGCCTGCTTCCCAAGTTGCAGACAAAATCGACTTCAAGGCTGGAACGGTGCTGCTTCCCGTCCTCGCCTTTGCGGACAATGGGAACAACGCCCACATCCACATTGAAGCCACGCATCCGCAGTTCGTTGTAAACCATGTTCTCCATCAGATGGCTCTTCTCCGACTGGCGGAAGTTGATACGTGCGTTGCGCAACCCCAAGTCCATGAAGTAATACTTATAGGGGGAATTGACGTAGCGTTTCCCTTTAATGTCGTAGCGGGTAGACTTCTCTATCAGGAAGGAATCGCAGAGGTAATCAATGTAATTCTTGACGGTATCGCCGGACAGGGGCGATTTCTTTTCGCTTTGGAACGTGTTGGCCAGCTTGTTCGGATTGGTCAGCGCGCCGATGCCCGAAGCCATGATGTTGATGAGTTCCTCCAGGTCATCATCCTTGCGTATCTCGTAACGGTCTTTGATGTCCTTGAGGTAGGTCTCGTCGAACAGGGCTTTCAGGAAGCGCACCTTCTGCTCTTCCGTTTGGTAGGACAGGATCTGCGGCAGCCCGCCGTACAGCATATATTCGTTGAACCCCGCCTGCACCGTTCCGGGATAGGCGGACATATACTCGCTGAAACTCAACGGGTACATTTTCACCTCGAAGCCACGTCCCCGGAATTCCGTGATGATGTCTTTGGACAGGAACTTCGCGTTGCTGCCCGTCACATAAATATCCGCATTGCGCATTCGCAGGAAACCGTTCAACACGTCTTCAAACTGGTCGAGCATCTGCACCTCGTCCAACAGGATATAATACATGTCCCCGTCCGTGATGCGGCTCTCCACATAGGCATAAAGATTGTCCGGATTTCTTAGGGCACGATTTTTGTAATCCTCCAAATCCACTTGGATGATATGGTCCGGGGCGATGCCGTTGCTTTCCAGGTACGAGGTGAATATCTCAAAGAGCAGGTACGACTTGCCACACCTGCGCATCCCGGTTATAATCTTAATCATGCCGTTGTTCCGTAAGGAGATGAGTTCATCCAGGTATTTCCTTCGTTCTATATGTTTCATGCAAATCGAAATTTGTGTCACCAGGTGACAGAGTTTCCGATTACAAAGATAGGGTTCTTTCTTTAAATCCAGCAAACGCTACTCGAAAAAAGTGTCACTTGTGACAGTTTTTCCGAGTAGAGCATTCGTCAGCGGCACGATGACACGGAGATTTTTCGCCGTAGGGGCTGGGCTTGCCCCTGCCCTATCCTTGGATCTGGAATGGCACACAGATAACGCAGACAAGGCAGATGACCACAGAGTATTGTCGATTCACAATCCGGCTATTTCCTCCAAGCTTAATCCCGTGGCTTTGGCAATGATTTCCGGGGATACGCCCAACTGCTTCAGATTGCGGGCATTAGACAAACGCTCTTCGGCACGACCTTCGGCACGACCTTCCTCACGACCCTCTGCACGGCCTTCACACCAACCGGTCTTGATAACACTGCGCTGATAGCGCTGGGCTTCCATGTCCCGATAGTAGGCTTGCTTTTCGGGAGCGGACAACGAATCTACACGCAGACGCTCGCGGGCCTCGGGAAGCCCTTTGGCCTTGGCTGTTCGGTCAATCTCGCCCGTCTTCAGGAATTTGACCCATTCATCCAAAGGCGTTTTGGCAACTTTGTCAAAATCATTCACACGGAGCACGTAGTATTCCGGGAAAATGTCACCGGCTTCTTTGCCCACAAACATTTCCCGCTGCCGCACGGAGAGTTTCAAGATGTCATTGGCGTCATGCAAACCGCGGAAGACGGTCTTGCCGTGATAGACGTAGTCCTTGCCTTGCCCCAGGTCAAAATAAACAATGTTGATGGAATAGACTTTGCGCACCTTGTCGTAATCATCGCCTAAGTTGATGTACTCGGAGATGGTCTTCGACACGCCATAGAGCATCCGGTGGAAATAGTCCAGTTCGCGGTTATTCTGCACCTCGATGATGAGCAGCTTGCCTTGGGAGTCTTCCACCAGCATATCGGCACGATTGAACTTGTCATTGGAATCTTCCTGATTGGCCTCACTCTCCAGGAAACGGTTGATGCGCAGGTCTTCTCCCAGTAAGGTGGAGAGGAAGCCTTCCAGCACCACATAGTTGCTCTTGTCGCGGAGCAGCCGCTTCATGGCCCAATCAAATCGTATCAAATTTTCTTTCATAGCGTATCCGGGGTTTTACTTGAATCATTCGTTCAACGGACAAAGATACGATTTTTTCCAAACACAACAGCACGATGACACGGAGATTGGGCTAAAATTTATATCTTGACGACCCATTTCCCGTTCCTTTTCCCGTTTTCCCGTTCCAGCAAGCCTCGCTCTGTCAAGGCAGGCGTCATGCGTTTGACGGTACGGAGAGACTTGCCGATATGTGCCGCAATCTCGGCCTGCGTGGCGTCGGGATGGTCTTTGAGGAATTTCAGCAAGGCAATTTCGTCCAAAGTGCCATCCAAAGTGCCAATTTGGCTCTTTGAATCATCAATATTGGCACTTTGGGATGCAGAGACATGTAAGGCCCGATTGTGCAATTCGTTGTTCTCACCAAACAGCAAATTCCTGAAAAACAACTCCAGGAAAGCGGTTGTGGCGAATATGCCTTTCGAGTAATTGTTGTAATTGGCCCTAACCAACGCATTCCTGAAATACCATGAGTGTTTCTGGAATGTATTGTTGTCGAATGTAAATCCAAATGTATGCAGGTATTTCATGGTAAACACCGCTGTGGTGCGTGTGTTCCCTTCTCCGAAAGGATGGATTTGCCAAAGGTCTGAAACAAATTTACAAATATGCTTCAATGCCTGATTGGCACTCAGCGACGGATAAACAACTGCTTTTTCTTGTCTGAAATCGTATTCAAGCGTTTGGCGGATCAGCTCGTGGTTGGCGTACAAAACCGTATCTCCGTCAAGCACCCATTCTTTTTTGGTCATGTCATAATCACGCAATTTTCCCGCAAACTTGTACAAGCCGTCAAACAGCCGCCTATGGATGAGTATCAGATAGTCTGGAGTAAATGAAAATGATTTTTCGGACAATATTTCCGTGATTCTTGCAGATACTTTGTCAGCTTCTTCGGTCCGTTCGTTCTCAATATCCTTTCTGGTTGTTTTGGACTGATAGTAACTGTCAATCAGACGTTTGACCTCGTCTATGGAAATATCGCCTTCGATGTGTCTGCCTGCCGTTTGCAGCAGATACCCTGAAGGTTTAAGGCCGTCAACGTCTTGCAGGCCTATGGCAGTCTGCCAAGCCTGGGCCTTTTCTTTGCTATCAGGTTCTCCTTGTCTGATGTATTTATCAAAATCACTCATTCTGTTTGCGCAGTTGTGGTTTATCTGACAAAGATACGAATTTTCCAAACACAACAGCACGAAGCCACGGAGATTTTTTGCTGTAGGGCAAGGGCCGGGCTTGACAAGCTTGACAGGTTGACAAGCGGAAAATAAACCCTTGTCCCGCCCACGCGTGAACAAATTGCTAATTCTTAATAAGGGTTAATGCTCACCCAACGCGTACGTGCGATGGAGTTTATATACTTGCTGTCAAACCTGTCAAGGCAAAAGCGCGGATGCTGGATTACGGCCTGTGCGTCAACATGTTGCGGTTTTGTTCATCTTCATCCAGACCGTCGGCCAACAACTTCAAGGCTTGGCGCAGCTTCTCGGCCGGGAGGTCTGCCAGCTCGTGCAGGTAGATGCGCAGCACCCGGCTATAGGGTGCCAGTCTCAATGCCTGCCCTTTTTTACTTCACTCAGCTTGGAAGTGGAGATGCCGGTGAGGCTGCGGATGGCGTCGTTGGTCAGCCGCTGGTTGTTGAACTTCACTTCGCGTTGCAGCCAGCAGATGAACTGGCCCATGCCTGCATGTACGCAGGGCTTTACTTGATTTTTCGTCATGTAATTGAAAAATTAAAATTAAAAATTAATGGCTCCCGGGTGCCCCATAGGGGGCGCCGACATGAATCCGGTGCAAAAATAGGTTAGCAAAAAGGATAGTTCGTTAAAAATATATTAAATTTTATTCGGTCATGTGCGAACAGGCGTTTGGAAGTTACGAACACAATTTCCAACTTTGGGGCAACTTTTAAAAACAACCATCATGAACGAACCAAAAACAACTGCCATGGAAAATCTTTCTGTCAGCCTGTTCAAAGGCTACCGGGACACTGTTCCCACCGAAGTGAGTTTGAAAACCATCGTCGAAATGATTCGCAGCCACGAGGACGTGGCCCGCCATACGGAGCACTACCGGCACTACCTGCAACAGCAGTTGTCCAAGCCTGCCGCCGCAGAGAAAGAGTCGTGCCCGTGTTTTGCTGTGTCCGTGCACTTCAGCGGGGGCAAACGGAAGGAGGACATCTGCGGCTACACGGGGCTGTGTATGGCGGACTTCGACCACGTCGAGCCGGAACGGCTGGCGGCCTGCCTCGAGGCGGTGCGCCGCGACCCGCACACCCTGCTGGCCTACGTCACCATCAGCGGGACAGGTATCCGCGTCATCAGCCGTTATGCCCAGCCGGGAGACCTCGACACGGAGAGGCCGGGCCACCTGCACAGCCTGGCTTTCGCGCAGACGAACCGCCACTATGCGGAGCTGACCGGCTGTCCGTATGACGAGAAGTGCAAGAACATCACCCGCCTGAGTGGCCTGGCGCACGACCCGGACGTGTATTTCAACCCGGATGCCGAGCCGTTCCTGGTAACAGCCAACCCGGACGGACGGCAGGACCATCAGCCCACGCGTACGGAGAAACGCCTGGTGCGGGTGGTGAGGGCCATCGAGAAACAACTGGAGAAAGAGGGCGTGGCGTACGAGGCGCACCACCACAACGAGTACATCATGCGGACGGGCTACCTGCTCAACGCCTACGGCATCCCGCTGCAGGCCGCCATCCGCTGGGGCGTGGACCGCTTTGCCGACTACGACGGCGACGTGGCAGGCATCTTCCGCTCGTGCTACCAGCAGACGGACGAACACGGCACGCGCAGCCTGGGTTCGAAGCGAAGAGCCCGGGCAACGAAGGATCCGAACGAGAACGCCGTGGCAGCCATGGAGGCGTTTCTGGCCACGAAGGGACTGTTCCGCAAGAACGTGGTCACGGGCAAGTGTGAGGTGAGCGACGACGGCGGGGAGACCTACGCCGACCTGACCGACCGCCACGTCAACAGCTACTGGCGGGAGATGTGCAAGACGGTGATGAACGTGCGCCTGAGCGACATGCACGCCATGCTGGCTTCCGACCTCGTGGAGCAGTACAACCCCTTCGAGTGCTACCTGAAGTCGCTGCCCGCGTGGGACGGGACGTCGGACCCCATCGGCGACCTGGCCGCACAGGTGCACGTGACGGTGGGCGCCGAGCTGTTCCCCGGCTTCTTCAGGAAATGGCTGGTGGCCATGGTGGCCTCGCTGCTCTACCCCGAGGTGGTGAACCACGAAATCCTGGTGCTGATAGGCCGGCAGGGCATCTACAAGACCACGTGGCTGAACAACCTGCTGCCGCCGGAGCTGCGCCGCTACTTCTACCTGAAGAGCAACAGCCGCCACATCAACAAGGACGACCTGCTGACCCTCTCCGAGTTTGCCATCGTCTGCCTGGAGGAACTGGACGAACTGGACGGGCGCGAGCTGAACCAGCTGAAGGCGCTGACCACCATGCGCAGCATCAACGAGCGGGCGGCCTACGCACACTACAAGGAGGTGCGCACGCACATCGCCAGCTACTGCGGCACGGGCAACAACATCCACTTCCTCACCGACCTGACGGGCAACCGGCGCTGGATGCCCTTCGAGGTGGAGGGCATTGACAACCCTTACACGCACCCGCTGGACTACAAAGCCATCTATGCGCAGGCGTATGCCCTGGTGCAGCAGGGCTTTGCCTACTGGCTGGACGACGAGGAGCTGCGCCGACTGAACGAGCACAACCGCTACTTCGAGGTGCCCTGCCTGGAACGTGAGCTGATCCTGACCTACTACCAGCGTCCCCTGGAGGGCGAGGAGTGCGTCTTCCTGACCAGCGCACAAATCCTGGCACGCATCAATGCGGGGCTGCGCCACCCGCTCAGCACGACGAAGGTGGGCACCGTCATGCGCCAAGAAGGTTTCCAGTCGATGCGCGTGGGCGGCAAGCGCGGCTACCGCGTGGTCGAGCTGTCCGGCGAGCAGATTGAGCTCCGGAAAAGAAGCGTGACGCGCTGGACATAAGCCCTCTTTAGCGCGCTCAAAGCCCTGGTTACGCGGCTCAAAGCCATAGTTAGAGTTTGTAAGTTTATGAGTTTGTAAGTTTGTGAGTTAAGGTTCCCCAATCGCCTCCACGATCAACCGCACCTGCACCGGCATATACACCCGGCTGCGGGGGTTGACGTTGGAGGCGTTGAGCCGTTCGCGCAGGTGGGGGTAATAGTCTATCCAGCTTTGCAGCTTACGGTAGGCAGCCTGAGGGCTGAGAGAGGGGAAATAGCACTGGGCCAGTTCCGTGCGCCCGTAGGCGCGGATGATAAATGTCTCTTCCATATGTTCTACTGTTTAGGATTCGTGAGGGTAAAGTTACTGAAAATCATCGATATATCCTAACATTTCTCCCACAATAACCTGCATCAATCAACACTTACCCACCTTTATCACCTCATACCGCCTGCAACCGTAGTGAACGGTAGGGAAGCAGCAAGCAGGCAGAAGGGAGGCCGTATATTTGCAGAAGAAAAAGGAAATTATGCACGCTTTGCGCGCAAATGACTAATGGTTAATGATAAATGGCGAATAGGCTGCGCGCGAGTACTGTTGCCACGCATTAATCATTAACCCTTGCGGGCAAGCATTTATTGTTTAATTTTCAATTCTCAATTTTTAATTTTTGTCGTATGATTATCTATCGGAAAATGAAAATCGAAGGCGAGAACCATCCGTGCCACGGATTATGGTACGCCCGTCCGGTGATCACCGAGACGCTGGACATCGTGGCCCTGTCCAAACACATGGCCAAACACAACACCCCTTTCTCGCCGGGCGTCATCAAGGGCGTGCTGGCAGACATGGTGGCGTGCATCAAGGAGCTTATCCTGGACGGCAAGAACGTCAAGCTGGACGACCTGGCCATCTTCTCCGTGGGCATCGTCAGCGACCACGGTGCCGAAAGCGCCGAGGCGTTCAAGGTGACTGAACACGTCAAGGGGCTGAAGCTCCGCGCCCGCGCCACCGGCGAGCTGAGCAACGCGCAAATCAACCTGGAGGGCCAGCTCCGCGAGGCCACACCCTATGCCGTGGACGGCAGCACGGGCACTACTACGCCCGGCACCGGCACTAACCCTGACGAGGAGGACGGACAGGAGCCTGGAAGCGGGGATGAGGATTCGTTCGGATAAATAGGAATTTAGCGAACCCGTTGAAACGAAGGTAACTCATTTCTCCTCCTCCGGGGAGGAGGAGTACCCGAAGGGGGAGGTGGTAGCGAAAATGTTTGCATTGAAATGATTAGCTGCGCATATCTGCCGCTACCACCCCGGCCGTTGGCCACCCCTCCTCCCCGGAGGAGGGGAAATCAGTTACCGCAGACGTTTCATCTAAATTATCATTACCCATTTATCATTAACCATTTATCACTAACCATTACCCATGACAACAACAACATCCAACACTCAGCGCCCCAAGAGCAAGTGGGGCCTTATCCTGAAAATCATCGTGACCGTGGCATCGGCCATTGCCGGCATCTTCGGCATCAGCGCTTGCGGGAATTGACATGAGAACCATCACCTTGCTTATCATCCATTGCTCCGCCACACCCGAAGGGCGGAGCTTGGATTTTGAAGCCTGCCGGCGTGACCATATCCGTCACCGGCACTTCCGGGACATCGGGTACCACTACTACATCACACGGGATGGCACCGTGCATCCGGGCAGGCCGCCGGAACAGGTGGGCGCCCACTGCAAGGGGCATAACCGCCACTCCATAGGCATCTGCTACGAAGGCGGACTGGATGCGCAGGGACAACCTTGCGACACGCGGACACCCGCACAGAAAGCGGCTATGGACCGGCTGCTGCAGGAACTGCAACAACGCTACCCGCGAGCGTTGGTGGTGGGACACAGGGACCTGGACCCCCGGAAGGACTGCCCGTGCTTCGACGTGGTCAGAACTTTTTACCGAAGACAATGCTCATGAACGTCATCACCAGAATCTTGAAGTCGAACCACCAGGAACGGTGCTCCAGGTAGAACAGGTCGAAGCGGAGCCGGCGGAGCATCTTCTCCATCGTATCCGTATAGCCGTTGTAGAGGGTGGCATAGGAGGTGACACCCGGACGGATCTGGTAGAGATAGCGGTAGCGGGGGTCACGCTCCATGATCTGGTCGATGTAGTACTTGCGCTCGGGACGGGGACCGATGAAGGCCATCTCGCCGATGAAGACATTCCACAACTGGGGAAGTTCGTCCAGGTGATGTTCCCGAAGGAATTTCCCCACTTTGGTGAGACGGGGGTCGGAACCGCTCTGGTAGAGGGCGGGACCGTACTTCTCCGCATCCATACGCATGCTGCGGAACTTGTATATATAGAAAGGACGGCCGAAACGACCGATACGTTCCTGCTTGTAGATGGCGGGGCCGCCGTCTTCCCGCTTCACGGCAATATAGCAGATCAGGAAAAGCGGGGAAAAGACAATGAGGGCTATCAGCGCCAGAATGCAATCTCCGATGCGTTTCACATTGCGCTCCAAGCCATTCATGCCGTCACGGATGAAACGGTCATCACGGACAGGTGCAGGATTCTCGTTTTCCATATCTTAGGTGCTTTATTTATTCGTGGCTGCAAAGATAGGGAAAATCACTTAACCCGCAATAAGAAAAATGATAAAAAGACGGGTATGGATACTTCTGAGACACTCCTGATGCGTTCTGAACGTCCTTGCCTGCCGTCTCGTTTGGTGATTCGGGAATTATCACGTACTTTTGCATAGGGTTTATACTAGAAATGGGAATTTAGATGGAACGTCTATGGTAACTAAATTCCCCTCCTCCGGGGAGGAGGGGTGCCCAACGGGCGGGGTGGTAGCGGCAGACATATGCAGCTAATTGTTTCAAAGCAAGTGACTTCGCTACCACCTCCCCCTTACGGGTACTCCTCCTCCCCGGAGGAGGAGAAATCAGTTACCACCGTTCCTATCACACCGATAAATTATCATTTAATTTTTATACACCAACATACAACTTCATTTTATGTCACTAAGCAAGAACCGGATAAAATACATCCATTCGCTGGAACTGAAGAAGAACCGCGACGCGGAAGGCGTCTTCCTGGCCGAAGGGCCCAAACTGGTGGGCGAACTGCTGGGACACTTCCCCTGCCTGCTGCTGGCCGCAACCCCGGAATGGAAAGGAACGGACAGGGCGGCACAGGCAGAAGAATACCTTGAAGTGACGGCGGAGGAACTGGCACGCGCCAGCCTGCAGCGCACGCCCCAACAGGTGCTGGCCGTGTTCCGCAAGCGGGAGGAGACGGCAGGCAGCGCCGAGATAGCCCGCTCGCTCTGCCTCGCCCTGGACGGCGTGCAGGACCCGGGCAACCTGGGCACCATCATCCGCCTGGCCGACTGGTTCGGCATCCGGCACGTGTTCTGCTCGCCCGACACGGCTGACGCCTACAGCCCCAAAGCGGTGCAGGCCACCATGGGCAGCCTGGCGCGCGTACACCTCCACACCGCCGACCTGCCGGCACTGATAGGCGGACTGCCCGAGGGTACGCCGGTGTATGGCACCTTCCTGGACGGGGAAAACCTCTATGGAAAGACGCTGACGGAAAACGGCCTGCTCATCATGGGCAACGAGGGACGGGGCATCCGCGACGAGGTGGGGCGGCTGGTGAACCAACGGCTCTACATCCCGGCCTATCCGCAGGAAAGAGGGGCGTCGGAATCGCTCAACGTGGGAGTGGCTACGGCAATTGTCTGCGCCGAGTTCCGGCGACAGGCTGCAAGGCATTGAGGTCGTAGGGATAGTAATGGAAGACCCGGCCTTCTTCCACACGGAGGACACCGGGCAACCACGACGTGCCTGCTTCCTCGCCCTCCAGGGGCAGGTGACGGACCATGTGCCCCTCCTCCACCTCGACCACCCGGTTCTTCAGGTAGCCCAGGCCGGGCACATAGAGGTAATGGGAAGCATAGCGGCGCATCAGGGATTGGCCTTTAACCGGGTAGCGGCGGGCGACTGCAACGTGCGGGAGGCCACTGGCCTCTTGTCTGCAACGGCAGCGGTGTCCACCCCTACTTGGGTCGTGTCGGTGCGGGCATGGTAGCGCATCAGCGACACGCTGTCTGCCAACAGAATCCGTCTTGAGGCTTGGCGGGGGTAATAGATGAAGCCGCTCACCTTCTCTATCTGTCCCAGGGTGTCGGCGCTGACGCTGAGGGACTCCCAACCGGACCGGAATATGGGACGGATGTCGTAGAGCAAGGTATCCTTGGCATAGTGTACCTGCATGCCCATGACGGGAGCATAGAGGCTGTCGCGGACAGCGGCGGTGTCGCCCCCGATGAAATGGAAGCGGACATTCCAGCGCAGGGTGTCGCGCTCCATGAAGTTGGGGTCGGAAGGCAACTCGAACCAGACGCGGTTGTCATAGGGCATACCCGTCAGGCGGTACACCGGCTCCCACGCCCACACGTCGATGCTGTCGCCCGGCTGGGATTCCTTGGGCTTGTTGTCCCGCAAGGCTATGAGGTCTTCTACCTGGTCCTTAGCGGCCTTCAGGCGGGCGTTGACCTTCTCGTAGACGGTGCCGAATGCCTCGGGATGGCGCGAGAACCACACCAGGGACGTATCGAACTGGGCCTCGGTGATGCCGTGCTTGCGGAAGACGGACTCGACGTAGAGCACGCGCTTGTAGTTCTCGGTGTAGGACAGTTGTTCGCTCAGGGCCTTGGCCACATGGTAGTCATAGAGCACCGCCTCCATCTGCTCATCGGACAGCACGTCGCCGGGACGCTTCACCTGACAGGATGCCAGGCAAGCGAAGGCGAACACCACGCCACACCACCGTATGCCTCTCTTCCAACTCATTTTTTCTTCAAAACCTGATGGAAAGCGTCATTGAAAGACTTGCCGTAGAACAGGAACAAGGCAATGACCCCGCAACTGATGGCCGCGTCGGCAAAGTTGAAGATGGGGCTGAAGAAGATGAAATGCTCTCCGCCCACAAAGGGCATCCACTGGGGCCAATAGGTGTCGATGATGGGGAAATAGAACATGTCCACCACTTTGCCGTAGAACAAGGGGGCGTATCCTCCGCCTTCGGGCAGGAACGTGGCCAGCTGGACGGGCGTGCTCTGGCTGAACAACACGCCGTAGAAGACACTGTCCACGATGTTGCCCAACGCGCCTGTCAGGATGAGGGCTACGCACACGATGAAGCCCATCTTCAGGCTCTTCAGCCGCACACACTTGTAGAGAAACCAGCCAATGAACGTCACCGCCACCAAGCGGAAGAGGGTGAGGAACAACTTGCCGAAAATCTCCATGCCGAACGCCATGCCCACATTCTCCGTGAAGAAGATGTAGCACCAGTCGGTCACGCGGATGCTCTCGTGCCAATACATGTGGGTCTTCACCCATATCTTGATGATCTGGTCGATGACCAGCACAGCCAAAATGATAAGCCAGACGATCCGGCCCCTTGTCAAGAATCTGTTCATTCAGTCAAATAGACAAATGATAATTTACTTCTTCCCGCTGTTCTTCGCCTCGATGCTCAGCGTGGCATGGGGCACGGCGCGCAGGCGTTCGGCGGGAATCAGCTTGCCCGTCTCACGGCAGATGCCGTAAGTCTTGTTCTCGATGCGCACCAAGGCGGCCTGCAAGCCTTGGATGAACTTCAACTGACGCTGAGCCAGGCGGGTGGTCTCTTCCTTGGACAAGGTGTTGGCACCTTCTTCCAGCACCTTGTACGTGGGGGAAGTGTCGTCCGTGTCATTGCCGTCCGCGCCCGTCAGGCTGGCCTTGAGCATATCGTAATCACGTTGGGCCAACGCCAACTTGTCTAAAATGATAGCCCGGAATTCTTCCAATTCGGCATCCGAGTATCTGGTCTTTTCTGCCATAACAATACTGTGTTTAAAGGTGGTATTACAAATGTTTTTTATATTCTCACAACGCTGACAAAGAGGGAGAAATCATCGAAACTGAGTTCCGTCCCGTCCTTCACCTCATCGGCCAACGTCAATTCTGTTCCTAAAACTTGGTTGCAAATATAGTCTTTATATTCGGTTACTGCATCATCCGTTTGCGGATTTTTAGAGATTGTGATACTTATTTTGTCCGTAATCTCGAATCCGCTGGACTTGCGCAGGTTCTGGATGCGGTTCACCAGCTCGCGGGCAATGCCCTCGCGGCGCAGTTCCTCGGTGAGGGTCACTTCGAGGGCCACGGTCAGACGGCCTTCGTTGGCCACCAGCCAGCCGGGGATGTCCTCGCTGAAGATGTCCACGTCGGAAGCCTCGATGACAGCCTCGGCACCGTCGGGCAGGTGGAGCGTATAGGCACCGTTCTTCTCCAGCTCGGCGATGGCCTCTTGCGACAGGGCGGCCACGGCGGCAGCCACGGCCTTCATCTGCTTGCCGAACTTCGGGCCCAGCTTCTTGAAGTCGCACTTCACCTTCTTGACCAACACGCCGGCGGCACCGTCCACGAACTTGATTTCCTTGACGTTCACCTCGCTCATGATGAGGGCTTTGACGGCCTCGATGTGGGCGCGCTGTGCCTCGTCCACCACGGGAATCATGATGCACTGCAGGGGCTGGCGCACCTTGATGTTGACCTTGCGGCGCAGGGCGAGCACCATGGACGTGATGTCCTGGGCCACTTGCATCCGCTCTTCCAAGTCGATGTTGATCAGGCTATCGTCGTAGGTGGGGAATTTGGCCAAGTGTACGGAAACGACGTTGTCGCGGCCCGTGACCTTCACCAGGTCCATGTAGAGCATGTCGGCATAGAAGGGAGCGATGGGCGCCATCAGCTTGGCCACGGTCTCCAGGCAGGTGTAGAGGGTCTGATAAGCAGACAATTTGTCCGTCGTCATGCCCCCGCCCCAGAAACGCTTGCGGTTCAGGCGGACATACCAGTTGGAGAGGTTGTCGTTGACGAAGTCCGAGATGAGACGGCCTGCGCGGGTGGGTTCGTAGTCGTTGTAGCAAGCATCCACGTTCTTCACCAGGGAGTTGAGCAGGGAGAGAATCCAGCGGTCAATCTCCGGACGCTCTGCCATGGGCACATCGGCCTCCTTGTATTCGAAACCGTCCACGTTGGCGTAGAGGGCGAAGAAGGAGTACGTATTATATAAGGTGCCGAAGAACTTGCGGCGCACCTCCTCTACCCCGTCCACGTCGAACTTCAGGTTGTCCCAAGGCGAGGAATTGGTAATCATGTACCAGCGCAAGGGGTCGGAGCCGTACTTCTCGATGGTGGAGAAGGGGTCTACGGCATTGCCCAGGCGCTTGGACATCTTGTTGCCGTTCTTGTCCAGCACCAAACCGTTGGAAATGACGGCCTTGTAGGCCACGGAGTCGAACACCATCGTAGCGATGGCATGGAGCGTGAAGAACCAGCCGCGCGTCTGGTCAACGCCTTCGGCAATGAAGTCGGCGGGATAGACTTGGCGGCTATCCAGTGCTTCCTTGTTCTCGAACGGATAATGGATCTGGGCGTAGGGCATGGAGCCGGAGTCGAACCACACGTCTATCAGGTCTGCCTCGCGTTTCATCGGCTTGCCGGCTTTGGAGACAAGGATGATGTCGTCCACATAGGGGCGGTGCAAGTCAATCTTCGCGTAGTTCTCCTTCGTATAGACGCCGGGGGTGAAGCCCAGTTTCTGATAGGGATTCTCCGCCATCAGGCCGGCAGCCACGGATTTCTCGATTTCTTCATACAGTTCTTCCACCGAACCGATGCACTTCTCCTCGTCGCCGTCTTCCGTGCGCCAGATGGGAAACGGGGTGCCCCAGTAGCGGGAGCGGCTCAGGTTCCAGTCATTCAGGTTCTCCAGCCACTTGCCGAAGCGTCCCGTACCCGTGGATTCGGGCTTCCAGTTGATGGTCTTGTTCAGTTCCATCATGCGCTCCTTGCAGGCGGTGCTGCGGATGAACCAGCTGTCCAGGGGATAATAGAGGACGGGCTTGTCCGTGCGCCAGCAGTGGGGATAGTTGTGCACGTGCTTCTCCATCTTGAAGGCCAGGCCCTGCCCCTTCAGCATCATGCAGAGGTAGAGGTCGAGGGACTCGGCAGCCTGGGCGGCTTTCTCGTCGTACTTGCCGTCGACGGTGAACTGCGGGTCATAGGCGTTCTTCACCCAACGGCCCTGGTATTCCTTATATAAGTCCACATTGACGCAGGTCTCCACAAAGCGGGGATCCAGCTCGTCCAGCAGATAGAACTTGCCGGTGAGGTCCACCATGGGGCGCGTCTCGCCTTTCTTGTTGATCATGAAGAGCGAGGGGATGCCTGCCTGGCGTGCCACGAAAGCGTCGTCCGCACCGAAGGTCGGGGCGATGTGTACGATGCCCGTACCGTCCTCCGTCGTCACGTAGTCTCCGAGGATGACCCTAAATGCCTTGGAAGCGGCGTCTTTCCAGACCATTGCCTCGTCCACCTCCACGGGCTTCACCCAGGGGATGAGCTGCTCGTAGTGCATGCCCTCCAGGTCGGGTCCCTTGTACTCGCCTACCACCTTGAAGG
The DNA here is from genome assembly GCA_019115825.1 of Candidatus Bacteroides pullicola. Lineage (GTDB taxonomy): Bacteria > Bacteroidota > Bacteroidia > Bacteroidales > Bacteroidaceae > Bacteroides > Bacteroides pullicola. The sequence goes on from DXCV01000009.1 coordinate 15,170, forward strand.
GGATGAGCTTGTCGCCCGGCTTATAGTCCTCAAGCGCAAGACCTTCCGCCTTTTTGTTGAAGTGCGTGTAGAGCAATGCCTTGGCCAGGACGACGGTCATCTTCTCGCCCGTATAGCCGTTGTAGGTCTGCACGGCCACGTAGTCAATCTTGGGACCTACGCAGAGGGCGGTGTTCGAGGGGAGCGTCCAGGGGGTCGTCGTCCACGCAATGAAGTAGGGTGTGCCCCACTCCGCCATTTCGGGTTTGGGATCTTTTATCTTGAACTGCGCCACCATGGTGAGGTCCTTCACGTCGCGGTAGCAGCCGGGCTGGTTCAACTCGTGCGAGCTGAGTCCCGTGCCTGCGGCGGGCGAATAGGGCTGGATGGTGTAGCCTTTATAGAGCAGCCCCTTCTGGTAGAGTTGCTTGAGCAGCCACCAGAGAGTCTCGATGTAGCGGTTGTCGTAGGTGATATAGGGGTCGTTCATGTCCACCCAATAGCCCATCTTGTGGGTCAGGTCTTCCCATTCCTTGGTGAACTTCATCACGTCCTTGCGGCAGGCGGCGTTGTAGTCGGCCACGGAAATGGTCTTGCCTATGTCTTCCTTCGTGATGCCCAGGGCTTTCTCCACGCCCAGCTCCACGGGCAGTCCGTGCGTGTCCCAGCCCGCCTTGCGCTTCACCTGGTAGCCCTTCATCGTCTTGTAGCGGCAGAAAGTGTCCTTGATGGTGCGCGCCATGACGTGGTGGATGCCCGGCATGCCGTTGGCTGAAGGGGGACCTTCGAAAAACACAAACGAGGGACAACCCTCACGTTCTGTCATACTCTTGGCGAAGACCTGGTCTTCGTCCCATTTCTTCAATACTTCCTTGTTGATTTCCGAGAGGTCAAACTTCCCGTGTTCGGCAAACTTTTTACCCATATATCTTTTATTTATTTCCTTATTTTTACGTCGCTATTCGCTTACAAGGGCGCAAAAATACAAAATAACCGGAAATGACGCAAATGTTTTACTAAATCTTCTCCACGCCGATGCCCGGCCTGTCCGGCAAGGTGATTTTCCCCCGCACCACCTCCATGCCCCGGAAGCGGTCGTTGGCAATGAGCAGGCTGCCGTCCAGGTCGGCGAAGTCCACGGCAGGCGACAACTGCGCGGCGGCGGAGATGGCGCAGGAGGTCTCAGTCATGCACCCCACCATCACCTGCATGTCCAGGGCGCGCGCCAGGGTGAGCATCTTCCACGCCTCGCGCATCCCGGTACACTTCATCAGCTTGATGTTGATGCCCGTGAAGGCGCCTTTCAGGGCGGGGATGTCCCTGAGCCGCTGGACGGATTCGTCGGCAAAGACAGGCAATGGGCTGTGTTGCGTAATCCAGGCGATGTCGTCCAAGTGCTCCTTGGGCATGGGCTGCTCCACCATCACGACGCCCTGCTCCTTCAGCCAATGTATCTCGTCCAACGCCTCCCGGCGGTCCGTCCATCCCTGGTTGGCATCCACGGCGATGGGCAGGGAGGTGACGGAGCGGATGGTCTCTATCATCTGCTTGTCAGCCTTGCCACCCAGCTTCACTTTGAGGATGTTGAACTGTGCGGCGCACTCCTCGGTCTTGCGGCGCACCATGTCGGGCGTGTCCATGCCGATGGTGTAGGTGGTGGACGGCGCCTTCTCCTTGTCCAGGCCCCAAATCCTGTACCACGGGGCTTGCAGGAGCTTGCCCACCAGGTCGTGCAGGGCGATGTCCACCGCCGCCTTGGCCGCGGCATTGCCCTCGGACAGGCCGTCCACCCAGGCAAGGATGTCCTCCAGGCGGAAGGGGTCGGTGAACTGCCCGATTCCGTCCTGCACCTGCCGAAGGAAAGCCATCACGCTCTCCAGGCTGCCCAGTTCCTTCTGCAGGTAGGGCGGCATGGAGGCTTCGCCATAGCCCGTGATACCGTCATAGTCCAGCTCCACCTGCACGTCCGGCGTGGTGGAGCGCGAATAGGTGGCCACGGTGAAGACATGGCGCAACTTCAGCTCGTAGGGGAAGAAACGCAGACTCAGGCCCGTGGCCGTCCCCCTGCGTGCGTTGATATTGAACAGCGGCAAAGCAGCTTCGGCCTTGCCTGTCGCCATGCCCAGGCCAAGCGTGGCGAGGGTGGCGGTTTTAAGGAAATCTCTTCTTTGCATAGGCAGATGATAATACAGGGCTACAAAGATAAGCAAATTGAGCCAAGCACATTCCTGAGTTGGAAAGAAACAGCTGAATCCATACTAAAATCCTACGTATTTCTCCGTTATCTCTCCGTTATCCCTCCGTTATATGTCTCTTTCACGATAGGACCGGAAGCGGTCATGGGTCGAAGGCGAAACAAATGGGGAGAGGAACGAAAAAACTCCGTGCTTCCATGTCCTTGTATTCAAATTTCGATTACTTTTGCAAATGGGAATTTATAGGAGGAAATCACCATCCTGCAACAAGGGGAACTGACATTTGAATAATGAGAAGAAAGTCATCAGACGAGATAGACATGGCAAGAAAACGCATTCAAAAGTAGACAGTGTATACCTTTAGGAGCGATTTCCTGCAAGCAAATAGAGAATAAAGATATGGACAAGGTAAAAGAAACAATGGAACGATGGAATGCCCTTCTGCCTCTCACGGAAAGAGAAAGGGAGCAGTTGAGTCGCCGCTTCACCATAGACTTCAACTACAACAGCAATCACATCGAGGGCAATACCCTGACATACGGACAAACAGAAATATTGCTTCTCTTCGGAAAAATTCACGCCTGTTGAGCTGGCCGCATTGTTCCATTATCGATATATCCGCATCCATCCCTTCGAGGATGGCAACGGACGCATGTAAGTACAATAGACAAGATATACAAGTGCCGCCTAGACAGATAAACATGAACACCGAGCGCCAATACATAGCCATCGACCTGAAGTCATTCTACGCCTCAGTGGAATGTGTCGAACGGGGACTTGACCCGCTCGACACCTGCCTTGTCGTGGCCGACCCGTCGCGGACGGAAAAGACCATCTGCCTGGCTGTGTCGCCCGCGCTGAAAAGCTACGGCATCGGCGGTAGACCGCGGCTGTTCGAGGTGGTGCAGAAGGTGCGTGAGGTGAACCGCCAGCGGGGATGCTCCGGAAAATCGCACTCCAAAAAGGAACTGGACGCACACCGGGAACTGGCCGTGGACTATCTGGTGGCACAGCCACGCATGGCGCACTACATCCAGTACAGCACACGCATCTATGAGATATATCTCCGTTATATCGCCCCGGAGGACATCCATGTCTACTCCATCGACGAGGTATTCATGGACGTGACCTCCTACCTGAAGAGCTACAGGATGACGGCGCACGAGCTGGCCATGAAAATCATCCGCGAGGTGCTGGCCGAGACAGGCATCACCGCCACCGCCGGCATCGGCACGAACCTGTACCTCTGCAAGGTGGCGATGGATATCGTAGCCAAGAAAATGCCGGCCGACAAGGACGGTGTGCGCATCGCCGAACTGGACGAGATGACCTACCGCCGCCTGTTGTGGGAGCATACACCGCTTACGGACTTCTGGCGCGTGGGGCGTGGAACAGCCGCACGGCTGGCCACTTACGGCATCCTGACGATGGGCGACATCGCCCGTTGTTCCATCGAGCGCGAGGACTTGCTGTACGGATTGTTCGGGGTCAATGCAGAACTGCTGATAGACCATGCCTGGGGATGGGAGCCGGTGACCATGGACCTGATAAAGGCATACCGCCCGGAGACAAGCTCCATCAGCAGCGGACAGGTGCTCCAGTCGCCCTACACGGTAGCCAAAGCCCGGAATGTGGTGCTGGAAATGGCGGACAGCGTCTCACTCGACCTGGTGGACAAGAAACTGGTGACCGACCAGCTTGTGCTGACCATCGGTTATGATACCGAATCGCTGACGGACAGGGACATCAGGGAAAAGTATCAGGGCAAGGTTGCGACCGACCGCTACGGCAGACAAGTCCCGGTTCATGCCCACGGGACAGTAAATATGGAGCGTCCGACCTCTTCCGAAACAATCCTCATGGAAAAGGCCGGCGGACTGTTTGACCGCATCGTAAACCCCGACCTGCTGGTGCGCCGCATCACCCTGTCGGCAAACCATCTTATGCACGAGACGGATATACAGCCAAACAGCCATGTAGTCCAGCTTGACCTTTTCACCGACTATGAGCAACTGGAAAAGAAACAGCAAGCCGAAGAAGAGATGCTGGCCAGGGAACGCCGCCGTCAGGAGGCCGTGCTGCAAATAAAGAAGAAGTTCGGCAAGAACGCCATCCTCAAAGGATTGAACTATGCGGACGGAGCCACCCAAAGGGAACGCAACCGGCAGATAGGAGGACACCATGAGTAGATATGACGACATCATCCACCTGCCGCACCACGTCTCCAAGACCCGGAAGCCGATGCCGCTGATTAACCGTGCCGCCCAGTTCGCGCCCTTCGCCGCCCTGACCGGCCATGACGAGGCAATAGCTGAAGCCGCACGGAAGATACGTGACGCTTACCTGAGTAATCAAAAATGCGATGAATACGAAAGGACAATCACGCTGGAAGATGGACCAAACATTTGTGCATTATTCTAGATTTTCTTAATCAAAACTGCCTTTTTTAGAAAGAAAAACTTATATTTGCACTCAATAATTATGACCCAGGTTTGCAAACAATCATGGCAAATAAAAAGACTACATATAGAATAATGTTGATACTCGGTTTTGCCTGCAAAGTAAAGAGGTGTCGCGCATCAAACAATGGGTTGGCAGTTTCGTGGAAGCATTTGGCAGCGAATGGCGTTTTTAACAGATGGTTATAAGACCTTTATTACTTATTTCTATTCCACTAAATTACATCTGATTACAATCTTATTTGTTCTCGATATGCAGAGGGTGTCCGTTGGGTGATTTTCTCAAATTGAGAGATGAAGTGCGTAATGCTGTTATACCCGGACTCGTATGCTATTTGTGAAACATTCATTTCCGAGTAAGCCAATAATTTGCAGGCGTGTCCGATGCGTATCTCGGCAAGGCATTGGAAGATGCTTTTATCCGTTCGTTGCTTGAAATACCTACAAAGGGCAGTAGGGTTTTGTTTGGCGTATTCTGCGATTTCATTCAAAGTGACCTTTTCCTTGAAGTGGTTATAAAGATATGCATATACTTTGTTTATAGGTTCATTGTTGTCAGGAATGTGGTTCGCCTGATTGTAAGCTGTATCAGAAAGTAGTTCAATGCGCTTACAATGACACAGCCTGTCAAGCATTTGAAGCAGACAAATAATACGTGTGGTAAATTCCGACGAATCAAACATTGTAATCATTTCCTGCATTTCGGCGAACAAGCCATCTTCGTAAAAGCGAATTCCATATTGGCTTTTCTGCAATAAATTGTATATGAAATGATAATCGGGAATGTCTTGCAGGTTTTCAGGGAACAATTCCGGCCTAAACTGTATGGCTTCGCCTGCACACCAAACATTTTCGTGCGATGAAGGATGGAGTTTGGTATTGCACAAATGCAAGTGTGGGACATTGCTTCCAATCAAAGCGATGTCTCCCTCTTGGAAATCCGAAACACCTTCACCGACAAACTGTTTACCTTTTCCCTGAGTAAACAACATTATCTCAAACTCCACATGCTTATGCAAGGGAAGGACAAAATGCGGGTAAGACACATGGCTGCACATTGTAGCCTTCTCATGAATGATTTTACGTTCTAATATCGCCATTCTCGATTTTTTTGCCGTCTGCAAAGATAGTGAACTATACTGCAAATATAGTTAAGCGGGCTCTTCTTTTTTGCATATAATTTTGCAGCGTCAAACATAAAGCAATAAAAAATGAATAGTAAAGATTTGAATGCGGAAACTTATTCGCTTGATTTTTTGCCGAGGTTGGTCGGTTCATTTGCCAGTCCTGCTTCTGAAAATCCAACTGTAGCCATTATAGAAGCTGCTTTCCGGTATCATAGACTGCACTATCGTTACATTAATTGTGAGGTAGGACACGATAAATTAAAAGCAGCGGTAGAAGGTGCTAAAGCTATGGGATGGCGCGGCTTTAATTGTTCCATTCCCAATAAAGTGGAGGTTGTCAAATACATTGATGAATTGGGCGAATCAGCCCGAATCATCGGTGCAGTCAATACAGTCATTATTGAGGAGAATGGAACAACACGGGGTGAAAATACGGATGGGAAAGGGTTTGTAAAGGCCATTTCTGATGTAATCTCCGTACAAGGAAAGAGGATGGTTCTATTGGGTGCAGGAGGAGCGGCACGTGCCATTGGCGTGGAAATGGCGTTGGCAGGTGTTTCTGAAATAGTGGTATTGAACAGGGATGAATCAGGACATGTGCTGGTTGACTTGCTTAATAAGTGTACTTCTGCAAAGGCTACATTCGTATTGTGGAATCAAACGTTCGACATTCCTGCCAACACTGATATTGTAATCAATGCCACTCCCGTAGGTTTATATCCTAACGTGGAACAACGGCTGAACATCAATGTTGAAACGCTAAAACCTGACATGCTCGTTGCAGACTGTATTCCCAATCCTGTTTATACGCATTTTGTAAAAGATGCAATCGGTAAAGGGTGTAAGCATGTCCTGCCCGGTATGAACATGTTGGTTAACCAAGCAATAATAGCCGTAAAGTATTGGACCGGCGAGGATGTGGATGCCGGAGTGATGATGAAAGAATTGAAACGGGTTCTCGGATTATAAAAACAAACAGCAATGGATTTCTCAATGTGGATTCAAACCCCTACGGACTGGGGAATACTGTTCATGTCAGCCTTCATAATCGGCATGTCAAAAACGGGCATTCAGGGTTTAAGTCTTATCTCCGTTCCTCTGATGGCACTTACATTCGGAGCGAAACCTTCAACGGGATTGATTCTGCCCATCCTGTGCATAGCCGACTTGGTAGCCGTGCTTTACTATCGGCGCATTGCGGAATGGAAATATGTACTCAAACTTCTCCCGACCGCTTTGGCAGGTTTTGCGCTGGCTTTGTTTGTGGACAAGATTGTACCGCCTGCCGAATTCAAGCATCTGATGGGAGGATGTCTGTCCGCAGTATTGCTTGTCATGTTCTGGTCGGAATGGAAAGGGAAAGAGAACAAACTTTCCGCTTACTGGTGGTATGGTCCGCTTTTCGGACTCTTGGGAGGTTTTACCACCATGATAGGAAATGCCGCAGGGCCGGTAATGGCGATATACCTGCTGTCTGTAAAAATGCCCAAATACAATTTTGTGGGAACAAACGCATGGTTCTTTCTTGTGATCAACTACCTGAAAGTTCCGATACAGATATTCGCATGGAACAATATCACGGTGCAATCCCTTTTGCTGGACGCTTGTACTGTTCTCTTTATTCTGCTTGGCGGTGTGGCGGGTATTCTTTTGGTAAAACGGTTGCCCGAAAGAACATTCCGAAACTTTACCACAGCAATTACTTGTCTGTCGGTGCTCATGCTGCTTATATGATTTTTAGAATGAATGATTTTAAGGCGAATTAAATAAGGTGACTTATGGAATATCGAAAATTAAACGGTTCGGGACTGTTTGTCCCGGCATTGACATTGGGAACAGGAACATTCGGCGGTTCTCACGGCTTTGAGAATTGGGGGCATGCCGGAGTAAGTGAAGCAACACGCATGGTCGACATGTGCTTGAACGCAGGATTGAATATGTTTGATACCGCTGATATGTATTCTCAAGGACTTGCAGAGGAAATATTGGGGAAAGCCGAAACATGGAAGGTTCATCACGTTTCCATCTCATCGAGGCTTGCGAGGCAAGTTTGCATCGTCTTGGCACAGACCATATCGACCTTTATTATATTCATGGATTTGACCGGAATACCCCAGTAGAAGAAACGTTGCGTGCATTGGATGATTTGGTGACGAGTGGCAAGATACGCTACATCGGCTGTTCTAACTTCTCAGGTTGGCAACTGATGAAATCACTTTCCATATCTGAACGCAGTAACTGGAGCAGATATGTAGCACATCAGGTTTATTATTCATTGTTGAACCGTGACTTCGAATGGGAACTGATGCCATTGGCTCTTGACCAACAGGTAGGCACGATAGTATGGAGTCCATTAGCGGCAGGAAGGCTGGGCGGCCGTTACCGCCGTACTAATCCCATACCTCAGGATGGCAGGGTGGCTCGTGGCGGAGCACCCGTAAGAGATAATGTCATTTCTTACGACCGCCTTTATAATATAGTAGATGTGCTGGACGAAATTTCTGGAGAAACAGGTAAGACCGTAGCACAAATAGCCTTGAACTGGTTACTACAACGTCCTACAATTAGCAGCCTTGTCATCGGTGCAAGTTCGGAAGAACAACTGGCACAGAATCTTAAGGCAGTCGATTGGAGCCTTACAGCCGAGCAACTGCGGAGACTTGATGTTGCCAGTAACACTCCGAAGCCTTATCCTTATTGGCACCAAGACCAGCGTCCGGAACTTTCATCCCAAGTGTATTAATGATAGATTTTTCCGCATTGGCGGGACACTTGCTTACCGCAACCTTGAACGGTGCTGGAGAGTTCGTTGTGGAAGATTATGGAGAAACCGTAACACGCATCTATAATGCAGAGTTGGGGTTGAATTGTTACGACTTTAATAATAAATAACTTATATGATGAAAACAATACACATATCGGCTTTATTGCCATTTATCAGTATGTTTCTGTATGGTTGCACTTTTTTACATGCAGAAGAAAATCAATCCGTTAAGGAAGGGAAAGAGCGTCTGGAGATTTCTTTCAACTTTCATCGTGGAGGTATCGCTTCCAGCCAGTATGCCATTTGGATAGAAGATGAAAACGGCAAATTAGTTCGTACGATATACGCTACTTCCTTTACGGCGAAAGGCGGTTATGAGTATCGGACAGATGCCATTCCAATGTGGGTGGACAAGGCAAAGCCGCAACGCATGACCTCAGTTCAAGTGGATGCCGTTACTGGGGCGACACCTCAAAACGGATATTGGGTTTACCGGTGGGATGGGAAGGATGATAAAGGAGTGCGTGTTCCTGCTGGGAAATACAAATTCTTTGTGGAAGGCACATTGCATTGGAAAAGCCGTATTCTTTATTCAGGCGCCTTCGTCTGGGATAAAAATAACAACCAAGCTTCCATTCCCGTTAAAGTGGAATACTTCAACCGTTCGTCTGCCAACAAGAATATGATAACAGGATTAAAAGTTCGTTATGTTGCAGAATGAGTTGTAGATATTTGATTTCCTTTAGAAAAAAAGTATTTGCAAGTCATCTTATACGGCCATTTGGCTCACTTATTGCGGTCAAGTGAACGAACCGCCTAAACGCAACTCAGGCTGTAATCTACCGCTAATGCAGTGAATTACAGCCTGATATTATGATTTAGAATTATTTAGCCTGAGGGCTTCTAATCTTAGAGAGTGTCCTCTACCGCAGCCTGCGCCGCAGCCAGTCGTGCGATGGGCACACGGAAAGGAGAGCAGCTGACGTAGTTCAAGCCTACCTTGTGGCAGAACTTGACGGATGAGGGCTCGCCGCCGTGCTCGCCGCAGATGCCGCACTTCAGCTCGGGACGTACCGAACGGCCTTTCTCTACGGCCATTTGGATGAGTTGTCCTACGCCCTTCTGATCGAGCACCTGGAAGGGGTCTACCTTCAGGATCTTCTTCTCCAGATATACCGGCAGGAAAGAGGCGATGTCGTCGCGCGAATAACCGAAGGTCATCTGCGTCAAGTCGTTCGTACCGAAGGAGAAGTATTCAGCATGAGTAGCAATGCGGTTAGCCGTCAGGGCTGCACGCGGGATTTCAATCATCGTGCCTACCTTGAAGGGAACCTCGATGCCTTCTTCCTCGAATACACGCTTGGCCGTGGCACGGATAATCTTCTCCTGTGCTTCGAACTCATAGAGGATACCGATCAGCGGCACCATGATTTCGGGATGCGGATCGTAGCCTTCCTTCTTCAGCTCGCAAGCGGCGCCCAAGATGGCTTCGGTCTGCATCTCGGTGATTTCCGGATAGGTGTTGCCCAGACGGCATCCGCGATGGCCCAACATCGGGTTGTGCTCGCAGAGGCTGTCCACACGCTGGCGGATGTACTCTACCGTCACGCCCATGGCTTCGGCCATTTCTTCCTGTCCTTTCTGATCGTGCGGCACGAATTCATGCAAAGGCGGGTCGAGCAGGCGGATGTTCACGGGATAACCGTCCATGGCCTGGAAGATGCCCTTGAAGTCGTTCTTCTGGTAAGGCAACAGCTTGCGGAGTGCCTTCTTGCGGCCTTCTGCATCCGGTGCCAGAATCATCTCGCGCATGGCGATAATCTTCTGGTTCTCGAAGAACATGTGCTCCGTGCGGCAGAGTCCGATACCTACGGCGCCAAACTTGCGGGCCACTTCGGCATCGTGCGGCGTGTCGGCGTTGGTGCGTACTTGCAGGCGGGTATATTTCTTGCAGAGATCCATCAGCTTAGCAAAGTTGCCGGAAACTTCTGCGGCTTTCGTCGGAACTTCACCTTGATAAACCTCGCCGGTGCTACCGTTCAGCGAAATATAGTCGCCTTCTTTCAGCAGCACGCCTTCGATTTCCACGGTACGGTTCTTGTAGTCCACGTTGATGGCGCCGGCGCCCGACACGCAGCACTTGCCCATACCGCGAGCTACAACGGCTGCATGCGAAGTCATACCGCCGCGTGCTGTCAGGATACCTTCGGCTACGGTCATACCGGCCAAGTCTTCAGGAGAAGTCTCGATACGCACCATAACAACGCGATGGCCGTCTGCACGCCATTTGGCTGCATCGTCGGCAAAGAATACAATCTGTCCGCAGGCAGCACCCGGAGAAGCCGGGAGACCACGAGTCAGGACTTTGGCGTTGCGAAGTTCTTCTTTATCGAATACGGGGTGAAGCAGTTCGTCCAGCTTGTTGGGCTCGCAACGGGTGATGGCGGTCTTTTCGTCTATCAGACCTTGCTCCATCATTTCCATGGCGATGCGCACCATAGCGGCGCCGGTACGCTTACCGTTACGTGTCTGCAAGAACCAGAGTTTGCCTTCCTGAACGGTAAATTCCATGTCCTGCATGTCGTGGTAGTGGTTTTCCAGCTTCGTCTGCAGTTCGTCCAGCTCCTTGTAGATTTCGGGCATGGCTTCTTCCATGGAAGGATATTTGCTGGCACGCTCTTCCTCGCTGATGCCTTGCAATTTCGCCCAGCGTTGGGAGCCGATTTTCGTGATTTGCTGCGGTGTGCGGATGCCGGCTACCACGTCCTCGCCTTGCGCGTTGATGAGGTATTCACCGTTGAAGAGGTCTTCGCCCGTAGCAGCATCGCGGCTGAAGCATACGCCTGTAGCGGATGTGTTGCCCATGTTGCCGAACACCATAGCCTGTACGTTGACAGCCGTACCCCATTCATCGGGTATGCCTTCCATCTTGCGGTAGAGGATGGCGCGCTCGTTCATCCAGGAGTTGAACACGGCGCAGATGGCGCCCCACAGCTGTTCGTAGGCATCCGTCGGGAATTCCTTGCCCGTGACGTTCTTCACGGCTTCCTTGAATTTCTTTACCAGCGTCTTCAGGTCTTCCACGTCCAGCTCGTTGTCCAGACGCACGCCTTTGGCCTTCTTCACCTCCTCGATGATGGCCTCGAACGGGTCGATGTCGTCCTTGTTGGTGGGTTTCATGCCCAGCACCACGTCGCCGTACATCTGCACGAAGCGGCGGTAGGAGTCCCATGCGAAGCGTTCGTTGCCCGTCTTGCGCGCCAATCCGGCCACCACTTCGTCATTCAAGCCGAGGTTGAGGATAGTATCCATCATGCCCGGCATGGATGCGCGTGCGCCCGAACGCACGGAAACGAGCAGCGGGTTCTCCACGTCGCCGAACTTCGAGTTCATCAGTTTTTCAATCATTGCGATGGATTTCTCCACGTCGTCTTTCAGCACAGCCACCACGCTGTCCTGTCCTTTTTCATAATATTCGGTGCAGACTTCGGTGGTGATGGTGAAGCCCGGAGGAACGGGCACTCCAATAAGGTTCATTTCAGCCAGGTTGGCACCTTTACCACCCAGCAGGTTACGCATGTCGGCCCTGCCTTCTGCCTGGCCGTTACCAAAGGTATAAACTCTTTTCTTGTCCATGATACAATCTAAAGTTATTGAACAAATTTTTCTGTTCGCAAAGCTAAGAATATTTCGCAAGACTAAGAAACTTTTCGGGGAGAAAATCGCGAAAAATTGCAATTTCCAGTTTGCAATCTCCCCTTTTTCGCCCTACGGAGAGGTTTAGCAGGCCAAAACAGGCGTGCATATCGAAAGAAATAGCTACTTTTGCCCGACAATTAAACTAACAGAAGAACAAGTGGCAAGAAAGAAGAAAGAACTCCCCCTGCTGGAGAACATCACGATTACGGACGTGGCGGCGGAAGGCAAAGCCATCGCCCGGGTGGATAACCTGGTGGTGTTTATACCCTATGTGGTGCCCGGCGACGTGGCCGACCTGCAAGTGACCCGCAAGAAACATAACTATGCCGAAGCCGAAGCCGTGCGCATCCACCATTACTCGGACAAGCGCGCGACGCCTTTCTGCACGCACTACGGCGTGTGCGGAGGCTGCCAATGGCAATGCCTGGCCTACCCCGAACAGTTGAGATACAAACAGAAGCAAGTGGTGGACAACCTGACCCGCATCGGCAAGGTGGAGCTGCCCGAAATCTCCCCCATCCTCGGCTCTGAGCTGACCGAAGGCTACCGCAACAAGCTGGAGTACACCTTCTCCAACAAACGCTGGCTGACGCGCGAGGAAGTGGCGCAAAACGTCGTCTACGAACAGATGAATGCCGTGGGCTTCCACATCCCCGGCGCGTTCGACAAGGTGCTGGCCATTGACAAGTGCTGGCTGCAAGATGACATCTCCAACCGCATCCGCAACGCCGTGCGCGACTATGCCTACGCCCACGGATACACCTTCATCAACCTGCGCACGCACGAGGGAATGCTGCGCAACATGATTGTGCGCACCTCCTCCACCGGCGAGCTGATGGTCATCCTCGTGGCGCAAGTGCAGGGAGAGGCGGAGATGGAGAAGTTCCGCGAGCTGCTGGCTTACACAGGCGATACCTTTCCCGAAATCACTTCCCTACTCTACGTTATAAATAATAAGGTGAATGACTCCATCGGCGACCTGGAGGTGCACACCTTCCGCGGCGAGGACCACATCTTCGAGGAGATGGAGGGATTGCGCTTCAAGGTGGGGCCAAAATCGTTCTACCAAACCAACTCGCGCCAGGCGTACCGCCTCTACCAGGTGGCGCGCGACTTTGCGGGACTGACGGGCGAGGAACTGGTGTATGACCTCTATACGGGCACGGGAACCATCGCCAACTTCGTCTCGCGGCAGGCGCGGCAGGTGATTGGCATCGAATACGTGCCGGAGGCCATCGAGGATGCGCGCGTCAACTCGGCCATCAACGGCATCGGCAACACGCTGTTCTTCGCAGGAGACATGAAGGACATCCTGACGCCCGACTTCATCCGCACGCACGGACGCCCCGACGTCATCATCACCGACCCGCCGCGCGCCGGCATGCACCCGGACGTGGTGGACGTCATCCTCCAGGCAGAGCCGCAGCGCATCGTCTACGTCAGCTGCAACCCCGCCACGCAGGCGCGCGACCTCCAGTTGCTGGACGGGAAATACCGCGTCACGCACGTGCAGCCGGTGGACATGTTTCCGCACACGTATCATGTGGAGAATGTGGTAAGGCTGAAAAGAAGAGGATAGTCATGGACAATTCGATCGGCATAATTGACAAGGATTACACTTTATGGGTCAAGGAACTTGTAAAGCGTTATCGTGGCAGCCAAATCAAAGCGGCCATAAAAATCAATCGGGAATTACTTCACTATTATTGGGAGCTTGGCAAAGACATAGAGGAAAAACAAGCGGACAACAAGTATGGCAGCAAATTCTACGCCACGCTCAGCCGAGACTTGCGGCATGAAATGCCTGATGTCGAAGGATTGTCCGAAACTTCCATCCGCTATGCCAAACGCTTCTATTCACTTTATAACCAACATTTTGCAATTCTTCCACAACTTGTGGAAGAATCTGAAAAGGACAATTCTCCACAACTTGTGGAAAAATTATACGCGGATTTGTTTTCAATCCCGTGGGGACACCACCGCTATATCATAGACAAGTGCTCCGATGATCCGGACAAAGCATTGTTCTATGTCCGCCAGACATTGGAGAATGGTTGGAGCAGAGACATATTGCTCAATATGCTAAGCACAAGCCTGTATGAGCGGAGCGGAAAAGCCCAGACAAATTTCAAGAAAGTCCTTCTTGATGCAGACAGCGATTTGGCGCAAGAACTGACACGTGACCCCTACGACTTTTCATTTACAGGTTTGCGTGGAAAATACAACGAGCGGAAACTGAAAGAAACATTGCTCACCAACATTACCAACTTCCTGCTGGAGCTTGGCACCGGATTTGCTTATGTGGGCAAGGAGTATCGCCTGCAAATAGCTGAAAAAGAAAAATTCATTGATTTGCTATTCTACAACCTCAAGCTATCGTGCTATGTGGTGGTAGAAGTGAAGATCGGTGAGTTCGACTTCGCCGATGTCGGCCAACTGGGAGGCTATGTGGTCGCTTGCAATCATCTGCTCCGCAAGGAAGGACGCGACAATCCTACGATAGGATTGCTCATTTGCAAGCAAAAGAGCAAGACCCTGGCTCAATATGCGCTCGAATCAAGCAGCCAGCCTCTCGGAATATCCGAATATGAACTTGAAAAGCTCTATCCTGAAAAAGTGGAAGGAACAATACCGTCAATCAAAGAGATTGAGGCCACGCTGGATAGTCAGACAAACCCCTAAATTCCCCCTTTATGATGAAACAGAAACCCTACGCCAAAGCCCAGAACCAATATACCGACTACCTCGTGCGCGAGCCGATGGAGCTGATGGAGTTCCTGGCCAGCAAGATGCCCCAGGCCAGCCGCACCAAGCTCAAGTCGCTCCTCGCGAAGCAGGTGGTCTACGTGGACAACGTCATCACCACCCAATACAACTTCCCCCTCCGGCCGGGGATGAAGGTGCAGATCAGCCGGGAGAAGCACACGCACGAGTTCCGCTCCAACCTGCTGCGCATCGTCTACGAGGACGCCTACCTCATCGTCGTGGAGAAGCGCGAGGGACTGCTCTCGGTGGGCACCGAACGCGAGCGCGAGCGCACCGCCGTATCCATCCTGAACGAATACGTGCGCCGTTCGGGGAGGAAGAACCGCGTCTACGTGGTGCATCGCCTGGACAGGGACACGTCCGGCCTGATGATGTTTGCCAAGGACGAGAAGACGCAACACACGCTGCGCGACAACTGGCATAAGCTGGTGTTCGACCGCCGCTACGTGGCCGTGGTGGCAGGCGAGATGGAGCGCGACAGCGGCACTGTCCACTCGTGGCTCACCGACCGCACGCTCTACGTCTACTCCAGCCCGGTGGACGACGGCGGCAAGGAATCCGTCACGCACTACCGCACCGTCCGTCGCGCGGGCGGCTTCTCCCTCGTGGAGCTGCACCTGGAGACGGGACGCAAGAACCAAATCCGCGTACACATGCAGGACTTGGGCCATCCCATCGTAGGCGACGGACGCTATGGCCTGGAAGACCTCAATCCCCTCGGACGCCTGGCGTTGCACGCCTTCAAGCTCTGCTTCCGCCACCCCGTGACGGGCGAGGAAATGCGCTTCGAGACGCCCTATCCGGCAGAATTCAAAACATTGGTTAAAGGTTAATGGTCAATTCAGCTCCGGCATCTGCGTGAACGTGGCCCACACGCGGTATTTGGCACCCAGGCTGGACATGGCGTTTTCCCATTGGCGGTCGCTGTTGTCGTTCAGGCAGGGACGCCCGTCGCGCCTGACGAGCCAGGTGTCCGCCTCGCACTCCTCGACGAGCTGGCCGTCCTCCCATCCGGCATAGCCCAGGAAGAAGCGCAGATGGCTCCTGACGGGGTTGCCCCGGATGATGTAGCGGCGGACGGACTCGAAATTGCCGTTCAGGTAGATGCCGTCGCCCACGGGGAGGGAATCGGGAACATCGGGCAGGTTGTGCAGGAAGAACAGCGTGTCCATGGCCAGCGGACCACCGCGGTAGACGGGAATCTCTTCGGGCGAATAGCAGTCGCTCATAATGTCGCCCAGCATCACGGGGAGGGGTTTGTTCAGCACCAGCCCCATGGTGCCGCCTCCTGCTTCATGCTCGACGATGAAGACGACGGAGCGTCCGAAGAAGTGGTCGCGCAGGAAAGGCTCGGCTATCAGCACGCAGCCTTGGCAAGGCTCCACGTGATTGTATTCTATGCGATAAGGGTCGGAATCCATTTGATAAATTGAGAATTGAGAATTAAAAATTGAAAAATCAAGCGTACAAAAACTGAAACAGAGTGAAGACAACACGGGTTGCCTCCGGGGAAGCGGTGAACTAAGGATTAAAAACACTCGATTTTCAATTCTCCATTCTCAAGATTGGACGACTACTCTCCGTCAATGGTCTTTCGCGAACCGCTCCATCCGCTCCTCCAGCAGGGCGTACTGGTGGTCCAGGATGAAGGACGTGCAGGCGCGTAGCCCTTGGCGCAGACTGCCGGTGGTGTCCAGGGGGATGGCGCTGACGCCGTAGTACATCAGCTCGCGCGCCAGCTCGCCGCCCGTCATGCCGGGATAGCCGATGGTGAAGTAGAAGCCGTCCGCCACAGGCTCGTCCACGTCGGTGTCATACACCAGGTGGAAGCCGTGGCGCAGGAAGATTTCCTTCAGCCGCCGCGCCCGCTCGCCATAGATGCTCACCTCGTCGCGGAAGCTCCAGGTGCCGTCCGACGCCGCACGCATCATCGCCGCCAGGGCGTATTGGGCGGAGTGGCCGGTGCCGGATGAGAGTGCGTAGAGCACGCGGTGGATGAAGGTAGTACCAAAGGTGCCCGGTGCGCCGTAGCGGGCCATGAGGCCGGGGAAGGCGCGGTGGTAGAGCTTGTCCGAAATGCACGCCACGCCGATGCGCTGGCCGGCATAGCTGAACGCCTTGGAGCCGGAAATGAGCAGGACGTAATTGTCCGTATAGCGTGCCACGGTGGGCTGGTAGGGCGGCTCGAAGGGGCGGCCCAGGTCGCGCCGGAAGTCCATGGCGAAATAGGCCAGGTCTTCCAGGACGGGGACGTCATACTTTGTGGCCAGGCGTCCGATGGCCTCCAGTTCGTCCTCGCGCAGGCACACCCACGAGGGATTGTTGGGGTTGGAGTAGATGATGGCGGCGACATTCCCCACCTTCAGGTACCCCTCCAGCTTGGCGCCCAGCCGTGCGGCGCCGCGGTAGTCGTAGACGTCGAAGGTGGCTGCCCGTGCGCCCATCACCACCAACTGCTGCTTCTGCACGGGGAATCCGGGGTCGATGAACAGCACCGTGTCGCGCCCCTCGCGGCATTGCGTGCAGGTGAGGAACGAGGCGAACGTCCCCTGCATGGACCCGGTGACGGGCACGCACCCCTCCGGCGCGACGTCCACGCCGACGAACGCCTTGACAAACCTCGATGCTTCCTCCTTCAGCATCCGCTCGCCGTTGATGTCCGGATAGAGCGAGGCGACGCCCCGGCGCAGGGCCTCCACCTCCGCCTCCACCCCGATGGCGGCGGGCGGCAGGCCGGGCACGCCCATCTCCATCTTGACGAACTCCACGCCCGAGGCGGCTTCAGCCTGGGCGGCCACGGCTTTCACTTCGCGGATGGTGGCCCGGGAGAAGTCGGCAATGCCCAGGTCGCGGATGATGTTGTCTACCAGTGTGCGGTCAATCGGTGTATTCATTGTTTCGGGTTGTTATTTTTGGGATTACCCTACAAAGGTAGGAAATGTTTTTTTTATATGCAATACCCCCTGCACGATTTTTCTATTTCCTGCGCAAAAAGCTGCCGACACCACCACAAAGTGTCTCAATTGTCTCAAATCTCAATTAGCAAAAATGGGAAAACGAAACCCGCCAAAATACTATGAATAACTATATATAT
>DXCV01000079.1 GCA_019115825.1 Candidatus Bacteroides pullicola
GCCGACTTCGACTTCCAGAAGCAGGTAGAGGCCGTGCGCGTCCAGTTCGTCCCCGCCCGCGAGGGTTTGCAGACCAAAGGCTCCGTAGCCACCCGCAGCCTGGTGCCTACCGGCATCGAGTGGTTGCCCTACGACCCCGCCATGGAGAAGGCCGACGGCGGCACGACCACTGAACCCGGCGGCGAGGACGGCGGAGGCACCGAGCCCGGTAGTGGCGACGAGGACTCCTTCGGATAAATTCTTTAGACGCGGATGAAGCGGTAACTCAATTCTCCTCCTCCGGGGAGGAGGAGTACCCGAAGGGGGAGGTGGTAGTGAAACCACTTGTACTGCTGATAGACATTCGTTGCTGCCGCTACCACCCCGGCCGTTGGCCACCCCTCCTCCCCGGAGGAGGGGAAATAGGTTACCTTTAGCGTTTCATCTAAAAAATTATAAATCCGCTTAATCCGCACAATCCGCGTCTAAAAGATTAATCATTAATCATTAACCATTTATCATTAATCATTAACCCCTAACCATTAAAAACATGAGCAAGAAAGACACCTGGAAAATGATTATCCAAACCCTTATCAGCATCCTGACGGCCATCGGAACCACGCTGGGCATGGTGAGCTGTGTGGGCTAATCGTTTCAAATTTTAATTTTTTCCTGCATTTTTCTTATAAATTGTTTGCTCGTTCGAAAATTATGCGTACTTTTGCCGCCGTAAACGATGAAACGATAACAAAACGTTTGCGATTGACACTAACAACTAAACATTATATAAGTATGAATGCAGCTAAGGTATTAGAAGATCTGAAAAGACGGTTCCCCGGCGAACCCGAGTATCATCAGGCAGTAGAAGAGGTGCTCTCCACCATCGAAGAGGAGTACAACAAGCACCCTGAATTTGACAAGGTAAACTTGATTGAGCGTCTGTGCATCCCCGACCGCGTGTACCAGTTCCGCGTGACGTGGGTAGACGACCAGGGTAATGTCCGCACCAACATGGGCTACCGCGTGCAGCACAACAACGCCATTGGCCCGTACAAAGGCGGTATCCGCTTCCACGCATCGGTCAACCTGGGTATCCTGAAGTTCCTCGCCTTCGAGCAGACCTTCAAGAACTCGCTGACCACCCTGCCCATGGGCGGCGGCAAAGGCGGCTCGGACTTCTCTCCGCGCGGCAAGTCGAACGCCGAGGTGATGCGCTTCTGCCAGGCCTTCATGCTGGAGTTGTGGCGCCACATCGGCCCGGACATCGACGTCCCCGCAGGCGACATCGGCGTCGGCGGCCGTGAAGTGGGCTTCATGTTCGGCATGTACAAGAAGCTGACGCGCGAGTTCAGCGGCGTACTGACCGGCAAAGGCCGCGAATTTGGCGGCTCCCTCATCCGTCCCGAGGCAACGGGCTACGGCAACGTTTACTTCCTGCAGGAAATGCTGAAGACCCGCGGCCTGGACGTCAAGGGTAAGACCGTCCTCATCAGCGGCTCGGGCAACGTGGCCCAGTACACGGCCGAGAAAGTCCTCCAGTTGGGTGGCAAGGTGCTGACGATGTCCGACTCCGACGGCTACGTCTACGACCCCGACGGCATCGACCGCGAGAAGCTGGATTACATCATGGAGCTGAAGAACCTCTACCGCGGCCGCATCCGCGAGTATGCCGAGCAGTATCCCGGCGTGAAGTACGTCGAGGGTGCACGTCCTTGGGGCGAGAAAGCAGACATCGCACTGCCCAGCGCCACGCAGAATGAGATTGACGGCGACGATGCCAAGAAGCTTGTGGCCAACGGCGTGATTGCCGTCAGCGAGGGTGCCAACATGCCTTCCACGCCCGAAGCCATCCGCGTCTTCCAGGAGGCGAAGATTCTCTACGCCCCGGGCAAGGCTGCCAATGCAGGTGGTGTGTCGGTCAGCGGCCTCGAAATGACGCAGAACTCCGAACGCCTCAGCTGGAGCGCCGAGGAAGTGGACAACAAACTGCACTACATCATGGAAAATATCCACGAGAACTGCGTGAAGTATGGCACCGAGCCTGATGGCTACATCAACTACGTGAAGGGTGCCAACATCGCCGGATTCATGAAGGTGGCCAAGGCCATGATGGCGCAAGGTATCGTCTGATGACCGATTGAAACACGGATTTGAGTCTGAAATTGAACGGGATGAAGTTGTGTCAAAATATAGACATGGCACACAGATGACACGGATTAAACAGATGATCACAGATTTATTTTGCTCGTAATCAGTTATATATAATCTGTGGTCACCTGCCCTATCTGAGTCATCTGTGTGCCATACCTTATTTTGACACACCCTCGTCTTTTTTTGTGGCTTTGTCGCCACATCGCGAAAAAGCGCTGCGGATCGGGCAGGAGAGCGGGCAAAGAAAAAGCCGCCTGAAACAGATTTTTCAGACGGCTTTCCCTTATGGTTAGTTAGAAAGAAGAAATCAGAGTCACGCTCTGTATTACAGGGCTTTTTTCTCTTTGATTCTGGCTTTCTTGCCGGTGAGGGCACGCAGGTAATACAACTTGGCGCGGCGCACCTTACCAATCTTGTTCACCTCGATGCTGTCGATGGCCGGGGATTCGAGCGGAAAAATACGCTCAACGCCTACCGTGCCCGACATCTTGCGCACGGTGAAGCGCTTCTTGTCGCCATGACCGGAAATTTTGATAACAACGCCGCGATAGTTCTGCACGCGTTCCTTGTTACCTTCCACGATACGATATGCCACGGTTACAGTGTCGCCCGCCTTGAACTTGGGGTGCTGCTTGCCGGTAGCAAATGCTTCTTCTGCAATTTTAATTAAATCCATTGTTTTTGTTGATTAAATTGTTATCGTTACTACGCAACATACCAGGCTTTCTCTGTTGTTCCTGACAGCGATTGCGCGAAAGCGGGTGCAAAGTAACGGATTATTTGGCAGATACACAAATATTTTGTCGGGAATTTACGGGAAATTGGCCGATTGATAAATCGGGCGATTGTTGGAAGAGGATGAATGACTGTAGGGCAGGGACGTGGTCCGGTTCCGCTAAATTGTTATCGTACTTCATCTTGTTAACAGAACCTAAAAAGTTTGCCATTGGTTATATATAATATAATTCAAAATGCTATCTTTGCCAAAAAATAGTATAGACAAGCGGTAGAAATGTTTGTTTCAGTGGCAATGGAAGATATATTGGCTTCTAATCTGTTGTAAATTAGCCTCTTATTGTTTTCGGAGGGAGCCATGAGTATGCGTTGGCACTGAATTTTGATTGATAAGTCAGATGTTCGATAGAGATGACACGAAGTTATGGTTTGCCATGTCTGCTCCATATCAGAACGAGTTGAGGGTACAGAGATTATTGGACAAGGCATCTATCGAGTGTTTCATTCCGATGTGTTATAAGGCAATACTTCGGAATGGAAAGAAATATCGTGTGTGGCAGCCGGCAGTTAGCAATTTGGTCTTTGTCCGGGCTACGCG
>DXCV01000080.1 GCA_019115825.1 Candidatus Bacteroides pullicola
GCTACGTGGCCGTCTTCCTCATCCTGCTCATCGTCCCCGCCATCAACCTGAGCGGCATGACCCACTCGCGGATGCGGCGGCGCATGGCCGAGATTGGCGTCCGCAAGGCATTCGGCGCCACGGGCGGGGAACTGCTGCGGCAGGTGTTTGTTGAGAATCTTCTGCTGACTGTCATCGCGGGACTCCTCGGCCTCGGACTGAGCTATGCCGCCACGTTCCTGCTCAACGGCTTCCTGTTCGGCACCTCGGCCAATGCCTATATGTCGGGCGAGACGACACTGACCGCCGGACAACTGTTAAGCCCGTGGATATTCCTCGCCGCCTTCTTCTTCTGCCTGGTAATGAACGTGTTGAGCTCGGGTATTCCGGCTTGGCGGGCTTCCCGGATGAACATCGTGGAGGCCATCAATCAGAAGGAATGAACGAGACCGGGGCGGGAGTGAAATCTTCATCATAGTGAGGCTGGAGTCTTCACCTTAGTGACAGCGGTTCCGTCACCTTAGTGAGCACAGCGTCGTCACTATAGTGAAGAGGAGGTCGTCACTAAGGTGAAGATTCGACCCTCACCGTAGTGCCCCCGGCATGTATATGGTAATCTACTTAAATTGTTGAGAATAATGAACGACTTATTGAGACAAATACGAAACGAACGGCGTGCCAACCTCTGGCTGGGTGTGGAGTTGCTGGTGGTGTTCGCCGTGATGTGGTACCTGGTGGACTGGACGTATGTCACCGTCCGCACCTGGCTGCAACCGATGGGCTTCGATACGGAGCATTGCTACGAACTTACCTTCAACCGCCTGACCCCGCAGGCCGAGGGCTACCAACCCGGCGACGATGCCGAGGCGGACATGAAGAACCTTTTGGAGATTGTGGAGCGGCTGCGCCACCGTCCCGGCGTGGAATACGTGGCGGTGTCGCAGAACAGCATCCCGTATAATGACGGTGCCAACGGCTTCAACCTCACCATAGACAGCGTGCGGGTCTCCGCCATGCTGCGCTGGGGGCAGCCCGACTATTTCCGGATGTTCCGCATACAAGGAGTCGCCGTGCTGGCCGAAGATGGACGGAAAGTATTCACCACCAGTTCGGATTCCTTGGCCGATGCCCTGCACCGCTCGGACCGCAATGTCCTCATCTCCCGCAACTTTGTTTCTGCCGAGCGGTATACCGACCTGGGCTATGCCGATGCCCTGCCCCTGCTGGGCTACGAGGGAGGCGAGCGCGCTGACGGTACCTATTCTTTCAAGGTGGTGGGCATCTGCGAGCCGATGCGCTGGTCGCACTTCAGCACCACCTACCAATGGGGCGGACCCGTCGGTGCCTATGAATTGCTCGATTCCGACATCATCAACCTGGGCAATCCGCTCTATGTGCAAGTCTCCCTCCGCCTCAAGCCGGAAGCCGATACCGGAGCGGACTTCGTGGAGGCTCTGCTGGACGATGCCGACCGCCTCTACACCCTGGGCAACGTCTTCCTGCTCGATGTCCAGCCTTTCACCGCCCTGCAACGCACGATGGAGATGGACGACGTGAATGAGGCCCGCACGCAACTCTGCGTCATCGGCTTCCTGATGCTGAACATCTTCCTGGGCGTTATCGGCACCTTCTGGTTTCGCACGCAGCACCGCCGCAGTGAGATAGCCCTGCGCATGGCCTTCGGCAGCACCCGCCGCGGGGTGTTCCGCCGCCTCACGGGCGAGGGCCTGCTCCTGCTGACCCTGGCCGCCGTGCCCGCTGCCCTCATTGCCTTCAACGTGGGCATGGCCGAACTGGTGGACGTGGAGCGGATGCCGTTCAGTGCCGTCCGCTTCCTGTGGGCGTTGGCGATGACGTGGGTGTTGATGGCGTTGATGGTGGTGCTGGGCATCTGGTATCCCGCCCGCCAGGCGATGCGGATACAGCCCGCCGAGGCGTTGCATGACGAGTAGGCTCGCGGTTACTTGGCCTGCTCGGGGAAGGAGATGGCCTGCACCACCGACATCCAGTAGGCACGCAGGTCCTCCCAAGGGTAGAACGGGGCCTTGTCCGTCCGCACGGGCAGGGTCACGTCCCGCTCGTTCAGCAGCACGCGGACCAGGATGTCATCGCTGCCCGTCTTGCGGTAGAACACCAGTTGCACGTTGCCACACATCGGGATGAGGCGGTACGTGCGATACGTGTCGGCGATGGCTTGCCAGTCCCGGGTGGGGTGGGTCAAGGCGTCGCAACCCATCAGGGCGGCGAAGGGGGCGAGGTTGGTGTCGTGCCCGTAGCGCAGGCTGACGCAGGGACGGCCCGAGGCAATCACCGTGTCGGCGGTCAGGACGAAGTTCTCCAGGAGGTTACGCCCCAGCTTGTACATGCATTCGCCGCTCAGGGGCGAGGGGCCTTTCTCGTAATACCACTCGAAGTTGTTGCGTTGCCACAGGTCGTAGCGTTCGCGTTCGTCGAAGAGGAAAGCCAGGTCGGGCATGTCCCAGCTGCTTTGGCTGATGCCGTCCAGCTCAAAGAGTTGCTGCATCAGGTCGGAAGGTGAGGGGACCTGCGCCTTCACGTAGGCCGCGTCGTTGAAGAGCTGCTTCATCAGGCGGTCGGGATGCACATAGACGCTGTCGGCCAGGCGGTAGACGCTGTCGGCCTGGGCCAGGTGCAGTTCCTCGAAGTCATCGTTGCTATACTTGATATAATAGACATCGTGCAGGCTGGCGTCCATCGTGATGTTCAGCCGGGGGTTGAGGCGGGCCAACTCCACGCAGCCATTGGCCATGGACAGGAAGGCGCGGCTCTTCGTGGTGGAACGGGCATCCACATGCACCCCGTCGCGGAAGATGGTGGGATAGCGGCGGAACATCCGGGCGGCCAGTTCGCGGTGTTGGCGGGCACCCTTCGGAGTCAGTTCGCCGTAGCGGCCTTGTGCCTCGCGGGCCATGCGGCGGATGATGTCCAATGCCCGTTGTCCGTCCGGGGTCAGCTTGCCGGCCTGTTGGGCCGCTTCGAGCGTGGCGAGGGGTTCGTCATACTTTTTTTGTTTGGTCAGGTAACGCGAGCCATGCCGGGCGAAAGTGGAGAGGTAGAACGGTTCGTAGCCATCGGGCACGGCGATTTGCTTTTCTTCCGGGGCTTGATAGGCCATGTACTTGCCTGCGGCCAGGACAGGATTTTGTCGGATTTCGTCCCAAGCGCTTTGGGCAGAGGCTGTCAGTGCCCATGCGGCAGAGAGAGCCAGTAACAAAGTTTTCTTCATCAGTATATGTATTTATTCGGCGGCAAAGGTACGGCTTTTTCTCGGGCCGGTGTGCAGCCCGGCGTGAAGTGTCACAAGAATGTAATACCGTTTCGCCTTCCGTTTGACGGCATTTTTCTCTTATCTTCAAATTTCCTACAAATTTCGGTTCTACTTTTGTACCGATGCGATACTTTTGCATGGACTATAATTTTAAGGAGGAAACATACGATGTGGAAATACTACGCCCTGCTGTCGGCTTTCTTCGCCGCGCTGACCGCCATCTTCGCCAAGGTGGGAGTCAGGGACATTAATTCGGATTTGGCGACCGCCATACGCACCACGGTGATACTATTCATCACGTGGGGCATCGTACTGTTCGGCTCGCACGTGGGCGAGGTGAGGGACATCCCGCGCCATTCGTGGCTGTTCCTCGTGTTGAGCGGAGCGGCTACGGGATTGTCGTGGCTGTTCTACTTCAAGGCATTGCAGACGGGCGATGTGTGCCGCGTGGCGCCGATAGACAAGTTGAGCGTGGTCATCACCATCTGCCTGTCGTTCCTGTTCCTGAAGGAGGAAGTCAGCCTGCGGGTGGTGATGGGTGCCTTGTTGATAACCTGCGGAAGCATTCTAATGTTGCTGAAATGAAACTGCTGATTATTGAAGACGAACGGGAACTGTCGGACAACATCGTCGCCTACCTCAGTTCCGAGCACTATGTGTGCGAACAGGCGTTCACCTACGACGATGCACGGGAGAAGGTGAACCTCTACGACTACGACTGCATGTTGCTCGACCTGATGCTGCCGGGCGGCAACGGATTGGATATCCTGCGCGACATCCGCCGTCATCAGAATCCCGTGGGCGTGATTATCGTGTCAGCCAAAGATTCGCTGGACGACAAGGTGAAGGGGCTGGAAATCGGTGCGGACTACTATCTGCCCAAGCCCTTCCACTTGGCGGAACTCTCGATGCGCATCTATGCCATCATCCGCCGGAAGGAGTTTGCGGCAAACAACCCACCGAGAACGCCTCGCACGAGTTGCAGACCCCGCTTGCCGTCTTCCAAACTAAGCTCGACCTCCTGCTCCAACAGCCCGACCTCACCCGTCGGCAGGCGGAACTGATACAGGGACTATACGAGGACTCCAACCGCCTGGCCCGCCTGAACCGCAATCTGCTCCTGCTCGCCAAGATAGACAACCGCCAGTACGGGCAGATGGAGGACATCCGCCTGACCCGCTTCCTCGACGAGCTGACCCCGTTCCTGCAAAGCATTGCGGGCGACCTCTTCCTCTACGAAGAGTTCACCGACAGTGCCCTGACCGTCCGCGCCAACCGCACGTTGTTGGAAAGCCTTGTAAACAACCTCGTGGTCAATGCCGTCCGCCACAACCGCCCGAAAGGTGAAATCTATCTCCTTGTATCGGGCAGGGAGCTGACGGTGTCGAACACCTCCGATGAACCCGCCTTGGACGCCCGCCTCATCTTCAACCGCTTCTACCGCCCGTCCGAGAAGGTGAAAGGCAACGGCCTGGGCCTTGCCATCGTCCGCGCCATCTGTGAATATCACGGGTGGACGGTCGCCTATCGCTACGAGGAGGGGATGCACCGGTTTACGGTGAGGTTCTGAATACTCTCCAATGGCATACATGAAGGCCGGGAGCTACTTTAGGGCGGTTCATCCCAGGCCTTAATAAGGCATAGTGAACGATGATGGTAGGAATCATGCACGATGATGGTAGGAATCATGTACGATGATTGTAGGAATCATCCAGGATGATTGTAGGAATCATGTACGATGATTGTCCATGTGGTCCATACCCTAAGCACGCCAAGACGCTGCATAAAGGCAATGTCCTTTAGGACAAACGAAACTGGAACGATGGCTTGTCTTCTTCAAAATATCCCCAAACTCGCCCTTTACCTTTGCCGCCATAACCTAAAAATTGATGATTATGGCTTTACAAGAAGAATTTGAAAGGCAAGGCAATTGGCTGTTCCGCTGCCGGAGCCTCTTGCCGCTTGTGATTTTGCCGGTAGGCGTGGTTGCAGTGGTTCTCACGATTCGGTTTCGCGGCGTGCTGTTTTCTGCCGTCTTTCCCTATTGGCATCTGTACGAATACCTGTGTCTGGCGGTGGGCCTGGCAGGTACGTTTGTCCGCTTCTACACGGTGGGGCATACGCCTGTGGGCACATCGGGAAGAAATACGCATGGACAGATAGCGGACGTGTTGAACACCAGGGGCATCTATTCCACGGTGCGCCATCCGCTCTACCTCGGCAATTTCCTGATGTGGCTGGGCATCGCGCTGCTGACCTGCAACGTGGGGTTCATCGCCGCGTTCGTACTGGCTTATTGGCTCTACTATGAGCGCATCATGTATGTCGAAGAACAATTCCTGCGTAGGAAGTTTGGTGACACCTACCTGCACTGGGCGGAACGGACACCTGCCTTCATCCCTTGCTTCAAGCAGTTCACGCCCACCGATTTGCCGTTCTCTTGGAAGAAAGTCATCAAGAAAGAGAAGAACGGGGTGTTCGCCCTCTTCCTGCTGTTCAGCCTGTTCGACGGCATCATGGCTTGGCAGACCGGAGCGTCGCCCAATGTCGTCTTGCTGGCAATGACCGCCGTGAGCGGCATCGGTTACCTGATTTTGAAATGCATCAAGAAGTCCGTCCCTAAGGATTGAGCCCAAGCGTGGCTGATGTCATTTTGTCTCCTTTCTGTATGGTTTGTCTGAAATTTTGTCAGATAAGCCCCCTTGGCAAGTCTTTTGCCGTCCGATAGGCGTATTTGATTAGAAAAACAAATAGGAAAGGAGAACGAGATATGAACTTTAACAACTTTACCATCAAAGCGCAAGAGGCGGTGCAAGAGGCCGTGAACCTGGTGCAAGCCAAGGGTCAGCAGGCCATTGAGCCCGTGCACTTGCTGGCAGGAGTGATGAAGGTGGGCGAGAACATCACCCGCTTCATCTTCCAGAAGTTGGGCGTCAACGAACAACAAGTGGCGTTGGTGCTCGACCGACAGATTGATTCGCTCCCCAAGGTGTCCGGCGCAGAGCCTTACCTGAGCCGCGAGTCGAACGAAGTCTTCCAGAAGGCGATGGACTACTCCAAGCAGTTGGGCGATGAATTTGTTTCCATCGAACCCGTCCTGCTGGCCATCCTGAATGTGAAGAGCACGGCATCCTCCATCCTGAAGGACGCGGGGGTGACGGAAAGCGAACTGCGCAAGGCCATTGAGGAACTGCGCAAGGGCGACAAGGTGACTTCCCAGTCGAGCGAGGACACGTACCAGGCGCTGGAGAAGTATGCCATCAACCTGAACGAGGCTGCCCGCAACGGCAAGCTGGACCCGGTCATCGGGCGTGACGAGGAAATCCGCCGGGTGCTCCAAATTCTGAGCCGACGCACCAAGAACAATCCTATCTTGATAGGTGAGCCGGGTACGGGTAAGACGGCGATTGTCGAAGGATTGGCACACCGAATCCTTCGCGGAGACGTGCCCGAAAATCTGAAGAACAAACAGGTCTACTCGCTGGACATGGGTGCCCTGGTGGCCGGTGCCAAGTATAAAGGTGAGTTTGAGGAGCGTCTGAAGGCGGTCATCAACGAGGTGAAGAAGTCCGAGGGCGACATCATCCTCTTCATCGACGAGATTCACACGCTGGTAGGTGCCGGCAAGGGCGAGGGCGCCATGGATGCCGCCAACATCCTGAAGCCTGCCTTGGCACGTGGCGAACTGCGAAGCATCGGTGCCACGACCTTGGACGAGTATCAGAAGTACTTCGAGAAGGACAAGGCGCTGGAGCGTCGTTTCCAGGTGGTCATGGTCAACGAGCCGGACACGCTGAGCACCATCTCCATCCTGCGTGGCCTGAAGGAGCGTTACGAGAACCATCACCATGTGCGTATCAAGGACGATGCCATCATTGCCGCCGTGGAATTGAGCAACCGCTACATCACCGACCGTTTCCTGCCGGACAAGGCCATCGACCTGATGGACGAGGCAGCCGCCAAACTCCGCATGGAGGTGGACTCCGTGCCCGAGGAACTGGACGAGATTACCCGTAAGATCAAGCAACTGGAGATTGAGCGCGAGGCCATCAAGCGGGAGAACGATACCGCTAAGCTGGAGCAAATCGGCAAGGAGCTCTCCGAGCTGAAGGAGCAGGAAAGCTCGTACAAGGCCAAGTGGCAGAGCGAGAAGGCGCTGGTGAACAAGATCCAGCAGAACAAGGTCGAGATAGAGAACCTGAAGTTTGAGGCAGAGAAGGCAGAGCGTGAAGGCGACTACGGCAAGGTGGCCGAAATCCGTTACGGCAAGCTCCAGGCCTTGAACAAAGAGATAGAGGAGACCCAGCAGAAGCTCCACCAGATGCAGGGCGACAAGGCCATGATCAAGGAGGAGGTGGATGCCGAGGACATCGCCGACGTAGTATCCCGCTGGACGGGCATACCGGTGAGCAAGATGTTGCAAAGCGAGCGCGAGAAGCTGCTCCACCTGGAAGACGAACTGCATAAGCGGGTCATCGGACAGGACGAAGCCATCGAGGCCGTGGCCGATGCCGTGCGCCGCAGCCGTGCCGGGTTGCAAGACCCCAAGCGGCCTATCGGTTCGTTCCTCTTCCTGGGTACGACGGGTGTCGGCAAGACGGAGCTGGCCAAGGCATTGGCAGAGTTCCTCTTCGATGACGAGTCGATGATGACCCGTATCGACATGAGCGAGTATCAGGAGAAGCACACCGTGTCGCGTCTGATTGGAGCGCCTCCCGGATACGTGGGTTATGATGAGGGTGGCCAACTGACTGAGGCCGTGCGCCGCAAGCCTTATTCGGTCGTCTTGTTCGATGAGATTGAGAAGGCACATCCCGACGTGTTCAACATCCTCTTGCAGGTATTGGACGACGGACGTCTGACGGACAACAAGGGCCGTACGGTGAACTTCAAGAACACCATTATCATCATGACCAGCAACATGGGCAGCCCGTACATCCAAAGCCAGATGGAGAAGTTGAACGGCGGAAACAAGGCTGCTATCATTGAGGAGACCAAGCGTGAGGTGATGAACATGCTGAAGAAGACCATTCGTCCGGAGTTCCTGAACCGTATCGACGAGACCATCATGTTCCTGCCGCTGACGGAGAAGGAAATCAAGCAGATTGTCAACCTGCAAATCGGCAACGTGCAGAAGATGCTGGCCGAGAACGGCGTGGAGTTGAAGCTGACCGAGGCCGCCACGGACTTCCTCACCAAGGTGGGTTACGACCCCGAGTTTGGTGCCCGTCCGGTCAAGCGTGCCATCCAGCACTACATGCTGAACGACTTGTCGAAAAAGCTCCTGGCGCAGGAGGTGGACCGCAACAAGCCCATCGTGGTGGATGCCGACGCCAAGGGTGACGGACTGGTATTCCGCAACTGACGAAAACTTGTGTGATTCAATGTGAGGAGAGGGTGTGTCGCAATGGGCGATGCGCCCTCTTTTTTTGTTATCCGGATCGTTAAAGTGACATTTTTGTCTTATCTTTGCCGCCATTATTCATCCAAACAAGACATTTTTATGAAGGCAAAGACCACTTACCTTGCTTCTAAGCCGCACTACGAGATATTAGACGGCTTGCGTGGCGTAGCCGCGCTGATGGTAATCATCTTCCACTTGTTCGAGGCCCATTCGGGCGGCGACCATTTGGTGCAAATCATTAACCACGGCTATCTGGCCGTTGATTTCTTCTTTATGCTTTCGGGCTTCGTGATAGGCTATGCCTACGACGACCGTTGGGACCGCATGACGTTGGGCACCTTCTTCAAGCGGCGCATCATCCGCCTGCATCCCATGGTCATCATGGGCAGCATCGTGGGCGCTGTGTTCTTCTATTTCCAGAAGTCCGAGCTTTGTTTCCCGCAGATAGCGGACACGCCCGTGTGGATGCTTCTGCTGCTGATGGTGTGGGGATTCACCCTGTTGCCCCTGCCGTTGAAGTGGGACGTGCGCGGCTGGACGGAGATGCACCCGCTGAACGGGCCGGCCTGGTCGCTCTATTATGAGTACATTGCCAATATCCTCTATGCCCTCTTCGTTCGCCGGTTCAGCAAGACGGCCCTCACCGTATTGGTGGTGCTTGCCGCCTGCCTCACGGTCTATCGTAGCCAGACGGCTCCCTTGGGCGACATGGTGGGAGGCTGGGCCTTGACGTGGGAACAGCAGTACGTGGGCTTCACGCGCCTGCTCTATCCTTTCTTCGGCGGTCTGCTGCTCTCCCGGTTGGGTTGGCTCATCCGGCTGAAAAAGCGTGCCTTCTGGTATTGCTCCCTGCTCATCGTGGCGATGCTCTCCGTGCCCCGCATCGGTGGGGAGGAGCATTTCTGGATGAACGGGCTTTACGAAGCCTGCTGCATCCTCTTCCTCTTCCCCGTCATCGTGTCCATGGGCGCGGGCGGCAAGGTGACGGGCAAGCACTCCACGGCCATCTGCAAGTTCCTGGGCGACATTTCCTATCCCATTTATATCACACACTATCCGCTGGTGTATGTCTATACGGCATGGGTGTGCAACACGGGAGCCAGCATCGCAGACGGCGTGCCCTACATGATTCTGGTATTCGTGGGTGCCGTTGCTTTGGCTTATGCTTCGCTGAAGTGTTACGATATGCCGGTGCGCCGCTGGCTGACCGACCGTTTCCTCAAACGAGCTTGAACCGCATCCGCCACACCTTCCGCTCCTCGTCCCAGTCGTGGCTGATGATGCGGAAGGTGCCTATTTCTGCGGTGTTGTCCACGTGGGCACCGATGCAGAGGCATTCGTCGTAGTTGCCTACGTGCACCACACGTACTGTCTCCGAGGCATCTTCGGGCAGGCGGGCCAGGTCGAAGCGGCCACGTGCTTCCTCCTGCGTGATGTATTCCGTGGTGACGGGCAGATGGCTTGCAATGACTTCGTTCACCTTGTCTTCCAGCTGCTTCACTTCCTTGTCCGTGGGTCGGTGGTCCAGGCGGTAGTCCAGCTTGCTCTTTTTCCGCTCGATGTGTGCAGCGACCGAGCGTCCGCAGCCGAAGAGGCGGATCATTGTCTGGTTGACAATGTGCTCGCAGGTGTGTGAAGGACGGTGCTCTTCCTTGTTGTGTGCGTTCAGCACGGGAGTTTCGGTGGTTTTCTTTTCTTCCATAATGGTTCATTATAAGTGTATGTCGGTGCAAAGATACACATAATAATGCAGCCCGCAAAGCAAGACATTGGCGTCCACAAAGAGGCACTTTGGCAATCTCAAAGAGGCACTTTGGCAGCCTAAAGAGGAACTTGGGCGTGCTAAACTGGGATTTTAAGGAATAGCAGAGGGCATACCCCGCTCTGAGGCTTTGTGGAGGGGGTGGCGGAATTTCTTGCAATCCGGAAATCAGTTTTTTTGCATTAAAAGACTATTTTTCAAAGAATAATGCGTAACTTTGCCCCCACGTTTCAAAAAGAGTTTTTACGACATATATATGATAGAAGGATTTCAAACCCCCGATTACGTTTTTGCAGCCAGTTGGGAGGTATGCAACAAAGTGGGCGGCATCTACACCGTCTTGTCTACGCAGGCCAACACATTGAAGGCCAAGTTTGGTGACAAACTGTATTATATTGGACCTGACTTTTGGCAAGGGAAGGAGAATCCTCTGTTTGTGGAGTCGGATAACCTTTGTGCTACGTGGCGTGAATATGCCAACGAGAAGGATGGCCTCTCCGTCCGCATAGGCCGCTGGAACATTCCCGGCGAACCGATAGTCATCTTGGTCGATTTCCGGCCGTTCTATCCCTTTAAGAACCAGATTTATACGGATATGTGGAACCGCTATCAAGTGGATTCCCTGCACGCCTATGGCGATTATGACGAGGCGTCGATGTTCGCCTATGCCACGGGCAGGGTGGTGGAGAGTTTCTACCGCTTCAACCTGACGGAAACGGACAAGGTGGTTTTCCAAGCGCACGAGTGGATGACGGGCATGGCTGCCCTTTACCTGCAGACGAACGTGCCGGAAATTGCCACCGTGTTCACCACGCACGCCACGTCTATCGGACGCTCCATTGCCGGAAATAATAAACCCCTGTATGACTACCTCTTCGCTTATAACGGCGACCAGATGGCGCAGGAACTGAATATGCAGTCCAAGCACTCCATCGAGAAGCAGACGGCGCATTACGTGGATTGCTTCACGACGGTGAGCGAAATCACGAACAACGAATGTAAGGAACTGCTGGACAAGTCCGCCGACGTCATCTTGATGAACGGCTTCGAGGATGACTTCGTGCCCAAAGCTGCCGCCTATGCAGGCAAGCGGAAGCGTGCCCGTGCGCTGATGTTGCGTCTGGCCAATTGCTTGTTGGGGCAGGAGTTGGACGAAAATACTCTGATTGTCGGTACCAGCGGACGCTACGAGTTCAAGAACAAGGGTATCGACGTGTTCCTAGAGGCGCTGAACCGTCTGAATCGGGATAAGAATCTGAAGAAAAAGGTACTGGCTCTGGTTAGCGTGCCCGGTTGGGTAGGCGACCCCCGCGAGGACTTGCTGCAACGCCTGAAGAGCAAGGAGAAGTTTACCACGCCCTTGCAATGTCCCCTCATCACGCACTGGCTGCACGACATGACGCACGACCAGGTATTGGACAAGCTGAAATATCTGGATTTGAACAACCGCCAGTCGGACCAAGTGAAGGTCATCTTTGTGCCCTGCTATTTGGACGGGCGTGACGGCATTGTCAATAAGGCATATTATGACGTCATGCCGGGGCTCGACCTCAGCGTCTATCCTTCCTACTACGAGCCGTGGGGCTACACCCCGCTGGAGAGCGTGGCTTTCCACGTGCCAACCATCACTACCGACCTGGCCGGCTTCGGCCTGTGGGTGAACAGCCTGCGGGGGCAGCATGGCATTGAGGAAGGCGTGCAGGTGCTGCACCGTTCGGACTACAACTATTCCGAGGTGGCGGACGGTGTGAAAGACACCATCTCACTGTTTTCCACAAAGACTCCGGACGAGGTGAAAGCCATCCGCAAGCGTGCCGGACAGGTGGCCGAGAAAGCCCTGTGGAAGCACTTTATACAATATTATTATGAGGCGTATGACATCGCCCTGCGCAATGCCATGAAGCGCCTCTTGGGTTAACAGATTATAATTTATCACTCAAGTTATCATACAATGAAGATTAAAGTTAGTAATGTAAACACTCCCAATTGGAAAGATGTGAATGTGAAGTCTCACATTCCCGCCGAATTGGAGAAACTGTCTGAATTGGCCCGCAACATTTGGTGGTCATGGAATTACGAGGCTACCGAATTGTTTAGAGACCTTGATCCAGCCCTGTGGAAAGAAGTGGGTCAGAACCCGGTTCTCCTGTTGGAGCGTATGAGTTATGCAAAGCTCGAGGCATTGGCCAATGATAAAGTCATCTTGCGCCGTCTGGATGCTGTCTATTCCAAGTTCCGCAACTACATGGACGTGGAGCCTGACAAGAAGCGTCCTTCCGTGGCCTACTTCAGCATGGAGTATGGCTTGACGCATGTACTCAAAATATATTCCGGTGGTCTTGGCGTATTGGCCGGCGACTACCTGAAGGAGGCATCGGACAGCAACGTCGACATGTGCGGCGTGGGCTTCCTCTACCGTTACGGTTATTTCACGCAGACCTTGTCCATGGACGGCCAGCAGATTGCCAACTACGAGGCACAGAACTTCGGCCAGTTGCCCATCGACCGCGTGCTTGACGAGAACGGCCAGCAGGTCATCGTGGATGTTCCCTACCTTGATTATTACGTTCATGCCTACGTTTGGCGTGTCAACGTAGGTCGCGTGCCCCTCTACCTGCTGGATACGGACAACGAGCTGAACAGCGAGTTCGACCGCCGCATCACGCACCAGCTCTATGGTGGCGACTGGGAGAACCGTCTGAAGCAGGAAATCCTGCTGGGTATCGGTGGTATCCTGACGCTGAAGAAGCTGGGCATCAAGAAAGATATTTACCACTGCAACGAGGGTCACGCTGCGCTCATCAACGTGCAGCGTATCTGCGACTACGTGGCCGAGGGCTTGACCTACAGCCAGGCTATTGAGCTGGTTCGCGCCTCTTCGCTCTACACCGTGCATACTCCTGTGCCTGCCGGCCACGACTACTTCGACGAAGGTCTCTTCGGCAAATATATGGGTGGCTATCCGCAGCGTATGGGTATCAGCTGGGACGACCTCATGGATCTGGGCCGCAACAACCCGGGCGACAAGGGCGAGCGTTTCTGCATGTCCATCTTCGCTTGCAACACCTCTCAGGAAGTCAACGGCGTAAGCTGGCTGCACGGCAAGGTGTCGCAGGAGATGTTTGCCCCCATCTGGAAGGGCTACTTCCCCGAAGAAATGCACGTGGGCTACGTGACCAACGGCGTACACTTCCCCACTTGGAGTGCTACCGAATGGAAGCAGCTCTACGGTGCTCACTTTGATGAGAACTACTGGTTCGACCAGTCCAATCCTGATTATTGGAAGGCCATCTACGACGTGGCTGACGAGGAAATCTGGAAGACGCGCATGCAGTTGAAGAACAAACTGATTGACTATGTGCGCAAGTCCTACCGCGAGACTTGGCTGAAGAACCAGGGCGACCCCTCGCGCATTGTGTCCCTGCTGGACAAGATCAACCCGAACGCCCTCTTGATAGGCTTCGGACGCCGCTTCGCTACCTACAAGCGCGCTCACCTGCTGTTCACCGACTTGGATCGTCTGGCTAAGATTGTGAACAATCCCAACTATCCCGTGCAGTTCATCTACACCGGTAAGGCCCATCCGCACGATGGCGCCGGCCAGGGCTTGATTAAGAAAATCATTGAAATCTCCCGTCGTCCCGAGTTCTTGGGCAAGATTATCTTCCTGGAGAACTATGATATGAAGCTGGCCCGCCGCCTCATTTCCGGCGTGGACATCTGGCTGAACACGCCGACCCGTCCCCTCGAGGCTTCCGGTACGTCCGGCGAGAAGGCTCTGATGAACGGCGTGGTGAACTTCTCCGTGCTGGACGGCTGGTGGCTGGAAGGCTATCGCGAAGGTGCCGGCTGGGCACTGACCGAGAAGCGCACGTACCAGAACCAGGAATACCAGGACCAACTGGATGCCGCAACCATCTACAGCATCCTGGAGCAGGAAATCCTGCCGCTCTACTACGCCCGCAACCAGAAGGGCTACTCCGAGGGCTGGATCCGCACCATCAAGAACTCCATCGCGCAGATTGCCCCGCACTACACGATGAAGCGCCAGTTGGACGACTACTACTCCAAGTTCTACAACAAGGAGGCAGACCGCTTCAAGGCGTTGGCCGCCAACGGCTATGCCAAGGCCAAGGAAATCGCCGCTTGGAAGGAACAGGTGGTCGAGAAGTGGGACAGCATCGAGGTGGTGTCCAGCGAGAAGACCGTGGACCTGCTGAAAGGCTCCATCGAGAGCGGCAAGGAATACACCATCACCTACGTCATCGACGAGAAGGGATTGGACGATGCCATCGGTCTTGAACTGGTGACGACGCACGTCGGCGAGGATGGCAAGCAGCACATCTATTCCGTCGAGCCGTTCAGCGTGGTGAAGAAGGAAGGTTCGCTCTACACCTTCCAAGTGAAGCACAAGCTGGAGAACGCCGGTAGCTTCAAGGTGGCTTACCGTATGTTCCCCAAGAATCCCGAGCTGCCTCACCGTCAGGACTTCTGTTACGTTCGTTGGTTCTATTAATCACGAGTATATATATAAGAATAGCCGTGTCTTTCGGGGCACGGCTATTTTTATATCCAGATGTCGAGGCTTGTCAGTGAGTCAGCCCGTTCAGCAGAGTCAGACTGAGGGCTATGCCGATAACGGCGCATATTGCGATGAGAAATCCGTTGATGGCCTTGGCGCTGGGCTTTGTCTCCTTGTGCAGGTTTTGGTCGAAGTAGTTCTTGAAGAACAGGTAGATGGCAGGTACAGTAGCCGCAGCCAGCAGCGTGTCCTCCGGAATTTGATAGACGTAAATCTTGGAGAAGGCGATGAGTGCCCAGTGGCACAGGAAGAGGATGATGAGCAGGTTCACTTTGCGCGAGAAACCGAGTAGCAGTCCGATGGTGAATACGGCCACAGAGCATGGCATGACGGTAGTGGTCATCATCGGGAACTCCATGCCGCGTATCCACGAGAGAAGCGGATAGAGGAAGGGCATGGCATAGAGTATAGCCACCAGACGGCCATACCGGTAGTTGCGTTCGAAGGTTGTATAACCTGTGATGAGATCCCACAGCCAGATGAGGGCCAGAATACCCCAGAAGATGGCCAGGATGTAGTGGTAGCTCCGGATACCGCCATAGGTCAGGTAGTAGACGACGGCTATCCATCCGTTCAGAAAGACCATATAGGCTTTCATCGAACGTTTCACACCCAGCGTTGGGCGGTGATAGAGCAGAATGGTCAGGAGGATGCCCGCCAAGGTGATGATGATTTGCGGGATCCAGGTGCCCTCATTGTAGCGGGCGATCGTATTCCAAAATGTTTCCATTGTTGTTTGGGTTGTTAAATGATAGTTTATTCTTAGAAGTTAAGAAGTTACGGTGTTAAGTAGGTATGTTCCAGGAATCATTGGCATTGATTGGGGGGAATCATTGGCATTGATTCCTAGAAAAGGTGGCACTGATTCTTTACCCAGATGGATACTACCCTATGCTTCTTGCTGGTATACACTAATTTTTAATATCTGCTTAACTTCAAAATTCATAAATTCCTATTTATCTCTTCTCGTCATGGAGAACGCCCGTTTGATGAAGAGGAACAGCGGGAATGTGGCTCCAACGGCCAGCATGAAGATGACGCTGCACGTCACCAGCCCGTTCGAGAAGATGTCCCGGATATATCCTTGCAACGCATCGGGTGCATTCAAGTTCTGCATGAACATGATGAGGGCGAATACGGTCTTGTAGGCGTACATGCCCGGAATCATCGGCAGCAGGGCCGGGATGTAGAGCACGGTCATGGGGCAGAGTATGCGCTTGCCCAGCAACAGGCTGCCCATTCCGATGGTGAACGAGGCACAAAGCGAGGCGGTGGCAATGTCAATGCCCGCATAAGTCATCAGGCAGAAGCGTAGGGCGTGCCCCACGGCTGCCAGCAGGGCAATGGAGGGAAAAGCTCGAAGAGGGGGATCGGAGATGGCTCCGAAGCCAATAGCGGCTATGGCGGCGAAGAGGCCGTCGGAAAGAATGTCGGTTATCAGCGTACGATATGTGGTTGATAAATGATAATTTAGCAATGGTCAATGGTTAATGATTAATGGTTAATACGTGGTAATAGACTCGTGGGCAACCTATTTACCATTAATCATTAACCATTAATCATTGCGCGCAAAGCGCGCTAAATTCTTATTTCACAGCAGGCTGTTTCTCACCAGCATCAGTGTCACGGACAGTCCGATGGCGATGCACAGCACCAGCAGCAATGCTTGAATCAGTCGGCACCAGCCAGTGGTGACGTAACCTTCTACAATGTCAATAACACCGTTGAGCAACGGTACGCCCGGCACCAGGTAGAGCACGCTGGTGGCTATGGCTATCTCTGCCGTGGTGTCCAATGTCAAGG
Source organism: Candidatus Bacteroides pullicola (assembly GCA_019115825.1). Lineage (GTDB taxonomy): Bacteria > Bacteroidota > Bacteroidia > Bacteroidales > Bacteroidaceae > Bacteroides > Bacteroides pullicola. The sequence goes on from DXCV01000080.1 coordinate 16,820, forward strand.
CAGAGGAAGCTACCAGCGAGGCTGCCATGGCCGATACGATGAAGACGATGTAATGGTTGATATGATGTTTTTGCATCACCTGACGCAGGTAGAAGCCGATGAGGGTGGCCGAGAAGACGATGCCCCTCGAGGTCCAGTCACCCCCAAACAAGGCACAGAATGAAGCATTGGCAAAGGCCACGAGGAAGAGGGTGCAGAGCGGGTCCATCTTGGGGCGGGCTACAATCTCTGCGTAACGTTTGCGCACTGCTTCCAGCGATAGCCGTTGGTCGTGCGCGTCCCAACTGAGAGCACTCAGCTCTGCGTTAAGTTCAAAACTGATGGGGAAGGCCGGCGTATCGGCCATTTCGGTGTACGATTCCCGGCTCTCCGGGTCGCGCACGTTCACGATGAGGTTCTTTTGGATGACAGACACGGCCACTTCCACGTCTTGTGACTGTCCCAAGCGGCATGTGTTGCGCACCACGCGGGAGGTATGTACCCCCGAGCCCATCAGCCGACCGGCATACTCCAGCAGGAAGTGGGTGATGTCCTTCAATTCATTTTTGGAGTGCATTTCCTGTTAATCTTTTTGTGTTAATCCTGAAAACGGGCGCAAAGGTACGCTTTTTCCCCGAAATGACACACTGTCTGTGGAAGGAAATGCACGCCGTGTTATCCTATCTCTACCCTTTAGGGGTGTTTTTGCGGCCACGGTTGTCTTTGCGGTTCTTGCCGCTACGGCCACTGCCCTTGCGGTTCTTGCCTTTGCCTCCTGTGCTAGGGCGGTATTCCGGCGTCTCGCCCAGTTCGGCAGGGAGGGGGATTTTGTAGATTTCCTTGCCCAGGAAGCGCTCGATGCCGGCAAACTTGCCCTGCTCCATGTCGCTGACGAAGGTCAGGGCCACGCCATCGTTGTTGGCGCGCGCCGTGCGGCCGATGCGGTGCACGTAGTCTTCGTTGTCGTGGGGTACGTCGTAGTTGATGACCAGGCGGATGTCGTCGATGTCGATGCCGCGCGCCACAATGTCAGTGGCTACCAGGATGTTGACCTGCCCGGCCTTGAAGCGGTACATCACGTCTTCGCGCTCGGGTTGCTCCAGGTCGCTGTGCATCTCGCCCACGTTCAGCTTCATGCGTTGCAGAGCGCGGGCCACTTCCTTCACCTTCAGCTTGGACGAGGCAAAGATGATGACTCTCTCCGGCACCTGCTCGGCGAAGAGGTTGCGGATGATGCCCAGCTTCTGCTGCTCGTGGCAGACGTAGGCGGCTTGCACGATTTTGTCCGCAGGCTTGGAGACAGCCAGTTTCACCTCCGCCGGGTCGTGCAGGATGTTCTGCGCCAGTTGCTGTATCTTGGCAGGCATGGTGGCGGAGAACATCACCGTCTGTCGCTCTTTGGGCAGGCATTTCACAATCTGCATGATGTCGTCATAGAAGCCCATGTCCAGCATCCGGTCTGCCTCGTCCAACACGAAGAACGACACGCGGGACAGGTCCACGTATCCTAGGCTGAGGTGGGCGATGAGGCGTCCCGGTGTGGCAATGACCACATCTGCGCCCAGCGTGAGGCCCTTCTTCTGTTGCTCGAAGAGGATGCCGTCGTTTCCTCCATAGACAGCCACGCCCGATACAGGCAGGAAGTAGGAGAATCCCTGCATTTGTTGGTCTATTTGCTGAGCCAGCTCGCGGGTGGGAGCCATGATGATGCAATTGATGGCGTCCTCGGGGTATCCTCCTTCGGACAACTTGTTGAGGATGGGCAGCATATAGGCGGCTGTCTTGCCGGTGCCCGTCTGTGCTACGGCTATGAGGTCGCGCCCCTCGAGGATGACGGGGATGGATTTCTCTTGTATGGGGGTGCACTCTTCGAAGCGCATGGCGTCCAGTGCGTCCAGCACTTGGTCATTTAGGTTCAGTTCGGAAAACTTCATAGATGTATCTCGGATTTTGTGTGCAAAAGTAAGAAAAATATCGCGTCCTTCCCTTGTCCCGAGGCAGAAAAAATGAGGGAGCGTGCTTCGCAGCAGGCTCCCTCGCATAGGTTATTGTTGTCTAATGAAAATATGTTTTCTTATGCGTATGTTCTTATGTGGGTCAGATGATGTATTGCGAGCTGATGGACTCGTTGTTCATCACGCGGCGGATGGTCTCGGCAAACATGTCGGCGATGCTCAGCTGCTTCACCTTGGCGCATTTCTTGGAGTAGGGGATGCTGTCCGTGAAGACCATCTCCGTCAAGGCTGATTCCTGCACGCGGAAAGAAGCAGGGTCGGACATGACGCAGTGGCTGGCGATGGCGCGTACGGACTTGGCTCCGGCTTCCATCATAATGTTGGCGGCCTTGGTGATGGTGCCTGCCGTGTCCACGATGTCGTCGATGAGCACGACGTTCTTGTCCTTCACGTCACCGATGATTTGCATGGTGGCCACCACGTTGGCTTTCTCGCGCGTCTTGTTGCACAGCACCAGGGGCACGCCCAGATACTTGGAGAAAGTGCTGGCACGCTTGGAGCCGCCCACGTCCGGGGTGGCGATGACCAGGTCTTCCAAGTGCAGCGACTCGATGTAGGGCAGGAAGACGGACGATGCGTAGAGGTGGTCTACGGGGATGTTGAAGAATCCCTGAATCTGGTCTGCGTGTAGGTCCATCGTGATCAGGCGGTCAATGCCGGCTGCGGACAGCAGGTCGGCCACCAGCTTGGCGCCGATGGAGACGCGGGGCTTGTCCTTGCGGTCCTGGCGGGCCCAGCCGAAGTAAGGGATGACGGCAACGATGCTCTTGGCCGAGGCGCGTTTGGCTGCGTCTATCATCAGCAAGAGTTCCATGAGGTTGTCCGAGTTCGGGAAGGTGGATTGTACCAGGAATACGTGTGCCCCACGGATAGATTCCTCGTAGGACACGGCAAATTCACCGTCTGCAAAGTGGGTGATGTTCATGTTGCCCAACGGACAATTGAGGCTGGCGCAGATTTTCTCTGCCAAGTATCTCGAGTTGGTGCCCGAGAATACCATGAAGGGTGCTTTTTCGCTCATTGTGTAATAGAAGTTACCTAAGTGTTAATTTCTGTGTGCAAAGGTATGAATTTCTTGCCATACTTGCATAGGGTTATTGTATAAAAATTATCCGCCGGATGATTTTCTTAATGAACTTGAGGCTATCGGCGCTCTGCAATCGGTTGGAAGGGAAGCTTCATTTTGCGAGTTCTTTATTGATACTGTCTATGTAGTCTAGTAGTTCCTGGCGACCGGTGCGGTCTTCGGAGGAGGTAACGAAGTGGGGCGGAAGTTCCTCCCATTGTTCAGCGAGTTTCTCCAGGTAGGCCTGTATGTTGGCCTTCAGCTTGCCGATGCCCAGTTTGTCGGCCTTGGTGAATACGATGGCGAAGGGAATGCCGTTTTCGCCCAGCCATTGGATGAAGGCCAAGTCGATGCGTTGCGGCTCCAGTCGGCTGTCAATCAGGAGGAAGAGGCAGGTCATCTGTTCCCGTCCGAGGATGTAGCTTTCGATGATGCGCTGGATTTGCTCTTGCGACTTCCGGTCGCGCTTGGCATATCCGTAGCCGGGGAGGTCCACCAAATACCAGCTTTTGTTGATGAGGAAGTGGTTGATGAGCATCGTTTTTCCCGGTCTGGCGGAGGTCATGGCCAGCCCCTTGTGGTTGGTCAGCATGTTGATGAGGCTGGATTTGCCCACGTTGGAGCGTCCGATGAAGGCATATTCGGGGAATGCCGTGGCGGGGCATTTCCGGAAGTCAGTGTTGCTGATGACAAATTCTGCGTTGGTTATTTCCATAGCGTACGTTCCATTTTAGTGATGAATAATGTATTTACACGGGGACAAAGTTAGTGTATTTGCGGGAATTTTCGTTCCTTTGCCTGCAAATTCATTAAAGTATTGTATATATGGTAATGCCTACATTTGTTCAGATACTCGATTTTATCGGTACGTTTGCGTTTGCCGTGAGCGGTATACGCTTGGCTTCGGCCAAGAGGTTCGACTGGTTTGGCGCCTATGTGTGCGGATTTGCCGTCGCCGTGGGCGGAGGTACCATTCGCGATGTGCTGCTGGATGTGACTCCGGCGTGGATGACTGATCCCATCTATTTGCTTTGTACGGGATTGGCGTTGGTGTGGGTCATCATCTTCGGCAAGCATATTGTCCATTTGAATAACACGCTTTTCACGTTCGATGCCATCGGTTTGGCGTTATTCACTGTGGTGGGTTGTGGCAAGGCGTTGGCCTTGGGACATCCTTTCTGGGTGGCCATCATCATGGGTAGCATTACCGGCGCGGCAGGAGGCGTCATCCGTGACGTGCTCATCAACGAGACCCCGCTCATTTTCCGCAAGGAGATTTATGCCATGGCGTGCGTGGTGGGCGGCACGGTGTATTGGCTGTGCTGGAAGTTCGGGGCAGATGCCTTCGTGTGTCAGGTGGCGGGAGGAATCACGGTGTTTGTGGTGCGTGTCTTCTCTGTGAGGTACAATATCTGCCTGCCCATCCTCTCCGGCAATGACAGCGGCGAGAAGGAACAGAAAAATCCGAAGGAATAGCCTGAGCCATTCCCTCGGATAGTTAAGGTCAATCCCTCGCGAAGATATCGTCTCCGCGAGGGATTGTCATACAGGTGCTTGTCTTAGAACAGCGTGTCTTTCGTGTTGAACAGCTTGCGGTTGTTCAGTTTCACGATTTTGCCATACTTGGCCAACTTGTTCAAATCAATCATTTTCGGGTTGCCGATGATGCCGATGGCGTAGGGCTTGCCTTGGATGTTCTGCGTGTAGAAGTTGACGATGTCATCGAAGGTGAGGGCGTCAATCTTCGGCAGGTTCTCCCGAGCGGGGTCGTCAGTGTATCCCATGCGTTGGATGGAGCGCAGGTATTGCGCCTTGCTGCGGAAGTCGGGATGGCTACTCAAGGCTTCCTGGCGGAGGTAGCCCTTGATGTTGTCTATGCGTTCAGCGTTGCGGGGCATGTCGTTCACCAAACCCATGAACACGTCCATGGCATCGTTCACCTTGTCGTTTTGCGTGCCGATGTGGCCATACATAAAGGTAGGATTACCGGGCACGGCGGGCGTTGTGACGTAAGCGCTTGCATAGTAGGCCATGGAGCGTTTCTCGCGGATTTCGTTCATCACCAGGCCGCCAAAACCTCCGGAGAAGTATTGGTTGAAGGCGTCGCGTTGCACATCGTCTTTCTTGTCATAGGCACCCATGGGCATGTAGAAGAAGATTTGTGCCTGCTCGGCATCGTTGTTGGGCAGGAAGTAAATGGTATTCTCGGCGACGGGAGCCAACGGCTTGTCCTGTGGCGAGGTGCTGGGACGCTCGTTGGCTACGAGGGGGAGGTTGGTGCTGAGTACCTGGGTGACTTGCTCGAAGGGCAGGGTGCCGCAATAGAAGATCTCTGCCTCGTAGTTGGCGGCGCGGTTGATGTCGCCCGTCAGTTCGGAAATCTGCAGCTCGAGCATCTCCATGTCGGTCAGTTCGTCGATATATGATGACTTTTCGCCGTAGCGCACGTATTGCGAGAGAGCGTCGGCCAAAGTGCTGACGTCGTCCTTGCGTTGCTGGCGCGAGCCGAGGGCGGAGCCTTTGATGCGGCTCAGTTGCTTGTCGTCCAGTTGGGGCATGAGGATTTGGCGGGAGAGCAGTTGGCAAGCCTGGGGAAGGGTCGGCTCGTAGCCGCGCATCATGATGTAGAGGTAGTCGTCGCTGGCCCATACCTGGCAGGTGGCGTTCAACTTGCTGAGTTCCTCCTTCAGTTGCTGGGGCTCATAGGCACCCATCACACCGGCGTTGTTCATCAGCTCGGCAGCGATGCCCAGCTTGGGAAATTCGCGTTCGCCCGCTCCGTAGCGCAGGGTGAGGCTGAAGACGTTGTTCTCCGTATTGGGTGTGTAGTACAGTTTGGAGCGGTCGTTCAAGGCTTGGACTTTGACGTCGCTGAAGTCGATGAATTTCTCTTCCACCAGCCCGGTGCCCATGTTCTTGAACTGCATGGCATAGAGCGATTGCTTGCCTACGGGCGGCTCGATGGGCTTGTAGCCGGGTTTCTGGATTTTCTCGCCTTTCTTGGCTTTGCCTTGTTCGATGTAGAGGGCCAGGTAGTTGTCGCCCAGGTATTGCTTCACCACGCGTTTGATGTCGTCGGTGGTGATGGCCATCACTTCATCTTTGTAGTTCAGCACTTTGGCCAGGTCTTTCCCATTGATGAAGGCGTCCATCAGGAGGTGTCCCTTGAAGGTGTTCGACTCCATCTGTACGTCGAAGTCGCGGCAGAGGTTCATCTTGATGGCTTCCACTTTCCAGTCCTCGAATTCGCCATTGGCCACGCGGCGGATGGCTTCCAGCGCCTTCTTCTCGGTGCTTTTGTTGGATTCGAAGCGGCGTTGGTTCTCGTCGTAGAGGGGGATGCACTGGATGATGTTGCGACCCTGTTCGCGCATGGTCATGGGCGAGGCTCCGCAATCGGTCAGTTCGCCGTCGAGGGTCAGTTTGTCGAGGGTACCTGTGTGGTCGCCGTTGCTCAGGAGGGACATGGCGATTTCCAGGGGCAGTTCATCGGGATGTCCAGCGGGCACGCCGGGGTAGACGAGGCAAACGCTGGGGTAGATACCCACCTTGGCGGAGTATTGGGTGCGTCCTTTGATTTCCAGGTCGGGATAAGTCTTGCGCGTGGGCAAGGGCTTGGCTTCCAGTCGTCCGAAGGTGCCGGCGATGCGTCCGGCAATCTGTTGGGCGTTGACGTTGCCCACGAGGATGAGCACCATGTTTTCGGGCACATACCATTCGTTGTAGAAGTCGATGAGCTTGCTCAGGTGCGGATTCTTCAGGTGTTCGGGCAGACCGATGATGTCCCGTGCGTAGGGATGTCCCTCGAATGCCTTGGAGCGGAGGAAATTGCTCTGCTGGCTTCCGGGATTGTCTTGATACATATTATATTCTTCGTACACATTCTCCAGCTCCGACTGGAAGGTGCGGAAGACGGGATGGATGAAGCGTTGCGAGGAAATCTCCAGCCATTTGTTGATTTGGTAGGCGGGGAAGGAGTTGTGGTAATACGTCAGGTCGTAGCTGGTGCCTGCGTTCAGACCTTTTCCGCCGATGCTCTCCATGAGGTCGGAAAACTCGTTGGAGACGCTGAGCTTGCCGGCTTCCACGGTCAGGTCGTTGATTTCCTTGCCGATGGCTGCCTTTTGGGCGGGGTCGTCAGTGGCGGCCATTTCGTCATATTTGGCGATGATTTGGTCGTAGATGGGTTTCTCCTTTGCCCAATCCAAGGCACCTATCTGGTCGGTTCCTTTGAACATGACGTGCTCCAGGTAGTGCGCCAGGCCAGTGTATTCCTCAGGTTCGTTGATGGAGCCTGCGCGTACGGCCACGATGCCGAACACGTCCGATTTCGTGTTGTCTTCCCATATATATACGGAAAGACCGTTCTTCAGCTTGAACGCCTTCAGGCCTTGTCCGAACGTGGGCAGGGCCAGCAAAGCGAGGGCGAGCAGAAGGATTGCTTTTAACTTGCTTGTTCTCATAGCTTTTGTGATACTAATAAATATGAATAAAGTGTTTTCGTTTATCAGTAGGCAAAGCTATGAAAAAATCACGTTAGCGCGGCGTTTTTCCTAAAAAAATGTGTTTTAATCCTCACAATAGCACTGTGACAGCGTTACACCCGTACTGTAACGGTGTTACACCCGTACTGTAACGGTGTTACACCCGTACTGTAACGCTGCGTCCATGCGATATGCCTCACCTTTGCCCGGCCATATTTTCCGCCCAACTTGTTGCGGAAAGGAATAAAAACCGTATCTTTGCGACCCTTTCGAATAAATAGATTTGTATCCCGTGGCAGAAAATAATACGAATAACCGAAGAAGCCGGGCACCGCGCAGCAAGGCGGTGCAACCCGTGAACGACTATGGACGCATCCAGCCGCAGGCTCCCGAACTGGAGGAGGCCGTATTGGGCGCGTTGATGATTGAGAAGGACGCTTACTCGCTGGTGAGCGAAATCCTCCGCCCGGAGTCTTTCTACGAGCACCGGCATCAGTTGATTTACTCGGCCATTACGGATTTGGCCGTGAACCAGAAACCTGTGGATATCCTGACCGTCAAGGAGCAGTTGAACAAGCGGGGCGAACTGGAGGAAGTGGGTGGACCCTTCTACCTGGCGCAGCTGAGCAGCAAGGTGGCTTCGTCGGCGCACATCGAGTATCATGCGCGCATCATTGCCCAGAAGGCTTTGGCTCGCGAATTAATCACCTTCACCAGCAATATCCAGACAAAAGCTTTTGACGAAACCGTGGACGTGGACGACTTGATGCAGGAGGCAGAGGGCAAACTCTTTGAAATCTCTCAGCAGAACCTGAAGAAGGACTACACGCAAATCAATCCTGTCATTGCCCAAGCTGTGGAGCAAATTCAGAAGGCTGCGGCGCGCACCGACGGATTGAGCGGCTTGGAGAGCGGCTTCACGAAGCTGGACAAGATAACCTCCGGCTGGCAAAATTCGGACCTTATCATCATTGCCGCCCGTCCGGCTATGGGTAAGACGGCGTTCGTGCTTTCCATGGCGAAGAATATCGCGGTGGACTTCCACAATCCCGTGGCGCTCTTCTCGTTGGAAATGAGCAATCTGCAGTTGGTGAACCGATTGATTTCCAACGTCTGCGAAATCCCCAGCGAGAAAATCAAGAGCGGACAGTTGGCCGACTACGAATGGCAGCAGTTGGACTACAAACTGCGCGACTTGCTGGACGCGCCCCTCTACGTGGACGACACGCCGTCGCTTTCCGTTTTCGAGCTGCGCACCAAGGCGCGGCGTCTGGTGCGCGAGCATGGGGTGAAGGTCATCATCATCGACTACCTACAGTTGATGAATGCCAGCGGCATGTCCTACGGCAACCGCCAGGAGGAGGTCAGCACCATATCGCGTTCGCTCAAGGGGTTGGCCAAGGAACTGAACATTCCCATCATCGCTCTGTCCCAGTTGAACCGTGGCGTGGAAAACCGCGAGGGTGAAGAGGGCAAGCGTCCGCAACTGAGCGACTTGCGCGAATCCGGCGCCATCGAGCAGGATGCCGACATGGTGTGCTTCATCCATCGTCCGGAGTACTACAAGATATACACCTCGGCGGACGGCACCGACCTGCGCGGATTGGCCGAAATCATCATTGCCAAGCACCGTAATGGCGCGGTGGGCGACGTTCGTTTGCGCTTTATTGGCCAGTACACCCGCTTCGAGAATACGGATGACAACCGCATCCCGCCTCCTGGCGAGGGTGGGGGAGTGATGCGCGGCTCCAGCATGAACACGCCTGCCGGTGCGTCTTCCGTGCCGCCTCCTCCGCCGCCCATGCAGGGCAATCCTTTCGACGCGCCGGCCAATGATTCCGTGCCGTTTTAAGGGGGACTGCCGGCAATAGCGGGTCTTGTGGAAAAATAGCAAGGGGATGAGGTGCAAGTTTTTCGCTTGCTTCCTCATCCCCTTGTTCTCTTTTCAACTTATAAACTCTTATAACTCCAAACTCATCCTTTCTTCTTGCGCAATACCAACGCCGTGCGTGCGGGCAGATAGAGCTTCATCCAGCCTTTCTTGTCCTTCTTGTAGAGGGGGTCGGGCATGGTGAAGTGGGTGATGGTGTCATCGTTCAGCCCGTTGCCTCCGTAAGCGGGGTTATCCGAGTCGAGCACGATTTCGTATGCACCTTCGGGCACCAAGAAGCCGTAGTCGGTGAAAGATTGCTTCGGGTTGAAGTTGAACACGAACACCAGATCCTTGCGCATATAGGCCAATACTTGGTCGCCGTCGTTGTGCCAGATTTCCTGTACGGGCGTGGCCTGTATCTTGCGTACGCTCTTGATGACCTCCAGCATGGCGCGGTCGAAGTCGCCCAGGTAGTGGTAATCCAAGTTCTTGTTGTCCACCAAGTCCCATTGGCGGCGGGCATACTTGTAGCTCCAGCCGTTGCCTTCGCGCGGGAAGTCTATCCATTCGGGATGGCCGAACTCGTTGCCCATGAAATTCAGGTAGCCTCCGTTGATGGTGCTGGCCGTCAGCAGGCGTATCATCTTGTGCAGGGCGATGCCGCGGTGCACCATGTAGTTTTCGTCGCCCTTCTGGAAGTGCCAGTACATGTCGGCGTCAATCAGGCGGAAGATGATGGTCTTGTCGCCCACCAATGCCTGGTCGTGGCTCTCGGCGTAGGAGATGGTTTTCTCGTCCGCGCGGCGGTTGGTCACCTCCCAAAACATGCTGGACGGCTTCCAGTCCTCGTCAATCTTCTCCTTGATGGTCTTTATCCAGTAGTCGGGGATGTTCATGGCCATGCGGTAGTCGAAGCCATAGCCTCCGTCCTCAAACTTGGCGGCCAGGCCGGGCATACCGGATACCTCCTCAGCGATAGTGATGGCCGTGGGCTTCACTTGGTGGATGAGGCGGTTGGCCAGCGTCAGGTAGCAGATGGCGTTGTCGTCCTGATGGCCGTTGAAGTAGTCGTTGTAGTTGCAGAAAGCTTCGCCCAAGCCGTGGCTGTAGTAGAGCATGGAGGTCACGCCGTCGAAGCGGAAGCCGTCGAAGTGGAACTCTTCCAGCCAATATTTGCAGTTGGACAGCAGGAAGTGCAGTACCTCGTTCTTGCCATAGTCGAAGCAGAGCGAATCCCATGCCGGATGTTCGTGACGGTCACCGGGGTAGAAATACTGGTTGGGGTCGCCTGCAAAGTTTCCCAAGCCTTCCACCTCGTTCTTCACGGCGTGCGAGTGGACGATGTCCATGATGACGGCAATACCCATCTTGTGCGCCGTGTCAATCAGCTCCTTCAACTCGTCCGGCGTGCCGAAGCGCGACGAGGGGGCAAAGAAGCTGGATACGTGGTAGCCGAACGAGCCGTAATACGGGTGCTCCTGGATGGCCATCACCTGAATGCAGTTGTACCCGTCCTGTGCCACGCGCGGCAGCACGTTCTCTTGAAACTCGCGGTAGGTGCCCACCTTCTCGGCGTCCTGCGCCATGCCTACATGGCACTCATAAATCAGCAAGGGGTCGGTGCAGGGCTTGAAGACACGCTTCTTCATCTTATACGGCTTGGCCGGCGCCCACACCTGCGCGCTGAATATCTTCGTCTGTTCGTCCTGCACCACGCGCGTCGCCCATGCAGGGATGCGCTCGCCGCATCCGCCTTCCCAGTAGACCTTGAGCTTGAAGAGGTCGCCATGCTTCATGGCGTCGGCAGGGAGTTTGATTTCCCAGTTGCCGTTGGCTTTGCGTTTCAGGGCATATTTCTTTATTTCCTTCCATCCGTTGAAGTCGCCGATGAGGAAGATTTGCGTGGCGTTGGGCGCCCATTCGCGGAACACCCACCCGTCCTTCGTCTGGTGCAGGCCGAAGTAGAGGTGTCCGGTGGCAAAGTCCGCCAAGGTCTTCTTTCCGCCCCCGGTCAGCTCGTTTTCCTTGTCGATAGCGTGCTGGTGTCTTCCGTTGATGGCATCAGCAAAAGGCTCCAGCCATGGGTCGTTCTTGATGAGGTTCAATGTTTCCATAACGTGTTCTGTTTATATAAATATATGATATGCTAAACGATGCCCAAATTTAAGGATAAATTTTGATATTACACAAGTTTTCCCTGAAAAAAAGAACTATCGCTTTCCCGCTTCCCCTGAAAGGACAGGTTGTGTATAAGTGCTTTTTCAAAAAATTTTATCATGATGTGTAGAGTAAAATGTGGCTTCTCTCTTCGTTTTCTTTCCGTTGTCTCTCCACTATCCTCTCCGTTATCCCTTCGTTATCCCTCCGTTATCCCTTCGTTATCCCTCCTATTCTGAAGTGGAGAAATAGGGGTGCAATAGGGGTTATGTTCAAGTCCGGGAAAGGACGGAATTAATCTAAGTGTATATGCCTGGAGCACTCTATTTGTATGATTTTTTTGTAAACAGATGCGTGAAAATAAATGGTGCCTATGGAGATTTTCATGCGGACAGCATCCCCTATGGGAGCATCAGTCCGCTTTGGGATAACTGTTATCTGTTATATCTGTTATGTTATGCTTGGTTCCGCCGAACAAAATGCCCGCCATAGTTCTGCCGAATCGAGCGAAAAGCTTGGAGAAACCCTTTCCCCATGCCCCCTAATACGCGTGCGTGATAAAATTAGGTGTACCCTTTCCCGCTCCGTTTTCCCGGCTGCCGAAAATTTGCTTTTGTAACTCACAGTAAATCAACACGAATTGAAAAAACTTCTAAAATCCCTTGAAAAAACTTCCTGCAATGTTTTGCAGTTATTCCAAAACCCCCTACCTTTGCACCCGCTTTCGGAAAGGAAGCGGCGATGCTTAAAAGGCTGACGGACTGAGGATGAGGCGTTTAGGGCGCCGATTCCGCATGGTTTCCCCACTTAGCCCGCCCTGCGGGCGCCGGGAATCACCTCCGAAAAATTTTTCGAAAAA
>DXCV01000081.1 GCA_019115825.1 Candidatus Bacteroides pullicola
GAATTTATGGCACGCAGATGACACAGATAGTACAGATGACCGCAGATTTTAATAGGCAGATAATAAAGAATCTGCGCAAATCTGCTTAATCAGTGTCATCTGCGTGCCATCACCGATAAATTATCATTTAAACATATAGCAGACAATTATGACCTACCATTACAAGACCCGCGGTACATGCAGTACCGACATGATTCTGACCGTCGAAGACGGCATCATCCGCGATGTGGAAATCTGGAACGGTTGCAACGGCAACCTGCAAGGCATCAGCCGCCTCGTGCGCGGCATGAAGCCCGAAGAAGTGATTGAGAAGCTCGAAGGCATACGCTGCGGCATGCGCCCCACGTCCTGCCCCGACCAGTTGTGCAAAGCCCTGCACGAGATGGGTTACTAAAACATCCTGCCCCATGAAGAACCTCCTGAAAGACTTGCGGCGGCATGACCACAAACGCTACCTTGGCGGACTGGACTTGCTGCGGTACATCGGGCCGGGCTTGCTCGTGACGGTAGGCTTCATCGACCCCGGCAACTGGGCTTCCAACTTCGCGGCTGGCTCGGAATTTGGTTACGCGCTGCTGTGGGTGGTGACGCTGTCCACTGTGATGCTCATCATCCTGCAACACAACGTCGCCCACCTGGGCATTGTCACCGGCCTCTGCCTGTCCGAGGCGGCCAACCGGTATGCTCCGCGCTGGGTGGCTCGTCCCGTGCTCGCCACGGCGGTGGCCGCGTCTGTCAGCACGTCCCTGGCCGAGATACTGGGCGGAGCCATCGCGTTGCAGATGCTGTTCGGCTTCGAGCTGGTGTGTGGGGCGGTGCTGGTGACGGTGTTCGTGCTGGTGATGCTCTTCACCAATTCCTACAAGCGCATTGAGCGTGCCATCATCGGCTTTGTCTCCATCATCGGGCTGTCCTTCATCTACGAACTGTTCCTGGTGGACATCGAGTGGCCGCAGGCTTTGCGGGGATGGGTGGTGCCCTCCTTGCCGCAAGGCAGCCTACTGGTGGTGATGAGTGTCCTGGGGGCAGTGGTGATGCCCCACAACCTCTTTCTCCACTCGGAGGTGGTGCAGAGCCGCGAGTACCACAAACGCGATGACGCTACCATCCGCCGGCGGCTGAAGTACGAGTTTGCCGACACGCTGTTCTCCATGCTGGTGGGCTGGGCCATCAACAGCGCCATGATATTGCTGGCGGCCACCACCTTCCATCGCGAGGGCATCCCCGTGGAGGAGCTGCAACAGGCGCAGTCCTTGCTTCAGCCGTTGCTGGGAGGCAATGCTGCGGTGATTTTCGCCCTCGCCCTGCTGCTGGCGGGCATATCGTCCACCATCACCAGTGGCATGGCTGCGGGGTCCATCTTCGCCGGGATGTTCGACGAGCCCTACAACATCCGCGACACGCATTCGCAGGTGGGCGTCGTGCTGTCCTTGGGGCTTGCGCTGCTGCTCATCGTCTTCATCGGCGACCCTTTCCGGGGCTTGCTGGTCTCGCAGATGGTGCTCAGCCTGCAGCTGCCCTTCACCGTGTTCCTGCAGGTGTGGCTCACGTCCTCGCCGCGCGTGATGGGGAAGTATGCCAACCGCCGGTCCACCACCGTCGTGCTCTGCCTGCTGGCGGGGCTGGTGACGGTGCTCAACCTGTGGCTGCTGGCATCGCTTATTGTATAATCCATTTTAATTCCTATATCGTATATGATGACTAACGAAGAACGTATCCGGCTGGCCGTGGACCAGTTCATGTCCGGCTTCAACTGCGCCCAGTCCGTCGTCTCCGCCTTTGCCGACCAGTACGGCTTCACCCGCGAGCAGGCCCTCCACATGTCTGCCTCCTTCGGGGCGGGCATCGGGCGGATGCGCCTGACGTGCGGCGCCGTCTGCGGGATGCTGCAACTGGCGGGGCTGGAACACTGTGCCCTGGAGGGCAGCGACCGCAAGGCCAAGTCCGAGAACTATGCCCTGGTGCAGCGCCTGGCCGACGAGTTCCGCCGCCGCAACGGCTCCATCACCTGCCGCGAACTGCTGGGCCTGCGCAAGGAACAACGCAGCGCAGAGGCATCGGAGCGTACACCGGAGTACTACGCCACGCGCCCCTGCGCCCGCATGATTGAATCCGCCGCCCGCATCTGGGTGGAACACCTCGAGGGGCGGCTCACCGACGATAAGCCCGAGCCTTAACCGAAGCTGTCTTCGTCGCCGCTGCCCGGTTCAGAGCCGCCGCCGGGCGTGGGCGTCGTCGAGCCGCCGGGATTGGTGGCATGCAGGTAGTCCATGCGGGTGGCATAGCTGATGCCATCCTTCTGCACGCCGCCGTCCTCGAACTCGATGTTGTCCTGCACCCGCTTGCGGAATGCCTTGTCCACCACGAACACCGGACGGACGTCATACAGCATCTCCTTCGGGTCGAAGCCTTCCACCGTGTCCGAGCCTTTGCTCTTGAACGTCAGGCGGAAGTACCCCAGGCCCGGGATGGTCACCGTGTGGCCCTGCAGCAACTGCTCGGGAATGAAGTCTGCCAGCAGGTCCAGCGCGGCCTCCAGCTCGATGGGGGCCATCGTGGTGTTCTTGGTGGCGGCGCGGGTCATGGCCTTGCCGCTCAGCGGGGTGGCACTGGCGGGTGTTCCGCGCCAGTTCTTCTCGGAATCCGGGTTGCCCGGTTCCAAGCTCTTCTCTACAAGTTTATACTTATAAGCCATAATTGTATGGTTTTAAGGGTGAATAAATAAAGGTTATTTTCTGCCTCAAATCGAGATCCCGATGTCTCCCCGGTTGACGTCCCGATGTCTACCCGGCTGACGTCCCGATGTCAACCCGGGTGACGTCCCGATCTCAATCCGGGTGACATCGGGATCTCGATTTGGGGGGATTAGTCTGTCGTTTGGATCTCGATAACGAGGGGGCGGTCGGCTTTGTCATCCTCTTCGTTTTCTACCCATTGGTAGCTTGTATTCTCCAAGGCCTCGTTCATCTTTTCTGCGGCTGCATTCCAATCGGCTACTGTGTTTCCTTCTGCATCCATTATGCCGCCTGCACTCTCTTGGTAGTAGCTGGCGGTGTAAGTCGGGGTACTACTTTCGTCAACAACGAGTTTTCCCCCGGTGACATAGCAGGCCGTTATTTCACTAGCTATACCAGGCGAGATATATTCTATCATGGCCACACCTGACGAGGTGACGGAACAAGCTGTGAAGCTGCTAGCTGACGCTCTTCTCGTCAAACCTCCTTTGTTCGAATATAGGTTGGTTGTTCCTCCGATGACGTGGCAGTTCTCCATGGTACAGATAGCCATACTCCCTGCAAAGAACCCCCCACTCCCAGAACCTTCATCTGTCGTAATACTGGGATTCTGAAGGGTCAAGTTCTTAATGGCGCAATTGGTAGCACCGTCGGCAATAAGACCGACTCCATTAGAGCTACTCTTTTCTGTGAGTGCCAGGTTTTTGATGGTGTGCCTGCCGCCGTCTATGGTGGCATTTTCGTATCTCTCTATGACCGGCCAGGTCTTTCCCTTCATGTCGATGTCGTCGGTCAGGGTGAGGTTGGGGAAGGTGTTGGTGCTGGCACTCTGTACGGCTTTCGCCCATTCCAGCAAGCCTCTGGCTGTGCTGACGGTATAGGTTATTTTGCCTTCATCGTCCTCGCTTGTTATAGCGCCTTCTTCCAGCTCTCCGCCTTCCTCAGTGCCGGTTCCCTCGCCCCAGCCGCCTACGCCCACGCTGCCGGATGTGCTCATGGAGCCGTTGGCTTTCATCTCCAGGCGGAGGGTGTATTCATAGTTGCCTTTCAGGGTCAGGGGGGCGCTGTGCAGGTACTCCTTATCTTTTTGGTCAGTAGTAGTAGTGGCTGTGATTTTGAGCGTGGTCGCTGCCACGGTCTGCGGCAGGAGGATGCACTCGTAGGTGGCGGTGAGTCCGGGAGTGGTTTCGGAAATTGTGGCGGGGGATTCCAGGTGTGCCTTGATGTCCGTAGCATTGCCGGATACCTCCAGCTCGTCCGTCTCGGGGATGAAGGTGGCCGTCGTCTGTGTGCCGCCTATGGTCAGTGCGGTAATGGGATTTGTGAAAGTGCCCGTGACAGTCACCACCACCTTCAGCTTGGCGAAGCGGTGCGCCAGGTTCACCTTGATGTTCCCCTCGGCGTCGAGGTCTGCGGGCGTGAGGGTCTTGGGCGCCATATAGAGCAGGTCGCTCTTCAGCAGGCCGTTCTCGCGGTCGCTTTGGTCGGCCTGTACGGAGACTTCCTTGCCGGTGGTGTAGTCCTTCTTGGTCCATTCTACGCCTTTCTGCTCCAGGGCGGACACCACCGGGTAGGTGCTGCCCCAGTTTATGCCGAGGTCGGTGGCCGTCCATTGGTCTCCACTCTTCTCTATCGCGCCAAAGTAGTCGTATTCGTCTGCGCCTTCCTGGTTGGTCACGCGGAAGTAGTAGCGCGTCAGGTCGGCCGTCGTCATCGCTTCGCGGGTCATGGGGGCATCGACGTGGGCCACCACGCGCATGGGCGTCCCCGTCATGGGCAGGCCGGCGGCGGTGCGTTCGTCGTCTTGGGTGCAGCCCGCCAGGCTCAGCAGGGCCAGGGCTGCGAGGGTGAAGTTGTTTGTTCTTTTCATACTTGTTCTTGTTAAATGGTTATACTAATTCTGCGCCGTCGTCGGGCGTGATGTCTACGTCATCTCCCCAGCCGCCTACGCTGGCTTGGAATCCGGCTTCGCACCGCACTTCTATCACTTCCACGCGGGGCGGGATGTACTGTTCTTCCTTCATACGTTCTTGTTTTTAGATGGGATGGTTCGTTTCGTGCCGGTTGGCGGTTGCAAAGGTAGGGGATTCCCCGGAATTTCCCAAAGAATGTTGTTTTTTTTTTACCATACCCCCAAAAATTTTCCCCGGCTCGCCTCGGGGGGGCGGGTCGGGGAAAAGCAGAGGGCGCGGGCGGGTCGCCCCGCGGCGTCATTTCATGCTGCCGCCGATGATGTCCAGCAACTCATTGGTGATGCTCTGCTGGCGCGTCTTGTTGTACTGTATGGTCAGTTCCTGTATCAGGTCGTCGGCGTTGTCCGTGGCGGCCTGCATGGCCAGCATTCGCGCGGCGTGCTCCGAGGTGACGGAGTCCAGCAGCATAGTGTATATCTTTTGGCACAGCACCATGGGAAGCAACTCGGCCAGTACGCGGTCCACGGAGGGTTCCACGATGTAGTCGTTGTTGAATCCGCGTGCTGTCGTCGTATTGCCGTCTGCCGTGCCTGCGGCCATGCGACTCAGGTCGATGGGCAGGTAGTCCTCGCGGGTCAGCACTTGCGAGCCCATGGACTTGAAGTGGTGGTAGATCAACTCCACGCGGTCCACCCGCTGCTCGGCGAAGTTCGCCATCAGTTCCCCGGCCAGTTGGTAGGCGTCGGCATAGGCGGGCACGTCCACCAGCTTCTGGTAGGACCCCTGCTTGGCGCAGGCCATCTTCTTCACCGCCTCTTCGATTTTCTTGCCCACGGGGTAGACCAGGATGTTCTCCTTGCCCAAGTGGCTGTAGTCCGCCAGCGTCTTCTCCAGCAGACGCGCCACGTTGGAGTTGTAGGCGCCGCACAGCGAGCTGTTGGACGAGCAGACCACGATGGCCACGCGGGTCACCTCGCGCCGCGCCGTGTAGGCTGACTCGAACGACGTCTCCGTCCGCAGGAAGTTCGTCAGGATTTCGTTCAGCTTCCGCTGGTAAGGCAACATGCTCGTTATCCGGCCCTGCGCCTTGTGCAGCTTCGCCGAGGCCACCATCTTCATGGCCGACGTGATTTGGCGCGTGCTCTTGACGGAACTGATTCTATTTTTAACCTCTTTCAGTGAAGCCATGTCCTATTCCCTTTATTACATGAATTGTTTTGCTATCAGGGCTGCCGCCTTCTCAATCTTCTGGCAGACCTCGTCGTTGATGACGCCCTTCTTCAGCACGTCCAGTACTTCCTCTTTCTGGTTGGCCTCCAGGTAGTCCAGGAAGCTGCGCTCGAAGTCGCTCACCTTCTCCAGGGGGATGTCATGCAGCAGGCCGTGCGTGCCGCAGTAGAGGATGGCAATCTGCTTCTCCACGGGCATCGGGCTGTACTGGGGCTGCACCAGCAGGCGTGTGTTCTTCTGTCCCTTGTCGATGGTCAGGGCAGTCACGGCGTCCATGTCGCCACTGAACTTCGTGAAGGCTTCCAGTTCGCGATACTGGGACTGGTCGATCTTCAGCGTACCGGCCACCTTTTTCATGGCCTTCACCTGGGCGTTGCCACCCACACGGCTGACGGAGATACCCACGTCGATGGCCGGGCGGTTGCCTTGGTTGAAGAGGTCTGTCACCAGGTAAATCTGTCCGTCGGTGATGGAAATCACGTTCGTCGGGATGTAGGCGGACACGTCGCCGGCCTGTGTCTCGATGATGGGCAGTGCGGTCAGCGAGCCGCCGCCTTTCACCTTGCCCTTCAGACTGTCGGGCAGGTCGTTCATCTGGCAGGCCACCTCTTGCTGGTTGATGATCTTCGCGGCACGCTCCAGCAGACGGGAGTGCAGGTAGAAGATGTCGCCCGGATAGGCTTCACGTCCGGAGGGGCGGCGCAGGATCAGCGACACCTCGCGGTAGGCGACTGCCTGCTTGGACAGGTCGTCATAGACCACCAGGGCGTGGCGGCCGGTGTCGCGGAAGTACTCGCCGATGGCGGCACCCGCAAACGGGGCGTAATACTGCAGGGCGGCAGGGTCGGCAGCCGTGGCGGACACCACGATGGTGTAGTCCATGGCTCCGTGCTGGCGCAGGGTGTTCACGATGCTCGCTACGGTGGAACCCTTCTGTCCGATGGCTACGTAGATGCAATACACCGGGTCGCCTGCCTCGTAGTTGCTGCGCTGGTTGATGATGGTGTCGATGGCGATGGCGGTCTTGCCCGTCTGGCGGTCGCCGATGATCAACTCACGCTGTCCGCGTCCGATGGGGATCATGGCGTCCACAGCCTTCAGTCCAGTCTGCAGGGGTTGGTTCACCGGCTGACGGTAGATAACGCCCGGTGCCTTGCGGTCCAGAGGCATCTCGCACAAGTCGCCGCCGATGAGTCCTTTGCCGTCCAAGGGCATGCCCAGTGGGTCGATGACACGCCCCAACATACTCTCGCCTACCATGATGGAGGCGATGCGCTTGGTGCGCTTCACCGTGAATCCTTCCTTGATTTTGTCCGTCGGACCCAGCAATACGGCACCGACGTTGTCCTCTTCCAGATTCATGACGATGCCCATGATGCCGTTCTCAAATTCCACCAGCTCACTGGCCTCGGCATTGCGCAAGCCATAGATACGTGCCACGCCGTCGCTCACTTGAAGCACGGTGCCAATCTCGTCCAGGGAGACTTGGGTATCTATGCCTTCCAATTGTTTGCGGAGGACATCAGAAACTTCGCTTACTTTTATATTTTCAGATAGCATATTCTTAGTGATTAATTATACGATTCTTCTGTTCTTGTCAATAAACTGTTGTTTCACTCTCTTCAATTGGGTAGCAATACTGGCATCCAACCTATAGTCATTTATATCGAAAATGAAACCGCCTTCCAACGCCGGGTTCACTTCCGTTTGCAGTTCCATCCGGGCGTGCAACATGGAAGAGGCGCTGTTTCGGATGCGGTCGGCCACCTTCTGGCTCACGGGCACGGCCGTTATCAGCCGGGCCACGCCAATATGTTTGCTCTGACGGTACAAATCCATGAATGAAAGGCACATGTATTGCAAGAGTTTCTCGCGCCGGTTCTTCAGCACCAACTTGACAAAGTCGCTAAAGGTTGCATCCACCTTTCCGTCGCCCACGGCCGCTGCGCACACCAACGTATACTTCTCCTTGGCGGGCAACACCGGATTCTCAAGGGCGGCACGAAAGCCCGGATATTTGCTGAAAGCTTCCGAAAGCCCCTTGCACTGCTTGTACAAGGCGTCTTCCGTGCCTTTTTCTTTCGCAAATCCCATCAACGCCTTTGCGTATCGCATCGAAATTATTCCTATATCCATGTTTTCTCCAAACGATTACGACTCAACGATTTGTCATCAAGCCTTTGGTCCTTTAATTTTTCTTACTTGCAGGGAGCATTTCATCCAGCATCCGGTCAATCATGTCCATCTGCTCACGCTCTTCGTCCAGGTTCTTGCGAATCACTTTCTCGGCGATGTCCACAGACAGCTCGGCTACTTGGCGGCGGATGGCGCGGATGGCCTCCTCCTTCTCCTGCTGTATTTGTTTCCGTACTTCGTCCAGTTCTTTTTGGGCAACTGTTTCTGCCTGCTTGCGCGCGTCGTCGATAATCTTCTCGCGTTCCAGCATGGCTTCCCTTACAATACGTCCTTGTTCCTTGTTGGCTGTAGCAATCAAGGCTTCCGTCTCCTCCTTTATTTTGGAGAATTTCTCGTTGGCCTCGCGCGCCACTTCCATCGAGTGGTCAATGTAGGCCTTGCGTTCTTCCACCATCTTGACGATGACCGGAAATCCATATTTGGCAAGCACTACAAACACCACCAAGAACGACAGGAGCATCCAAAAGAGCAAACCACTCTCGGGTAATAACAATGACATACTTGAAAACTCGGTTAAGAGCGGCCTGCAATCCCGCAATGGCAGGCATTGCCGGATTGCAAGCCGCAAAGTTATAAACTACTACATCAGGAAGGTCAACAGACATACTACGACTGCCAGCAAGGCAACACCTTCAATCAAGGCAGCAGCAATAATCATGTTGTTACGGATGTCACCGGAAGCTTCCGGCTGACGGGCAATGGCCTCCATAGCCGTTCCACCAATCCGACCGATACCAAGACCGGCACCAATAACAGCCAAACCGGCACCAATGGCCGCACCCATTTTCGTAATACCTACACCTGCAGCAGCAGCTTGCAATAATACAGACAGTAACATAACTTTCTAATTTTTTAAATGGTTATTTAATGATTTACTAATTGTTTCTCACTCTTGTTTTTTTCCGACATCATTCTGCTTTACGCTCCTGTGCCAAGCCGATGAATACCGCCGACAACATCGTAAACACGTAGGCCTGGATGAACGCTACCAGCAACTCCAAGGCATTCATGAAGATGTTGAACAGCACCGAAGCCACCGTCAGCGAACCGTTCAATGCCGGACCCATACTGGCCGTGATGAACACCAGCGAAGCCAGAATGAGCATGGCCACGTGACCGGCCAGCATATTGGCAAACAGACGAATCATCAGCGCGAACGGCTTGGTGAAGATACCGAACAACTCGATGAACGGCATCATTGGCACCGGAACTTTCAACCACCAAGGCACTTCGGGCCAGAAGATGTCCTTCCAGTAATGTTTGGTTCCGAAGATATTGATGGCAAAAAATGTACACAGCGCCAAGACAAACGTTATCGCAATATTGCCCGTCACACTGGCACCTCCCGGGAAGACCGGAATCAGCCCCATCAGATTATTGATGAAGATGAAGAAGAAAGCAGTCAGCAAGTAAGGAGCAAACTTACGGTAGTTAGGCCCTACGCAACTCTTTATCACATCATCGTTCACCATCATGATGAGCATCTCCATGAGTCCCACGAAGCCGCCCGGAGCACCGGTTTCCTTCGGATGCTTCCGATACCAGCGAGCCACGCTCAGCACGATGATGACCAGCAACAGGCTGTTGATGAACAAGGCCAGCGTCACCTTGGTAATGGAGATATCCAAAGGACGAACTTCGTTGCCGGACGCATCACGCTCCATTAGCTTACCCTCGTAAGGACTGCCCTCCGGCGCGATGGAGAATCCTTCATACGTGCCGCCGTTCTCCTCCAGACGGGAAGACAGGAAGGCGTGCCAGCCCGTCGTGCTACTGTGCACGATGATCGGCAAGGGAATGGTGACGTGCGTGTCTCCGATGGTTGTGATATGCCATTCATAAGCGTCACCAACGTGTCCGAATACAATCTCCTTCACATCCACCGGATTCGCCTCTTCCGTGGCCTCGGGCGTCGGAGCAGCATCATTGTCGGCAGCCCATGCAGGCGCGGCACACAGCCCCCCTACCACAGCCAACAAGGTTCCTATCAATATAGTCCGTAATCGTTTCATATTTCTTTAGTTTCCATTTTCCGACTTTTCCCCAACCGGGAGAAAAACCACGAATCATATATCAAATAGATAAAATAGTTGATGACAAATGCAGCCACGACTACCGTCACCTCTGTCTGTACAGTCACGCAGAAAATGACGACCGCCATCACGGAAACAAACATCTTCACAATGCGGGCTAACAGATAGACCTGTACCAGTCGCTTCGTATTGCCGCCCTTTCCACTCCTGGCCACCCCTGCCATCAGCAATGCGCCAATCACATAGAAGTAGACAGGTATCCAGATATAGTCGGACAAGAACAAGGCGGGGCGGACCGCATGGAAAATCCACATTCCGATACCGCCTGTCAGCAGTGTCAGCAAGGCCGTTTCCACCAGATATTTCCGTATCTCTACACTATTCATCTTTGCACGAAACGTATCAACTTACACAGACGGAGACCTTGTTGTCGCTCATCTCGACAAAGCCTCCATGAATCTCCTCCGCGTGCTCCCCCTCCTTCGTCACATACGACAGGGTTCCTGCCTGCAGGGACGAAATGATGGGGGCATGCTGCGGCAGAATGGTGAACGACCCCATCGTTCCCGGCAGGGTGACGTGCTCCACTTCGCCACTGAAGATTTCCTTTTCAGGCGAAAAGATTTCCAAATGCAACAAACCTTCCATACGCCTTTATGCTTTCTCTGCCTGTGCCAGCAGTTTCTTACCTTTCTCTATGGCTTCTTCGATGGTTCCCACGTTCAGGAAAGCCGGTTCGGGCAGATAGTCCACCTCGCCGTCCAGAATCATCTTGAATCCCTTGATGGTATCCTCGATATTCACCATCGTGCCCGGCACGCCTGTGAATTGCTCGGCCACCGCAAACGGTTGCGAGAGGAAGCGCTGCACACGGCGGGCGCGGTTCACCAGCAAGCGGTCGGATTCCGACAATTCCTCCATACCGAGGATGGAGATAATATCCTGCAATTCCTTGTTGCGCTGCAGAATTTGCTTCACGCGCTGGGCCACCTCATAGTGCTCCTTGCCCACGATGTGCGGGTCAAGGATACGCGACGTGGATTCCAACGGGTCTACGGCCGGATAGATACCCATGGAGGCAATCTTACGGTCGAGCACCGTCGTGGCATCCAAGTGGGTGAAGGTCGTTGCCGGAGCCGGGTCGGTCAAGTCGTCGGCAGGCACATATACGGCCTGTACGGAGGTGATGGAGCCGTTCTTCGTGGACGTGATTCGCTCCTGCATGGCACCCATTTCTGTGGCCAATGTCGGCTGGTAGCCCACGGCCGAAGGCATACGACCCAACAAGGCCGATACCTCGGAGCCTGCCTGCGTGAAACGGAAGATATTGTCGATGAAGAACAGAATATCGCGCGGGCCGTCCGTCTCCGCACCGCTGTCGCGGAAAGACTCGGCTACCGTCAATCCGGACAATGCCACAGACTGACGTGCTCCGGGCGGCTCGTTCATCTGACCGAACACCAAGGTTACTTGCGACTTGGCCACTTCGTCATAGTCTACTTTCGACAAATCCCAGTTGCCTTCCTCCATGCTCTTCTTGAATTCCTCGCCATAACGGATAACGCCGGATTCAATCATCTCGCGCAGCAAGTCGTTGCCTTCACGGGTACGTTCGCCCACACCGGCAAATACGGAGAAACCGTGCTGCTTCTTGGCAATGTTGTTAATCAGTTCCTGAATCAACACCGTCTTGCCCACACCGGCACCACCGAACAGACCGATTTTACCACCTTTACTATAAGGCTCCAGCAGGTCAATCACCTTGATGCCCGTGTACAGCACTTCCTGCACCGTCGTCAAATCCTCAAACTTGGGCGGCTCCCGGTGAATGGGGTAAGCGCCCTCGCGATTCAGTTCCCTCATGCCGTCGATGGAGTCACCCACGACATTCATCAGGCGGCCTTTAATCTGGTCTCCCACCGGCATGGTAATGGAGCCTCCCAGCGGACGCACCTTCATGCCTCTCTGCAAACCGTCCGTACTGTCCATAGCCACCGTACGAACCGTGTTCTCACCGATGTGCTGCTGCACTTCCACAATCAACCGCTTCCCGTTGGGGCGTTTGATTTCGAGTGCATCATGGATACTGGGCAACACCAATTCGGCTGCAGTTTCCGGCGCATCAAAGAATACGTCAACGACAGGTCCGATTACCTGCGAAATATGTCCAATAATCTGTGACATAAGCAATCTCTTATTATATTTCTTTTTTCGTAAAATGTTCTCTTTGGGGGTTCCCATGAACTTCCTTACAAATGTATAAATAAATCCCATATACTTGTATCGGTTTATAGGTTTTTTTGACATAAAAGCACAAAATTGAATGTTTTCGGGCTAAAATCGTACAGAAAGCCCTTGTTGTAATAACATTTTTTACACTTTCATCGGCGATTCTTACCCGTTATCCCTCCGTTATCCCTCCGTTACAACTCCGTTTCACCTTCGCTTCACCTTCGCTTCACCTTCGCTTCACCTTCGCTATTCCTCTTATATTCTATAGGAGAAACATGGGACGGATGGCAAACCGCGGGCGGAGCCGGATTGGCCTGGGAATGGCCATGAAAAAAGCGGATAAGTGGAAGTTTCCGGCTTCCTCCTATCCGCTTGGCATTCTTTCCTGGGTTCTTAGTAGACAAACTGTGTGTTCAGGTCTTTCATCTGTTCGTCCAAATCTCTCATTTGCTTCTCGAATTGCTTCCACGTGTCGCTATCGAAGTATGTTTTCAGCTCTTCGAGGGATACCAAATCTTTCAGTGCATCCAGTCCTTTCAGGGAATGCAGGTTCTCCCATCCTTTCGCGGGGATGCCCTCCCATGAAGACCTGTCTTGGTAGAGCAATATCATCTTGACTTCTTTGTCGGTCATGTTTCCTTCCAAGCAAATGAATTTCAGCGTTGCCGCACCATCCATCACCATGATCAGCTCTTTGATATTGATTTTTCCCTTTTGGCGGGCGATGTAAAACTCGGAGCTGGACGCAAGCCCCTTCTGCTTCATCAGCAATTCATATTTGGAGGACTTGACCAAGGCGCGGATGTCCTCAAGCATCTTCTTACGCACCTTGCTGTCCATGGTGGAGAGCACGCGGACTGCATTCAGGTTCTTTACCTTGCCCAAGTAAATGTCGTCAGCGATGATGTCCGTATCCAGGCTCAACATGGCTTTGGAGATGTAGACCGATTTGACTTCTTTCATGTCGCTGTACTTGTCGAACAATTTCTCTTGTGCCCATCCTGTCAAGGCAAACAGCAGGAGCATGGTTGTCATGCAAAATCTCATAGCTTTCATAAATCGTTTATCATTTGAGGGTTAATTTTCCAATTCGTTCCTTATTTCGTGATTGACGGCCTCAAGGTCTCTCTGCGTGTCTTCCAGCTGTTCCATGCCTGCCTTCCAATTCTGCGACATCTCGGTGAAGATGGCCTGCAAGGCACGGTGGGCATCTTCCGGATTGGTGAAGGTGTCCTGTGGGGTGGACGCAAGGACATCGTGGCGCATCTCGGTGATGCCCAATCCCAGCCCGACGAGCAGGAGTGCCGAAGCTGCCACACTGCCCCACCACAATCGGAGTCTGCGCGGCGCAGATGCCTTCCGGTCTATCCGTGCGGCCAGTTCCGTTTCCAAGTCTTCGGGCACCGGCACGTCTTCCACCGTGTCCTTATGGAGGGAGAGGAACAAGTCCCGCTCCGCCTGCAAGTCCTCGGGTAAGTCTTTGGCGGAGTGTAAGGCTTGCGTCAGTTTTTCCTCTTCTTGCTCGGTGGTCAGTCCGTCATAATATCGGGCCAGTAATTTTTCAATCTCTTCTCTTCTCATAGTCATGCTGTTTAAAATAATCCTCTCGTATCTTCTTTCGGGCACGGGACAGCACCACGCGGATGTTGTTCGCGCTAAGCCCGGTCAGTTGTTCAATCTCTTGAAAAGTATATCCCAGCATGTCCCTCAATCGGATTACCTGTTGTTGCTGTAAGGGCAGGCGGGCGACAAGCGTCTGCACCACCTGAACCTTGTCTCGGGCATCTGTCTCGTCGGGGGCAGTTATGGGCAAGGATTCTGTCAGTTCCACTTGTTGTCTTTCGCGCACGTAGCGGGGTGAGCGGAGCAAGTCCAGGCACATATTGCGCACCAAGGTCGTGCAGAAGGCTTCGGGATTGTCTATGATGCCCAGTGCATCCCGCTTGTCCCACAGTTTGAGGTATGCGTCTTGCAACACGTCTCGGGCATCGTCCTCGTTCTCCAACAGACGGAAGGCTACCCCGTAGAGTTTGCGGTGGTAGGGTAGGAACATCTTCTTAAAGCTGGCGGCATCCATTGGTTTCTATCATTCATTATTAAAAAGCGGGCCTTGCCGGCCGTTCACTGATAGGACGAGAACAGAAAGTGTTTTGTTACGCCTCATCGGGAAAAAATAATAGGCTTTGTCTCCCGACAAAGCCTATTCATAACACAAACACAAAATAAAACACGACAAAACTACTATGCAGTCTATCTGTTTGTGCGATGCGCGCAAGTGCAAACTTCAGGTATTCACATACCTATCAGTTGCCAGATAGACGCATGTGAGCCAAACAAATGCGGGGATGCATTTGTTTGGCATCCTTATATTATACCATTATATTATTGTATTCCTTTTTCGCGAAGATGCAGTTGCCATTTCCATGCGGAGAGCAATGTGTCTTCAATGGGCGTGTCGGCTTTCCAGCCCAATTCGTTGTTGGCCAGTGAGGGGTCAGCCCATACTTTTTCAATGTCACCGGCACGACGCGGTGCTATCTGGTAGTTCAGCTTCACGCCTGTGGACTTCTCGAAAGCCTGCACCAGTTCGAGCACGGAAAGTCCGCGGCCTGTTCCGATGTTGAACACTTCAACCTTGGCTTTTTGCTTTTTCTCCAAGATGCGCGCAATGGCTACCACGTGGGCTTTGGCCAAATCCACCACATTGATATAGTCGCGGATACACGTACCGTCGGGCGTGTTGTAGTCGTTGCCGAAGATGCTCAGCTTCTCGCGGATGCCGATGGCCGTTTGCACGATGTAAGGCACCAGGTTCTGCGGCACTCCATTGGGAAGTTCGCCCAGCAGGGCTGTCGGGTGTGCGCCAATCGGATTGAAGTAGCGCAAAAGTATGGCACTGATGGGAGAGCCGGAAGCCACAGTGTCCTGAATGATTTCCTCGTTGATTTGTTTTGTATTGCCGTATGGCGACTCGGCTTTCTTGATGGGAGCCTTTTCGGTCACCGGCAATACGTCCGGCTGTCCGTACACCGTGCATGAAGAAGAGAATACAATGCCTTCCACGCCATACTTGGGCATCAGTTCGAGCAAGTTGATCAGCGAACCGATGTTGTTGCGGTAATAAAGCAAAGGCTTTTGCACGGATTCGCCCACAGCCTTGCTGGCGGCGAAGTGGATGATGGCCTTGATGCCTTGGTATTTGGCAAACACGCCTTCCAAACCGGCATAATCCAGACAATCAATTTTCTCGAATGCAGGGCGGATGCCTGATACGGCTTCGATGTTATCCACTACGTCTGCCCCCGAATTGGAGAGGTTATCAACGATGACAACGTCATAGCCGGCATTCTGAAGTTCTACTACGGTGTGCGAACCGATATAGCCCGTACCTCCTGTCACTAAAATTTTCTCTTTCATTGTATATAGCTTTTATGGCTTAAATGCTTATTCGCTACAAATGTAGGCATTTTAATTGGCAATCTGCCAAATTCTGGTGAAAAAACTGCTATCCGATTCCCAATACGGCAGACAAGCCCTTGTCTACTCCTGAAAATCCCATGAACGCCATGGCCAGGAGACCGGCTGTCAGCAAGGCGATAGGAGTGCCCTGCATTCCTTTGGGGATGGCGGACAGGCTCATCTGTTCGCGCATACCGGCAAATAAGACCAAGGCCAGCCCGAAGCCCAAAGCCGTGGCGAAAGCATAAATGACGCCTGTCAGCAGGTCAAAGTCTTTTTGTATAACCAGAATGGCCACGCCCAAGATGCAGCAATTGGTTGTAATCAACGGGAGGAATACGCCCAAAGCCTGATAGAGGGTGGGGGATACCTTTTTTAGGATAATCTCCACCATCTGCACGAGGCCGGCAATGACCAGGATAAAGGTAATGGTCTGCAAATAGCCCAACTCGAAGGCATCAAGCACGAACTTTTGCAGAAGATAGGTGACCACAGTGGACAACGTAAGCACAAAGGCCACAGCTGCGGCCATGCCCAACGCCGTATCTATCTTCTTGGATACGCCCAGGAAAGGACAAATGCCCAAGAACTGGGACAGGACGATGTTGTTGACAAATATCGCGGAAATGAAAATCAACAGGTATTCCATAATTATTGTATTCTATTGTTCTTTTTTCAATCGGTTCACTATCGCAATCAGATAACCCAAGGCTATGAATGCTCCCGGTGCCAGCACGAACAGCAACATACCATAGTCTTCGGAGAACAGCGTCAAGCTAAAGACCTTGCCCGTCCCCAACAGTTCGCGTACGCCACCCAGCAAGGTCAAGGCAATGGTGAATCCCAATCCGATGCCCAGCCCGTCAAAAAGGGAAGGCAAGGGTCTTTGCTTGGAAGCAAAAGCCTCGGCACGTCCCAGCACGATGCAGTTCACCACAATGAGGGGGATGAAAAGTCCCAGCGTGGCATACAGGGAGGGTACGTAAGCCTGCATCACCATCTGAAGCAAAGTGACAAACGACGCAATCACCACGATATAGGACGGGATGCGCACCATGTCCGGTATCAGGTTCTTGATGGCGGATATGACGACATTGGAGCACACCAATACGAACATCGTGGCCAATCCCATGCCCATGCCGTTGAGGGCAGACGAGGTGGTGCCCAGTGTGGGACACATGCCCAGCAACAACACAAAGGTGGGATTTTCCTTGATAATCCCGTTTACCAATACTTTCAGGTTATTCATAATTTCAATCCTCCTTTTCTTTAGGATTCCACTTGTTGCGAGGCTCCGGTGGTGCCATCAGTCGTATCCTGTCCGGCGTATGCGGCGTATGCGGCATTGACAGCCGAAAGGAAGGCGCGTGTCGTGATGGTGGAAGCAGTGATGGCATCCACCTGCCCGCCGTCCTTGTCCACAGCCAAAGGCGCCTTGCCCGGATTCATCCCGATGATGTCACCTTTCCCGCCTTTTTTGAACCAAGAGTCTGCCTTCGAACCCAAGCCAGGTGTCTCGGCATGGGACAGCAGGGAGTAATCCAATATGTTTCCTTCCGCATCAAATCCCACCAAGACGCGCAATGTCCCTCCAAAACCCATGGTCGAGGCTTCTATGGCCGCACCGATGTACGTCCCTCCTTTAGTGGCCGGATAGACGGCATAGTCCACCCCGTTCACTTTTTGGATTTTCTGCTCGGCAATGGGGTCGTTGTCAAAACCCGGCACCACGGCGCGTACCGCGTCGCTCAAGGCTCGGGCTTCAGCCTCGGCTATGGGTTCTGCCGTCAATTGGTTCACATAGGCCAACAAGGCTACGGATATTGCCGTTACTCCCGTCAGCACCAACAGCATATTCTTTAAGGATGATTCCAGTTTTTTCATTTTGTTTTTGCCACCTCCCCAAAGCGTTTAGGTTTGACATACGTATTAATCAGCGGTGTGAAAGCATTCATAATCAGGATGGCAAAGGACATGCCCTCCGGATAGGAGCCAAACAAGCGGATAACCACCGTCAGTAATCCGATGCAGGCACCATACAGCAGCATCCCCCGATGGCTCATGGGAGAAGTGACGTAATCCGTGGCCATGAAGATGGCGCCCAACATTACGCCGCCCGTCAGCAGATGCGTGAAGCCGTCGGCATACTTGGCCGGGTCTGCCCAATGCATGGCGGTGGTCAATACAAACACCGTTGCCAGGATGGATACCGGGATATGCCACGTAATGATTTTCCGCCATAACATATAGGCCAATCCTAACAACAACGCCAAGGCACTTATCTCGCCGATGCAGCCCGGATTATTTCCGAAAAACAGCGCAAAAGCATCCGGCAACTGGTCTGTCGACATGCCGGGTACTCCATTGATGATGCCCTTCATCACCGACAAAGGGGTAGCTGTGGTGACGGCATCCGTATAGACGGTCCATTGGCCGACGGCAGGCCATGTGGTCATCTGCGCAGGAAACGAGAGCAAAAGGAACGCACGCCCTGCCAAAGCTGGGTTGAACAGGTTGCACCCCAAGCCACCGAAGGACATCTTCACCACGCCGATGGCAAACAGTGCACCGAGAATGACAATCCACACGGGCAAATTGGAAGGCAAGTTGAAGGCCAGCAACACGCCGGTGATAATGGCCGAGCCATCGCTGATGGTGGTATCTGTCCGCTTCATCAGGTATTTCCCGATGACCCACTCGAAGAACACGCAGGAAGCCACGGAAACCAGCGTCACGATGAAAGCTCCTACCCCGAAGAAATACAATGATGCCAGGAAAGCCGGTACCAATGCCACCAGCACTCCATACATATTTTTGCGTACACTGTCACGCCCATGTATATGGGGTGACAAGGATATAATCAGTTTTTCCATAAGCGCCAATCCTATTGGGGTTATTCTAAATCAACTCATTTCTTTTGACGGGCACGCACCATTGCCCCAACCTTTGCCTTGCCCAGCCGTATATAATCCAAGATGGGGCGGTGGGATGGGCAGGCGAACATACACGAACCACACTCAATGCACGCCAAGACGTCTTCCCGCTCCACCCGTTCAAAGTCACCGTGGGCGGAAGCAGTGGCCAGCAGATAGGGTTCAAGCCCCATCGGACAGACCGCCACGCACTTGGCGCAACGGATGCAAGGCTGCACCGCGCCCCTTGTGGCCTCACGACCGCCCATCAACAAGACGCCCGATGTCCCTTTGACTATCGGTACATTCAAGTTCAACAGGGATTTGCCCATCATTGGACCGCCTGCAATGACCTTGCCCGTATCTTCGGGTAAGCCGCCACATTCCTCTATCAACTGGTTGACCGGAGTCCCGATACGCACCAGCAGGTTGCCGGGGCGGGTCAATGATTTGCCTGTGACAGTTACCACGCGCTCGAACAAAGGCTTGTTCTTCTGCACAGCTTGGTAGACGGCAAAGACGGTGGCTACATTCTGTACCACAGCGCCTGTGGAGACCGGCAAAGCCCCGGTGGCTACTTGTCGCTCGAGGATGGCATCTATCAATTGTTTCTCGCCCCCTTGCGGATATTTCACTTTCAGCGGTACCACTTCGATGCCGGCATAGTTTGCGGCTTCCTTTGTCAGCAGACGGATGGCGTCGGGCTTGTTGGCCTCGATGCCAATATAGGCTTTGCTCACCCGGAGGGCTTTCATCAGGATGGTGAGGCCCACCAGGATTTCGTCGGCATGCTCAAGCATCAGTTGGTGGTCTGCTGTCAAGTAAGGTTCGCACTCCACGGCATTGACTATCAGGCATTCGGCTTTCAGTGGGGGAGGAGGGCACAGCTTCACTTGCGAGGGGAAGCAGGCACCGCCCATGCCCACGATACCAGCATTGGCAATCTTCTGCAAAATCTCTTCAGGGCTGAAAGGGCAATCCTTGATTAATGTTTCGTCGCGGTCGATGGCCGCTTCCCATTCATCGCCTTCGACGTCAATGAAAACGGCTGGCCGGGGGTAGCCGCTGGCATCGATGGCTTGGTCTATCTTGACAACTTGGCCGCTGACCGATGAATGGATAGCTGCGGAAACGAAACCGCCTGGCTCGGCAATCTTGGTGCCGACTTTCACCCGGTCCCCCTTGCTCACTATCGGTTTGGCAGGTGCCCCGATATGTTGGCCCAGCATGATGACTGCCTGCTTAGGCAAATCCGCCTCATGGATGGGATGATTTGCCGATAGCTTGTTTTCTTGGGGATGGATTCCTCCGATGGAAAAAGTCTTCCACATAACTTTATATATAAAGGTATTAGTTCATGACTATGACGCCTTGCGGACAGGCTTCCACACACTTGCCGCATGTCTCGCATTTCTGCGGGTCGATATAGGCCAGATTGTTCTCCAATGTAATGGCAGTAGAGGGGCACACTTTTACGCATTTGCCACAACCGATGCAGGCCGATGAGCAGGCTTTGCGGGCTACTCCGCCCTTGTCTTGATTGACACACAGCACTTCGGCTTTGCCTCGTGGACGAAGCTCAATGATGCCGCGCGGGCAAACACGGGCACAGGCACCGCAAGCTGTGCAGACGGATGCATCTATTTCTGGAAGGCCTGTATCCGGATTCATTCGTAACCCACCGAATGTACAGGCAGACACGCAATCCCCGCATCCCAAGCAACCGTAAGCGCAGCCCGTCTCCCCTTCGCACAAAGATGAGAGAACGGCACAATTGTGGACACCGTCATATACATTCAGTCGGGGGCGATTGTCACAGGTACCTTTGCACCGCACTACAGCTACCATAGGTTCAGTTTCCTCTGCCTTCAGGCCCAAGATGGCTGCCACATGTTCCATTACAGGTTGCCCGCCCACAGGGCAATGTTTCCCCTCGAGTGAACCGGCTTGGACACACGCGCTTGCAAAACCATTGCATCCGGGAAAACCGCATCCGCCACAGTTGGCTTGGGGAAGGACTACGGACACTTGGGCAATGCGGGGGTCTTCATACACGGCAAATTTCTTGGAAGCCCCGTACAATATCAAGGCCAGCAGCAAGGCTATCGCGCCCACGGCAATCACGGCAGTCAGTATTGTAGTCATCATGTTGAATAAAAATTATCGGGTAACAGAAAAGACGAACCGCCCCGCCAGTCGTTTATGACACAAACGGAGCGTTATATAATAAGGTATAAGCAAGGCCAAAGACAGGCCGGCAGAAGCCGCTTCACTCAGTCCCGATGCCATGCATATCCCAAGGGAGAGCAACATGACCAAAAGCGGAAAGACGAAAGCCCAGCATACGGCTTGCCGTCCTGCTGAACGGCGTCCCACCACCCATACCGCATCGCCAGGATGGTAGGTAGACACATCGGTCACGGATAGTTCCATTCGCATTTCGCGCGCATCGGCTGACGTGCAGTAGCCTTTCGCCCTGCATGCCGCGCAGCCTGAGGTTTGTGTAATCCGTATCCGCAATTTGTTTCCCTCTGTGCTTTCCACGATGCCTGGATGTCTGATGGTATCGATCATTTTGATAAGTCAACATTACAATTCTGCAAATATACGGATTCATTTGGGAAATGCAAATCTTTCTGCTTGAATTTTACGGGATGATTTTCGAAGAGGCATCTGACAACCCTAAAGTGCTACTTGATGATCCTAAAGAGGCACTTTAGACGTCTAAAGAGGGACTTTAGGTTTTTCAAAGTGATTCTTGGCGAAGAGATAAAAACGTGTGCAGGAAGCCGGGATGCGGAGTTATGATGCAAAAAAAAGAGCATACTCTTGAAAGAATATGCTCTTTTATATCCTGATAGGGGGTAATCGGCTCTATTAAGCCTCTTCCTCTGCTACAACTTCGAAAGGAATTTCCACAGAAACTTCCTTGTGCAGGCGGACAAGTGCCTTGTAGTTGCCTACTTCCTTGACAGCTTCCTTGACAGTGATGAGCTTGCGGTCAATGTTGTGACCCAATTTGGCCAGCTCGTCTGCAATTTGGATATTGCCTACAGAACCGAAGATAGTGCCCGTGGCGCTGACCTTCGTGGCAATCTTCAGCGATACGCCTTCCAACTTAGCAGCCAATTCCTCGGCATCCTTTTTGATTTTCTCCAGCTTATGAGCGCGTTGTTTCAACTCTTCGGCCAGCATTTTCTTGGCAGCCGGAGAAGCGATGACAGCCTTACCCGTGGGGATGAGGTAGTTACGGCCATATCCGGACTTAACGGTTACAATATCGTTCTTATAACCCAAGTTTATTACGTCTTCTTTCAAAATGATTTCCATACTATCCTCCTCCTATTATTTCATCATGTCAGTTACATAAGGCAGCAAAGCCAGGTGACGGGCTCTCTTCACAGCTTGAGCCACGCGACGCTGATACTTCAAGGAAGTACCGGTGATGCGGCGCGGAAGGATTTTGCCCTGCTCATTCAAGAATTTCTTCAAGAATTCGGGATCTTTGTAGTCAATGTACTTGATACCGCTCTTCTTGAAACGGCAGTATTTCTTCTTCTTAACGTCTACTGAGGGCGGAGTTAAATATCTGATTTCTGATTGAACTTGTTGTGCCATGATTAATCCTCCTTTTTAGTTGATTTCATACTTCTTCTCTTTTCAGCATATTCGGCAGCGTACTTGTCCTGCTTGAACGTCAGGAAACGGATGACGCGCTCATCACGACGGAAGTTTACTTCCAGCTTCTCAATGACAGTGGGTTCTGCCTTGAACTCAATCAGCTGATAGAAACCTGTGGACTTCTTCTGGATAGGATAAGCCAGCTTCTTCAATCCCCAGTTTTCTTCATTTACAATCTCAGCACCTTCAGCAGTAAGGATGCCTTTGAATTTCTCTACCGCTTCCTTCATCTGTGCATCAGACAAAACGGGAGTCAAAATGAAAACGGTTTCGTATTGATTCATACTTGTTTAAATAAATAATTTGGTGTTATTTGTTAAAAAGCGGTGCAAAGGTAGGCATTTTATTTTGAATGACAAACAAATAGGACTTTAATTTTAATTTTAGGCCTTCGTATGAGGGGAATAAGGAGCAAGAAAGCTACCTTTGCGGTGTTATTCATCACCAATTCATATCCGTATGGCAAAGGGCATATTAAGAAACTTGGGGCTTGTTCTTATCTTCGCAGGGGTATTCATCCTGATCGTGTGCGTGTTTACCCATCAGATTAGCAACGCCGTTTTGGGCTGTGCGCTGGCTTGTCTGCTTGTCGGATTGGTCAGTTATATAGTCATCAATAAAAAGATGGTGTCTTGAACCGGTAGAGAAATAAGGCGCGGATTACGCCGATTCTGCGAACAGGGTTTTATCTGTCCGTGTCGTCCGCGAAATCCGCGCCCTGCAAAAGTGCTTATCAGATGCCCAGCGACTTGCGTACAGCTTCTACCTTTTGTTCAGCTTCAGCACAAGCCTTTTCGTAGCATCCGGCACACTTCATCTGTCCCTTGACCTCGATGTAGAACTTGATCTTAGGCTCTGTGCCCGACGGGCGAACGGAAATCTTCGTGCCGTCCTCGGTGAAATATTGCAGCACGTTGGAGGTTTCGGGCATAACCAGGTCGGTCACGTTGCCTTGACCGTCCGTTGCCTTCAGCACCTTGTAGTCCTTGATCAGAGCCACGGGCGAACCGCCGATTTCCTTCGGAGGATTGGCGCGGAAGTCGCTCATCATCTTTTGGATTTCCTCGGCTCCGGTCTTTCCGGGTTTCACCACGTTGACGGTCATCTCCTTCGAGAAGCCGTATTCCACATAGATTTCCATCAGGATGTCATACAGCGTCTTGCCTTGGTCTTTGGCCCAAGCGCAAATCTCGGCCAGCAGGGAGCAG
Source organism: Candidatus Bacteroides pullicola (assembly GCA_019115825.1). Taxonomy (GTDB): domain Bacteria; phylum Bacteroidota; class Bacteroidia; order Bacteroidales; family Bacteroidaceae; genus Bacteroides; species Bacteroides pullicola. The sequence goes on from DXCV01000081.1 coordinate 23,600, forward strand.
GCGGACACGGCGTCTTTGTCACGCACGAAGTCCTCGGCCAGAAAGCCATAGCTCTCTTCACCACCGCCGATGTACTGCTGCTTGCCTTCGCTCAGGCGGATTTCGCGGGCAATCCATTTGAAGCCCGTGTAGCAGTCGCGCATCTCGATCTTGTTCTTGTCTGCCACGGCTTTGATGAGTTCCGTTGTCACGATGGTCTTCACGATGAAGTCGTTGGGCTTCATCTTACCCATGGCGAGGCGGTTGCGGATGATGTAGTAGAGGAAGATGAGGCACGTCTGGTTACCGTTGATGAGCACCCATTCGCCCTTGTCGTTCTTGCAGGCCATGCCCACGCGGTCGGCATCCGGGTCGCTGGCCATCACGATGTCCGCATCCAGCTGCTTAGCAAGCTTGATAGCCAAGGTCAAAGCTTCGGCGTTCTCAGGGTTCGGCGAAACAACGGTGGGGAAGTTACCGTCCTTCACCATCTGTTCTTCCACGCAGTGCACGTTTTCGAAGCCCCATTCCTTCAGCGAGCGGGGAATCAGTGTGCGGCCTGCGCCGTGCAGCGGTGTGTAGACGATGCACAGGTCTTTCTGGCGTTTGATGACGGCGGGGTCGATGGAAATGCCGTGTACCATGTCCAGATAAACCTTGTCCACGTCTTCACCGATGATTTGAATCAGGTCTTTGTTGCCGTTGAACTTGATGTCGTCAATCTTCACCTTGTTCACTTCCTCAATGATGCCCGTGTCGTGCGGAGCCAGCACCTGAGCGCCGTCATCCCAATAGGCCTTGTAGCCGTTGTATTCGCGCGGGTTGTGGCTGGCGGTAATGTTGATACCGCTCTGGCAACCCAGGTGGCGGATAGCAAAGGAAACTTCAGGCGTCGGGCGCAGATCGTCAAAGAGGTACACCTTGATACCATTGGCCGAGAAGATAGCGGCAGAGATTTCAGCAAACTTGCGGCTGTTGTTGCGGCAATCGTGTCCCACAACCACGGAGATTTGCTCCAAGTCCTTGAAGTTCTTGTTCAGGTAGTTTGCCAATCCCTGGGTAGCGGCACCTACGGTATAGATGTTCATGCGGTTGCTGCCGGCACCCATGATGCCACGCAAGCCACCCGTACCAAATTCCAAATCTTTGTAGAAGCTGTCTATCAACTCGGTCTTGTCCTCGTTTTCCAGCATACGTTTCACTTCGGCCTGGGTCTCTGCATCGTAGGCAGGGGTCAACCACTGTTCGGCCTTTTCAGTCACTTGTTTGATGAGTTCTTGATTCTCCATGATATATTAATAAATTAGATAGTTAATTCTTGTGTACCAATTTTTTCCACTGTGTAATCACGGTAAGGAGCAATCCTATTCCGGAAATAACGCACATAATCTGAAATATAGTTATTAACGTCATAATGTTTCCTCCTTTTCTTTTTTATTCTCATTATCACTTAATGTTATCAATATGAAACCCCATGCGACAAAGAACAGAACAGCTAAACCGCCGTAAATATACAGCTTTGAATATCCAATTCCTTGTTGCATAATTCCTGCTAAAATCACACCGCCTATGACTAGTTTTGCGACATCCAACAAGAATTTGCCTGCATTTTCTTTTGTCTTAGTGAATTTCATACTTCTATTAATTTCCACAAAGATAGTGAGATAATACGAATTGGCAAATTATTCGGGCATTTTATATCGCTCTCCTGTCTGTTTAACATATTCTTTCAGGAAATCTTCGGGATATCCGGGGCGTATGACGCCTGCGGGCTGGCCGATGGCATTGCGTTGGAAGGTACCGTCCGGATTGGTGCGGCGGATGACGCCATCGCTATACTTCACCACCAGGTACTCGCCCAGGCGCTTCCAAGTGTCGAATGTGCTTTGGGCGGTGAGATTCGTGTAGTTGGTCAGGAGTGCCTTGGCTTGGTCGGGGTTGGTTTCCCAGAGCTTCAAGGCGGCGGATTCAATACCCGATTGGGCGGCATTGAGCGTGTTTTCTAATTCTTGTTGCGTGGCACGCACGTCGCCTATCAGGAGGTCATAGCGGGGATACACCATATTGGACACCCAGTTGAATATCCAGAAAGAGGAATTCCAAGAGAAAGTGATGTAGTCGGCACCGTCTACGCGGGTGTAGCAGACAGGCACCTTGTCTGTGCAGCAATACACCGGCGTGAAGACTGTCATGTTGGCATCGTCCGTGCCAAACCACAGGACACCGCCGATGGCATCGGGAAGGTCGGCTCGCATCTGGGCCACAAACACGAAGCCGCTCTGTTGGGTGGAGATGGGGCGTGCATTGAAGTACTTCTGTCCATCCACTTCGAAGTCCAAGGGAGAAAGACGGTAGGGGGCGTGATAAGGACCTGCACCGAAGTCCTTGCTAATGTCCAACGGAGTGCCTTCATAATGGTCGCGCATGGCGTTCTTCACATCCTGCACGGAGAGTTTGCGGTTGGGTTTCACAAAGAGGGGCATCGGCGTAGGGTCGTTGCCTTCTATATAAGAAAGGTATTTCTGTCCGTCGTTGGTGAACATATTATAATAACTCCATACGCGGGCTTCGCAATAGCGCAACTCGCCAAAACCGGTGGGTGCATAGGCTTTGGAGAAACTGAAATCCTTGTTCACACCGCTGAAGTAACCTTTTTCGCGGGCAAAGGAAATGACATCGGGCGAATATATGCAATTCTCCTTGTCGTCCAAGTCGAATTGGTGGATGCGGCTATGGTTGGCATGGGCCGAGATGCAATCGTCGGGCACCCGCACAGCCACCCAGACAGCACCGCGCACGCCCGGGCCTTTGCCTATCATCTCCATAATCCAGATCTCGTTAGGGTCGGCGATGGTGAAAGATTCTCCACTGCTGTAGTAGCCATATTCTTGCACCAGTTCGGTCATCACCTTGATGGCTTCGCGGGCGTTGCGCGAGCGTTGTAAGGCGAGGTAAATCAGGCTTCCGTAGTCGATGATGCCCAGCGTATCCACCAGCTCCGGACGTCCGCCGAAGGTGGTTTCGCCAATGGTCAGCTGAAATTCGTTCATATTGCCGATGACGTTGTACGTCTGGCGGGCTTGTTCAATCTGGCCCAGGTATTTGCCAGTGTCCCATTCGTGGATGTCCATCATTGTGCCTTTGGGGTAGACGCCCGCAGGATAATGATATAACTCGCCGAACAATCCGTAAGAGTCAGCAGAATAGGATACGATGGTGGAGCCGTCTGTCGAGGCATTCTTACCCACAATCAGGTTGGTGCAGGCGGGCAGATAGTTGGCCACGACCGTTGCCAAGAGCAGGGTGAGTGTCAGTCTTTTAATGTTCATATTGCTTTTAGTGTTTGATGAATAATCGGGTTACCAAGTGAAATCATAGAACTCTGTTGTCCGGTTGCCGCAGGCATCTGTCACGGTCATTTCCAGCCGGTGAGTCTTTCCTTTTGCTATCCGGGCGTGCTTCAGCTCGCATACCAAGTTTCCGTTGATGGAATTCGGCTTGCCGAAGAGGGCATAGTGGCCGTCTATTACGCCTCGGTAGGTTCGGATACCCGTCTCCTTGTCTTTTGCTTTGAGCACAATGCGCCCGTTGCGTCCCCAGTTTTTAGGATTGACAGGGGTCAATACGGGAGGAAGGGTGTCCATGGCTACTGTATAAGTACCCAATTCGCGGATGCGTACTTTCATTTGTCCGGCTTCATAGTGTCCGCCCACATAGTATTTCTTTCCACGCCGGTTGATGCCTGCCACATAGTATTTGGTGGTGTCGGCTATGGGCATCCGGCGCAAGCCTATGCTCATGTCGCAATAGCTGTGCAGGGGGATGTTCGTATCGTTCAGCCGATAGGTCAGAGCGATGTCTCCGCTGTCTGCGCGGGCAGCATAATTCAGGTACGCATTTTCATAAAGCATACCTTTGGGGATGACCAAGTGTAAACCAGGCTCTTGCAAGATGTTGACCTTGTCCCAGTGCAGGATATACTTCTCCCGATGTTGCACGGGCTTCACCTCCATCCGTTTGCCTAATACCGTGAAACTGATTTTGGATGTATTACCCAAGGCATCGCTTAGGGTATAGGTGAAGCGATAGGGACGTTCCTCATCTATCTTCACCAATCCGCGCTTCCCGTTGGAGGCGTGAAGCATACGCAGACGATTGCCCGGGTCGATGAAGGATTTCATGTATTGTCCGTAGGTCCATGAGTTGATGTATCGGTTCTCGTCGTCGCTGAAGCGGTCAACCACACTGCGGAAAACCTCTTGGCTGTCCACCTCCAATACCACCGTGTGTACCCCATAGCGGTTGTTGGCACCCTCCATGTGGTCGTAGGCGCGGATGCCGATGCCTATCAGTCCCCAGGCTGTGACCGGTTTCTTCGGCTTCAACGGGAAAGATTGGGGTTTCTGGCTGCCATTCACCACGCCTTCTCCGCGTTGGGGGAAGAGCATAATGCCTTGGGCGCGAGGTGCCGTATGGTCGCGCACATTCTTCTTGAAGAAGGGCAGGGGATCCACACTTTCTCCTGTCTCGTCTTCTATCAAATCCAGATGCAGATGGGGGCCAAAGGAATAACCCGTGTTACCGCTCAGGGCAATTACTTGACCGGTGTGTACGGGATATTCTTTAGGCGCTGGAGTAATGTCTACCTCCCAATTCTCTTTCTCGTATTGCAAATCCTCCACTCGGCGGGCCATCTCGCCTACAAAGGCGCTTAGGTGGCGGTTTATCGTGGTATAGCCATTCTTGTATGTGACATGAAGTACATAACCCGAGCCATGAGTGACTCGTATACGTGACACATATCCATCAGCCAAGGCCCGCACCGGCTTGCCGCTTACGCCTCCTGTCTTGAAGTCAAGCCCTCCGTGGAAGTGGTTGGCGCGTATCTCCCCAAAATTGCCGCTGAAGGTGAGCGGAAAGTCGAAAGGCGGTGCAAAAGATTTGTCCTGTGCTTGTGCGCCTGACGCGGACAACAAGCCAAACAGAACTGCTATTTTAAGAAGATAATTCATTCTTGTCGTTTTGATTTTTTCGTGTGGCAAAGGTAGCGATAATCTTCTGCTTTCGCAAGACAAAGACGTCGGCTCTTTCTCGCAAAAGCGTTGCCATTGTTTCGCAAAGCAATAAAGGCCACCCGGACAATGCCAGAGTAGCCTTTCTCATACTAATTATGCATTTAAAATCAATCCTGGTCGGGCGTAATCAGTTTGTAGCCTTTACCGTGGATGTTGATGATTTCGATGGAGTCATCCTCCTTCAGGTGCTTGCGCAACTTGGTGATATACACGTCCATGCTGCGGGCGTTGAAATAGTTGTCATCAATCCAAATGGTCTTTAAGGCAAAGTCGCGCTGAAGGATTTCGTTGGCGTGTGCACAGAGCAATCCCAGCAATTCGCTCTCCTTGGTGGTCAGCTTGGTAGATTTCTCCGGTGTGGAAAGAATCTGCTTTTGGGTATCGAATGTGAATTTGCCAATCTTGTAGATATTGCTCTGTTTGTTCTTCTTGCCACGTACACGACGCCAAATGGCCTCGATGCGGAAAGTCAGCTCTTCCATGCTGAATGGCTTGGTGATGTAGTCGTCCGCACCAATCTTGAAGCCTTCCAGGATGTCCTCTTTCAACGTTTTGGCAGTCAGGAAGATGATGGGCACTTCGGCATTGGCCGCCCGAACCTCCTGCGCCAGCGTGAATCCATCTTTCTTGGGCATCATCACATCAAATACACACAAATCATATTTATTTTTCAGGAAAGCCTTGTAGCCAGCCTCTCCATCGGGGTACAACTCTACGGCATAGCCTTTCGCCTGCAAATATTCCCGCAGAAGCATGCCCAGATTTTCATCGTCCTCGCACAGCAAAATACGCAATTTTTCGTCCATATTCCTATCAGTTTTTAAGTAAAGGTAATGCAATAATAAATTTGGTTCCTACATTCGGTTCGCTCTCAGCTCGGATGGTGCCTTTATGGTCGGTAATGATTTTTTTGACGTATGCCAAACCAAGCCCGAACCCTTTCACGTCGTGCAGATTACCTGTATGCACGCGGTAGAACTTATCAAATATCTTTTTTAAATTTTCCTTCTTGATGCCGATGCCATTGTCTTGCACGGAAATCATCACTTTGTCCGGTTCGTTCCATGTCCGAACCACCAAATGCAGATCTTCATCCGCACGCTTGTATTTCACGGCATTGTCCATCAAGTTGAATATCACGTTGGTGATGTGCATCTCGTCTGCCTCGACGATGGGGTCTTCCGCTTCCAACTCCGTGTCTATCTTGCCGTTGTAGCGCTCCACTTTCAAGGCAAACGTATTGACTACCCCCGTTATCAACTCATTCATGTTCAGTTCCTTCATCTTCAAAGAGGCTTTCTGACGGTCGAACATGGACATTTGCAACACTTTTTCCACTTGGAAGCGCAGACGCTTTGTCTCATCATTTATGACACCCGATATGTGCTGAAACATTACCGGCGATTTGCCTACAGCAGGGTCTTTCAACATTTGTGCGGCCAGTGAGATGGTCGATATCGGTGTCTTGAACTCATGCGTCATGTTATTGATGAAATCATTTTTCATCTCCGTCAGTTTCTTCTGCCTGAACACCACGTAGATGGTGAAAATAAAGGTTATCAACAACACGAATGTGAATATCATGGACGGTATCATAAACCCGATGGAGTCATAGATATAATTCTGCCGTTCGGGAAAATGTATCTTCACCACGCTCATCCGTGCCGGAGGGTCGTTGAGGAAGAGGGGTTGTGAATACGAATGCTCGGTTCCCACGTCTGTATAGTCCCCGCAGCGGTATACCTCACGGCCCTCCCCGTCTATCACCTTGAAATGGTAGAGCAGGTCTATGCCGTTGTCCACCAAGCCCGACTGGATGAACTCGTCCAGTTTCTTGAAGTTCACGCGCTCTTGCAAGGGCTTATTGCTAGCTTGGTAAATCATTTGCCAAACCACTTCGTCCACCAATGCCCGTTGATACAAGAACCTTTCCTTGTACATGTCGGCCAAGGTGCGCGAGGTCTTGGGGATGGTCTTGACCCCATGCTTGCGCGAAATCATGGCGCGCGGTAATCGTGAAGGCTCTTTACTGAAATTCTTGAACTCCAAGGAAGAGTGCGAACGGATGATGCCGTTCGATAATGACATTTCAATGTGTTGCGACTGCGTCACTCCGCTGCCCCTTGATTGTTCCCACGCCTTTTTCTCGGCTTCGGAGATGTCTTCGCGCAACCAGCGTTCGACTTCTTCCGACTCCACATCCTTGGAAGCTGCCATCAAGGCACGCTTCACCGATTCATCAAATTGCTCGTTACGCATCTTGGCCATCTTCTCAATGTAGCTGATCTGGAGATACAGCAGACTGAGGAAGGACAGCCCCATAACGATGCCTAAAATCCATATCGTAGACTTTTTCATGGCCACAAAATTAACCATACCTCATTTATTTGCCGAGAGAATTAGCCTAATTTAACTGTATTATTCTCGTAAATTAACTAAAATCTTGCTTTAAGGTATCAGTATAAACAATAAGGTGAAGAGACAGGAATCGGTTGTGTGAATTTAATAAAAAATCACCCTTTTTTCTGCTACCTCCCCAATTCCTCCCCAATTCCTGCCCAATTCCTCTCTACTATTTCCCCAATCTCATGAATAGGACATGTAGTGGGGAAAATACGAGGCGAGAGCGTCTGTCTGACGGGTATGAGTGGCGCACGGCAAATACGCTGATGCCCTTCTGCCCGTATAGAAAAAGCCGTTGTCTCCACGTGGGATAACAACGGCTCATTTCTACATGATGTCGGATAGAAATCCGGAAAGAATTTAGTCTTCGCTCTGCTTGGCTTCGAACTCCTTGATTAACTTTTCTTGTACGTCGCCCGGAACAAGCTCATAGCTGGCGAACTTCATGATAAAGGAAGCGCGACCGCCGGTGAGCGAACTGAGTGCGGTGGAGTAGGAAGACATTTCCTTCAAAGGAACCTTGGCTACCAACTTCTCGTAACCGGCCTCGCTGCTCATGCCCATGATCATGGCGCGGCGGCCTTGCAAATCGCTCATCACGTCACCCATTTTGTCCGACGGAACGAATACTTCTACATCATAAATGGGTTCCAAAATCTTGGGGCCTGCGTTCTTAAAGGCATCGCTGAAGGCGTGGCGTCCGGCCAGCATGAAGGAGATTTCGTTGGAGTCTACGGGGTGCATCTTGCCGTCGTAGACGATGACACGTACGTCGCGGGCGTAGGAACCTGTCAACGGGCCTTGCTCCATGCGGGACATGACGCCCTTGAGGATAGCAGGCATGAAGCGCGCATCAATGGCACCGCCTACCACGCTGTTGACGAAGACGAGCTTGCCGCCCCATTCCAAAGGAATTTCTTCGGTGGACTTCACGTTCATCTTGAATTCCTGGCCGTTGAACTTATAAGTATCCGGTGCAGGCATACCTTCGTAGTAAGGTTCTACTATCAGATGAACCTCGCCAAACTGTCCGGCACCGCCCGACTGCTTCTTGTGGCGATAATCCGCACGGGCAGCCTTGGTAATCGTTTCACGGTAAGGAATGCGGGGCTCTTCGTAGATGATGGGCAATTTCTCGTTGTTCTCCAAACGCCACTTCAATGTGCGGAGGTGGAATTCTCCTTGGCCATGGACGATGGTTTGGCGCAATTCCTTGGATTGCTCTACTACCCACGTGGGGTCTTCCTCTCTCATGCGGTTGAGGATGGACATCATCTTTTCTGTGTCCGCTTCGTTTACCGGACGGATAGCGCGGGAATACTTGGAGTTGGGGTACTTGATGAAGTTGAAGCGGTTTTCAGCTCCCTTGGCATTGAGCGTATTGCCGGTGTGTACGTCCTTCAGTTTCACGGTGCAACCTATGTCACCTGCCACGAGTTCTTCCACCTTGATGCGGTTGGCGCCTGCGCAGACGAACAACTGTGCCATGCGTTCCTTGGAGCCACGGTCGGCGTTGGAGAAGTCTTCGCCTTCATGTACCTTGCCGGACATGACCTTGAAGTATTGTACGTCGCCGATATGGGGCTCTACAGCCGTCTTGAAGAAGTAGAGCGAAGTCGGTGCTGCGGGGTCGGGATTGATGACTTCACCACGGGTGTTATGTACGGGAGGCATTTCGTCTACGAAAGGTACGACGTTGCCCAAAAATTCCATCAAACGACGTACGCCCATGTCCTTGCCTGCACATACGCAGAATACGGGGAACATGCCGCGGGCGGCAAGACCTTTGCGGATACCTTCGCGCATTTCGTCCTCGGTGAGGGAATCGGCTTCGAAGAATTTTTCCATCAAAGCTTCATCGTGTTCTGCGGCAGCTTCCACGAGAGCCTTGTGCCAGGCTGTGGCCTTTTCCATCTCTTCTTCGGGGATAGGCTCAATGGTGGGTGCACCGCCTTCGGGTCCCCAAGAGTATTTCTTCATCAGCAGCACGTCGATGAGGGCGTTGAAATCAGGGCCAGGGTTGAGGGGGTACTGTACGGGCACTACTTTGGAGCCGTAGATGCCTTTGAGTTGCTCCAGCAGGTGGTCATAGTCGCATTTGTCGCTGTCCAGCTGGTTGACCAGGAAGATGACAGGCTTGCCCAGCTTTTCGGTGTAGCGGAAGTGGTTCTGTGTGCCCACTTCGACGCCATATTGCCCGTTGAGCAGGAGGATAGCCGTGTCGGTAACATTCAAGGCGGTGATTGCCGCGCCTACAAAGTCGTCGCTACCCGGGCAGTCGATGATATTGAGTTTCTTTCCGTTCCACTCCACGTGGTATACGGTGGAGAACACAGAGTAACCATACTCTTGCTCCACGGGGAAGTAGTCGCTGACTGTATTTTTGGCAGTGATTCTGCCGCGGCGTTTTATGATACCACTCTCATAGAGCAGAGCTTCTGTGAGAGTGGTTTTTCCTGCACCGTCATTGCCCAGGAGGGCAATGTTTTTAATTTCATGGGTTTGATAAACTTTCATGATATTATATATAATATAATGTGTGAATACTTGACATGCCTGCGCACGTCCTTAACTTTAGCGGGGCGCAAATTAGAAATTATCCGGCAGATGTGCAAGTATGTGCAGGATGTTACTAAACTATGTTGTGCAACACCTTTCGTTTAATCCAGCTTGAGTACAGCTAAGAAGGCTTTCTGTGGCACTTCAACCGTGCCTATCTGCTTCATGCGCTTCTTTCCGCGTTTCTGCTTTTCCAAGAGCTTGCGCTTGCGGCTGACGTCACCGCCATAACACTTGGCTGTAACGTCTTTGCGGACGGCCTTGATGGTCTCTCGCGCGATGATTTTGGCGCCAATGGCAGCCTGTATGGCTATCTCGAATTGCTGGCGGGGGATAAGTTCTTTCAACTTCTCGCACATGCGGCGACCGAGGTCGTAGGCATTGTCCACGTGTGTCAGGGTGGAGAGTGCATCCACCGGTTCTCCGTTCAGCAGGATGTCCAGCTTGATCAGTTTGGATGGACGGAAGCCGTTGGGGTGGTAGTCGAAAGAGGCATAACCCTTGGAAATGCTTTTCAGTTTGTCGTAGAAGTCGATGACGATTTCCCCGAGAGGCATGTCGTAGTATATCTCCACGCGGTTGCCGGAGATGTATTCTTGTTTGACCAGCTCTCCGCGCTTGCCCAGGCAGAGGGTCATGATGGGACCAATGTAGGTGGTCTGCGTGATGACTGATGCACGGATATAAGGCTCCTCGATGTGGTCGATGAGGGTGATGTCCGGCATGCTGCCCGGATTGTGCACCTCGGTGCAGCCGCCTTGTTTGTCATAAACTTTGTAGGAAACGTTGGGGACGGTGGTGATGACGTTCATGTCGAACTCCCGATCCAGTCGCTCCTGCACGATTTCCATGTGTAGCAATCCCAGGAAACCGCAACGGAAGCCGAAGCCAAGTGCCAAGGATGATTCCGGTTGGAAAGTCAGCGATGCGTCATTCAGCTGGAGTTTTTCAAGCGAGCTGCGCAAATCCTCAAAATCCTCGGCTTCTATGGGGTAGACACCGGCAAAGACCATGGGCTTTACTTCCTCGAAGCCGGCGATGGCTTCCTTGCATGGCCGCGCGATGTGGGTGATGGTGTCGCCCACCTTGACCTCGCGCGATGTCTTGATGCCGGATATGATGTATCCCACGTCGCCTGTGCGCAACTCCTGGCGGGGTACCAAGTCCATTTTGAGTACGCCTACCTCGTCAGCTTCATACTCCTTGCCGGTGTTGAAGAACTTCACTTTGTCCCCCTTGCGGATGACGCCGTTCTCAATCTTGAAGTAGGCGATGATGCCACGGAAGGAGTTGAACACCGAGTCGAAGATGAGTGCCTGCAACGGGGCTTCCTCGTCGCCTACGGGGTGGGGGATGCGGCGGACAACAGCTTCAAGGATCTCGGGTACGCCCATTCCCGTCTTGCCAGAGGCACGGATGATTTCTTCGCGTTTGCAGCCAAGGAGTTCGATGATTTCGTCCTCCACTTCATCGGGGTTGGCGCTGGCCATGTCGCATTTGTTGATGACCGGGATGATTTCGAGGTCATGTTCGATGGCCATATACAGGTTCGATATGGTTTGCGCCTGCACGCCTTGCGAGGCGTCCACGATGAGCAGTGCGCCTTCGCAGGCGGCGATGGAGCGGGATACTTCGTAGGAGAAGTCCACGTGTCCCGGAGTGTCAATGAGGTTGAGGATGTACTTCTCGCCGTCCAGTTCATACTCCATCTGTATGGCGTGGCTCTTGATGGTGATGCCACGTTCGCGCTCCAAGTCCATGTCGTCCAGCATTTGTCCTTCGGTCACCTGTATGGTGTTGGTATATTCCAGCAGGCGGTCTGCCAGGGTGGACTTGCCGTGGTCGATGTGGGCGATAATGCAAAAGTTGCGGATATTCTTCATCTGTGTCGTTGTTACTTACATATAAAAAGGTGTGCAAAGGTACATAATTTCCTTGAAATCGGGGAACTATTCGGGTGGCTTTCCTCGTTTTCTTCTCTTTCAACTCTCTTTCAACTCTCTTTCAAGTCTCTTTCAAGTCTCTTTCAAGTCTCTTTCAAGTCTCTTTCATGTCTCTTCTAAGTCTTATTATCCATGGGAGAATATAGGGAATTGGAAGAAGTGAGCAAAAGGGCGTTTGTTGGGGTTATAGAGTTTGTTTGATTAAAGTCCCTCTTGACGATTGAAAAGTGCCTCTTTGACCTTCGAAAAGTGCCTCTTTAGGAGAGACATTGTTCTCAGCTGAACGGGCACAAAAAAAGTCTGGGTGCTTGCGCACGTCAGACTTTCAATTCTCTCTTAAGCCTATGGGGCTTCCGTATTATTCAGCAACTGCGGCAGAGTCGGTAGCAGTGCTGTCAGCAGCTACAGCAGCGCTGTCAGTAGCAGCAGCTACTTCTTCAGTAGCGGGAGCTGCAGTTTCAGTAGCTTCAGCGTTGGCTGCTTTGTTACCACCACAAGATGCGAAAGATACGGCTACAATGGCTACGGCCATCAAAACTAACTTTTTCATTTTCTTTGCTTTTTAAAAACGTAATACAATCAATTGCTTTATTAAAACGTCGCAAAGGTATGGACTTTTTGGATAAGTTGTACCACAAACGATGATTTTTTTTATGTTTTTTTGTCGATAATGCCTTTGGGGCGTCTTTTAGTCATGTGATTGTAATGTTGACCGGGGAAGAAAAACGTGCTGTTGCTGTCCGTAAACAGATAATTATCCGTATCTTTGCGGCATAGTTGCATGGATATTTATGATAGATACGAATATATTTCAGGATAAGACAGCCGTATATTATACGTTAGGCTGCAAATTGAATTTTTCCGAGACGTCCACCATCGCCCGCATCTTGCAAGAAGCCGGCGTGAGGACAGCCAGACGGGGAGAAAAGGCGGATATTTGTGTGGTGAACACTTGTTCGGTGACAGAAGTGGCCGACAAGAAATGCCGCCAAGCCATCCATAAGCTGGTGAAGCAGCACCCGGGAGCTTTTGTGTTGGTGACGGGTTGCTATGCGCAACTGAAGCCGGGCACCGTGGCGGACATAGAAGGGGTGGACGTCGTGTTGGGAGCCGAACAGAAGAAGGACCTCTTACACTATTTGGGTGATTTGCACAAGAAGGAGCGGGGCGAAGCCCATACTTCCGCCTTGAAGGACATCCGCAGTTTTGTGCCTTCCTGTTCGCGCGGGGACCGTACCCGTTTCTTCTTGAAGGTGCAGGACGGATGCGATTATTTCTGTTCCTATTGCACCATTCCCTTTGCCCGCGGACGGAGCCGCAACGGCAGCATTGCCTCCCTGGTGGAGCAAGCCCGCCAAGCTGTGGCCGAGGGTGGGAAAGAGATTGTGCTGACCGGCGTGAACATCGGCGACTTCGGACGCTCCACCGGCGAGACTTTCCTGGATTTGGTGAGAGCCTTGGATGAGGTGGAAGGCGTGGAGCGTTACCGCATTTCTTCCATTGAGCCTAACCTGCTGACGGATGAAATCATAGACTTTGTGGCCTCCTCCCGTCGCTTCATGCCGCATTTCCATATTCCTTTGCAATCGGGATGCGACGAGGTGTTGAAGCTGATGCGTCGCAGGTATGACACGGATTTGTTCGCTTCCAAGGTCCGCCGCATCAAGTCAGAGATGCCCGATGCCTTTATCGGCGTGGATGTGATTGTGGGTACGCGTGGCGAGACGGAGGAGTATTTCGAGCGTTCGCACGACTTCCTGCAGGGACTTGATGTGACGCAGTTGCATGTCTTCAGCTACTCCGAGCGTCCCGGCACACAAGCTTTGAAGATCGATTATGTCGTGCCTCCCCAGGAGAAGCACCGGCGCAGCCAGCGGTTGTTGGAGTTGTCAGACGGGAAATTGCACGCGTTTTATGCCCTCCATGTGGGACAGACGATGCCTGTGTTGTTGGAGCGTCCAAAGCCAGGGATGCCGATGCACGGCTTCACACCTAATTATATACGGGTGGAAGTGCCCCATGACGATGCCTTGGACAACCGGGTAGTGAATGTCCGCTTGGGCGATTTCAATGCGGAAGGCACGGCTTTGCAAGGAGAGATACTCATTTGAAACCTGCTTGATGTTATGGACAAAATAGCTGTAGTGATATTAAATTGGAATGGGAGTGCGATGTTGCGCCAGTTCCTGCCTTCCGTGGTGCGATATTCCGAGACGGACGGGGCGGTGGTGTGGGTAGCCGACAATGGCTCGACGGATGATTCCGTGGAAACGGTTGTCCGCGAGTTCCCTTCAGTACGGTTGATTCGTTTGGCGGAGAATTATGGTTTCGCCGAAGGATACAACCGCGCTTTGGAGCAAGTGGAGGCTGAGTATGTCGTGTTGCTCAATTCGGATGTGGAAGTGACTGCGCATTGGCTCAGGCCGCTGGTGGAGTTTATGGACGCACATCCCGAAATGGCTGCTTGTCAGCCCAAATTGCTCAGCTATCATCATCGTCAGCAGTTTGAATATGCCGGTGCGTCCGGTGGCTTCATCGACCGTTATGGATATCCTTTCTGTCGGGGGCGCCTGATGGGGAAGGTGGAGGAAGACCGTGGGCAATATGACACGGTGGCTCCCGTATTTTGGGCATCGGGTGCCGCGCTCTTCATTCGCCGGAGGGATTATCAGGAAGCCGGTGGATTGGATGCCCGCTTCTTTGCCCACATGGAAGAGATTGACCTATGTTGGCGTCTTCGGGCGCGGGGACGGGAATTGGCTTGTGTTCCCCAAAGCGTGGTGTATCACGTGGGGGCTGCCACCTTGAAGAAAGAGAATCCGCGCAAGACGTTCCTGAATTTCCGCAACAACCTGTTGATGCTTTACAAAAACTTGCCGGCGGAAGAATTGGTATCCGTGATGCGGGTGCGCGCCTTCTTGGACTATGTGGCGGCCTTGCATTTCCTGCTCCAGTTTCAGTTTGCCAATGCGTGGGCTGTAGTGCGGGCGCGGCGGGCCTATCGGGCGATGAAGCCTTCTTTGTCTGCTTCCCGCATGGAGAATATGCGCAAGGCTGTGACCGGATTTATCCCTCAACGCAGAGAATTCAGTTTACTCTGGCAATTCTATGGGCGGGGCAAGAAGACGTTCGACGTGTTATAGGCACATCGTCTTACCAAAGGATTGGTGTTTCCCCGTGTTCCTCCAAATATTGATTGGTGCGGCTGAAGTGCTTGTTTCCGAAGAACCCGTGGTAAGCGGAGAGGGGAGACGGATGTGCTGAGGTGAGGACCAGATGTCTGCTCCGGTCGATGAAAGCGCCTTTGCGTTGGGCATACGCTCCCCACAGGATAAATACCAAGTGCTCTTTCTCTTCTGCCAGGATGCGGATGACGGCATCCGTGAAGGTCTCC
The DNA here is from genome assembly GCA_019115825.1 of Candidatus Bacteroides pullicola. Classification (GTDB taxonomy): domain Bacteria; phylum Bacteroidota; class Bacteroidia; order Bacteroidales; family Bacteroidaceae; genus Bacteroides; species Bacteroides pullicola. The sequence goes on from DXCV01000081.1 coordinate 38,953, forward strand.
CAACCATGTCCTTGGTGTGAGCCGGCTAGGTGGGCACGCACGGTCAATGTGGCGTTCAACAGCAACACGCCTTGTTGCGCCCAACGGGTGAGGTTGCCGGTGGCGGGCATGTCGGTGCCGATGTCTTCCTTGATTTCTTTGAAAATATTGACCAGCGAGGGAGGAAATGCCACCCCATCGTTCACGGAGAAACAGAGCCCGTGCGCCTGTCCCGGTCCGTGGTAGGGGTCTTGCCCGATGATAACCACTTTTACCTTGTCGAACGGGCAGAGATTGAAAGCATTGAATATCAGCCGCCCCGGAGGATATACCGTACCTTTGCCATATTCTTCCCGCACGAAGTCCGTCAATGTGTGGAAATACTCTTTATCAAATTCGGGTTGTAGCCGTTCTTTCCAGCTTTCTTCTATCTGTACATTCATGAGTGGTGGGATTAAACGCTAATTTATCGGTAATGGCACGCAGATGACACAGATCAAACTGATTTACGCAGAATCTTTATTATCTGCTTGATAAAATCTGTGGTCATCTGTCCAATCTGTGTCATCTGTGTGCCATTTAAATTCCTATTTATTGTTTAGATGAGATGTATGTTGTGCGCCTTGCAAACCTCGCGCATGTCTTCCGGCCAGATGCTGGCTTGGATTTCGCCGATGTGTGCTTTGCGCAGGTAGAACATGCAGAGTCGTGATTGACCGATGCCGCCACCGATGGACAGGGGTAGGGTATCGTTCATCAACCGCTTGTGGAAATAGAGTTCCAGGCGATTCTCTTCCCCTTCCATCTTGAGCTGGCGCACCAAGGCTTCCTTGTCCACGCGGATACCCATGGACGAAAGTTCGATGCTGCGTTGCAAGACGTTGTCCCACAAGACCAAGTCGCCGTTCAGTCCCGGCAAGTCGTTTAGTCCCGGGCTGGTATAGTCGTCATAGTCCGGGGCGCGTCCGTCGTGCTTCTTCCCGTCGCCCAGTTTGCAGCCGATGCCGATGATGAACACGGCGCCATACTTCTGCGTGATGGCATGTTCGCGGCATTTCGGTTCCAAGTCCGGGTAGAGTTGACGCAGTTCTTCGGCGTGGATGAAATGCAGCTTCTCGGGGAGGCAAGGCTTGATTTGCGGGTACATTTCGTAGACCATGTATTCCGTGCGCACCATGGCGGCATAGATGCGGGTCACGATTTCCTTCAGGAACTCCACATTGCGGTTTTCCGGGGTGATGACCCGCTCCCAATCCCATTGGTCCACGTAGAGGGAGTGCAGGTTGCCCAGTTCTTCGTCGGCACGGATGGCGTTCATGTCTGTGTAGATGCCGTAGCCCGGTTCAATGTGATAGTCGGCCAGGGTCAGCCGTTTCCATTTTGCCAGCGAATGCACGACTTCGGCTTGCGCGTCTGCCAAGTCTTTGATGGGGAAGGTGACGGGACGCTCCACGCCGTTCAGGTCGTCGTTGATGCCCATGCCCTTCAGTACGAAAAGCGGGGCAGTGACGCGCCTCAGGCGCAGTTCGGACGAGAGGTTTAGTTGGAAGAACTCTTTTATCTGCTTGATACCCAATTCAGTTTGTTTCAGGTCAAGCAGGGGTTTATATCCTTCAGGAGTTATCAGATAGCTCATAATTTTATGTGTTTTGTTAATTTGTTCGGCAAATATAGGAATAATATCAATATGTGATTGCATTTTCTGCAAATAAATAACAGAATGATTGTTTTTTTATTGGATGAGGTGTCGAATTGAGAACATGGAGACGCCATCGGCAGTTCCCCAGGGGGGCGGGCTTGGGCATAAAAAAACGAGTCAGTTCTCACGAACCCCTCGTCCCAACATAAAAAGAAAAGCGAAATGCTTTTCTTTTTTTTAATCCAAGTGTTTACCTAAAATCAATCTTTACTTTACCTTTAAAAACAAACTTCAATTACCTAATCGAAAACTTCTTTTCTTTACCTAATTACCTATTAATCTTTTTAGCCTATGAAAAATACTTTAGTATAAATGAGCAGTTTCCCAACTGCGATGCAAAGGTACATCCTTTTTTGAAATCTGCAAAGGGTATGGGGCACTTTCTTATGTTTTATAACATAGTTTCAGAATTGGATATTTCTTGTTTGCACTTATAAACAGAAATGGGATTTATAGGAAGTGCAGCATCCTTGCTGCACTTTCACAATGCATTCAAGATCTGTATGATAATGTGTAGCATGGATGCTGCACTTCCTAACCGATAAATTATCATTTACCGTCCTATTCCAGCAAATAGACTGCCGAAGAGTATCCTCCCAGTCGAACCAATGTCTTGCCGTCTTGTTGGGCTTGTTCCACTGTACCCTGTGTGCCGACGGCTTTCCGGATATTGTCGGTCAGGGGAAGTTCAATGGCGGACGAACTGAAGTTGTGGAGCACCAGCAGGCGTTCATCGCCTTGCGTCATGACCCATGCGGCCAGGGTGGGATAGGCAGCGTTGGCCTCGTTGTACACCGCGTGGCGCGACATGGTGCCGGTGGCCAGGGCGGGATAGGTGTTACGCAGGCGGATGAAGTCGCGGTAGGTCTGCAGCAACGAGGAAGCGTCGGCTTCTTGCTCGCTGACGGCGGGGACGTTGGCCTCTACCTCAGCGTCTATCTTGTCCGTGTAGGCTGTGTTCATTGCATCGCCCCACAGCATCGGACTGCGGACGTATTCATCGCCGTTGCCCTTGGTGCCATAGAGGCCCAGCTCTTCTCCATAATATATATAAGGTGTGCCTTGTGCGGTGAGAAGCACGGCGGCGGCCAGGCGGCACTTATCCATGTTGCGTCCCAGGAGGGAGGCGGCACGGTCCTCGTCGTGGTTGGTCAGCTTGGTGGCAGCGATGTAGTCGGGGCGAACTGCCGCATACTCTGCGCGGTAGTCCAGCAAGTCCTTGGCGAAGTAGTAGCCTTGGCTGTTGTTGATGGCCCACTCCAGGCGGTACCAGAAGGAGAACTCGAACAGGGCGGGCAGTCCGGCGTAGTAGGGAGCCACTTCGTTGTGCTCGCTCAGGACTTCGCCCACCATGTAGATGTCATCCGCATGTCCGGCGGCGTGGTAGGCATCGTTCATATCCTCGTAGAAAGTGCGCAGGAAAGTGGGATTCTCGTCCGACGTGGCATTGTGGTAGATATGTTTCACTGCATCCAGGCGGAAACCGTCCACGCCACGCTCCACCCAGCCGCGTGCAGCGGAGGCAATGGCTTGGTAGGCAGGCGAGGAAGCGCATTGGTCTGCGGGACCATAGTTGAGGTCTGCAAACCAGTCGGTGAAGAAGGCGGAATGGTACTTCCACTGCACCTGGCTGTCGAAGAGGATGTCGGCTGCCGTGGTATTATCCAGCGTGAAAGCTTCGCCGATGGTCACCTTGTCCGACGAGGAGGGCGCGCCGTACTTCGTGCCATTGTCCCACGACGTGTTGCTGGTGCGGATGAGGAAGCCCCACGACGAGGCGAAGTCCACGGTCAGCCGATAGGTCCCGTCGCCCTGGTCGTAGAATTTCTTGCAGACGCCGTCGCCGTAGTAGAGGTATTTGGCACCGTCGGTCGAGGTGTCCGGATTGTCGGCATCGGCGGTCTCGCCCGGCGTGACGGTCACGGTGGGGCTGTCCGGGTCGCTCCAGTCCAGGGTGAAGGTGTAGACGCCTGCCACCTCGTCCGCTGTGCCGGAGACGTTGAACCACTCGCCCGCGTTGTAGCCGCCCGCGCCCTCGCTGGCTATCATCGGGAGGCGTCCGGCGGCGATGTCCGCGGCGGGGTCTTGCGAGAAGGTGTAGTAGTCGCGGTATTCATTGTCCTCCGACGCCTTGGCGGCGACGAACCAGGGGTGGTCCTTGCCCGTGTGGTTCAGCACGTAGTCCAGGTAAATCTTGATGTCCCGGTTGTGTGCCTCCGTCAGCAGGCGGTCCAGGTCGGCCAGCGTGCCCAGGCGCGGGTTGACGGCGGTGTAGTCCGTCACGTCATAGCCGTGGTAGGACATGGCGGGGTGGATGGGCGAGAGCCACAAGGCACTGACGCCCAACTGTTGCAGGTAGTCCAGCTTGTCGGTCAGGCCGCGCAGGTCGCCCCAGCCGTCGCCGTCGCTGTCTGCAAAGGAGTAGACCAGCAGCTGGTAGGTGATGCCGGCACGCCGCAGTTCGTCCCAGGTGTCGGGCGCGGGGTCGACGCTGACCCATTCGGTGTTGTCGTCTTCTCCGCCGGATGGATTGTCGGGCGGGGTGACGGGGGTGTCGTCGCTGCATGCGGCGGACAGGAACAGCAGGCTCCAGCAGAGTAGCCAGGCCCAGCGGTGCTTGAAGATTGTTTTCATACGTCTGATAATGTGGGTTAATGATGAATGTCTTATGCTTGAAGATTGGCCTCTCTTCGGGGGAGACCGTCAGTTTCAGGCTTTGGAACCGTCAGTTTCAGGCTTTGGAACCGTTGGTTTCATACTTTGGAACCGATAGTTTCATTCCTTGGAACCAAAGGTTTCAGGCTTTGAAAATGTCTGGAACTCCCTATGTGTTGATAATCAAGTATATAAGAAAACTAAGAAAAAGAGGCCGCCGTCCGTGTTTTGCCGGGCGGCAGCCTCAGTCATTCAGACTCCTGTAAGGGAGTTACAGGATTAATCAGTTGCGAGTGACAACCAGCGATTGTTCTACCTTGTTGAAGTACCACTTGATGGTGTATTCGCCGGCTTCCGTGGCGATGAAGTTGCCGTCGCCGTTGTCGGCCACGTCGCCTTCATACTTCAGCTGGCCGGGACCTTTGTCGTTCTCCCACTTCTCGTCGGGACGAATCTTCCAGGTGTTGTTGGCATCCATGTGCATGGTGGCGGTCAGGAAGTGCTGCACGTTGCCTGCGGCATCGGTCTCCTGGCCCAGCGTCATCGGGGTGTCGCCCGTGCCCCAGCCGTTGTGGTTGCCGACGATGCCCCAAGAGTCGTAGACTTGGGAAACCTTCAGCTCACAAGTCGTGGTGTTAAACTCGATGTAGTAGCTGTTGTGCGAATAGGTCGTGATGTTACCGCCTCCGCTTGTTATCAATATCTGGGTCGGAGCTTCTGCCTCAGGTGTTCCGTCCATGCCCCATTCACCGTTATTCCAGTCACCGGCGGGAGTCAGTTTCCAGCCTTCTACGTTGGCCAGGCCGTTGAAGTAAATCATGCCGGCATAGTTATCGTCGAAGTTAGCAGAATAAAGGAATTGGCTGTTGCCGTGGTTCCAATCGCAGTATTTACCCACAACCCACAGTTTCGGATACTGCACATCCATGCTATACGGCGTGATGTTCAGCGTGATCACGTTGGAATACAACGTGTCTGCTGCCTGCGAGATGGAGGACGACAAGCGGATTTCGTAATCGCGTGCGCTGTAATCCTCTTCGATGCCATGATCGTTCAGCAGGTTGATGACGGCAGAGTTCAAGTCATTGACCGTGATGTCCTGCGTGGTAGCGGTGGTCACTGCTGCCAGCTGGCGGGCGTTGGCGAAGTTGTTGCCTGCCAGGTCAAAGTCGATGTTGGTCGTGGAAATGGCACTGTAGCCGAAGTCGGCCTTCTCCCACGAGAGGCTGACGGCCACGTCGCTGGCATTGGCTGCTTCCAATACGATATTTGTCGTTGCCGGTGCGTTCAATACAGCGGGTTGAGCCGTTTGCGCATTGAACGTCGTCCCGTCGAGGTCGCTTTCGCAGGCCGCGAAGGCCATGGCAACCCCCAATACAGGTATATAATTAAGTAGTTTCTTCATAACTATATTCTCTTTTAGATAAGATTAATGAATGAATTAATAACCCGGGTTCTGTTCCAGGCTGCCGTTCACGCTCAGGTCCGTAGTCGGGATGGGGTAGAGGTTGTAGTGGTCGTCCACGGCCACGCCGGTGGGCGTGCCGCCCTTTTCCACCCACAAGTAGCTGCCCGATGTGAACAGGCCGTAGCGGATGAGGTCCGTGCGGCGCGTGCACTCGAAGTACATCTCGCGCTGGCGTTCGTTCAGCAGGTTGCCGTATTGCACGCTGGTGGTCGTGCCGCCTACATTTGCGTTGGCCGTCAGCCAGTTGCTGCTGATGTTGTGGCTGTTATCGCCATAACCGCGTGCACGGAGTGCGTTGATGTAGCTGACTGCAGTCTCCATGCTGCCGCCCTGTCCGCCGCGGGCCACTGCCTCGGCATAGTTCAGGTAGATTTCACCCAAGCGGAAGAGGGGGAAGTCCGTGTCGGGGAAGGTCTCGTTCTTGCCGGCAGTGCCGTCGCTGTTCAGGTTGGTGAACTTGTAGACCGACCACCCCTGCGTGTCGAACGTGGCGTAGGACGTGGTAATGTCCACAGCTTTGGTACCGCTATAGAAGATGCCGCGCTTGTCCAGGATATTTTCATCGGTCCATGTGCTTTCGTCATCGCTCGGGAATTCGAACACGCGCACCAGGTTGCCCGTGGCACGGAAGCCTGCCCAACCGGAACCGATGCCGCTGGCTCTTTCCGGAGAGCTGGCACGTGTACCCAGGATGATGGCGCCGATGCCGTAGGACTGGGTCGTCTCGCCGTCTGCGCAGATGGGGAAGATGATTTCGCGGCTAGCATTGGCGTTTTCGCCATTGTTGGCCATGAACAACTCATCGTAGTTGTCGGCCAGGCTGTAGCCGGCGTTGATGACATTGTTGCAGCGTGTGATGCAGTCGTCATAGCGGGCCGTACCCGTGTAAACCTCTGCATTGAGGTACATGCGCGACAGCAGCGCATCTACGGCAGCCTTTCCGGCGTGTCCGTATTCGGCTTGTGTGGGTAGGTCGTCATAGATGTCCAGCAGTTCGCTCTCGATCCAGTTGAAGTAGTCGGCGCGTGTCTCCAGCTGTCCGGGGTTCAGCGAATAGTTGTCTTCCGTGATGAAGGGCGGGCGTCCGAACAGGTCCATCAGCGAGTAGTAGGCCAATGCGCGGCAGAATCGTGCCTCGGCGGCATACTGTGCCTGGTTGATTTCGCTCGGCGCGTTGCCGATGTTCTTCATGAAGTCATTCACCAGGGCCACGATGTACATGCCGCGCTGGTAAGAGCCTTCGATGGATTCCACCTGTGCCGTGGTCCACGTGATGGAGTTCATGGACGATACCCATGCGTCGCCCCAAGCGTTCTTGGTCTCGTCGGTGGGGCAGGTCTGCAGGGTGAACCAGCAGCGCAGCATCACGGTGTTGCCGGGATCCAGGCCGTTGATGTCGGAAGAGCCTGCGCCGTCTTGTCCGGAGAGCGCCCATACGGAATAAATCTTGTTCAATGCTTGGGTGTAGCTTTCGGCCGTGCTGTAAGCCTTGTCGGAAGTCACCACGTCCGGATCCAACGGGAATACGTCGAGATCGTTTACGCAGCCGCTGAAAGTAACCAGTCCGGCTGCCAGTAAGGATGCTGTAATATATTTCAGTTTCATAATGGTCTAATGTGTATTAAAAGTTAAGATTCAGTCCTAAAGTATAGGTGCGGGGACGCGGCCACATATTGCCGTCTACGCCGTTCACGCCCGGAATTTCGGGGTCGATGCCGGAGTATTTCGTAACGGTGAACACGTTCTGTATGCTGAAGCTGACGCGGCCCGACAGTTTTTCGGTGAAGAATTTGTCGAACGAGTAGCCCAGCGTGATATTGTCCATCTTCAGGTAAGAGGCGTTCTCCAGGTAGAGGTCGGTCAGCTGGCTTTCCACGCTGCTGTGCACTCTGTTGAATCCGCCGGTTTGCTTCAGGGCTTCCTTGTTGTGGTTGCCCAGCGTGCCCAAACCACCGTAGTTGGCGTAGGTGCCGTGCTCGGCCGTCTGCGTGTTGAAGGCGTAGTTGCCCAAGCTGGCGCGGAGGTTGAAGCCTAGGTCCCAGTTCTTCCACTGGAATTGCGAACTGAAGCCCATGTAGACGTCTGCCAGCGGGCTCTTGCCGGTGAAGTAGCGGTCGCCGTCGTCGATAGCGCCGTTACCGTTGCGGTCCACAATGGCACCCTGAATGGGTTTGCCGTTTTCGTCATACACCTGTTCATATACCCAGAAGGTGTAAGGAGCGTTTCCTACCTGGTGACGGGCAATGGGAGTTCCCGTACCGAAACTTACGCTAGAGGCCACGATGCCTTCATAATCGGGGTTGTAGTTGGCGGTCAGCTTCGTGATTTCGCTGTCGTTCCACGTGATGTTGTAGCCGATGGCCCAGGAGAAGTCTTTCGTCTGGATGGGTACGGCGTTGATGTTGAATTCCACGCCCTTGTTCTCCATCTCGCCCACGTTGGCGGTAATCTGGTTGGTGAAGTTCGTGCCGGCGGGGGCGCTGACTGTGTTCAACAGGTCTTTCGTCTTCTTCACATAGAACTCCAGGCTACCGTTGATGCGGTTGTTCAGGAAACCGTAGTCCACAGCCACGTTGTACGTGTGCGTCTCTTCCCACTTCAGGTCGGGGCTGTAGCCGTCGGGTTTCAGCAGGTAAGAACCGTTGTATTGCGTATTGTTGTTCGTGCTGAATACATACTTGGTCAGGTACATGTAGTCGCCTATGTCTTGCTGGCCGGTGACACCGTAACCGAGACGGAGTTTCAGGTTGGAAAGTACGCTACGGGTGTTATCCATGAACTTCTCGTTGATGATGCTCCAAGCCACGGCTACGGAGGGGAACATACCCCAGCGGTTGTTCTCGCTGAAGCGGGAGGAACCGTCCCGACGGAGGGTAGCTGTCAGCAGGTAGCGGTCCATCAGGTTGTAGTTCAAACGTCCGAAGAAGGACACCAGGTAGTTCTCCCACGGGTTGCGCTGGCTGTCGTCGCGGAAGTAGCGGCTTTCGCCTTCGTTCCACGTCCAGCCTGCGGGGGCGGAAGTGGCACTGGTGGTGACGTTTGACTTCTGTTGCGTGAAGTCGCTGTAGTAGAAGTGCTGCCAAGAGTAACCCACCATCAGGTCCACGTTGCTCTTGATGGGCTCGAAGTAGTGTACATAGTTGGCATAGAAGTCCAACAGATGGTTGCGGCGCAGGTTGCTCCAGGAACCGCCCTGACCCAAGCCGGGGAAGTCGGTGTCCTTGGCTGCCTGGTAAGAGCCCGAGTTCACATAGTTGTCGCCCGTCGTCTTGGCTACGTCGTAACCCAGGTTCAGGTTGAGGCGCAGGTCTTCGAATCCGTGTATCTTATAGTCCAGCTGGATGTTGCCCAGGCTACGCTTGGTCGTTCCCTGGTTGTTCACGTCCAAGAGCAGGGCCAAGGGGTTGTCGGCCGCATTGTCGTCCGGTCTGTAGCCGGAGATGTTGCCATCGTTGTCGTAGACGGTATTGGTGTGGCCGTAGAGTCCGTTATAGCCGTTCAGGCCTTCCGTATAGTTTCCTTGGGCATAAACCGGTTTGGTGGGGTCGTAATAAACGGCTGCACCCACGGCGCCGGAGTCGGCGAAACGGTTGTTGTTGATGGTACCCTTCACGTTGATGTCCACGCTCAGGTGGTCATCGAAGAACTTCGGGCTGAGGTTGATGGCGCCCGTGTAGCGTTCGTAGTCAGAGGTCTTCAGCGTACCGCGTTCCTTGTTGTAGCCGAAAGATACGCGGAAAGGCAGGAAACCTGCTTTGCCCGATACGGCGATGTTCTGGTCTGTGCCCAAGCCGGCCTGGTAGATTTCATCCTGCCAGTCGGTAGAAACATCAGGGTACATGTTCAGGTTGTTTTCAATGGTGCTGTACACATCCGTGCCGGCATATTGGCTGAGCATGGTCTGACGGAACTCGTTGCCATCCATCACGTTGACGCGCTTGTAGGGGTCTTTGAAAGAGTAAGTGCTGTTGTACGTCACCTTGATTTTACCCTCTGCACCTTTCTTCGTGGTGATGATGATGACACCGTTTGATGCACGCGAACCGTAGATGGCCGTGGCCGAAGCGTCCTTCAACACGGTGAACGTAGCGATGTCGTTCGGGTTGATGGTGGCCAAAGCATTGGGCGTTCCGGGGGCTGCATCGTTGGATACGGGCACACCGTCGATGACGATCAACGGGTCGTTGCTGGCGTTCAGCGAAGCACCGCTACGGATGCGGATGGTGGAGCCTGAACCCGGTCCGCCGTCGCCGCTCGTCACGCTGAGGCCCGGCACCTTGCCTTGCATCAGCTCTTGCGGGGAGGTTACGGCACCGCGGTTGATTTCCTCGGCTTCGATGGCCACTACGGAACCGCTCAGGTCGCTCTTCTTCACCGAGCCGTAACCGATGACTACGACTTCATCCAGCATCTCGGTGTCTTCCTTCAGGAGGACGTTCATGTTCTCTTCGGCGGGCAACTCCTGCGTCTTGTAGCCGATGTAGCTGATGACGATGATGTCGCCCTTGTTGGCTTGGAGTACGAAATTACCGTCCAGGTCGGTAATCGCACCCTTGGTTGTGCCCTTCACTTGGACACTCGCACCGATAACACCGAAACCGGTGTCATCCTTCACAACGCCTTTGACCGTCATGCTTTGGGCAAAGGCTTGCACGGACAGCAAGACTCCCACCACCCATAGGAGGAGGAACTTGCCTGAACTTCTTAGTAATTTTTCTTTCATAATAGTTGAATTGAAGTTTGTATTAAGTTTTAGTAATAGGATCTTCTTCTAATTAAAAATTAAAAATTGAGAATTGAGAATTAAAAATAAAAATACCTATTGAAAACATTATCCAATCTTTTTACCTCTATGTAATCTCGTTTTATTTAATTGTCGTTTGTCGTTTGTCGGCAAACGATTTTTCAATTCTTCATTTTAATTCTTCATTCTCATTTTTCAATTTCCTTAATGGAGATTGCCCATCCGCCGCCTACGGCTGCACGGAGCTTGAGCTTCGTCTTGCTGGTCACCTTCTTGGTGGTGATGGTGTAGGCTTGCGGGTTGGTCTCCCAGTGGGCATCCTTGGCATCGGCGTAGATGGTAGCCTCATATTTCTTGCCCGGAGTCAGGAAGTCCAGCTTCAGCTCCGATTCGTGGCCGTTGTAGCCTGCGGTGCAACCCATGTACCAGTCGTCAGTGCCTTTGGCGCGGCGGGCGATGGTGATGTATTCGCCCGGCTCAGCTTCCAGGTATTTGCTTTCGTCCCAATCCACGGGTACGTCCTTGATGAACTGGAAGGCGTCCATGAAGCGCTCGTAGTTCTCCGGTACATCCGCTGCCATCTGCAGGGGGCTGTACATCGTTACATACAAGGCCAGTTGACGAGCCAGCGTAGAGCGTACACGCGACGTGTTGCCGGGATTCATCTTGCTGCAATCCATCTCGAAGATGCCCGGTGTGTAATCCATCGGGCCGCCGATGAGGCGGGTGAACGGCAGGATAGTGGTGTGATACACCTTGTTGCCGCCAAAGGATTCATACTCCGTGCCGCGGGCCGATTCGTTGCCGATGAGGTTCGGATAGGTGCGGCAGAGGCCGGTGGGGCGTACTGCTTCGTGGGCGTTGACCATGATCTTATAGTCGGCTGCCTTAGTCACGGCATAGAGGTAGTGATTGACCATCCACTGTCCGTAGTGGTGCTCGCCGCGGGGGATGATGTCGCCTACGTAGCCGCTCTTCACGGAGTTGTAGCCGTTGTCCACCATAAATTGATATGCCTTGTCCATGTGGCGCTCGTAGTTGCGCACGGAGCTGGAGGTCTCGTGGTGCATCATCATCTTGATGCCCTTACTTGCGGCATAGCGGTGTATTTCCTTCACATCGAAGTCGGGGTAGGGGGTCACGAAGTCGAAGACGTAATCCTTGCTCTTGCCGAACCAGTCTTCCCAGCCCTCGTTCCATCCTTCCACCAAGACGGCGTCAAACCCGTGCTCGGCGGCGAAGTCGATGTAACGCTTCACGTTGGCGGTGTTGGCGGAGTGCTTGCCGTTGGGTTTCAGCTTGGAGTAGTCCGTCTGGCCCAGCTTCACGCTCAGCACGTCGTCCGTATACGCCCAGGTGCCTTTGTTGGTGATCATGTCCCACCAGATGCCGACGTACTTCACCGGGTGTATCCACGAGGTGTCCGCCAGCTTGCAAGGCTCGTTGAGGTTGAGGGTGAGGCGCGAGGCGAGGATGTCGCGGGCGTCGTCGCTGACGATGATGGTGCGCCACGGCGAGTGGCAGGGCGTCTGCATGTAGCCTTTGTCGCCCTTGGCGTCGGGCGTCAGCCAGGATTCGAACACCAGGTTCTTGTCGTCCAGGTTGAGGCTCATGCACGAGTAGTCCACCAGGGCGGCTTCGTGCAGGTTGATGTAGAGACCGTCGTCCGTCTTCAGCATCAGTGCCGTCTGCACGCCGGTGGGCGAGAACACGGTCTGCGAGGAGTTGGGCGTCACGGCGTCTTTCATCAATCCGCGGATTTCCGTCAGGCGCGAGATGGTGTAGTCATACTCCTGCGTGTCATAGTCGCCGGGAATCCAGTAGGCGGTGTGGTCGCCGGTCATGGCAAAGGTTGTATGCTCTTCCTTGATGACGAAGTAGTTCAGGTTCTTCTGGTGGGGGAACTCGTAGCGGAAGCCCAGGCCGTCATTGTAGAGGCGGAAGCGGAGGACGATGCTGCGCTCGTTTGCGGGCTGGTCCAGGGTGACGGCCAGCTCGTTGTAGTGGTTGCGGATTTCGCTCTCCTCGCCCCAGACGGGTTTCCAAGTCTCGTCGAAGGTGGAGGTCTCGGTGTCCTTGATGACAAAGCCCGTCATCAGGTTGGCCTTGGAGTCGATGAGGCTCTTCTCCTTGTCGCTCATTTCCGTCCACTCGAAGTCCGTCTTCTTGTCGGCGTCTTCCTTCTTCAACTCCAGTCCCAGGGTGCTGGGCTTGATGACGGCTTTGTCTTTGTAGAAAAGCTCGTAGGTGGGTGCGCCCTGCGGGTTGAGGTTGAAGTTCATCACCAGGTTACCGTCCGGCGACTTCAGCTGCTGGGCTGATGCCAGGAGGGCGCTGCAACACAAGGTTGCGGTCAGGGTCAGTTTGTTTTTTAGGTTCATAGTCTCACGTGGTATATAGGATTAAGGCAGTTCCCCGTTGTTGGGGCTTACCGTTTGCAAAGGTAAGCGCGGGGAAGATGCTCGTATCCCGTTGGATTGAAAATATAAATGTTTTGAAGCTTATTCTTCGTTTAAATATTTGTTATTCATATTTTTATAAAATCATCCCTGCGTTCAGAATATAAACGCTTTAGAACTCCAGCAGCAGCGATTGGCGGGGTTGGAGCGTCAGTTTTCCGTTCAGTTGGATTGTTTTTCCGCTCAATACGTCGCGGGCTTCCGCCTTGGGCAGGATTTCCTTGTAGGGGGTCAGGTCGAGCTCCTGCGCCTGGCTGGTGCCGTTCATCATCACCACTACGGATTGGTCCTCGTGCTTGCGCTCGTAGATGTAGCAACCCTTAGCGATGGAGAAGTGCTTCATCGTGCCCTGTCCGACGGCCTTGTTCGTCTTGCGCCACGTCAGGAGTTTCTTGGCGTAGTCGTAAGCTTGGTTTTGCAGCGCGGTGCGTCCTTCGCGGGTGAAGGCGTTGGTTTTGTCGCCCGCCCATCCGCCGGGGAAGTCCTTGCGCAGGGTGCCGTCGCCGTCCGCCTTGTCGCCCGTCATCAGGATTTCCGTGCCGTAGTACAGTTGCGGGATGCCGCGCGTGGTCAGCAGGTAGAGCAGTGCTTGCTGGTAGCGGGTCAGGTCCTCGGCCTGTTCCTCGCGGGTGGTGAAGCGCGAGGTGTCGTGGTTGTCCAGGAAGGTCAGCAGGTTCATGGGGTTGGCATACACCAGGTCCTGCGTGTTGTAGTCGTAGAGCTTGTAGAGTCCGCCCGCCCAGTCGGTGGTCTCCTCGTCGAAGGCGGAGTTCATCAACGCTTGCAGGGGGAAGTCCATCACCGTGGGCAGGTTGGAGTTGCGCGGGGCGGCCAGCTTGCTGTCCTTCTGCCAGAAGGAGACGAGGACGTTGCTGTTGAGCCACGTCTCGCCCACGATGTTGAAGTGCGGGTATTCCTCCAAGACTTCCCGGCACCACTGGGCCATGAAGTCGAAGTCCGCGTAGGGGTGCGTGTCCTGGCGGATGCCGTTGATGCCGGCATACTCTATCCACCAGATGCTCGACTGGATGAGGTAGCGCGCCACGTGGTGGTTGCGCTGGTTCAGGTCGGGCATCACCTCGGTGAACCACCCGTCCGTGGCAATCCGCCGCTCATAGTCGGCGGCGTGGATGTCCTGCACGGAGGCCGTCTTGAAGGACGTCTGCACGTACTGCGACCGGAAGTTGAACCAGTCGTCCGACGGGCGGTCCTTGAACAAGTAGTTCTCGCTGCCGCAGTGGTTGAAAATCATGTCCATCACCACCTTCAGTCCGCGCTCGTGCGAGCGGTCCACGAGTTGCTTGAACTCCTCGTTCGTGCCGAAGCGGCGGTCTATCTGGTAGTAATCCGTGATGGCATAGCCGTGGTAGGAGCCGTCGGGCATGTCGTTCTCCTGCGTGGGGTTGAGCCAGATGGCCGTCACGCCCAGGTCGGCGATGTAGTCCAGGTGCTGTTCGATGCCCTTCAGGTCGCCGCCGTGGCGGGCATACTGCTCGGTGCGGTCCACTTTATTCTCCAGCATCCCGTCCACGATGTCGTTCGCGGGGTCGCCGTTGGCGAAGCGGTCGGGCATGATGAGGTAGAGCACGTCCGCGGAGGTGAAGCCCTGGATGTCCTCGCCGCGGCGCGTGCGCTGGCGCAGGGTGTAGGGCACGGTGGTGGTCTTCTTCCCTTGTTTCAGGACGATGTCAAACGTCTGCGGTGCGGCCTCGGAGAGGTCCACGTACAACAGTAAGTAGTTGGGGTTCTGTTGCTTCACCACGTCGCGCAGCTCCACGCCCTGTGCCTGGAGACTGACGTCGGCCGAGGCGATGCCCTCGCCATACAGCAGGATTTGCAACTCGGGATTCTGCATCCCCGCCCACCAGAATGTGGGGGCCACTTTCTCCACTTTCGCGGCACGGGCAGCGTTGCACCACCCGAAAAGACTGAAGGCAGCCATGAGCAAGATAAATTTTAGTTTCATGATACGTAACATTTGGTGTTTGAAATTTGTTCGATGCAAATGTACGGGCTTCCTCGATACCTGTGACGCGCTGGAGGTTTTTTATAAACGCTTTTTGACTTAAATCAATTTATAATCACGAGGTTAGCCTATTTTATAGGAGCTGAAAATAGAAACGGTTTATAGGGGGATTCCTTCTCTTTTCGGGGCTGCATGGCTGTCTTTTCTTTGATGTTTGTCCTGAAAATAGAAATTTGCCTGTTGAGGGTTGAGCCTTGTAATCCGACAAACGACAAACGACAATTAAAAAATACGGGATGGGTTTGAGGAGAGAAAGAGGAGAAAGTCTTATTATTATTTTATAATATAT
>DXCV01000010.1 GCA_019115825.1 Candidatus Bacteroides pullicola
ATATATATATTATATATATAATATAACTCTGTATTCAGAGGTCGGCAGGCTGAAAATCGGAAAAAAATAACTGTTAGACTGTTAGACTGTTAGATTTTGCAGGATTAGGGACGGCATCGCTACATTTTTTATCGCAATATTTTGATTTCTTGCTTATTACATTGATTTCCACTAAAAAAACAGCAAAAACACCTCCCGCGACGCCTCCATCTTTTGGTTATCCCGGACAGAATGCCTATCTTTGTGGGCGTAACCCGAAAAAACTGATGCCCATGATGCAGAAAACCCATACTTCCCCGCTCACTCTCTTGCCCTGCACGCTGCTCGTGCTACTCTGCCTGCTGTTCGCCTCCTGCCAAGGCGGACGGAAGCAAGCCGCCCCCGCCCCTGCCCCGCGCGACCTGCCCCAACTGCAGGACAGCGGCCGGCTGACGGTGCTGACGCTCTACAGCTCGACGTCCTACTTCAACTATCGCGGCCAGGAGATGGGCTTCCAGTACGAGCTGGCGCAGCAGTTTGCCGAGAGCCAGGGCCTGGAGTTGGAGGTGGAGGTGGCGCGCAACGTGCAAGACCTGGAGCGGCGGCTCCTAGCGGGCGAGGGCGACCTCATCGCCTACAACCTGCCCATCACCAAGGAGGGGCGCGACAGCCTGACGTATTGCGGCAACGAGGTGGTCACCCACCAGGTCATCGTGCAGCGCAGGCGCGGACGCCGCGAGACGCTGACGGACGTGACGGAGCTGATTGGCAAGAAGGTCTTCGTGAAGCCCGGCAAGTACTACGACCGCCTGGTCAACCTCAACCAGGAGCTGGGCGGGGGCATCCTCATCCACCAAGTGCGGGCGGACAGCATCGGCGTGGAGGACCTCATCCGGCTGGTGTCGCGCGGGGAGATTGACTACACCGTGGCCGACGACGACGTGGCCCGCCTCAACGCCACCTATTACCCCAACCTGGACACGCGGCTGGCCATCAGCTTCGATCAACGCTCGTCGTGGGCCGTGAGGCGCGACTGCCCCCTGCTGGCCGCCGCTGCCGACCGCTGGCAACAGGCCAACGCCGCCTCGCCCGCCTACACGGCCAGCATGAAGCGGTATTTCGAGACGAGCAAAGCCATGCCCCATACGCCCATCCTCTCCCTGAGCCAGGGCATCATCTCGCACTATGACCCGCTCTTCAAGAAATATGCCCCGCAAATCGGCTGGGACTGGCGGCTGCTGGCCTCGCTCGCCTACAAGGAATCCAACTTCGACACCGCGGCCGTATCCTGGGCGGGCGCACGGGGACTGATGCAACTGATGCCCTCCACCGCGCGGGCGATGGGCGTCCCCCCGGGGCGCGAACAGAATGCCGAGGAGAGCATCCGCGCGGCGGTGAAATACCTGGGAATCACCGCCGAGAGCTTCACCGACATCCCCGAGCCCGAGCGCACCAACTTCGTCCTCGCCTCCTACAACTCCGGCATCGGCCACGTGCTGGACGCCATGGCCCTGGCCGAGAAATACGGCAAAGACAAACACGTCTGGCGCGACAACGTGGAGAAGTACATCCTCCTGAAGAGCAACGAGGAGTATTTCACCGACCCCGTGTGCAAGTTCGGGTACTTCCGAGGGACAGAGACCTACGCCTTCGTGCGCGAAATCACCGACCGCTTCGAGCAATATAAGAAGAAGATAAAGCCATAGGGCGGGGAGAGCAAAATCCCCCTCTGACTTTCTGTCAGCGCGTTAACACTTCAAATCGTGCAGAAATGCTAAATTGGCAGCCCGCGCCGTTAACCCCTGTTAAGCTCCAAACGGCCATTGTTAAAGGTGAACAAATTTTCGGGAAAAGCGGAATAAGTGAATGATTTTTGTCGTTATTTTAACGCCGAAATCTTAAAACAAACCCGAATATTAACAATTAAAGGTGATATTGATTATGAAACAGACAGCAAAGAAATTCATGGGCGTGGCCGCCATCGTGCTCCTCAGTTCGGGAGTGAGCGGCTTCACGGCTTACAAACTGCTCAGCAACCAGAAGGAGGCTTCGGCCACATTCAACGAATTGTTTCAGCAGAATCCCGATAACTTCCGCTTGGCAGGACTCTCCTCTGCCAACGCCCAGCCGGTGGACTTGACCCAAGCCGCTGAGGCCTCGGTACATGCCGTGGTGCACATCCGCTCCACGCAGTTGGGACGCACGCAGACGGTGCGCACCATGCCGGACATCTTCGACTTCTTCTTCGGCGACCCCCGCGGACAGGAGCGCCAAATCCAGACACAGCCGCGCGTGGGATACGGTTCGGGCGTCATCATTTCCAAGGACGGCTACATCGTGACCAACAACCACGTGATAGAAGGTGCCGACGAAATCACCGTCCAACTGAATGATGAACGCGAGCTGAAAGGCCGCATCATAGGCACGGATCCAACCACAGACCTGGCCCTGCTGAAGATTGAGGGCGACGACTTCCCCACGATTCCCGTGGGCGACTCAGACGCCTTGAAGGTGGGCGAATGGGTGCTGGCCGTGGGTAATCCCTTCAGCCTCAGCTCCACAGTGACAGCCGGCATCATCAGCGCCAAGGCGCGCGACATTGGCCCGGAAGCCGCCAACGGCAAGGCTGCCACCATCCAATCCTTCATCCAAACCGATGCCGCCATCAATCCCGGCAACAGTGGCGGTGCGCTGGTCAATGCACGCGGCGAATTGATAGGTATCAACACCATGCTCTATTCGCCCACGGGCAGCTACTCCGGCTACGGCTTTGCCATCCCCTCCAACCTGATGAAGACGGTGGTGGCCGACCTGAAGCAATATGGCACCGTACAGCGGGCTGTGTTGGGCATCGAAGGCATTGACCTGGCGACGGATTTGCAAATGAACGAAGCCGAAATTCAATACCGGAAGAAGCTGAAAGAAGAACTGGGCGTGGAAGAAGGCGCCTATGTGGGCAAAGTCTTGGATGGAGGCTCGGCAGCAGGCATCTTGCAGGAAGAGGATGTCATCATCAAGATGGACGGCCAGAAGATTCGCAAGTTCTCCGACCTCCAGCAGGCTTTGAGCAAGCATCGCCCGGGCGACAAGGTGAAGGTCACGATTGTCCGCGACAAGAAGGAGAAAGAAGTCACCCTGACGCTGAAGAATGCCCAAGGCAACACCAAGGTGGTCAAAGACCGCGGCATGGAAATCCTGGGAGCCGCCTTCAAGCCCGTCAGCGCCGATTTGAAGCGCCAGCTCAACTTGGGCTATGGCTTGGAAGTGACCGGCGTCAGCACCGGCAAGATGAAGGACGCCGGCATCCGCAAAGGCTTCATCATCCTTAAGGTCAACGGCAAGAGCATGAAGGCCGTGGAAGACCTGGAAGCCGAGCTGAAAGCCGCCACACAGTCGCCCGAGCAAGTCTTGTTCATCACCGGCATGTTCCCCTCCGGCAAGCGCGCCAGCTATGCAGTGGACTTGCAGCAAGAATAAACACCCCATGGGAAAGCCTAATATTAAATAATGTACACAACCCTTAAATAATTCGCAAATCGCAGGGAAGAGCCGAAAATAATTTGCTCTTCCCTGTTTTGTATTTGGCAGAGAATGCTTATTTTTGCATAGAATTTTTATTCACTAACAATAAATTTATACTAACATGGTTAATTACAAAGAGTTAGGTCTCGTAAACACCAAAGAGATGTTTGCGCGTGCCATCAAGGGCGGTTATGCTATCCCGGCATTCAACTTCAACAACATGGAGCAGTTGCAGGCCATCATCAAGGCTTCTTCCGAAGAGAAGAGCCCCGTCATCCTGCAGGTTTCCAAGGGTGCCCGCAACTATGCCAACCAGACTTTGCTGCGCTACATGGCCGAAGGTGCCGTTGAGTATGCCAAGGAACTGGGATGCGAACATCCTGAAATCGTGCTCCACCTGGATCACGGCGACAGCTTCGAGCTGTGCAAGTCTTGCGTGGACATGGGCTTCTCTTCTGTCATGATTGACGGTTCTCACCTGCCCTACGAGGAGAACGTAGCCTTGACGAAGAAGGTTGTTGATTACGCTCACCAATATGGCGTTACCGTAGAAGGCGAACTGGGCGTATTGGCTGGTGTGGAAGATGAAGTATCTGCCGAACACCACACGTATACGAACCCTGAGGAAGTAATCGACTTCGCTACCCGCACGGGCTGCGACAGCTTGGCTATCTCCATCGGTACTTCCCACGGCGCATACAAGTTCAAACCCGAACAGTGCCACGTTGACCCCGCTACGGGCCGCTTGGTTCCTCCTCCCTTGGCATTCGACGTATTGGATGCAGTGATGGAGAAACTGCCGGGCTTCCCCATCGTGCTGCACGGCTCTTCTTCCGTTCCTCAGGAATATGTAGACATGATCAACCAATATGGTGGCAAGCTCGAAGCCGCTATCGGTATCCCCGAAGACGAGTTGCGTAAGGCTGCCAAGTCTGCTGTCTGCAAGATCAACATCGACTCCGACTCTCGTCTGGCCATGACGGCTGCTGTCCGCAAGGTATTTGCCGAGAAGCCCGCCGAGTTCGACCCCCGCAAATACCTGGGTCCGGCCCGCGACGAAATGGAGAAGCTGTACAAGCACAAAATCATCAATGTGCTTGGCTCCAACGGCAAGCTGGCTGAATAATCCGCTTCTTGCATTTTGCACATATAAGAAAAAAGAGAAAGGGCATGTCGCGAGGCATGCCTTTTTTTGTGCAAGGATAGGCTTGCAGGGAGATAAAAAAAAAATAGCGCAAACACTATCCATATAGCCGTTTGCGCCAAGCAATCGTGATTCCGCTGCGATTCGAACGCAGGACCCACGCCTTAGAAGGGCGTTGCTCTATCCAGCTGAGCTACGGAACCAACCTTATTGAATTGCGGCGCAAAGGTAGTGCTTTTCTGCCGGATATGCAAGCATTCGGCGGTTTTCTTTCAATTTTCTTTTGGAAACTCCCTTTTTATCCCCCATTTTGTAGGGATAATGCAGACAATATGCAAACGAAAGATTGGTGGTTTCAACAAGATTATGTATCTTTGTCGGCATCAACAACCAATGATAGCAAACATTGCACCCATTGAAGCAAAAGGTATGAAACTGATAGTAGTCACCACCCCGACGTTCTTCGTTGAAGAGGACCAAATCATCAATGCCCTGTTCGAGGAAGGGCTGGACATCCTGCATCTGCGCAAGCCGGAAACTCCGGCAATGTATGCCGAACGTCTTCTTTCCCTCATACCCGAAAAATACCACAAGCAAATCGTCACCCACGAGCATTTCTACCTCCAGGAGGAATGTAGCTTGATGGGCATCCACCTCAACAAGCGGAATCCCAATATGCCCGAGGATTATTCGGGGCACGTCAGTTGCACCTGCCGCTCCCTGGACGAGCTGCAAGCCAAGAAACGTGTCTACGACTATGTCTTCCTCAGCCCGGTATTCAACTCCATCACCACGCCACGCCCCGCCGCTTTCAGCAAGGAGACTTTGCACCAGGCCGCCGGCAAGCACCTCATCGACAGCAACGTCATGGCACTGGGCGGCGTAAGACTGGAGAACATCCCCCTGCTGCATGAACTGCACTTCGGAGGCGCTGTGGTAATGGGCGATTTATGGAATAAGTTCAATGCCTGCACCGACCGGGATTACCGGGGAATCATAGAATACTTCAAACGCTTGAGAAAAGCAGCCGGATAACATCATGGAACTACTTGTATACAAAGCCTCGGCGGGTTCGGGAAAAACCTTCACGCTGGCCGTTGAATATATCAAGCACCTCATTGCCGACCCACGCGCCTACCGCCGCATACTGGCCGTCACCTTCACGAACAAAGCCACCGCAGAAATGAAGGAGCGCATCGTGCAAACCCTCTACGGCCTGTGGAAGAACGACCCCTCCGCAACAGCTTACCTGCATTGCCTCCAAGCGGAATTGCCGGCATTGCACCTGTCGCTCACCGAAGAGGAAGTCAGGCAGCGGGCAGGCAAGGCACTGCTATACATGCTGCACGACTACAGCCGCTTCCGGGTGGAGACCATCGACTCGTTCTTCCAATCTGTCATGCGCAACTTGGCCCGCGAACTCGAGCTAAGCCCCAACCTGAACATCGAACTGGACAGCGACAAGGTGTTGTCCGATGCCGTGGACAGCCTCATCGAGAGCCTGACCCCTGCTTCGCCTGTCCTGCCCCTGCTGCTGGATTACATCTACGAACGCATTGCCGACGACAAGCGATGGAATGTGTCGGACGAGGTCAAAGCCTTCGCCCGCAATATTTTCAACGAAGGCTACGTGGAGCGCGGAGAAATGCTCAGGGCGAAAATGCGCCATCCGCAAGCCGTCCGCCTGTACAAAGACCTCTTGAAAGGAATGGCTGAAAAGTCGCTCAAGCAAATGGCAGACAAAGGGAAGCGCTTTGAAGAAATACTCGAGGCGCACAACCTGTCCGCCGAAGAATTGCGGGGCGGCAAAAACAGCATAGGCGGCTATTTCCGCAAATTGAAAGCCGGTAAACTGACGGACAAGGACATGCCGCTGGCCACCCTAAGCAAAAGCCTGAACAGCGCCAACAACTGGGCGACGCAACAATCCTCCCGGCGGAAGGAAATCATCGCCTTGGCCGAACAGGAGCTCATCCCGCTGACAGAAGAAGCCGAACGTCTGCGCCCGCTGGCTGCTTATACGGTCGGCAG
>DXCV01000082.1 GCA_019115825.1 Candidatus Bacteroides pullicola
GAAGGACATCACGCTGCTATGAAGCAAGACTGGAAACCCGGCACGATGATTTATCCCCTGCCCGCCGTCCTGGTGAGCTGTGGGAGCACGCCCGAGGAATACAACCTCCTGACCGTGGCGTGGACGGGCACCCTCTGCACCAACCCGCCGATGTGCTACATCTCCGTGCGCCCCGAACGACACTCCTACGACATCATCCGCCGCCACATGGAGTTCGTCATCAACCTCACCACCCGCGACATGGCCCGCGCCACGGACTGGTGTGGCGTGCGCTCGGGGCGGGATTACAACAAATTCGAGGAGATGGGCCTCACCCCGGGGCGGTGCACCGTGGTCAGCGCACCGCTGGTGGAGGAATCGCCCCTGTGCATCGAATGCCGGGTGAAGGAAATCCTCTCGCTCGGCTCGCACGACCTGTTCATCGCCGACGTGGTGAACGTCCGCGCCGACGACCGCTACCTCGACCCCGCCACGGGCAAGTTCGACCTGGCCTCCAGCCAGCCGCTGGTCTATGTGCACGGCAACTATTACGACCTGGGCGCACACATCGGCAAGTTCGGCTGGTCGGTGGAGAAAAAGAAAAAATCCTGACGTCCCCATGCGCACGCTGGCCCTGCTCCTCTGCTCTCTCCTGTCGGGATGCTTCCCCTGCCTGCTTCATGCCGAGGAAGCCGACACGACGATGACGCCTCCCCCAAAAACGGTGCCTGTGACCGTCAATTGGGGCGTCAAAGCCGGATTCACGGCTGCCCTCTCCTTTATCAACGGTTTCAGCATCGGGGGCACACCCGTCAAGGAGGTGCAAAACAACTACCGCGTAGGCTACCTGGCCGCGGTCTTCATGCGCATCAACTTCGGGCGGCATTTCCTCCAGACGGAAGCCTCGTACAACGTCAATAATTGTGACATCACCTTTACCAAACCCCTCGCCGAAGCCCCTCCGTTGGGCACCCAGACGGGCGAACGGTCGTCCATCTCCTCACAGATATACAGCTTCGATATCCCCGTGCTCTACGGCTACAACTTCATCAAGCAAGGAGCGTACCACATGGCGGTATTTGCCGGGCCTAAGATACGCCTCCTGTGGCGGGAGAAGAGCGACATCAGTTTCCAAAACTTCGACGAGACGGACTTGAAGGAAGAACTTTACCCCATGGGGGTGAGTTTCACCGTGGGCACATCCGTCACCATCTCGCCCATCTTCTTCGATTTCCGCTATGACATCGGGTTGCTCAGCCTCACCAAACAGCTATCCGGAAACGAGGTGCACTATAAACGCCGGGACAACGTGTTAAGTTTTTCCCTCGGAATTTTCTTTTAATTCAGATATTTGCCCTAACTTTGCGGCGGACAGAGAATATATACCCTATTAAATAAGACAGAATGAAAAGAGACGACTTGATTTTCGACATCATCGAAAAAGAACACCAACGCCAGTTGAAAGGCATCGAACTGATTGCCTCCGAGAACTTTGTGAGCGACGAAGTGATGCAGGCCATGGGTTCCTGCCTGACCAACAAATACGCCGAAGGCTATCCCGGCAAACGCTACTACGGCGGTTGCGAGGTGGTGGACCAAAGCGAGCAGCTGGCCATCGAACGAATCAAGAAGATATTCGGAGCCGAATGGGCCAACGTGCAACCCCACTCCGGCGCACAAGCCAACGCTGCCGTGTTCCTGGCCGTGCTCAACCCCGGCGACAAGTTCATGGGCCTCAACCTGGCACATGGCGGACACCTCTCCCACGGCTCGCACGTCAATACCTCCGGCATCCTCTACACGCCCTGCGAATACAACCTGAACAAGGAAACAGGCCGCGTGGACTATGACCAGATGGAGGAAATCGCCCTGCGCGAACAGCCCAAGCTCATCGTGGGCGGCGGCTCGGCCTACTCCCGCGAATGGGACTACCAGCGTATGCGCGACATTGCCGACAAGGTGGGCGCCCTGCTGATGATTGACATGGCACACCCCGCCGGACTTATCGCCGCCGGCCTGCTGGACAACCCCGTGAAGTATGCCCACATCGTCACCTCCACCACCCACAAGACGTTGCGCGGTCCCCGTGGCGGCATCATCCTGATGGGCAAGGACTTCCCCAATCCCTGGGGCAAGAAGACGCCGAAGGGCGAAATCAAGATGATGTCCCAGTTGCTCGACTCCGCCGTATTCCCCGGCATACAGGGCGGCCCGCTGGAGCACGTCATCGCCGCCAAGGCTGTGGCTTTCAACGAAATCCTCCAGCCCGAATGGAAGGAATACGCCACCCAGGTGAAGAAGAATGCAGCCGCCTTGGCACAAGCCTTGATGGACCGCGGATTCACCATCGTGAGCGGCGGCACGGACAACCACTCCATGCTCGTTGACCTCCGCACGAAGTATCCCGACTTGACAGGAAAGGTGGCCGAAAAAGCATTGGTATCGGCCGACATCACGGTGAACAAGAATATGGTGCCTTTCGACACCCGCTCCGCCTTCCAGACTTCGGGCATCCGCCTCGGCACTCCCGCCATCACCACGCGCGGCGCCAAGGAAGACCTGATGCTGGAAATCGCCGAGATGATTGAAACCGTCCTGAGCAACGTGGAGAACGAAGAAGTCATCGCCAACGTACGCAACCGCGTCAACGAGACGATGAAGAACTATCCGCTCTTCGCCTACTAATGAATCAGCAAGCCATGGCATAAAACCAGCGCGCCCCGCAGGACGTTCTCCCCATCGCAAGTGGGAGCTTCTCCCTGCGGGGCGTCTTTTTTACCTGAAAGACATGATCCGGAAAAGAAAAAAGATATTGGGCGCCTTGCTCATCGTCGCCCTGCTGGTGATGAGTTGGTTCACCCTGCCCCACTACGCCCGCCAGGCTCTCATCCACCTGATGCCCGTCATTGACGACTTGGAGACTTTCCACCACGACACCGTCCGCCACGATGCCGCAGATGTCTGGCACTGGCCCCATGCCAAGAGCTATAACCAATACGTCCTGCCCGCTGAGGATGCAGCCTACCTCGATTCGCTCCACACCATATCCTTCCTTGTCATCCGCCAAGACAGCCTCCTCTTCGAGAGTTACCGCGACGGATGGAATGACACGCTCACATCCAACCTCTACTCCGCCACCAAGACCATCGTGGGCCTCCTCACCGGCATCGCCTTGGACGAAGGGCGGATTCATAGCCTCGACGACCCCGTGTCGCGCTATATACCTATATATAATAAGGGACGCCAGGCCGACGTCACCCTGCGCCACCTCCTCACCATGAGCGGAGGCATGGCTTGGGACGAATCCTACGCCTCGCTCTTCTCCGTCACCACGCACGGCTATTACGGGGATGACCTTTATGAACTAGTTACAGGCTTGGATGTCGTGGACGAACCCGGCGTGCAATACTCCTACCGAAGCGGGGAGACACAACTCCTGGCCTTCGCGCTCGAAGCAGCCACCGACCAGACGCTGAGCCAATATGCCGAAGAAAAACTCTGGAAACCGATGCAGGCCGAACGCGACGCCTACTGGCTCCTGGACAAGAAAGGCGGCGACGAAAAAGCCTTTTGCTGCTTCCACACCACGGCACGCGACGCCGCCCGCTTCGGCCGCCTCCTGCTCCGCCACGGGAATTGGGACGGACACCAACTGGTTTCCAAGGCATATATGGACGAGATGACGCGCCCCGCCTCTTACCTGAAAGACCAATGGGGACGTGACTCCCTCTCCTACTACGGCCTCCAGACATGGATTTATCCCTACCGGGGCGAGGCTATCCCCTGCCTGAGAGGGATGCTGGGGCAATACATCTTCGCCATTCCCTCGCAAGATGCCATCGTTGTCCGCCTGGGCCGCAAGCGGCACGATGTCTACGATGGCCCCTTCACCATCGACATGCGCCGCTACCTGGACATCGCCATGAAGATGCTGGACGCCCATTAACCATTTATCATCAATCATTGACCATTTATTATCAACTTTATTATCAACCACTTAATACATGTACAACCATGAAACAAAAAGACCTTGTTTTTCTGCTGATTGTGGTGGCCTTGTTCCTCCCTTTCTTCCTGAGTGACGCACTCTACCGGAGTTATCAATCGTTCAACGCCGCGCACGGCATGGTGATGAGCTTCCTGAAGTTCGGCATCCTCTCCACCTTGGGCGAGTTGCTGGGCCTGCGCATCAGCACGGGCCGCTACCTGAAGCCCGGCTTCGGCATACTGCCGCGCGCCGTGGTGTGGGGCATCTTCGGCATGGGCATCAACATGGCCTTCGTAGTCTTCTCCACCGGCGTGCCCGCCTTTGCCGGATACCTGGGCGTGGCGCATCCGGAAGAACTGATGGCTGGTCCCCTCACCATGGAGAAGGTATTGCTGGCCTTGGCCATCTCCGTCACGATGAACACCATCTTCGCCCCCGTCTTTATGACCCTGCACAAGATTACGGACACGCACATCCTGGCCACGGGCGGCACCCTGCGCGGATTGTTCACCCCGATACCGATGGGCGAAATCATGCAAGGCTTGAACTGGCGCGTGCAGTGGAACTTCGTCTTCAAGAAGACCATCCCCTTCTTCTGGTATCCGGCACACACCATCACCTTCCTCCTGCCCGAAGAGACGCGCGTGCTCTTCGCTGCCTTGCTGGGCGTGGCGCTGGGGGTGATATTGGCTGTGGCGGCGCGGAAGAAATGAAGCACTGCTCCTACCCCATCAGATACACCGCCCTGCGCCCCAATCCTTTCTTGACCACGTAAGTGAAGCTCCACGAAAAGACAAATATCAGCAAGGCCGAGGCAGGAATCCGCAAAGGCACAGGCAACGCGAGGGTCTGGACAATCTGATAGCATAGCCCCACGAAGAAATAGTGCACCATGTAGATGCCGAAGCCGCAGAAAGTGAGGTTGGCCAGGAAACGCCCCGCCCGCGACTCCGCCGGAAGGGAGACATGCTTCAGCAACAGGAACCAAGCCGTGGACATGCAGGCCACGTTCAGCGTGTTGTATGTCCAGAACAACTCAATCTGCTCCGGCGTCTTCTCCGGCAGGGACATGATGTGACCGTAACCCAGGTAGGTGACCAGGAAGCCCGCCACCAGCAACACCAAGGCCACGGGCCACGTCCGCGTCAGGCTCCAGTCCATATAGTGGCGCAGGTAGTGGCCCAACAGGAGATAGCCGTTGAACCCGGCGAAGTAATAGAACAACCCGAAGGAATTCCACGTGCAGGTGCCGAAGGCATACGGGCTGACAAACTGATGAAAGTAGGGCAACAGGGTGCTGAGCGCCCACAAGCCGATGAACACCTGGAGTTGCTTCTTCGTGGCCCGCTCCACCCACGCAGAGAGGATGGGCATGAAGAGGTAGAGGCCTATCAGCATGTAGATGTACCACATGTGTTGCGCGATGAAGCTGAACGTGTAGGGGATGCGCAGGATGTTGGCCAAACTGGAGGCAAAGGACTGGCTGTCGCTCTCCGCCCAGATGAAGCACTTGTAGACAATGTTCTTGTCACAGCCCAGCACGCCCGTGAACCACGGAAAGAGGTAGTAGAGCACCGACCATATCAGGAAGGGCCACAGCACCCGCAGGATGCGCTTCTTGTAGAACGCCCCCATCGACTGGCGGACGGGAAACATCAGGGCGCCCGTTATCATCACGAACAACGGCACGCACGGACGGACAAAGGCCATCCAACGCTCGCCCCACATCAGCGAGGTTGCATCCACCGCCCCGCCCGCATCGGCATTGGCGTATGTGGCCGTGGCATAGAAAGGGTCGGCCGCATGGCAGCACAACAAAAAGAAAAAGGCAAGCAGCCGGACGGCGTCCAGCCAGACGATTTGTTTCTTCATAAGGTAATCGAATTTGTTGCCCGCAAAGATACACCTTTTATTTGAACCGCGACGTATCCACCCCTTCCCTTTTCTTCTCCTGATAGCCGCCGAACCTCCACGCAAAGGACACGCCCACGCTGCGGAAGCACGAATAATCGTTCGTCACCCACTGGCGTTCATAGCGGATGCGGGGACTGATGCCCGCCGTCTCGAAGATGTCCTTGCACCACGCCGTGAGGACACATTTGCCCCGGGCGAAGGCGTAGCGCAAAGACAGGTCGAGGTTGCCGCTGGCGGGCAGGTCGTAGATGCCTTGGATGCTTCCGCTTTGGAAGAAGCCATTGAGCGTCAGGCGCAAGTCGGGCTTGACGGGGAGCGTGAAGGTGCTGTTCAACACCGCTATGCCCGTCAGGAGATGCCGGTCGAAAGGCAAGTCATAAAAATCCCCGTCCTTTGCACGAGTCCAAGTGCCCATAAGCGTCAGGCGGGAGTCCAACCACTTGCCCGCCTTGAAGGGCACGGAAGCCTGCACACCCGCCTGTTGCAGAAAGTCGAAGTTCACCGAACGGTATATCTCCAGCAGTTCCCGGGGCGACTGGTAGAGCGTCTGCACGGCGTAATCCTTGTTGTGATTGAACCAGGCGGCAAAGACGTACTTCGACTTCAGCACGTAGTTCAGCGAGACTTGGTAAAACTTCGCGGGCTTCAAGAGCGGGTTGCCCTGTATCTCGGAGTAGCCCCCACCCAGGTAGGACACGGCATCCTGCACCTCCCAATAGGCGGGATAGCTCTTGTTGCTGTTGAAGCCCAACTGGAGGATATGCCCCTGCGCAGGCAAGTACGTCAGGTTGAGGACGGGATACACATCCCACTCATCCCACACGGGCGTCTTATACCGCTCCCCCGCCAACGAAGCGTCCAGCATCCATTTCTGTCCGAAGTTCTTATTGAAGCCCGCGTAGAAGTTCAACGTCTGCTCCCTCCGCCTTGACTTCATATCGGGCGGCAACACACCACTTGTTGCCTCGTCAACTTGTTCACTCGTGTCTTCAAAGTAGAGTTGCTGCGAATTGTCCACGCTCGTCGTATAGATGGCGCCATAGTTCAGTCCCCACCCGTTCTTCAGCGAATGCTCCTGCGCGAGGTAGAACTTCCAGGCGTTGATGCGTTGCAGGTCCGTGGTGTAGAAGTCCATCCGCTCGCCTTCCATCTCGCTGTGAAGCAGCTGGGTGCCCGGCGTGCGATACCACGTGAACTCCGCTCCTGCGCTCAGGCCGATGGGCGTGCGGTAGTCCAGCCGGCCGTTGTGCAGCCACGAAGTACGACTGCTGAGGTTCTCCGCCGTCTGCGTGCCCGTGGTGTGCTGGCGGACGTGGCGGGTGTGGTAACTCCCGTTGTAAGCAAAGGAAAGACTGTGGTCTTTCCCTATCTGATAGTCCGTGCCGAGGCGGAAGCTGTGCGTATGGTTGCGGTTGCGTGCCACCTCATGGTTCTCGATGTAGTGCGTCTCGTCCGTGGCCTCCAGCCAGTGGCGCGCTTCCTTGTCGCTGGTGTTGTAGTCCTTGCCGTGGGTGTGCGAGTAAAGAAAGTCGAGAGAGAATTTTCCACCATTATAGATCAAGGAAGCGCGCTCCTGAAAGCTGGCCTCGTGGCTCTGGTCATATTGGGCGTATGCCTCGCCCTGAAGCGTGCCCGGGTCGCCGATGCGGTGCCGGAGGCGCACGTCTATCAGCGCACCGCGCACCTGGTAACGCGCCGGGGCATTGTACATCACGTCCACCCGCTCGATGCGGTCGGCGGGCATCGACCGGAGCAGGGCGTAGAGTTGCTCCGTGCTCATGTTCGTCACCTTGCCGTCCAGGACGATGGTCACGCCCTTCGCGCCGAGGGTCAACGCGCCGTTCATCTCCGCCACGCCGGGCAGGTACTTCAGGGCATCGTAGATGTTGTCCGCGGGCTTTCCTTCGATAATCCTTCGCAGGTCATACTCCAGCCGCCCCGCCTTGGCCTTCACCACGGGGCGTTCGCCTGTCACCATCACTTCGGGCAAGGTCCTCACCAGGCTGTCCGCCCAGAGGCTGTCCGTCTTCATCTCTTGTGCGCAGATGCCTGACAAACAAAATGTTGCAAGCACGCATAAAGTCATTCGTTTCATCTTTCTGTCTTTATCAAGTAAGTCTATGTCCTATCTTTGCCTGCCCGACGTCCTACCTTGAGGCGTTCAACGTACTACATAGACATTACGAAAAAGCCTTTTTAGTAGGACGAATAAGCCTTTTTGGTAGGACGAAAAAGCCTTTTTGGTAGGACGAATAAGGCTTTTTAGTAGAACCAATAAGGCTTTTTCGTTATGCCTATGTAGTACTTGGAGCCCTTCAAGGTAGGACCTCGGGCGGTGCAAAGTACGGCATTCTCCGCCGTAAGGCAGGCAGGAAGCGGCTTACCAAGTCTTACCGGAAGTGTTATTTAGTCTTATCAACCTAAACGAGGAAAGGAAGAAAGACGTAATTTTGCGGGCATGAAGCTGCCCGCAAAACATATCGCCCTCGTGGTCGTCCTCTCCCTCGCCGCCATCTTCGCCTACCAAGCGTATTGGCTGGTGAACCTCTACCGCACGCAATGCCGGGCGACGGAGCACGACATCGCGGAAGCCATGCGCCTGAGCGACTACAACGAAATCATCCTCCGCGTCGAGCGGCTGGAGCAGGACTCCATCCAACACGGCGAGGTATCTGTCTCCGCCGGATATAACGACACGACGCCCTACGTGGAGAGCCGCACCATCGTCACCGAACAACGTGGGGACT
Source organism: Candidatus Bacteroides pullicola (assembly GCA_019115825.1). GTDB lineage: Bacteria > Bacteroidota > Bacteroidia > Bacteroidales > Bacteroidaceae > Bacteroides > Bacteroides pullicola. The sequence continues at coordinate 8,629 of DXCV01000082.1, forward strand.
CGCTCAGCACCACCACGCAGGTGCAGCAGACAAGGGACACCGCTGCCATCGACACCTCGCTGCACACCAACAGCACAGACTTCCTCTTCGGGAGGAAGAACACGATGCAGGAACTGGCGGGCTACTTCCAGCGGGGGCTGCACGCGGGGCTGGACGTCATCCGCGACCCGGACTTCGCCACCTACGACAGCCTGCTGCGCGACGAACTCCACCGCGCAGACATCATCGCCCCCTACCGTCTGACGCACTTACACCAAGGCGACACGCTTGCCACGGGCGGCACGCCAGGCTACATTCCGTCTCCCGAAGCCAAGACCTATGAATACAGCTACGACCTGCACGGCAAGTGGCTCTACCTCCTCACCACGGAACCCTTGGGCGGATGGGTGCTCCGCCAGATGGCAGGCATACTGGCCACGTCAGCCATCATCCTCCTCGTCTTAGGCTTCTCCTTCTGGTACCTCATCCGCATCCTCCTGCGCCAACGCACGCTGGAGGAGATGAAAGACGACTTCACCAACAACATGACCCACGAACTGAAGACGCCCATCGCCGTGGCCTACGCTGCCAACGACGCCCTGCTGAACTTCGGCGCCGATGCCGACGAAGCGAAGCGCATACGCTACCTCCGCATCTGCCAGGAACAACTCAAGCGGCTGGGCGGGCTGGTGGAGCAGATTCTCTCCCTCTCCATGGAGCGGCGCAAGACCTTCCGCCTGCAACGGACAACGTTTCCCGTCGCCGAAATCATCGCGCCCCTCATTGAGGAGCACAAGCTGAAGGCGGACAAGCCCGTCCGCATCTCCACGCGCATCACTCCCCCCGACTTGATGATAAATGCCGACCGCACACACTTCGCCAACATCGTGAGCAACCTGCTGGACAATGCCATCAAGTACTCCATTGGCCAAGCGGAGGTGAAGATAGACTCCCATCGAGAAGGCGAAACATTCATCTTCTCTGTGCAAGACAAAGGCATCGGCATCCCCAAGGACAAACTGCCCCGCGTGTTTGACAAGTTCTACCGCGTCCCCACAGGAAATTTGCACGACGTGAAAGGCTACGGCCTCGGCTTGTATTATGTCAAGACGATGGTGGAGCAGCACGGCGGCACGGTGGAAGTGGAGAGCGAACCGGGAAGGGGAAGCGAATTTATTATTAAATTAAGAATGAAGAATGAGGAATGAGGAATTAATAGACGTGCTATTAGTCGAAGACGAAGCCACCTTGGCAATGATTATCAAGGACACGCTGGAAGGCCAGGGCTTCCGCATCTGCCTGGCCAAGGACGGAGAGGAAGGCTTGCAATGCTTCTTCCGGGAGAAGCCCGACGTGCTGGTGGCCGACGTGATGATGCCCCGCATGGACGGCTTCGAGATGGTGCGCCGCATCCGTCAACGCGACCGGCAGACGCCTGTGCTCTTCCTCACCGCCCGCTCGGCCATCAACGACGTGGTAGAGGGCTTCGAGCTGGGCGCCAACGACTACCTCAAGAAGCCGTTCGGGATGCAGGAGCTGATTGTGCGCATCAAGGCGCTCTTGGGCCGTGCCATCCGCACGGAGGAATCCCCCACCCGGCAGGAAAAGTATGAAATCGGCACCTACCTCTTCACGCCCCGCACCCAACGTCTCCGCTACAACGGCATAGAAACGGAACTGAGCCACCGCGAGAGCGAAATCCTGCGCCGTCTCTGCGAGCATCAAGACCAGGTGGTGGACATGCGCGACGTGCTGCTCGACCTGTGGGGCGACGACTCCTTCTTCAACCAGCGGAGTCTGCACGTGTTCATCACCAAGCTGCGCCACAAACTCTCGAAGGACGAACGGATACGCATCGTCAACGTGCGCGGCATCGGCTACAAGCTCATCGTCAACAACTAAGCGACAAATAATGTGAAAGGATTTCCCCGATTCGAGGGAAAGGAGTAATTTTGTCCGGAAACCATTAAAATGACATTGGATATGAAACGCATCGCATTACTTATCTTATGCTTGACCACCACCTTCCTGCTCCACGCACAGAGCGAAGTGAAGGGCGATTCGATAGCCACGCCTCCCGCTTCGGAAGGCGGCTCTTCCCTCCTGCCCTCCACGGTCAGGAACTACGGCGGCTTCCTGCTGGATGTGGGGGCCATCAACCTGCCCCACCGCCCCAGCCTGGACAACTTCAAGCTGGAGATACCCGATGCGAGCAAGGACTACAGCTTCATCTTCCGCCCCCGGACGGACGTCATCTACACACAAGGCAACTACACGATGGGCTTGCCCTACACAGGCTTAGGATGGAACAGTTTCTGGGGCACCCCCACCACCCTGCAAATGGGCAGCTTCCAACTGAACAACGGCTGGAAGCTGAACACCTACGGCGAATATGACGCGGACGGCCGGCGGGTGTACAATCCCTCCGCCCTGCCTTGGGAGCGCAACAACTTCAAGGGTGCCTTCGAACTGAAATCGGAGAACGGCTTCGGCCTCCGCATCGAGGTGCAGCGCAAGAGGGAAACGCCGTTCTAAAAAAGTCGAGAGTTGATAATTGACAAGGCTGCCAACTATCAACTCTCCTTACTAACTAATCTTTATTTCTAATCCTCTTATTCCTCGTCCTCTTCCGGCTTCATGTTGGTATAAACCGTCTGGACGTCGTCGAACTCTTCGAGGCGCTCCACCATCTTGTTGATGGTTTCGCGATGTTCGGGCGACACTTCTTTCAGGTCATTGGGAATGTAAGTGAAGTCGCCGCCGACATCCTCGAAGCCTTGCTCCTCCAGATGCTTCTGGATGGCGGCATAGCTCTTCGGGTCGCCATAGATGGTGATGGTGCCCTCTTCCTCGTCCACGTCGAAGTCCTCGTCCACGTCGTAGTCAATCATGTCGAGCAGGAACTCCTCCATGTCCATGCCGTCCTTCTTCTTGAAGGTGAACACGCACTTATGGTCGAAGAGGAAAGCCAGGGAACCCATCGTGCCGAGGTTGCCTCCGAATTTGTTGAACACGGAGCGGACGTCGGCCACCGTGCGGGTGGGATTGTCGGTCAGGGTGTCCACGAAGACGGCGATGCCGTGGGGGCCGTAGCCTTCGTAGGTCATGCCCTTGTAGTCGCTCTGATCCTTGCCCATGGCGTTCTTGATGGCGCGCTCGATGTTATCCTTCGGCATGTTCTCGCGCTTGCAGGTGGCGATGATGGAGCGCAAGGAGGGGTTGTTTTCGGGTTCGGGGCCTCCTGCCTTCACGGCAATGGCAATCTGCTTGCCCAGGCGGGTGAACGTCTTGGCCATGTGGCCCCATCTCTTCAATTTCGTAGCTTTTCGATATTCAAATGCTCTTCCCATTGGATTGTATATTTAAGTTTATGAGTTTATAAGTTCTTTAGTTTCTGTTTTTTTGAGTTCTCAAAAACTCACCGCAGCTTGGCGCCCAGCTTATTCTCCAGGTTGGCGATGAGCTTCGACATGATTTTGTCGATTTGCTTTTCGTTGAGCGTGGCGTTCTCGTCCTGCAGGAGGAAGCTGACGGCATAGCTCTTCTTGCCGGCTTCGAGGTTCTTGCCTTCGTAGACGTCGAAGAGGGCCACTTCCTTGAGGAGTTTCTTTTCCGTCTCGTAGGCCACCTTCTCCACCTCGGCGAACTGCACTTTCTTGTCGAGCAGGAGGGCAAGGTCGCGCTTCACGGCGGGGAACTTGGAAATCTCGCGGTAGCTGACCTTCACGCTGCGGATGGCCTTGAGCATTTCCTTCCAGTTGATATCGGCATAGCAGACTTCGCGCTCGATGTCGAATGTTTTCAGCACCTTGTGCGTCACGATGCCCAGCGTGGCCAACCGTTTGCCGCCGCGCGTCTGAATGGTGAGGGCCGTGGCGAAGAGGTCGTCCGACAAAGTGCCCGTCACCAGGTCGTGCATCCGGAGACCCAGACGCAGGAAGATGTTCTCCACGTAGGCTTTCAGCTCGTAGACGGAGGAATCTTCGTCAGGATGCGCCCAAGAGTTGGATACTCTCTTGCCTGTCACCCAGAGGGCCAGATGCGTCTCCTCGCTGTAAGGAGCCAGGACGCGTTCGGGGTCGGCTTTCTCCTTGTTATAGTGGTAGCAGTTGCCGAACTCGAAGAATTTCAGGTCGGCGTTCTTGCGGTTGGTGTTGCGTGCGATGCTCTCCAAACCTCCGAAGAGAAGAGTCTGGCGCAAGACGTTGAGGTCGGCGCTCAGCGGATTGAGCAGGCGGACGAGGTTATCCGACGGATAAGTGGCCAGCCCGTCGTAGTAGGCGGCGCGCGTCAGAGAGTTGTTCAGGATTTCATTGAACCCGCACCCCACCAGTTGCTCTGCCACGAGATTTTGCAGGCGGTTGGACTTATCTTCCTCGCCCTTGGTGGTGAGGCTGGAGTGTAAGGTGGTGGGGATTTCCACATTGTTATATCCGTAGATGCGCAGGATGTCTTCCACCACGTCGCACGGACGCTGCACGTCCACACGGTAGGGCGGCACGTCGAGCGTCAGCCCCTGGGGCGTCTCGTCCACAATCTTCATTTCCAGGCTGCGGACGATGCTGCGGATAGTCTCTTCGGGAATGGTCTTGCCCACCAGGTCGTGCACGTATTGGTAGGACAGCTCGACGCGGAAGTCGGGGAACTGGGCGTTGCACACGTCCTTGATGTCGCTCGCTATGGTTCCGCCTGCCAGTTCCTTCACCATCAGCGCGGCCAGCTTCAGGCAATAGAGGACGCTGTTGGGGTCGATGCCGCGCTCGAAGCGGAAGGAGGCATCCGTGTTCAGTCCGTGGCGGCGTGCCGTCTTGCGCACCCACGTGGGGTGGAAGTAGGCGCTCTCCAGAAAGACGTCCTTGGTCTGCTCCGTCGAGCCGCTGGCCAGGCCGCCGAAGACGCCCGCGATGCACATCGGCTCCTCGGCGTTGCAAATCATCAGGTCGCGTCCGCCGAGCTTGCGCTCCACGCCGTCCAGGGTGACGAAAGGCGTGCCTTCGGGCAAGGACTTCACGATGACGTGGCGTCCTTTGATTTGGTCGGCATCGAAGCAGTGCAGCGGCTGTCCGAAGGCGTGTACGATGTAGTTGGTGACGTCCACCACGTTGTTGATGGGTCGCAGGCCGATGGCTGTCAGGCGTTTCTTCAGCCAGTCGGGGCTTTCCTTCACGGTCACGCCCTTGACGGTCACGCCGGCGTAGCGGGGGCAGGCTTCGGCGTTCTCCACCGTGACGTCGATGTCCAGGTCATGGTTCTCCGTGGCGAAGGCGTCCACCGACGGGCGGCGCAACGTGGCGGTGCGTCCGTTCTGCACGAGCCAGGCGTAGAGGTCGCGTGCCACGCCGTAGTGCGAGCAGGCGTCGGCGCGGTTGGGCGTGATGTCCACCTCCAGCACATAGTCGCTCTCCAAGTGATAGTACTCCTTGGCAGGCGTGCCGGGGACAGCTTCCGCGGGCAGGACGATGATGCCGGAGTGGTCGGTGCCGATGCCGATTTCGTCCTCGGCGCAAATCATGCCGTTGGATTCGATGCCGCGCAACTTGGATTTCTTGATAGTGAAACATTCGTCGCCGTCATAGAGTTTGGTGCCCAGGGTGGCCACCACCACTTTCTGTCCGGCGGCCACGTTGGCGGCTCCGCAGACGATTTGCACGGGCTCCTGTCCGCCACCCAGGTTGACGGTGCAAACGTGCATGTGGTCTGAGTTGGGATGCGGCTCGCAGGTCAGCACTTCACCGATGACCAGACCTTCCAGTCCGCCTTTTATAGATTCCACTTCGTCCACGCTGCCTGTCTCCAGTCCGATGGAGGTCAGCGCCGCAGCTACTTCCTGCGGGGTGAGGTCGAAGTCGACATATTCTTTTAGCCAATTGTAAGAGATGTTCATATCGTATTCAAATTTTGATTTCCAATTTCCCGGCAAAGATACGAAGAATTTCTGAAACCGGATAACGTATGCCCCAAGAATGATTATCCACCAGCATCCATTCCTCGTTTGCGCGAGACTTTGCCTTTCCTTTCGCAGAACAAAGATAGGGCTTTTGTTTGGAGTAACCAAATCCAGAGAGGCGATAACGGACGCTACCAGGAAATTTTCGAACAAGCACCGCGAAAGGTAGCGTGACAATTATGACAAATGACAAATGACAATTACCGAAAATCAAATTACGGCCATCTTGCTCCGGCCGAGACAATAGAGGAAAAGTAAGTTTAATTACTATATATATTATATATTATATTATATATATATATATATAATAATACATGGATATTCTGATGAACCAATAAAATCCATTTTTGATAATTGTCATTTGTCATAATTGTCATTGTCATGCACCCTTGCAACGCCTACCTCGTGATTTCGGCAATGCGCTTTTCAGCCCTTAAAATTACATTTTTTCCAACATAATCAATAAAATGATAATTTATCGGTGATGGCACACAGATGACGCAGATTAAGCAGATTTACGCAGATTCTTTATTATCAATCTACTAAAATCTGTGGTCATCTGTACAATCGGCGTCATCTGCGTGCCATTAAATTCC